>JBJXDX010000128.1:0-4329 GCA_046154585.1 Hyphomicrobiaceae bacterium | reverse complement strand
GCCGGCGAATTTCTCGATCATCACACTAGGCATGCACTAACATGCCCGTCCACAAAACTGGAGTGCGGTCATGCAGGGGCTGGACGGAACCGGTGAGCGGCCACGCGGCGTCATCGCCTCCGCGCTGGACCGGGTCGCCCGCTCGCTCGCCGACATCGTCGTGCCGCCCGTATGCCTTGCCTGCCGCGCGCCGCTCGTGCGTCATCACGAGGTGTGCGGCACCTGCTGGCGCGACATCCGCTTCATCCGCCCGCCGTTGTGCGACCGGCTGGGCCTGCCGATGCCCTTCGGCACCGGCGGGGGGGCAGAGGAGGCTATGATTTCGGCGGCTGCCGCCGCCAACCCGCCGGCCTATGGCCGCGCGCGTGCCGTCGCCGCCTACGATGGTGTCATGCGCGATTTGATCCACGCGTTCAAATACGCCGATCGTCACGACGCCCGCCGCCTGTTCGGCACCTGGCTCGTGAGTGCGGCCGCGCCGCTGCTTCCCGGCATCACCATGGTCGTGCCGGTGCCGCTGGCCTGGACCCGGCTGCTGCGCCGGCAGTTCAATCAGGCCGCGATCCTGGCCCAGGAAACCTCACGCCTGACCGGCTTGCCCTATGCTCCGCATGTTCTGAAGCGCACCCGCGCGACGCGCAGCCAGGTCGGCCTCTCGCGGCTGGAGCGCAGGCGCAATATCAGCGGCTCGTTTGCCTTGGCGCCGCGATACCGCGCACGGATCGAAGGCGCCAGCGTGCTTCTCATCGACGATGTCATCACCACCGGCGCGACGGTGGACGCGTGCGCCCGCGTTTTGCTGGCGGCGGGAGCGGTCCGCGTTGACGTATTGGCACTTGCCCTGGTGGTCGAGCCTGGTGCCATCACCCTGTAGGCGCAACCCGTGGGCCTTGCGCCGCACCGAATAGATATTAGATTCCCGGCCGGCCCTGATGATCTGAGCACCCATGCCCAAAGTCACCATCTACACCACGCGGTTCTGCCCGTACTGCCTGGCCGCGAAGCGCCTGCTGACCTCCAAGCAGGTCGCCTTCGACGAGATCGCGGTCGACGGGCGGCCCGACCTGCGCGAGGCCATGACCGAGCGCGCCGGCGGCGCCTATACCGTGCCGCAGATCTGGATCGGCAATGTGCACGTCGGCGGCTGCGATGAGCTTTACGAGCTCGACAACGCCGGCCGCCTCGATCTGTTGCTCGCTGCCTGAGTGTCCGAGGACGCCACGTCCATGTCCGCTGCCCCTTCGACCTCGTTTCGCGCCGGCCTCATCCAGATGTGCACGGGCCGCGATATCGCCCGCAATCTCGAGGATGCGACACATCTCATCCGCGAGGCGGCGGGGCAGGGCGCGTACTACGTCCAAACCCCCGAATTCACCGTCCTCATGCAAGCCACGAGCCGCGAGTGGTTTGCCGGCACGCTTGCGGAAGAAGGCAATCCGGCCGTCGCACATTTCTTGGGCCTCGCCCGCGAGCTCGGCCTGTGGCTTCACCTCGGCTCCATAAGCGTGCTGCTGCCGTCGGGCAAAATTGCCAACCGCTCCTATCTCTTCTCTCCCGAAGGGGACGTCGCGGCGCGCTACGACAAGATCCATATGTTCGACGCTGCGCCCGGCAGCGGCGAGAGCTACCGCGAGTCGAAGCACTTCCAGGCCGGAGACAAAGCCGTCGTCGCCTCCCTGCCGTGGGGACAGCTCGGGCTCACAGTCTGCTATGATCTGCGTTTTCCCGTTCTCTATCGCGCGCTGGCGCAGGCCGGCGCCACGATATTGGCCGTCCCGTCAGCTTTTATTCAGCAAACCGGCGCCGCCCACTGGCATGCGCTGGTGCGCGCCCGCGCCATCGAGACTGGCAGCTATGTGCTGGCCGCGGCCCAGGGCGGCCGTCACGAGAGCGGGCGTGAGACGTTTGGCCACAGCATCGCCGTTTCACCTTGGGGACAAATAATTGCTGAGGCAGGCGACGACGTTCAGCCTTCCGTCATCCTTGCTGATATAGTCTTAAGCGAGGTGGACGAAGCCCGCCGGCGGATGCCTTCCCTCGGACACGATCGGCATTTCGGTGTCGAGCGCGTGCACAGCCTTGAAGGGATTGGACGTACGTCATGATCCGCTATCGCCTCCAGTGCGCTGCCAAGCACGAGTTCGAAGGCTGGTTCCGCAACGCCGACGCGTTCGACCGCCAGGCGAAGCGCAATCTCGTTGTGTGCCCGAACTGCGGCTCGACCGAGGTGGCAAAGGCCCTCATGGCGCCGAGCGTGGTCAAGTCCTCGAAGGCCTCGCGCGCCGCGCGCGAAATGCCGCCCGCTCCTCCCGCAGCCCCGCAGAATGTTCCGCAGCGCGTCGCCAACTCCGGACAGCGTGAGCTTCTTCAAATGATGCGCAAGTTGCGCGAAGAGGTCATTTCCAAGTCGGAGTATGTGGGTCCTCGGTTTGCCGAGGAAGCCCGCAAAATCCACAACGAGGAAACTGAGCAGCGCGGCATTTACGGCGAGGCCTCCCCGGCCGAAGTCAAGGACCTCGTCGACGACGGCGTCGAGATTTATCCACTTCCGATCCTCCCGGAAGATCACAACTGAGACGGAATGCCCAATAGTGTGATGATCCCCAGCATCCAGATCAGGCGACCGTCGGAATCGGGACGCTAGGGCGATTTGCGCATTTCAAACGCGCGCGATGGGTCTATACTGACCCTATGTTGCAGTCTCGGTCAGAGATCGCGGTACGCAAGGGCACGCTGGACGACGCTGGCGCGCTCACCGATCTGTTCCGCGAAACCTGGGGGACCTCCTATCGCGGCATTATTCCCCATCTGCATCTGGAGAGCATCATCCGCCGCCGCGACAAGGCCTGGTGGAAGAATGCGGTGCAGAGCGGCGACGGCTTGCTTGTGCTCGAAGTGGCCGGAACGCTCGCAGGCTATGCCACGTTCGGCCGCTCCCGGCTGAAGAGCAAATATCAGGGCGAGATCTACGAGATCTATCTGCTGCCGACTTATCAGGGTCTCGGCTTCGGCGAGCATCTGTTCGAAGGCGTGCGCTATGCGCTCGACCAGCGCAAGCTGAACGGGATGATCATCTGGGCGCTGGCCGACAACGTCGCGGCGCAGGATTTCTATTGGCGTCGCGGGGGCAGGCCCATCGCCAAATCGACCGATCGCGTCGGCGGCGCGCGTCTGCAGAAGGTCGCCTACGCCTGGGTCTGACGGCACGCCCCTAGTTCAGAGCGGACTTTTTCCTATGGGCCCCGCCGTGACGGGTTCGTTCCGGCAATCGAAAGCGCGCACCGTCTCATCGGCGATTTTGTGCGCCAGCACCATCGGCTCCGGCATCGCCAGCGCGTCGATGTACGCCACCTGGCACGTTTGCACGGGGCTTACTTTCGTCACGATCAGCACTTCGCCACGGCCAGTGTCATTCTTGGTGTAGTAGCGCAGGATGATCGCGTAGGGGACAACGGCGTCACCCTTGCGGTTGAAGCGCCATTCCAGCGTCGTCCGGCGCGAACCTGGCGCGAAGATCGTGTTGAATGGCCCGAGCGTCTGGCTCGCCGCCCGCCGCTTTTCTGCGTTGGCGCCGACGCTGACGAATGTCCGCAAATCCCCCTCGGCCACATAAACCGGATAGCCCGGAAGCCCCCGGCAGCGCCATGCCGATCCGTCGGGATGCGCCTTGAGCCTGGTGCAGGCCTTGAGGTCGATGGTCGTGTACTGGCTCTTCAAGGGATTGGCGTAGCCGGTCGCGGGCAGCGCGGCTCCGATCGCCGTCAGCAGCATCCCTGTCCGTGCCGCCCGCATTATTTCTCCCGTCGGGGTGGTGGAAGGCTTGCACAACGCGCGCCCGGGGCTGTTCTACCCCTATCATGCCAAGGCACCCGTTTGTGTCAAAAGCCGCTAAACGTCACGGACGGAAACGTTTTTACGCTGCCCACGTCCTTTGCTATACCGCGCGGGGCATGAGGACGAGGGTTCGCACATGAGCGAGATGAAGCTGGCGGTGATGGGCGCAGCAGGCCGCATGGGGCGCGAGCTTGTCCGGGCGGTGCATGCGATGGACGGCTGCGTCGTGGCCGCCGCTCTCGAGCACGCGACGTCCCTGGCGCTGGGCGAAGATGCCGGGCTCCTCGCCGGCCTCGGCAAGATCAATGTTCCCATCACGTCCGATGCCCTGGACGTCGTGGCCCGCGTCGATGGTGTTCTGGACTTCACGGTGCCGGCCGCGAGCATCGAGCTTGCGGACCTGACCGCCAACGCCCGAATCGTCCACGTCATAGGCACCACGGGTTTCACGCCAGACCAGGAGCGCGCCATAGAAGCCGCTGGTCGCCACGCCGT
>JBJXDX010000127.1:0-3748 GCA_046154585.1 Hyphomicrobiaceae bacterium | reverse complement strand
GCAGAAAAGCGGTCACGCAGTGGCTTCTGGTCGTTTGCGACGCTGGTTGCGCGAAATGCTGCGCATCTGACGCAGCACGGGCACGGCATAATCTCCGGTTTTGATCCCGCCGACCCGCAACGCAAGGAGCGCGCGTCCTACAATCTCTCGGTAGGACCCGAGATTTATATAACGCCGTCATCCTCCGACGACAGTTCGTCGCGCGAGACGCTAGATGACCGCGAGTGCCGCGCCATCCCGCCGGGCCAATTCGCGTTGATGCATAGCGAGGAAGAGGTTTCGATCCCCAATGATGCGATAGCTTTCATAACACTGCGTTCCAAAGCAACGAAATTCCGTGGTTTGGTCAATGTGTCGGGCTTCTACGTCGAACCTGGATATCGCGGTAGCCTGGTCTTCGCGGTCTTCAATGCCGGTCCGGCACCGATCCATGTCGGCCGCGGCGACAAATGGTTCGAAATTTTCTTCGCGGACATTGACGCGGAGGTCGATACCTCGCGGCCGAAAAGTACGTTCAAGGGCATTCCGACCGAGCTCATCACGCCCTTGTCGGACCGCTTTCACTCCTTGCCCGGACTTGATCAAAAGATCGACGAGACACGCGACGATCTTGACGAGCGCCTACAACGGATTGAACGTGATCACTCGATCCTTCGCTGGTCACAAGGATTGATCCTCGGCGCGCTGATCGCCCTGGGTGTGAGAGCCTGTTCGGATATCCAGAAGCCTGCCGATCCACCGACTGCTCAGCATGAGGTCGTCCCATGAACTTGCGCGCCTTGTGGGAGAAGATTGCGACGATGCTGGGGTCATCGACCGGTGCGGCGACAGACAGGCGGCTCCCGGACCCGAGACGGACACCCGGCCTTGCGGGTCATCTTTGGCGAATTCTGGTCAACATCGTTGCCCTGGTGATCGCTTTGTCAATTCTGGTCCATATTTTCAGGGCGCCGCTGCCGGGACCGTCGGCGGCCTATACGGTGATCCTCGTTGCAGCATGCCTGAGCACCGCGGCCGCCGCGTTCATCCTCCTCAGCGAGGCGTCGGCGGACAAAGGCCAACGCGCCGGGCGGGAGCGGGCGCATGATACACGGCGCTTCTGGCTGTCTGCCTTTGCGCTGATCTCGGGCATTCTAATGTTGAGCGAGTTTTTGGGCAGACTGCCGGCCCATCTTGATCCGCCGTGGCTCAACCAACCGCCACCCAGGACTATGCGTTGCGATTGCCCGGTCACGCCGTCGACCGGCGGCAACAAAGGTAAAACTGTCGCTATGGAGGGGTGTATATGTCGGTGATGCCGGCGCCCATATTCTCGGCGCAGGGGCCGCTGACCCTCGATTCGTATCAGACTTTCGCGCGCGCGACGGATCGCAGTGGGTTCGAGGGCGAGCGCCATCTCCGCTTCCTGCTGCTGGGACTGTTCGGCGAGGTGGGCAGCCTGCTCAGCGAGCTGAAAAAGAAGCAACGCGACCCCGCCTCTTACGTTGCATACGCCCATTCTTCTCTCGAGGAGACGGGCGATGTGCTTTGGTATCTCGCGAACGTCGGCACAGCGCTTGGCCTGACGCTCGGCACGCTTGCCGCGCACCACCATCGAGACTTCAGGATGGGCGGCGGCTTTGGTCCGGTCGCGCCCCTTGCGCGGTTTCGCGATCTTGATGGGCAACAAAGCTTGTTTGAGAGTCCGGCGTCCGGCGAATATGTCGAGCGCAGCCTGCTGACGGTGGCCGCGCGTGTGGGCCGATTGGTTCGCCGCGCCAACGAGAGTGTTGCCACGGAGACGACCGAGATCCGCGACGATCTCACCCGGCTTTTCTCGGCGCTCATTTCCGCAGCCAACGATGCCCATATCAGCCTGGAGGCCGCGGCGCGCAGAAATGTCGAAAAGGTTCTCGGTCGATGGCCGATCACACGCTTGCACACGCCCCTTTTCGATGACGATGAGAACGAGGACGAGCGCCTTCCACGCCGTCTCGTTGTCGCATTTCGGGAAAAGAAAGTCCTCGACGTCAACTATGTGTTTCAGTCCGTGCACGGCGTGAACGTCGGCGACCGGCTGACGGATAATAGTGCTGATGAGGACGATTACCGGTTCCACGATGTCTTCCATCTCGCCTTTGCCGCAGTGCTTGGCTGGTCGCCTGTGTTGCGCGCGCTTCTGAAATTGAAGCGGAAGAGCAATCGCGAGACCGACGAGCAACAGGACGGCGCGCGCGCAATCATCACCGAGGAGGGTATCTCGAACTGGGTTTTCAGCCACGGCCTGCAGCATCAGGCTTTCAAGGATGTGGACTCTCTCGATTTTGATCTGTTGCGCACGATCCAGCAGATGGTGCGCGGCTATGAAGTGGAGGCATGTCCGATGTGGATGTGGGAGGAGGCGATCATGCAGGGCTTCACGGCTTTTCGATATCTCAAGCAGCATCGCGGCGGCGTGGTCGTCGCTGATCTCCTCCAGCGTACGCTGACGGCACAGGATGCGGACACATGAGCGGATGGCGCGATGCCCAAGATCTGATTCAGGATCTGGCTACGATTTCGATGCCGAACGTGTTCAACCCTTACCGCGATCATTGCAAGGATCATGATCTCGACGGTGCAGCTTCGATCCGAGCCGCCAATCTGACCGCCATTCTCGATCAGGCCATCACATGGGGAGTTGACGAGCTGTGGGTCGGCCTGGAATTGGGGCGGCTCGGCGGGCGGCGAACGGGTTTGCCCCTGACGGACGAGCCCAGCCTGGCGGCCTGTGGCGCCTATTGGCAGCTGACGAATCTCAGACGGGCTACCGCCGGTCCGGCGGTGAAGGAGCAGACCGCCACCTATGTCTGGCAGGCGATGGCGACTGGCCAGCGCAAGGTATTCTTCTGGAATGCATTCCCCTTTCATTGCCACCTCCCCGGCAGTGCCAACAATCGGTCGCACTCGCCCGCCGAGATCGACAGGCTCCCGGCTATTACGCCCTGGCTCATCGATCGACTGCGAGTTCACACGGTTGTGTCACTGGGGCAGAAGGCGGAAACCGCTTTGCGCAGGATGGGAATCGCATCGCGCTACGTGCGCCATCCCGGACGGGGCGGTGGTCCCGCGTTTCTCCAATCGATCCACGCATCTTAAAGGATCGGCTGTGGTCTAGCGCTATCCCCGGTTGACCGTGTCATTCGTGGAGGTTCCTGACGCGAATGGGTCATATGAGCCTTCCACTTGGACTTCCAAGATCTCCTGTTTTGCTGAAGTTACGTCGCCCGGGGGCGCTCGTCGAGCAGCGCCTGGCTGATCCCAGTTATAGAGGCAACGGCGGTCTAGACGCTGGTCAGGCGGTAGAGTAGCTGGCGATGAACAGCCCTCGTGGCACAAGGGCCCGGCGGATCTCGGAGAAAACCTCGAAGGGCCGCTGAAGGTACTGGACACCGACGCAGCGGAGCGCAGCGTCGATGATGTGATCCGCCGGCGGCAGCGACGGTTCGACATTGAGGTCTTGCACGAATGACCTATCGAGGCGCGGATTGGCGGCTAGCTCCTTGGCGTTCATGCCGTGTCCAACAACCTCGGCGTAGCGACGGTCGTCGGGAAGATGGCTGACCCAGCTCGACATCAGGTCCAGCACGCGCGTGCCCTCGGGCAGCATGTCACGATAAAACTCGGTGAGTGCGGCGACTGCGATATCGTCGATGTGTTTGACTAGCCGGGTCGGCGCGTAAAACGTCAGGTCGTCACCTTCGTCTTGCTTTGCGAAAGCGTTGGGCGG
>JBJXDX010000126.1:0-78017 GCA_046154585.1 Hyphomicrobiaceae bacterium | reverse complement strand
CGAGGTCGTCCTGCTGGCCCGCCGCCAAAACTGCGTCGACGAGATCGTGCCGCGCACCCTGGTCGCGCAGATAGACCTTCAGCCGGTCGGTGAAGAACGCGAGCAGATCGTCGCCCGCCTTGGGCTGCCCGCCCGCGAGTTCGAACGCATGCCGCAACGGCAGCCTGAGATCGTTCTCCAGCACGATGCGGATGACACCCAGCGCCGCCCGCCGCAGCTGGAACGGGTCGCCCGAACCGGTCGGCTTCTCGCCGATCGACCAGAACCCCACCAGCGTGTCGAGCTTGTCGGCCAGTGCCACGGCCACCGCCACGGCGTCGCCGTCCTCCACCTTCGGCACCGTGTCGGACGGCCCCTTCGGCTTGTAGTGCAGCTCGATGGCGCGCGCGGTCTCGGGTTTGATGCCGCCGGCCTCGGCATAGTACCGCCCCATCAGCCCCTGCAACTCGGGAAATTCCCCCACCATCCCCGACACCAGGTCGGCCTTGCTGAGCTGCGCCGCCCGCCGCGCATCGTCCTTGTCGGCATCCACCGATCCGGCGATCTGATGCGCCAGCTCCGCCACGCGCTCCACGCGATCCCACTGGCTCCCGAGCTTCTCGTGGAACGTGATGTCCTTCAGCGCCAGCCGCATCTCGTCGAGCGGCCGCTTCAGGTCTTGCTCCCAGAAGAACCGTGCATCCGACAGCCGCGCCGCGATCACCTTCTCGTTGCCCGAGACGATCTGCTTGCCGGCGTCCTTAGCGATCAGGTTCGACACGGCGAGAAATTTGTTGGCAAGCTTGCCGGACTTCGGATGCCTGAGCGAGAAGCACTTCTGGTGCTGCTTCATGGACAGCATCAGGCATTCCGCCGGCACCTTGAGGAACGCCTCGTCGAAGCTGCCCGTTAGCACCGTCGGCCACTCGGTCAGCCCCGCGTTCTCGGCCAGCAGCGCCTCGTCGGCCACCAGCTCCAGCTTGTGCGCCTTCGCCTGCGCCTCGGCCTGCTCGCGGATCATCTCCACGCGCTCGGACGCGAGCAGCAGCACCTTGTTGGCCTTCAGCTTGGTCGCATAGTCGACGAAGCCCGCGACCGTGATGTCCTCGTTGCCATGAAATCGATGCCCGCGCGTGATCGCGCCAGCTTTGACCGGGCCAACGATCAGGTCATCGATGATCTTGCCGTCAAGCAGGCAAACGATTGAATGTAGTGGGCGAACCCACTTGAAGACTTGCCCAATTCGAACGGAAGAGGTGGTTGTCAGGGCTTTATCCGTAACGCGCGCCTGCCATTCTTCGCTCTCCCCCCACTTCATAGATTTTTGCCAGGGGAACGCCCAAAGGACTTCGGCAATAACCGGCGCAATAACTTCTGTGGCTGGCCGCCCCGCCTTCTCGATCCTGACGACATAGAAGTCGCCTTTCTTCTCGTCCTTGACGACGGTCGCCTCCTCGATCGACGCGAGCCCCGCCGATTTCACGAACCCCGCGATCGCCTGCGCCGGCGCACCGACGCGCGGCCCCTTGCGCTCCTCGCTGACGCCGGGCGACTTGGCCGGCACACCCTCCACCACAAGCGTCAACCGCCGCGGCGTCGCAAACGCCTGCGCCTTGCCCACCTCGAGGCCCTGCGCCTTCAGCCCCTCCACCACCAGCCGCTTCAAATCCTCCGAGGCCCGCCCCTGCATCCGCGCCGGAATCTCTTCGGAGAACAGTTCAAGCAAGAGTTCAGACATGGGCACACTCCCCCTCTCCCCGCGAGCGGGGAGAGGGCCATGCCGTAGGCGTGTTTACGACACGACGTGAGGGGCAGTGGCAGGCTCGGTCAATCGCGCTCCGCTCCCGGGATGCTGTCATCCCGGTCAAGCGCGGGCCGCAGTGTTGCTTATGTCCGCGTGCCCATGTTCCCGCGCGCGAGCCGGGACCCAGTGCCACATGCGGCAGCCACCCTACCAAGTCGCCCCTGGGTCCCGGGTCTCCGCGCTCGCGCGCTCCGCCCGGGATGACACATGAGGTTGCAGTGTAGGTCACGCCCCGCCTCCCGCCGTCTGCAGCCACGCGCCACAGCACGCCTTGCTCAGCTCGCGCACGCGCAGGATGTAGCTCTGCCGCTCGGTCACCGAGATCACGCCGCGCGCATCCAGCAGGTTGAAGATGTGGCTCGCCTTGATGCACTGGTCATAGGCCGGCAGGGCCAGCTTGTGATGCTTGTCGTTGTCTTGGGGCTTCGGCGCGCCCTTCTCCAGCAGCGCCTGGCACTCCTTCTCCGCATCGCGGAAGTGCTGCAGCAGCGCGGCCGTATCGGCATGCTCGAAATTATAGCGCGAATATTCCTGCTCGGCCTGCAGGAATACGTCGCCATACGTCAGCTTGCGCGCGTCGGTACGGCCGTTGAAGTTGAGATCGAAGACGCGATCTACGCCCTGCACGTACATGGCGAGCCGCTCCAGGCCATACGTGATCTCGCCCGGCACCGGCGAGCAGTCGAACCCGCCCACCTGCTGGAAGTACGTGAACTGCGTCACCTCCATGCCGTTGCACCACACCTCCCAGCCGAGCCCCCAGGCGCCCAGCGTCGGGCTCTCCCAGTCGTCCTCGACGAAGCGGATGTCGTTGGTGGCCGTATCGATCCCGATGGCGTCCAGGCTCTGAAGGTACAGGTCCAGGATGTCGGCCGGCGCCGGCTTCATGATCACCTGGAACTGGTAGTAGTGCTGCATCCGGTTCGGATTTTCGCCGTAGCGGCCGTCCTTCGGCCGGCGCGACGGCTGCACGTAGGCCGCGTTCCACGCCTTCGGCCCCAAAGCCCGCAGCGTCGTCGCCGGATGGAACGTCCCCGCCCCCACCTCCATGTCGTAAGGCTGCAGCACCACGCACCCCTGCGCGCCCCAGAACTGCTGCAGCGTCAGGATCAGGTCCTGGAAGGACTCTTTCGGTCGCAGCGCCGGATCGGCAGGTGCAGGTTTGGCGCCGGCGGATTTGGCCGGTGTGTTGGGCATGGCTCGCATCGGGATGGTGTTGCGCGCGCACTATACGCAAATGCTCCCGGGCGTCATCTGGATTGTCTTGCACCGTCGGCGCGTCCGCTCGCCTCTGCGAGACAGCGCGTGTGCGAATCGGCCTATGTTTCAGACTGTTGCCGTCTAGCGCCGATCGACCGGCCGATAGACGCCGCTCGCCGGATCGTACTCGAGCGTACCCATGTGCTTTTCGTGGACCGTCCGGACGCGTACCTCGGCCTCGGCGCGCCGCATCTCATCTGTCATCCTGCCCGCGACACGCGCCAGCGCACGATACCCGGCATACAGTCCGGCACCGATCAGCATCAAACCCACGAGGTGAGGCATGCCGCACTCCCAGCCGCAACTGCATCAGAGGCCGTAGCGCGACCACAGCGCGCGCACCTCGATGGCAGAGATCAAATCATCGCCCAGTGTCGAAGGTAGGGCAAGCGCCGGCAGGCTTCCGCCGCCAAGTCCCGGCAGCCGCCGCAGGCGCCGCGACAGCCATCCGCCGCCCTCCAGCGGGATCACGCGCAGCCGCACCTTGTCGCCATGCAACTCGCGCATGCGCGTGCGCAAATCCGTGATTCCATCGATCAATCCGAGCGCCACGGCCTTCGGCCCCGACCAGAACGCACCCGTGAACAGCTCCGCGTCCGGCGCTTTGAGTCTGGCCCCGCGCCGCTGCTTCACCACGTCGATAAAAACCGCGTGAACGTCGCGCTGGATCTCCTTGAGGCGCTCGATTTCCTCCGGCTTCTCGGGAAGAAACGGATCGAGCGAGCCCTTGTGCAGCCCGGCGGTGTACACCCGCCGCTCGATCCCGAGCTTGGCGATCGCCTTCTCCAGTCCGAAGCTCGCCGAGATCACGCCGATCGAGCCGACGATGGAGGAGGGGTCCGCGTAAATCTCGTCGCCCGCGACCGCCAGGAAATATCCGCCCGATGCCGCCACATCCTCGCAGAAGACGTAGACCTTCTTCTCCTTCTCGGCCGCCAACTGCCGGATGCGCTTGAACAGCAGGTGCGACTGCACCGGCGACCCGCCGGGCGAGTTGATGACGATCGCCACCGTCGGCAGCTTCGACAGCGCGAACGCCTTCTCGATCGCGCCGGCCGCCGAGCCGATGGAAAGCCCCGGCCGCATGGGCGACGCCATGCCGATCGGCCCCGAGAAGCGCAGGACGGGAACCGTAGGCTTGCGGGAGAACAGGGACATCGATCCACTTTCGCAAATGCTGGGGTTACATGTGCTCGAAGCTGCCGGTACTTCGGCGGTCAGCTGAGATCTGCGCGCACCCGTTTGTATCGGCAGGATGGACCCGCCACAAGCTTTGCCGGTTCACTCCAGCATCAAAGCCGCGCCGTCGCGCAGAATCGCCTCGGCTTGCGGCCGGAACTCATGTGCGTCGCCATGCAGAACGAGGCCAGGCAGGATTTGCAACGGTGCCCGGCTGCCCTTCACGCCGTGCACGATGATCCGGTTCGCGGCCATCCCCTCACGCGGAAAGATGGGAAAAACCTTGATAGCTCCGAACCGGCTGTCGAACGCGCCCAGCAGCGGTCTCAACGCATCGGCCCGATGGATCATTGTCGCCGTGCCGTCGCCTGTCAGCGCGGTGGCGAGAAACCGCACCCACTGATCGAGGTCGTCGCCCGGCATGCTGTGTGCCGCTGCCTTGAGACGGTTGGTCGGCTCAGTGCCGTCACCGGCTGAAAGATACGGGGGATTGGCAACCGCATGCGCGAATGCCCCCGCCGTCAGGCCGCCGGCCTCGGCATGGAACGGCCGCCCGCCATCCCTGACATCCGCGTCGACGACGGCAACACGCACGGCCAGTCCGTTGCGCTCCACATTCTGCCGCGCCAGGTCCGCCAGCTCCGGCTCCATCTCCACCAGCGTGACACGCACATCCTCGACCCGCCGCGCGACACAAAGCCCGACCGTGCCGACGCCCGCGCCGGCATCGACAACGTTTTCACCTCCACGCGCAGGGCAAGCCGCAGCCAGCAGCACGGCATCAAGCCCCGCGCGATCGCTCCGCTTCGGCGGCAGGATGAGCCGCGCTCCGCCCAGGCACGCATCGTCGGTCAGGTCCATTGTCGCGTCACGCTTTGGGTCCGGCCTCGCTTGCGCCGGCGTCCGGAAGCCAGGCATTCAGCTCCGCATCGACGAGAATGCGCCGCGCCCGCTCCCAGTCCTCATCCGGCACCAGCACGCGCCGCGGAAAAATGCTGATCGATCCTTCGACGATGCTCATGTTCACGTCGGCGACGTGGAGGGAGATGCCCGCCTCGCGCAGAAGCGCCTCCGCAAAGCTGATCACCACCGGATCGGTGGCCTGGAGTACGCTGCGCATGCGGCTTTGTGTCCCCGATACGGCTTGACGGTTCGAAGTCCTGCAGTATATCCGCTGGGATCGCATTCGACTTCAGGAAACAAGCCATTGGGCGTCGTCATACCCCTCGACGAAGCGCGTGACCCGGCCGCAGGGCTGCAACCGCTGCTTGCGCTCGTGTCGGAGGATATGGCTGCGGTTAACCACCTCATCCTCGACAAGGCCGTGTCCGACGTCGAGATGATCCCCAAGCTGGCGCACCACCTCATCGATTCCGGCGGCAAGCGGTTGCGGCCCATGCTGACGCTGGCCTCGGCCAAGCTGTCGGGCTATCGCGGCGATGGCCACATTCGCCTGGCTGCGGCAGTCGAGTTCATGCACACCGCCACCCTGCTGCACGACGACGTGGTCGATGACAGCGACTACCGGCGCGGCAAGCCCTCGGCGCGTCTGGTATGGGGCAACCAGGCGAGCGTGCTGGTCGGCGATTTCCTGCTCGGCCAGGCCTTCCGCATGATGGTCGATGTCGGCTCGCTGCCGGCCCTCAAGATCCTGTCCAACGCCGCCGCCGTCATCGCCGAAGGCGAGGTCATGCAGCTCGCCGCCGCCAAGAACACATCGACCAACGAGGACGAGTATCTGGCCATCATCGACGCCAAAACCGCCGCGCTGTTCTCGGCTGCGGCTGAGGTGGGTGCGGCTGCAGCAGCCCGGCCGGCCGCCGAGCAGGCCGCCCTCAAGTCCTACGGGCGGAACCTCGGCATCGCCTTCCAGCTCATCGACGACGCGCTCGACTATTTCGGCGACAGCGCGCGCCTCGGCAAGTCGGTCGGCGACGATTTCCGTGAGGGCAAGATCACGCTTCCGGTCATCCTGTGCTTCCGCCGCGGCGATGCCTCCGAGCGCGAGTTCTGGCAGCGCACGCTCGCCACCGGCGACGTGCAGGACGGAGACTTGGAAACCGCCATCGGCCTCATGAAGAGGCACAAGGCTATCGAGGCCACCGTCGAGCGGGCCCGCCACTACGGCGCCATCGCCCGCGACGCATTGGCGATTTTCCCCGACACGGCCCCGCGCAAGGCCCTTGCCGACGTCGTCTCGTTCTGCGTCAATCGCGTGCACTGATTGGCCGGGCTGGTGCCGCCTGGAAGGCACGGCAGCCAAGGATTCCCGAGATCATGCGTCCTTCCATTGCCATTGTCGGCCGGCCGAACGTGGGCAAATCCACGCTCTTTAACCGTCTGACGGGCACGCGTTCCGCGCTCGTCTCCGATATGCCTGGCCTGACGCGCGACCGGCGCGAGGCCGAGGGCGAGCTCGGCGGCCATCCCTGTCTCTTGATCGACACGGCCGGATTGGAGCACGCGCGCGCCGGCTCGATCGCTGCCCGCATGCGCTCCCAGACCGAGACCGCCATGCGCGATGCCGACGCCGTGCTGTTCGTGCTCGATGCCCGCGACGGCGTCACGCCGCCGGACGTCGAGTTTGCGAAACTGGCCCGGGCGTCGGGCAAGCCTGTCGTGGTGGCTGCCAACAAATCCGAGGGCAGGGCCGGCGCCGACGGCTTCTACGAGGCCTTCCAGCTCGGGCTCGGCGAGCCTGTTCCCGTCTCCGCCGAGCACGGCGAGGGGATCGGACAGCTCGAGGACGACCTTCTGGCGGCGCTTGGCCTGAAAGCCAAGGTGAAACGCCGCGCCCGGCGCTCTGAGGTCCAGGACGAAGAAGCAGCCGGCGAGCCCGCCGAAGAGGTCCGGCGGCCCATGCGCGTCGCCATCGTCGGCCGGCCGAATGCTGGGAAATCGACCCTCGTCAATTCCATCCTCGGGCAGGACCGCATGATCACCGGCCCCGAGCCCGGACTCACGCGCGATGCCGTCGCCACCGATCTGGAGTGGCAAGGCCGAACCATTCGCCTGTTCGATACCGCCGGCCTGCGCCGCAAGGCGCGCGTCAGCGAGACCGCCGAGAAGCTCTCGGCCAGCGATGCCATTCGCGCCATCCGCTTTGCGGAAGTTGTCGTGCTGCTGATCGATGCAGAACGGCCGCTGGAGCACCAGGACCTGACTATCGGCGATCTCGTCACCGAGGAAGGCCGCGCGCTGGTCATTGCCGTCAACAAGTGGGATCTCGTCGAAGACAAGCAGAAGATGCTGCGCGACCTCAAGAGCACGTTGACTGAGAAGCTGGCCCAGGTGCCGGGCGTTGCGCTCATCCCGGTGTCGGCTCTCTCCGGCCGCGGCCTGGATAAGCTGATGCGGGCCATCCTCGATGCGCACGAGATCTGGAACAAGCGCGTGTCGACCAATGCGCTCAATCGCTGGCTGCAGGAAGCGATGGTTCGCCATTCGCCGCCAGCGACGTCCGGCCGCCGCATCAAGATCCGGTACATCACGCAGCCGTCCACCCGGCCGCCCACCTTCGTGGCCTTCTGCTCGAAGCCCACCGGATTGCCGAAGTCCTACATGCGCTATCTGGAGAAGAGCCTGCGTGACACGTTCGATTTCCCCGGCGTGCCGATCCGCTTCGGCCTGCGTAAGGGAGACAATCCCTACGCGCGCCGCTAACATTCGAGCCCTTAAACGCCAGTGAGCGGGAGCGGGACAGCAAACCCGAAAGGCCGCCCCGCTCACCGCTCACACGGGCGTCAGCCTAGACTGGCGCCGCACCGGACAGCGCATATAGGGGTTACCCGCCAGCTTACAAGAGGTGGAAAATGTTAGGGCGGCACGAGTTGACGTGACAGGCAGCACCGGCACCGAAGTCTTCTTCTATCACCTGGAGCGGCAGACGCTCGAGCAGGTGCTGCCGGGCCTCGTCGAGCGCACGCTCGAGCGCGGCTGGCGCGCGGTGGTGCAGGCGGGCTCCCCCGAGCGGCTCGCTGCCATCGACACGCTGTTGTGGACCTACAAGGAAGACAGCTTCCTCGCGCACGGCACGCGCGCCGAGGGTCACGCCGAGCATCAGCCTGTCTTTCTGACAACGGGTGACGACAATCCCAACGGCGCCGGCATTCGCTTCCTGATCGACGGCGCCCTGGCATCAGACTTCAAGGGCTACACGCGCGTCGTCTGCATCTTCGACGGCCACGATCCCGCAGCCGTCGAAGGCGCGCGCGCGCAATGGAAGGCCGCCGTCGCCCAAGGCGCCGCCGTCACCTACTGGCAGCAAACCGAAGCCGGCCGCTGGGAGAAGAAGGCGTAGGCGGTGAACTCATACAATGGTGGCTTCTCGCCGGAAAATAGCAAGTCGCGCCGAGTCCTTAGTCCGCTCTCGCTCTGAGACGGACCTCAACGCAGTCGATCACAATGTCGCAGAAGTGCTATTGCACTAACCCGCTCCGCGGGGGTAGCGGGCAGCGCGCCCAATCATTCCGATATGGTGCAATTGGGTTCAGTTTGGCAACGGGCTCGGCTCGGACACCTCTATAAGTACGCGATTCGTTAGCTTGAAGTGGAACTTGGCCATTGCCGGCGCCATGAACAAATCCTTGTCCTTGGACGACCGGCCGAACGTCGGCGCGTGGATCGTGATGGTTGCCGTGTATCCACCATCGCCGAGAAGGGCGCTATTCATCGCGTAGTGAAGACCGCTGCTACCCCACATGGGATGCAGCTCTCCCTTCAGCGATTTTCCAGTGTCGTTGTTCGTCGCTTCGAAGGCAACATGGGCGTAGGGAATCCGCGTCTTTGACCGCGGGTCAATCGGCTTCACCTCCACATGGTAGACCTCGCCGGCGGCAGGGGCATGCTCCATTGGCCTTGGCGGGGTCCCGACAAGCATGATCATCGTTGTGGCCGGTTCAAGTTCAAACTGAATGACCATTCCGGCTGCCTCTGAACGGCCCACTAAGATAGTTTTCTTGGTCGGGTCTTCCGGCGTTGAGAGCAGTTTTGCTTTCGGTGTTTGCTGCGACCACGCCAACGACGATGATACGATAACGGCCAACACTGCCAATTTGAGGGCTTTCATTATGCGATTCCTACTCCCTTTGAGCGTCTAATCAGGAAGGATGTGACTTGGGCGTCCCGACCTGCTGCATTGAGACGCAGGCGCGCGTGAGACGCCGCGCCTCACGCGCCGGTCAGGAGCTTCTTGCGTTCCTCATATTCTGTGCGATCGATTTCACCACGCGCGAAGCGGTGCTTGAGCGTGTCAAGCGGGGTATTGTCCGGTGAGTTCGATTGCCAGCCAAGACCAAAGGCGCGCAACACCCAGGCGATAATGAGTACGGTCAGGACAATGAACGCGATCATCATGATCGGACCAAAAATCATGCCGTACCAAGGTGCTGAAGCACCGTCCCACCAGCCGTACATCATGGTATCGCTCCGGTCTTGTGCCTACATTCACACGACTGAAAACTAAACCTTGATCTGTCTATCTGTTTTGATGTGGATCAATCACGATCATGCGTGCTCATGAGCCAAGACAGATGGGGCGGCGAGCAGGGAAGTGACATGATGGATCAATCAGTCATCACATGCCCTGGATGCGGCACTTCGAAGACTGAGCGCATGCCAAGTGACGCGTGCCAGATCGTCTACGAATGCACGGGCTGCGGTGTGATACTGCGACCGAAGGCTGGCGATTGCTGCGTCTTCTGTTCTTACGGCTCGGTGCCTTGTCCTGCGATCCAAGCCGAGCGCTCCGGCGAGATCGACGCCACCGCCTGCTGCCGCAGATAGGGAAGTGGTCAGCTCTTGATGCGTAGCCGTCGGCGCAGCGGCTCGTACCAGTCGGCGCGTCCGGTATCTTCGATCGCCAAAATCCATCCCATGTCGAATGAGAGCTTTGACACATCGCAGCGCTACGGAGTTCGTCTTTTGTCAAGAACTTCGGCTGGTTGTTTTGCATGAACGGCGGCAGCCAGTCACGGCAGCGTCGCCGTTCCGCGTCGGCTTTTTCCGAGAGCATCTGACTTCGGCTCTTCGTCATCACACGCGCATGATCTTCATGCGTCGAGTTTAGGTGCGAATGCATGATCGGGGAATATGGCTCAGTAGAGCCATCCTCGATACGTCGCACAAGAATGAGGTTTCTGCGATGCCGTGCTCATACGCGACGGCTGACGCCGACCTCTCGGGCGGCGTTGCAGAAACTCTATTGCACGAAACCGCGGGCAACGGGTGGTGCGCTATGGGGATTTGATAGCGCGTGCCGGGATGGTGTAAGCCGCCGGTGAGGGCATTGACGAGTCAGCATCGCAAACATGGAAGCAATCGACAAGTGCGATCACGGTTGCAAGCGTCGTCGCTTTAGCATCGCAAGATGGCGGACGACCCGTTGGTCTGGCGAGCGCGCACGGCGATGCGTCGCCGATCGATGACCAACGTCGTTGCAGAGCAATCCGCCTCGGTCGTTCAACGTTGCTGATCATGAGGTATCGAACCTCGTGACGTTGATGCTCGATCGCGGCGACGTTCCGCGCTCGAAGGTCTCGATGAGGCGCATGCGACCGCCGCAGCATGGGCACGGTGGCGGCTCATCGATCTCTGCTTTGGCTCCAGATGCTTCATCCTCGATGCGAGCCACTACGGGGACATCCAGCAGCCTGCGGCAAAGAGCGAGCTTCTCGGCCCGGTGACCGTTGGCGAAGAGGCCGTAGTGGCGGATGCGATGAAAGCCGTCGGGCAGGACGTGCATGAGGAACCGACGCATGAACTCGCCCGCGTCGAGGCGCATCAATTTCTTCTGCTGGTCGTCTTGTTGGCGATAATCTTTCCATCGGAACGCAACTTGGCCGTCTTCGATTGAGACCAGGCGGCTGTTACCAATCGCGACCCGATGCGTGTAGCGCGCGAGATAAGCGAGCACCTGCTTTGGGCCGGCGAACGGCCGCTTGGCATAGACCACCCACTCGGCGCGCCGAAGCGGTGCCAGTTGCGCCCGAAACTGCGCCATATTCTCGAGTGGCGCCAGGTCATTGAAGAACCGAAGCTCGCCGTCTGCGTGCAGACGCTCGATGCCTTCAAGAAAGATCCGCCGGAACAGGCGCGACAGCACGCGCACGGAGAGGAAGAAGTTGTGTCGGCTCGGCACCCATCGTGTGCCGCGCGGACAGGTGCCGCCACCCGGCACGATGCAATGCACATGTGGATGATGATCGAGGTTCTGACCCCAGGTGTGCAGCACGGCGGTGACGCCGATCTGCGCACCGAGATGCTTGGGGTCGGCCGCGATCGTTGTCAGGGTCTCCGCCGCTGCCGTGAACAGCAGGCCGTAGACCTTGGCCTTGTTCTGGTATGCGATGGCTCCAATTGTGGCTGGCAGCGTGAACACGATATGGAAATAGGGGACTGGCAGTAGTTCGGCCTCGCGTGCCGCAAGCCATGCCTCCGCCGCCCGCCACTGACACTTGGGACAATGGCGGTTGCGGCAGGAGTTATAGGCAATGCGCGTGTGCCTGCAGTCATCGCAGCGCTCGACATGGCCGCCGAGGGCTGCAGTGCGGCAGATCTCGATCGCGGTCATGACGCGCCGCTGCCCGAGGCTCAGATGAGCTGCGTTCTCGACACGCCACGCCTCTCCGTAGCGGCGGAAGATATCCGCCACCTCCAGCTTCGGAGGCGACATGGCCGGCCGTTCAAGCCGGCGCCGCTGGTTCGATGTTCAATAGCTCGAGAGGGCTCTGGATCTGCCGGATCGTGGTCACGGTCTGAGCAAGGCCGGCTGCATCGGCCGCGTCGCGACAAGCACGCTGAACCGTGCGGCTGGTTACCGGCGTCTTGTGATCCTGACCGGGGAAGAGGCAGGAGACGGGTGGCTTGGTGCGCTTGAAGTAATCGCGCAGGATCACCAACAGCTGCTCGGACAGCATGACGTAGCGATCCTTGCGGCCTTTGGCTTGGCGCACGTGGATTACCATGCGCTGGCTGTTGATATCGGCGGCCGTGAGCTTCACGACCTCGGAGAGGCGCAGGCCTGCGGCATAGATCGTGATGAAGATGGTGCGCATTCTGAGATCGGTGACGGCCGTTAGAAACCGCATGACCTCGTCGCGCGAGAGAACGGTAGGAAGCGTGTCTTCTTTGCGCGGCAGTGGAATCTGTTCGGGGGCATCCTTCAACCCGAGTGTGGTGCCATAGAGGAACCGCAAGGCACACATGATCGGGATGATCGTCGCCACCTTGAGGCCGCGCCCGATGAGATGCACTTGATAACTGCGCACGTCCTCGAACGTCAGCTTGTCTGGCGAGACGCCGTGATGGATGGCAAAGTTGGCGACGGCGCGAACGTAGGCGGCTTGGGTCAGAGGCGACATATTGCGGATCGCCATGTCCTCGATCATGCGCTGGCGCAGTGGCGTCGTCGGCTTCGTCATGGAATACTCCCGTCGGATAGGATTGCTGGAAAGGCAATCCTGACGGGCACGCGATTGAGTCTGGTAACGACTTCCCTACCCGGCAGCCGGCCGATAGGTCGCGAAACGAATGTTGTGCGACGTTTGCGGAATGGCTCTGTTGAGCCACTTCCCCGGAATGAGGGTTGCGATGGAAGTCAGTGACCGCCTGTATCCGGTTCGTCGACCAGCGGCCGCATTCTGCGCCGGAGCCGCGGTCGCGATCCTCGGTACATCAAATCCAAGGGCTCAATATGGAGTGAGGTACCTCGGCCGGTTTCACAGCGACCAACCCTGGCGGCCTGTGTACTGTATGTTTGACTGCTCACCCGAGGATTGGTTAAGCGCGAGGCAAACAAATGCTCCGCTGGTTGAACGAGAAGGTGACGAGGCTCCAGTCACTCGGCCCCAGAACGGCCATTCGCTATAAGTTTGAGAAAAACCTCGGACGGATGAGTGGTCTCCGACGTTACTACACGCTGCGTTCGCGGCATTCGGTGTCGCCTCTATGGGTTCGGTCGCACTCAAGCGACTTGGCCGTGTTCCGTCAGATCTTCGTTGAGCGCGAGTACAGCTGTCTGGATGACATCATCGATGCCTCGTTCATCATCGACTGCGGCGCCAATGTCGGATATTCAGCAGCATACCTATTGAGCCGGTACCCGAAAGCGAGAGTCGTCGCCATCGAGCCGGAAAGTAGCAACTTCGAGATGCTTCGGCGAAATGTCGCGCACTACGGCGACCGAGTGCGATTGCTGCACGCTGCTGTGTGGTCCGGCTCCGGGCGGCTCGTCATAGAGGAAAACACGAGCCCGCAGGGCAAGGAATGGGCGTTCTCAGTGCGAGAAGCTCACGCAGGTGAGATCCCGGACGTCGACGCTGTGGATTTGACGACTGTATGGCGCGAAGCAGGCTCCCCGACGATTTCAATCCTCAAGATGGACATAGAAGGATCGGAGAGCGTGGTCTTCGACCAGTTGGACAAACCATGGCTGGCGGCCGTCGAGAACATCGTCGTGGAACCACATGGTGAAAAATGCAGGGCGTCTTTGCTCGCGGCAATCGACGGAATGGGGTTTGCGCTCTCGACTTGCGGTGAGCTGACAGTGTGCAAGCGGCGCATCTCCCGCACACCAATGGTCGTATCGGGCGACCGGGGCGGCGGTCAGCTCGCTGGTATTCGAGCTGTCAAGGCAGCGCTTGGTGGGGCTGGCATCACGCCGTCGGGTCCCCTCGCGGATCTGGAGTCGCTAGATGACGAGTATTGGCGCGGATATGAAGAGGGTTACAATTCATGCCAACGCGGCGAGCAACGAAGGGAACGACAAGCATAATGATTTCGCTGTCTAGAGATGGGCGATCACGCGCCCGACTCTTGCCGTGCGTACGGCATGGCCAAATTAAAGCGGTGCGACTGCGAAGCCTCTGATCACCCTCGATGTTTCAGGTCTGGAATTCTGTCCGCAAGCCGACCACTTCCGCACTGCAACGATTCCGTCTGCTATCCCCCGGCTTGCTAGCCCGGCGCCCTAACTCGATGCAGGCGTTTCTCCTTTTATGAGTTCAAAGCCTGATCACAATCTGAATGAGGCGGCTACCGCGTAGCGGTTTAGTGCAATCGCCCCTTCGCGACAGTGATACCTAAGAGAGGGCGTCCTAGGAGCGATTGGGCTGCAATCCGTTGGGCGGTTGAGGCAGGAGGGACGTGCGTCGCCGGGGCGAGTTGCGTGATTAGGCAGGAACGTACGTTAACCTGATCGCGTCCTCGCCGATCCGATCGCTGGCCACAAGGCGCAGCGGCGGCCGGGGGCCGGCGAAGAATGGCTTGCCGCGACCAAGCACGACGGGGTGGAAGTAGAGTCGATACTCATCGATAAGACCAAGGTCGGTCAGGCTTCGCGCCAGGTCTGGTCCGGAAACTGAAATCTCCCCGACGAGCTGAGTCTTCAGCCCGCGTATCACCGCCTCGATGTCATCCGAAACAAGTGTGGCGTTGGGGCCGACTGACTTCAACGAGCGCGACACGACCCACTTCGGTTGGCTCCGCCACGCCGCCGCGAAATCGCGGAGTTCCGGGGTCCACTCAGGATGGTCTTCGTCCCAATAGCGCATGACCTCGTACATGCGGCGGCCGTACACACTGCCCATCAGGCCGCGCACGTGCACTATCCAATGATGAAAGAGTGCGGGATCTGGCAAAAATTCCTGGTGGTCGACATAGCCGTCCAGGGACTGGTTCATTCCGAAGACGAGCTTCGCCATGCTGCAAAATCTCCACCCCAGGGTCTTCAGACCTTCCGCAGATGCTCCACCAGCCACCGCGCCGTGCGCAGCAGCCGGCCCTCGTCGCGGCGCATGCCCACGAGCTGCACGCCGAACGGCAGGCCGTCGGCCTCCAGCAGCGGCAGCGTCACGCATGGCACGCCAAGGTACGTCCACATGGCGTTGAAGACGGGATTGCCGGTGGAGCCGAGGCCTTTGGGGCCGGGTCCGGGAGATGCCGGTGTCAGGATCGCCGTGTAGTGCAGCAGCGTATCCTCGATGCTCGCGTAGATCGTCTCGCGCGCATTCACGGCGTTGATGTAGTCACGGCCCAGGACTTTTGCGCCGCTCTCCACACGTGAGGCAAGACCCGGGCTCAGTCCCGCCAGCAACGGGCCGTAGTAGGCCGCGTTCTCGGCCCCGACCACGGTGAGCTGGTTCTCCATGGCATCTGCCAGTGAGGGCAGTTGCACCTCCTGCACCTGGTCTTTCAGCTCGGCCACAAGCTCCTCGAACGCCTCCCGCGTCACGGCATCGGCCAGATCCCAGGCAGGTGTCTTGCAGAACGCGAACAGCGGCGGCAGCGGCGGCTTCTCCGCCAGGACCGCCGACAGGCTCGTGCGCCCGCGCACATAGCTGACCGGATCGTCCGGATCATGCGCCGATAGCACGTCGGTCAGCAATGCGAGGTCTTCCAGCGACCGGCCATAGACACCCACGGTGTCGAGCGTGTGCGATTGCAGCGTGACGCCCCGGCGCGAGATGAGGCCGAGCGTCGGTTTCAATCCGTAGATGCCGCAATAGGAGGCGGGACGGATCACCGAGCCGCCCGTTTGCGTGCCGAGCGCCGCCGGGATCATGAAATCCGCCACGCCCGCCGCCGATCCTGATGACGATCCACCCGGCGTGTGCTCCGGATTGTGCGGATTGCGCGTCTTGTTGGGCGTCGACGTCGCAAGTTCAGTCGTCACCGTCTTGCCCATGATGATGGCGCCCGCCGCCCGCAGTGTCGACACGCAGAAGGCGTCGCGCGCCGGCTGATAGCCCTTGAAGATCGGCGAGCCGTTCTGGGTCGGCATGTCCGCCGTGTCGATGATGTCCTTGATGCCAACGGGCAGGCCGTGCAGGGGGCCGATACCCTTGCCGGCCTTGCGCAGATCGTCCGCCGCGCGCGCCTGGGCCAGCACGTGGTCTGGATCGATATGCACCCAGGCCTGCACCGTCTCCTCGCGCTCCGAAATGCGCTCCAGGCAGGCCTTGGCGTAATCTTCTGCGGAAACGTCCCCCTTGCGGAGCAGCGTGACGGCCCGGCTGGCCGTCAGCTCATTGAGCTTCTGCTCGCGCTTGCGCGAGTTCTTTGCAGACGCCATGCGGCGGCTCTCCCGTTACTTGTACAAGTAGTTCGGCAGCCACAGACCGATCTGCGGCCACGTATAGAATGCAACCATGGAGAGCAGCACGATGGCAAGGAACGGATACACGCCGTTGAAAATCTCGTCGATCGTCACGTGCTTGGGCGCGACGCCCTTCAGATAGAAGGGCGCCATCGCCACCGGCGGCGACAGGAACGACGTCTGCAAGTTGAGCGCCACCAGCACGCCGAAGAACAGCGGGTCGACGCCGAAGTCGTCGAGCAGCGGCAGGAAGATCGGCAGGAAAATGATGATGATCTCCGTCCACTCCAGCGGCCATCCCAGCAGGAAGATGATGGCTTGCGTCATGATGAGGAACATCGTCGGGCTCAGGTTCAGCGCCAGGACGAACTCCTCCACGACCTTCTGCCCGCCGAGGTAGGCAAACACGGCTGAGAACACAGCCGATCCGACGAACAGCCAGCACACCATGGCTGACGCGCGCGCAGTGAGAAACACCGACTCCTTCAGCTTCTCAAACGAAAACGAGCGATAAGCGACCGCCAGAATGAGTGAGCCCAGCGCGCCGATCGCAGCCGCCTCCGACGGCGTCGCAAACCCGAACATGATCGCGCCCAGCACGCCCATGATGAGCAGCGCCAGCGGCAGGAATGAGGTGGCGAGCTCGTAGATGATCTTCAGCAGCGGTACGTTGCGCTGCTCCGGCGGCAGTTTCGGTGCCAGCGCCGGGTTGATCACGACCCTCACAACGACATAGATCATGTAAAGACCGGCGAGCATAACGCCGGGAAAGAAAGCCGCGGCGTAAAGCTTGACCACCGACACGCCCGCCGTCGCGCCATACAGAATGAGCATGACGCTGGGCGGAATGAGAATGCCGAGACATCCGCCCGCACACACCACGCCTGCCGCCAGCCGCGTGTCATAGCCCGCACGCAGCATGGCCGGAAAAGCGAGCAAGCCCATCAATGTCACGACCGCACCCACGATGCCGGTCGCGGTGGCGAAGAGCGCGCACGTGGCGAGCGTCGCGACAGCCAGAGATCCAGGCAGCCAGCTTGCGGCAAGCTGGATGGACCTGAAAAGGCGATCCAGAATATTGGCGCGCTCGACGACATATCCCATGAACAGGAATAGCGGGATCGACAGCAGGACGTCGTTCGCCATCACGCTGTAGGTGCGCTGCACGAACAGCTGAAAGACAGCGGGACCCATGGCGTAGTAGCCGAAGCCCACGCCCATCGCCATCAGCGTGAACGCGATGGGAAAGCCCAGCATCAGGAAAATCAGGAACAGAAAGAGCATGAGGACGCCCATGCCGGCATCTGTGATGAACGGCATGGAGAGGTAGCCGAGAAACGCGGTCAGCATCAGCGTGTCCCCGGCCCGTTTGGATTGGCTTGCGCCTGCTCCAGGATGATCTTCTCCATCTCTTCGACGTCATGCAGACGCTGCGGCCATTCTCCTGTGCGAATGCAGACGACGCAGCGCAAGGCCTCGACGACGCCCTGCAGCAGCATCAGTACTCCGACGATTGGAATGACCGCTTTGAACGGCCACACGATGGGTCCGTTCGGGGACGCCGACGAGTGCTCGTTCAGGAGATAGGAAAGCTTGAAGTACTCCCAGCCCGAGTAGATGAGCGCAAGGATGCCCGGGAAATAGAACAGGAAGTAAAGGGCGAGATCGATCCGCGCCTGCCGCTGCGGTGCCCAGGTGCGATAGAGAAAATCACCCCGCACGTGGCCGTTGCGGGAGAGGGTGTACGCGCCCGCCATCATGAACAGCGTGCCATACAGCATATAGCTGACGTCGAACGCCCAATCGGTCGGCGCGCCGAGCGCATAGCGGCAGAAGACCTCGTAGGAGATGGCGAACGTCATCGCCAGGATCATCCACGCGAATGTTTTGCCGACGAACGTACTCAACCCATCGATGATCAGCAGAGCACGGTTCATGGCCTGATATCTCGCTGCGATCCGGGCGTACGTCACAGTCTATCTTGCGTGCAGAACCCGCGCGAGCACGCCCGCGCGGGTTCGCGTTTTTCTGAGTGCCTCAGCCGAAGAAGTGCTTATAGGCAGCTTCCAGCGCTGCACTGCTGTTGTTGTTGATGTTCAGATAGGCGCTTGTGCGCTTGACCCAGGCCTTCTGGGAATCGACCACCTTCTTGAAGAACGCGCCCGTATTGGCATCCTTTTGCTGCGCATCGAGGACTTTGTTCCAGGCCTGGAGCTGCGCAGTGAGGACGCTGTCCGGCGTCTTGATCACTTGAACGCCGCGCGATTTGATCGCTTCCAGATCTTTCGAATAGCGATCATATGCGATGTTCAGTTGATGTGCCGTGGCGGCAAACGCAGCGTACTTGATGACCGACTTCAGCTCCGCCGGCAGGGCATTGAACTTGCCCTTGTTGAAGATGACCTCGAAAGCCTCGGCCTGCTGGTGGTTGCTCTGCACCATGAAGGTCTTCGAGACGTCGGGAAAGCCGAGCAGGATGTCGGACGAGGGGTTGTTGAACTCGGCTGCATCGAGCAGGCCGCGATCCATGGCCGGCACGATTTCGCCTCCTGGCAGGATGGTGACGGCACATCCCAGCTCCTTGAACAGGTCTGCCGAAAGTCCGACCGTGCGGTACTTGACGTTCTTCAGGTCGTCGGGACCAGTCACCGGCTTCTTGAACCACCCTAGCGGCTGCGTCGGCATCGGGTAATAGAGGAAGCCGACCGTGTTGATCTTCAGGATGTCGTTGATCAGTTCGTTGTAAAGCGCTTCGCCGCCACCGGCATAGAACCAGCCGAGGAAGCCGTGCGCGTCCCAGCCGTAGGACGGTGGCGTGCCGAACAGCGAGAACGCCTTGTGCTTGCCGTACCAGTAGGCACACACGCCGTGGCCGCCGTCGAGAATACCGGAGTTGACCGCGTCCTGCATCTGGAAGGCCGGAACCACGGCGCCGGCCGCCAGCACCTCGAGCTTGAGGCGCCCGCCCGACATTTCGTTGACCTTGTTGGCGTAGTCGGCCGCGAACTCGTGGAAGATGTCTTTCGTCGGCCAGGTCGACTGGTACTTCCAGGTCACCGTCTGCGCCCGGCTGACCTGCGGCATGGCGACGGCGCCGGCTGCTGCACCGGCCGCCAGCGCGCTGCCCTTCAGGAACCGGCGACGATTGACTGCCTTGGTGTCTTTGGCCACTTGAGTCTCCTCCCTGGAGAAATCGTTTTGAACGCTTGTAAAATGCGCCCCCTTTGAGCGGAGCGCAGCACCTGTCGTTTAATTCAGAAACGACTTGGTATGCAAGTATACCACGACTAAAGCCGCTTCGTTCGCACACGTTTTTGCCGGGTCGTCTGCGACGAAAGTCGAATGGCAGCTTGCCGAAGGGTACGAAGTTGCAGACGCTATCCCCTGGAGGGGAGGCTCGCACGCAGGATGGCAGCCACATGCTGGGCTTGGCGGCCCGCCCCATCCTTGATCTGGTGCCGGCAAGAAAAGCCGTCGGCCACGATCCGCGTTTGTGCGGGAGCAGCGCGCACGGCCGGCAACAGCGATAGCTCGCCCATGGCGAGCGATGTATCATAAGTATCGGCCCCATAGCCGAAGGCGCCGGCCATGCCGCAGCAGCTCGACTCCACCATCTCGACCTTGAGGCCTTCGATCAGGCCGAGAGCCTTGGTGACAGCGCCCATGACGCCGAACGACTTCTGATGGCAATGGCCATGCAGCAGCACCTCGCCGGTGGCGCGGCCGATCGGCCCCTTGATGCGGCCGGCCTCGGCTTCGCGTGCCAGAAACTCCTCGAACATGAGGGCCTGCTTGGATACCTCGGCTGCGTCCTCGCCAAGTTTCATGGTCAGGAATTCGTCTCTGAGCGAGAGCAGGCATGACGGTTCGAGGCCGACGATGGGCACGTCTTGCCTCGCCAGCGGAGCAATGACGGCCAGCATACGCTGCGCTTCCGCACGCGCTTCGTCGACCAACCCGGCCGACAGAAATGTGCGCCCGCAGCAAAGAGGCCGCCCGCCCTCCGGCGCGCGCGGGACCGTGACGCGGTATCCGAGCTTTGCCAGCACGTCGACGGCATCCCAGAGATTTTCGGGCTCGAAGTACGTGTTGAATGTATCCGCCAGCAGCGCGACCTCGCGGCCGTCTGCCGGGCCGAACGGTTCGCTCGGATCGAACAGCCGTCCGCGCCATTCGGGAAGCTTGCGCCGCGCCGACATACCGGTCACGCCCTCTGTCATGCTGGCAATGCCGGGCAGCCAGTTGCGGGCATTCATCAGCGGCGCCAGCCGCGCCGCATAGGGCGCGTAGCGCGGCAGATAGGCCACCAGCCGGTCGCGCAGCGGCAGTGGTTGACGCTTGTTGCGCGCCGCCAGCACCTCGATCTTCATTTTCGCCATGTCGACGCCGGTCGGGCATTCGCGCCGGCAGCCCTTGCACGAGACGCACAGCTTCATCGTCTCGAGCATCTCGTCGGAGGCGAACGCATCGGGGCCGACCTGCCCTGAGATCGCCAGACGCAGCGAGTTGGCCCGTCCGCGCGTCACGTCGCGCTCGTTGCCGGTGACGCGGAAGGACGGGCACATGGTGCCGCCCACATGCTTGCGGCACTCGCCGTTGTTGTTGCACATCTCGACGGCGCCCTGGAAGCCGCCGCCGGCGCCCGGCCATGCCGACCAGTCGAGCGCGGTCTCGATCCTAGCAACGCCGTAGTCGGGTTTGTAGCGAAACAGGCTGCGGTCGTTCATGCGCGGGGCGCGCACGATCTTGCCGGGGTTCATCAGGCCCGTGGGATCAAAGCGGTCTTTCACCTCCTCGAACAGCCGCACGGTCTTGGCTCCGTACATCGTCTGGTGGAATTCCGAGCGCACGAGGCCGTCGCCATGCTCGCCCGAGTGCGACCCCTTGTAGGCCTTGACCATGGCGAACGCCTCCTCGGCGATGGCGCGCATGGTGTGGGCGTCCTTCTCGAGCTTGAGATTGAGAACGGGACGCACGTGCAGGCAGCCCACAGAGGCGTGCGCATACCACGTGCCCTTGGTGCCATGTTTCTCGAACACGGCCGTCAGCCGCTCCGTGTAATCGGCCAGATGCTCCAGCGGGACCGCACAATCCTCGATGAACGAGACCGGCTTTCCCTCGCTCTTCATGGACATCATGATGTTGAGGCCGGAGGCGCGCACCTCCCACACCGCCTTCTGCCCGGCCGCATCGGCAACCTTGACCACGCTGCCCGGATGCCCGAGGTCGCCCATCAGCTCGTCCAGACGTTCGAGCCGGCGCAGGTTTTCGGCCTGATCGTCCTCCGCGAACTCGACGAGCAGCAGCGCATCCGGGCGGCCCCGCACGTACGTTTCCATCACCGGCCGGAACATGGCGATATCGCGCGCCAGCTCGATGAGCGTGCGGTCCACCACCTCGACAGCGACCGGCCCGAGCTTGACGATGTGCTGCGCCGCTTCCATGGCCTTGCGGAAGGTCGCGAAATGGCAGATGCCCAACGCCTTGTTCTTCGGCAGCGGCGACAGCTTCAGCTCGATCTGCCGCGACAGCGCCAGCGTACCCTCCGATCCGCACAGCAGCGTCGCGAGATTAATGGGCCGGCTGCCGTGGACGAGAGCGTCGATGTCGCTCGGAACGAGCGCGTCTATCAAGTATCCACCGACCCGCCGCGACACCTCCGGAAACGCCCCGGAGATGTGCGCCGCCTCCCGTCGCCCCAACGCCAGCAGATCGCGCATGAGCTCGCGGGCACTGTCCGGTACGTTGCGCCCATCGACGTCGCCTGCCGAAGCGAAACGGGCTTCGGCTCCATCCGGCAAAATCGCATCGATCGCCAGTACGTTATCCCGCATGATGCCGTAGCGGATCGAGCGCGTGCCGCACGAGTTGTTGCCGGTCATGCCGCCGATGGTGGCCCGGCTCGACGTCGAAACGTCCACCGGAAACCACAGCCCCGTCGGGCGCAGTTGCCGGTTCAGCTCGTCCAGCACGATGCCCGGCTCGACCACGCACGTCGCCGCATCCTTGTCCGCCGAGACGAGGCGATTGAGGTACTTCGTGAAGTCGATCACCAGCGCCCGGCCCACCGTCTGCCCCGACTGCGACGTTCCCCCGCCGCGCGGCAGCAGGGGCACCCCTTCCTCGCGCGCGATTTGCGCCGCAATGGCCACGTCAGCCGCCGATTTCGGCACCACCACGCCGATCGGCTCGATCTGATAGATCGAAGCGTCCGTGGAATAGCGGCCGCGGCTCAAGGCATCGAACAGAACCTCGCCCTGCAACTCCTTCCTGAGTCGCTCCGCCAGCCGATGGGACGTGCCTGTTGTCGTCATTGAGAAGGTGCAGCCTACTGTTGTGGCTATTGCGGGCCGCGGGAGAATGCGTGATTTCCTCTTCGAGTTGAAGCCGTCGGCTGGAAGGGTCGAGAAATCCCATTGGGCGAGCCGCGGGAAGGCGTGCTAAGCGGTGCAGCCGAGAGTGCCCCAATACCGAGGGAGAGCGTTCCATGTCCAACCAGCCGCAACGCCGCGCCGGGCGCCATTTTTTGCAAATCCCGGGCCCGACGCCGGTCCCGGACCGCGTCCTGCGCGCCATGGACATGCCGGTGCTCGACCATCGCGGGCCGGAATTCCAGAAGCTCGGCCATCGCGTGCTCGACGGGATCAAGACCATCTTCAAGACCAGCGGACCGGTCGTCATCTACCCGGCTTCCGGCACGGGCGCATGGGAGGCGGCCCTGGTCAATGCCCTGTCGCCCGGCGACAAGGTGCTGATGTACGAGACCGGCCATTTCGCCGCTCTGTGGAAGAACATGGCCTTGAAGCTTGGCCTCGAGCCCGAGTTCATCCCCTCCGACTGGCGCTCGGGCGCCGACGCGGCCGCCATCGAAGCGCGGCTTCGCGAGGACAAAGGCCATACGATCAAGGCCGTCTGCGTCGTCCACAACGAGACGGCCACGGGCGCCACATCCCACATCGATGAGATCCGCCGCGCCATCGATGCCGCCAAGCATCCCGCGCTGTTCATGGTGGATACGATCTCCTCGCTCGGCTCTGTGGACTATCGCCATGAGGAGTGGGGCGTCGACGTGACGGTCGGAGGCTCCCAGAAGGGCCTGATGCTGCCACCGGGCCTCTCCTTCAATGCTGTCTCTGACAAGGCCCTGGCGGCAGCCAAGGCGTCGCAAAGCCGCAAGCTGTTCTGGTCCTGGGAGGAGATGCTCGCCAATAACAGGAACGGGTTCTTCCCCTACACCCCGGCGACGAACTTGCTCTATGGCCTGGCCGAGGCCATCGACATGCTGCACGAGGAAGGTCTGGACAACGTGTTCGCGCGCCATCAGCGCCATGGCGAGGCGACGCGCCGTGCCGTGCGCGCCTGGGGGCTGGAGATCCTGTGCAAGGATGCGAAATATTATTCACCTGTGCTGACGGCGGTGGTGATGCCCGAGGGACATGATGCCGATCGCTTCCGCACGATCACGCTCGACGCCTTCGACCTGTCGCTTGGCACCGGCCTCAGCAAGGTCGCGGGCAAGGTGTTCCGCATCGGCCATCTCGGCGATACGAACGACCTGACCATGATCGGCGCTCTGGCGGGCGTTGAGATGGGCCTTGGTCTCGCCGGTGTGCCGCACAAGACGGGCGGCGTGAGTGTTGCGATGGCGTATCTCGCCAAAGGCGTCTAGGGGGCAGCATGGTCAGGGTCGGGATTTCGCTCGGAGTGATCACGCTCGCAGCCGCCGGCATGGTTGTGCCGCCAGCTGTCGCGCAACAGCCAAAGCCGCCGGCACAACAGAAAGCCGCGCCTGCGCAAACCAAGGGCGGTGTCACCGGCGCCTGGACGGGACCCGTGACTCAACCCGGCTCGAAGCCCTACTCGATCGTGATGACGCTGCAGGCAAGCGGCGGCGAGACGGACTACCCCGACCTCCAGTGCGGCGGCAAGCTAACACGCGCCGGATCTGCGGGCGGGTATACTTTCTTTCTCGAGACCATCACACGCGGTCGCCTCGATAAAGGGGGGCGCTGCATCGACGGCAGCATTACTGTCACGATGGCGGGCGATCAGCTCGCCTGGGGCTGGGTTGGGACCCACAACGGCAAGACCCTGGTGGGCTACGCCTCCTTGAAGCGCCGCTAGGCGAAATGCAGCACGGTCTGGACCACCACGATCCCAAAGCCGCATCTGAGGCAAGCCGGGCGTTCCTTGTTTCCCTGCTCATCCTCACCTTCCTCATGAATACAGTCGGCCGCGGGATCACGGAAACGTTCGCCGTGTTCCTGCTGCCGGTCGAGCGAGGGCTGAGCGCCACGCGTGCGGAAATGACGGCGACGTATTCGATCTTTGCCATGGCTTACGGGTTCTCCGCGCCGTTTACCGGTCAGCTCATCGACCGGCTCGGCGCGCGCATCACGTACGGCTTCGGTTTAACGGTACTTGGCTTGGGGTATGCGCTGGCCGGGTTGGCGACGTCGGTCTGGCACTACTATCTCTGCGTGGGGCTGTTGGGAGGCTTAGGCTCCGCGGCGCTGGGTATGGTGATTGCATCGAGCCTGCTGTCGCGCTGGTTCACGACACGCATCGGATCCATCATGTCGCTGCCGTACGCGGCAGTCGGGGCCGGCATGCTCCTGTTGCCGCCACTGACGCAGATATTGCTCGCAAGGTACGGCTGGCGATCGACGCACCAGCTTCTCGGCATGGGCGTTCTGTTCTTCATTCCCCTCATCCTGCTGCTGCCGCTAGATCGGGTGACTGAAGGGTCGCCGGAATGGCAGGCGAAACGGCGGGAGGCCGCCCAATTGCCGCAAGGCGCGTGGCGCGTATCGACGGCCGTGCGCACGTCGGCATTCTGGGGTCTTGCCGCGGCGTATTTCTGGACCTCGGTCGCCGCCTACAGCGTACTGCCGCAGTCGGTCGCCTATCTGGTTGAGCAGGGGTTCGATCCCCTCGTCGCCGCCAGCGCGTTCGGCCTGACCGGCGCCCTCTCCGTGGTCGGTATCATCACCATCGGCTGGCTGTCGGACCGCATCGGGCGCAGGCAAGCGGTTTCGCTGTCCTATGTGCTGTCGATCCTTGGTACATCGTCGCTCATTCTGGTTGCCGTTTTCCCGTCGCTGCTTCTGGTCTACGGCTTCGTCTTGTTTTTCGGCTTGATGCAGGGCGCGCGCGGACCGATCATCCTCGCCTTCATCACAGTGCTGTTCCCCGGAGGAGGGGTCGGGGCAATCTTCGGCACCATGTCCCTGGCCATGGGTATCGGCGCCGGCATCGGCTCGTTCGTCTCAGGCTGGTTCCACGAGATCACCGGCACGTACTACGCGTCGTTTCTTCTCGGCATGATGGGATCGCTGCTCGGACTGGCGAGCTTCTGGGTCGTGCCCAGCCTCAGGCACGAGCGCATTGGCCGTCCTCCGGCCGCGGACACCTGAGCCGCCCCGGAGGGAATGCCGCAATCGGATGGCGCGCTGCGTGATCCGATGACCGATATTAATGAGCCATGAGGATGGGGATGGTGCTGTGCGCCAGAAGATGGCTCGTGGCGCCGCCGAAGATCATCTGCCTGAGCCGGCTTTGCGTATAGGCCCCCTTGACGATCAGGTCTGCGCCCAGTTTCTTGGCTTCGGTCAGCACCACGTCGCCCGATTTCTTGCCGCCGTGGCCCACCGACAGCTCGCGCGCATTGACACCGTGCATCGCCAGCCAGTCGCAGCATTGCGCGGCCGTGGGGCCAGGCACGATCAGCCCCTCCACCGCAAGGACGGTGACGTTTTTTGCTCGTTTGAGCAAAGGAAGGGCGTCCGCCGTGACGCGCGCCTGCTCGGTGCTCTGGTTCCAGGAGACGACCACGTTCTCCCCCAGGCTCGTTGGCGGCGTTGGCGGTGCAATGAGCACCGGTCTGCCGCTCTCGAACAGCGCGCCCTCCAGCGTCGTCATGCGCGGCCCGGTTCCAGAATTGTTCGGCCGGCCGAGAACGACCACGTCGTAAACACGCGCGAGGCTGCCCAGGCCCGCATCATCTATGGAGGGGCCTGCCCGCCAGCGCGCGCGCAGACCTTGCTTGCCTGCGAAGTGCTCGTCGAACAGACGCCGCGATTTGCCCACAAACTCCGCGTCGTTCCAGTCCGCAGGTGGGAAGGTGACGGCGACGATCGGGTCGGGAGCAACGATCTCGACGTGGATCGGCCGCAGCGCCACGCCCTCCAGCGTGCCTTCAAACTGGCGGCCCAGCAATTCTGCCGTGGCAAGAACCGAGGGCATGTGCTCGCCCTGGTCCGATGGAACGAGAATGGCTTTCATGCTTGCCTCCATCTGACGGAACGTCCGAGACCATTTAGCAGGCCCCTTATTCGTTGATTCTAGCACAGATCATGGCTGTAAGCGCGCCGGAACTGAGGCAGGCGATAGGTAGGACCGTTCGGGTGTCAGAAACGCAGCAGCGCGTTGATCGTCGCGTAGCCGCCCGTCACCTCGGAGCGGTCGCCTGCGGCACCGGCGGAAACGGAGATCTCACCCCGTGTGCCGTCATAGCGCACGAACGCGCCGAGCCGCCCGGAGTCGTAGTCGACGTTGCCGTTGAGGCCGGCTTCTGGTCCGATCGAAAGCTGTGGCGTGAATTTGTAGCCGAGACGAAGGCGCGAGCCGTACGTGTCGTAGATCGTTGCGTAGCTGAGATCGAGCTGGGCGAACGCGCTGGCACCGATATCGAGCCAGGCTTCGACCGCGCCTTTCCCGCCCCAACGCGTGCCGCGTACAGTGCTCTCGACATCGATTGGCGTCACGCTGTTATGCTGCGCCACTGCACCTGCAAACACCTTGAGCGTCAAAGCACCCCATCGCTGCTGATAGCCGATGAGCGCATCCGCAAAGGTCACGGTGCCGTCGAACGGTACGACGACCACGGTACTCCCGGTCCACCTGGTGCTGCTGTAGGAATAGGCGCCGTAGCCGCCGCCAAGGCGAATGCGCCAACCGTCTTCCAGAAGGCTTCCGCCGATGCTCGACATGAGGCTGGAATAGACGGCCCAGCCATGCGCCGTGACATCCGCCCCGGCCGACGCCTCCAGCGTCGGTGCGCCGCGTGCTGTACTGGTCGACGCGACCCAGGGCTCGGCTCGGGCCGGTTCCGGCCGCAATTCGCATGTCAGGACGGCCGCTGCACAAAGAGCAGCGCCTGTCGCCCGCCAACGCCGCACCGGAAAGCCCCGCAAAAAACACTGAACAAAGAGGCGCCGCATAGAGAAACTGCACGGTCATCATGGGCGTACGGTTCCGTTTGGGTCAAATTCAATTTGCGCGCCTTGCAGGAGCCTGTTGATCCTTGATCGCCAACCCGCTCAGATCGCATCCAAAAGCGGATTGCTCTTGATGCACCCGCGCGCGAGTAACATCTGCAGCGTCAACAGCAGCGTTACCATATCGATCGATGTCCCCGTCCCGCTTCGAAACTTGGCTCCATCCGACCCCGTCGGGCCTCTACTGCCCTCCAGGCGATTTCTACATTGACCCAGTTGGGTCGGTGGCGCGCGCCATCATCACTCATGGCCATTCCGACCATGCGAGGCCCGGTCATGACGCCGTGCTCGCAACACCGGAAACACTCGCCGTCATGCGCATGCGGCTTGGCAGCGGCGCCGGGCGCAGTCAACAGGCTCTGACTTACGGCGAGCAACTGACCATTGGCGATGTCGATGTCACACTGCGCCCGGCCGGCCATATCCTCGGCAGTGCCCAGATCGTCCTCGAGTTCGGCGGCCAGCGCGCGGTCGTGTCCGGCGACTACAAGCGTCGCGCCGATCCCACCTGTCCGCCGTTCGAACTCGTGCCGTGCGATCTGTTCGTCACCGAGGCGACGTTCGGGCTGCCCGTGTTCCGGCATGAGCCCGACGCGCGCGAGATCGGCCGTCTTCTCGCCTCGCTCGGCACGTTCCCCGAACGCACGCATCTCATCGGTGTCTACAGCCTGGGCAAATGCCAGCGCCTGATCGCGCTTCTGCGCCATGCCGGCTTCGGCCGCCCCATCTGGCTGCACGGCGCGCTCAAAAGCGCCTGCGATCTCTACGAGCAGCTCGGCGTTCCGCTCGGTCGCCTGGAGCTCGTCAGCGACGCCAAGGAAAGTCTTGCCGGAGAGATCGTCCTGTGTCCGCCATCGGCGTTGAAGGATCGCTGGTCGCGCCGGCTCGCCGATCCCGTCACAGCCTTTGCGTCGGGCTGGATGCGTGTCCGCGGCCGCGCCCGCCAGTACAGCGTCGAGCTGCCCCTTGTGATCTCCGATCATGTCGATTGGCCCGAGCTGGTCACCACCATCGAGGAAACGGGCGCAGGCGAGATCTGGGTCACGCACGGACGGGAGGAAGCTCTCGTGCACCAGATCGGCCTTATGGGCAAGCGCGGCCGCGCCCTCGCGCTCGTCGGCCGCGAGGAGGAGGACCTAGTGTGATGATCGAGAAATTCGCCGGTACTTTCGGGAGCGCTCGGAGCGAATTTCTCGATCTGAATCACACGAGCAAGGTCATAAATCTAGTGCCCCTTTTTATTCCGAAGTTCGCGCCCGAACCTAGCATCGAGATCTGGCCAACTTGGGAATCGGGACACTAGAGTGAAGGCCTTCGCCGACTTGCTCGATCACCTCGTCTACACGCCTGGCCGAAATGCCAAGCTGCGGCTGATGCAGGAGTATTTCCGCACCACGCCCGACCCCGATCGCGGCTATGCGCTGGCGGCCCTGACCGACGGCCTGCCGTTCTCGTTTCCGGTCCGGCGCACCCTCATGAACCTCATGACGCGGCGGCTCGATCCCGAGCTCTTCCGCCTGTCGCGCGACTACGTCGGTGACACCGCCGAGACTGTTGCCCTGGCATGGCCCGAGCATCCAGCCACGCCGGTGCCGCCACGTCTCGGCGACATCGTTGCCGAGCTCGAACTGATGGATCGCAATGCGTTGGAAGGCCGGCTCGAGGTCTGGCTCGACGGCCTCGACTCGACCGGGCGCTGGGCTCTGCTGAAGCTCCTGACCGGCGCATTGCGCGTCGGTGTATCGGCGCGTCTGGCCAAGACTGCCGCCGCCGAAATGGTCGGCAAGCCGGTGAGCGAGATCGAGGAGATCTGGCACGGCTTGGCGCCACCCTACCTGCCGTTGTTTCGCTGGCTGGACGGCCTTGCGCCCCGCCCTGATGTTTCCGGCGCGCCGGTCTTCCGCCCGTTGATGCTGTCTCACCCGCTCGAGGACGCTGATTGGGACGTGCTCGATCTCGCCGACTTCGCCGTCGAGTGGAAATGGGACGGCATCCGCGTGCAGGTCGCTGCGGGCCGCGGCGAGGCGCGCCTCTACTCCCGCACCGGCGATGACATCGGCCGCGGTTTCCCCGAGCTTCTCGCCGGTCTTAATTTTAATGCTGTCCTGGACGGCGAGCTTCTAGTTGTGCGCGGCAACGAGGTGGCGCCGTTCAACGACCTCCAGCAGCGCCTGAACCGCAAGAGCGTGACCAAGCGCATGCTTACCGACTTCCCAGCCCACCTGCGCTTCTACGATGCGCTGGAGATGGACGGCGTCGATTTGCGCTCACTGCCGCTCGTCGAGCGCCGCGCCAGGCTGGAGGCTTGGCACGCAGCCCTACATCCGCCATCGACGGACCTGTCCGTTCCACTAGAGCCGAAGAGCAAGGAGGAACTGCTGGAGATCTGGCAGGGAACGCGCGGATTGGGCATCGAGGGGCTGATGCTGAAGCGCCTCGCGAGCCCCTACATCGCCGGCCGCCCTCGCGGGCACTGGTTCAAGTGGAAGCGGCAGGCGCTGACGCTCGATTGCGTGCTGATGTACGCGCAGCGCGGATCGGGCAAGCGTTCGTCCTACTATTCCGACTATACGTTCGGCGCCTGGACAACGAATGCCGATGGGCTGACGGAGCTGGTCCCGGTCGGAAAGGCCTATTCGGGTTACACGGATGCCGAGCTTCTCGAACTCGACCGGTGGGTGCGCGGCCACACGACCGATCGTTTCGGCCCCGTGCGCGCGGTTACACCGGGCCTCGTTCTCGAAGTCGCGTTCGACGCGGTACAGCGATCGTCAAGGCACAAATCCGGCGTAGCCATGCGCTTCCCGCGTATCAATCGCATTAGATGGGACAAGCCGGCGAGCGAAGCTGACCGGCTCGAGACCATCATGGAATTGTTTGAAAAATAAGCGTAATCCCGTCCGCCCACATGCCTGTCCACCCCCGTTTGCCTATTAACCATGCAGGGTGTAGGCTCCTTGGTGCGAAGAAAAGTCGCGGGCTAGAGCGCGATCGTTTCGCATGGAAGCAAAGGCTTTCATACGAAGCGTGAATCGCCCTCTAAACATTTGAAGTAGAGCAGGATTCACGCTTCGGCGCGAGGCGCCTCGACCAAGGTTGAGTGTCTCCATCCGAAGCGATCCTGCTCTAGAGGCCGGCCCGAGTGTTTTAATCGTAGCGTCTGGGGAGTGCGGCAATGGCTGAAGACCTTCGAACTGATGCGCGAAACCCGTCTGACATGATGGCGCCTTGGCTTAATTTTGGACTGTCGGCACAGGCTTCGGCACCCATCGTCAAAGCCGCCATGCGGTTCAACATGGAGCTGATGAGTCTCACCGGAAGGCGTATGCGCGCCTACCTCGACCTGCCGTCGACCCTTGGGCGTTGCCGTTCTCCCCAGGATCTGGCCGCGGAGCAGATGCGGTTTTGGCAAACCGCCGCGCGCGACTATACAGACAGCAGCCGCAATGCGATGGAGGCGTGGGGTTCGCTCCTGTCCTCGGGTGTGCACCTGGGTAACGGCGCGGCGCCGGATCGCGACTTCATGGATTTCAATGAAGCTCGCGATGATGAGGCGCCGGCCCGCAAGCAGGCCTCGCGCCGCGCAGCCTGACGCGCCGTCACGGAAGAGGCCTGTACATCGCTGCCGTTGCAGGCAGCGAGCACTGCCTGCGGAGGCGCGCGGTATGAGAGGCCTCCGACAGTGCCTTGTGCCGGCATTCCACCCCCATGGATGCGAGCTTCTCCAAGTAGGGCCGCCATAGCGCCTGCAACGTTGCCTCGGCGGATGCCGCATCCGCCGGCTCGCTCGCCAAGGCCCTGAACGGCTGGCTTCCAAGCCAGGCGTGCACCGCCTGCCACACATGCGTCGACACGCGCCGGTTGCGCGGACCGCGAAGCTGTACGATGCCCGGCATCGTCGCGTCGTCGGGCCGCAAGGCCAGCTCGAGGTTGGCGACACTGCGGCCCTGCTTGCGCACGCTGAACACGCGCACGCGTCCAAGCATCAGGTGCCGCGCATACTGGTCGAGGCAATTCTCCATCGCGATGCTCTCGTCAATGAAGTGCTGCGCCGTCCGCAACGCCGTGACATGCAATCCGAGCGCGTGCCCGTCCGCAAACCAGGGGTCGTGGATGCCGTCGCCGAGCGTCGCCGCCAGATCGATGCGCTTGCGCCAGATCGCGATCTCCTCGTTCGCCTTCTTCCACGTTATGGCCGCGGACCACGGTCGCCGCAGCAATTTTGCACCGCGCGTCTCGGGGTGCGCAGCATGCCAGGCCCAGGCGACCAGCCATTGAAAGTCCTCATCCGAGGACGGGTTCGGTGCCATGCGACCACTGACGGCGAGCCACACGGCAAAGTCCCGGCCGATCATTGTCAGCGCGAACAGAATGCGATCAAACCATATTGCGGCGTCTTCGCTCCGCGACGGCAGTCGGCTGGACACGGCGACGGCAAACTCTGTATCGCCGGGAATGGCGGGAAGCGGCCGCGTGAACGCTCCGGCCGGCAGGCGCCGCAGCCAGAATGGCAGGTCAAGCTCTTGCGCGGCAGCCTTGAGCGAATGGCCCATTTCAACATGCGCGCGTGCGCGCTTGCGCTGCGCGCTCGTGGCATGGCCCGAGGCCAGTGCGAAAAGCAGGGCGGGAAAGCTGTCGGCCAAATCCGCGATCGGTTCTGCGCATGCCGCGAGCCGTGCGACGCGCCGCCGCCACGTCGGATGAAAACCTTGCAAACGATTTCGGCTATGCGTCGGAAACGGCAAGCGCGAGGGGCTGTGGATATTGCTCCCCAAGGTAGAATCTCCCGCAACACAACACGCCCGCCCACAAAGCTCTCTTACGAGAACAAGATGGCAAAACAGCGGGTGTCGAAATCGTGGCGGGCCGGAATAGTTGTGAGACGGATTATCGAAACAGCCGCGCGACCACGGCCGTAAACACGTCGCGCCCGCGGATGTTGTCGACCGCGGAGCTGTAGCGGCCGCTATAGATCTGCTTGATCATGGCCTTGCGTGCGGGAAGCGTATCCTCCACTTGAACCGCGAAGGCACCTGGGTCGATGCGGGCGATCTGACCTGCGACGCGCGTTCCGTCCAACGTCAGCTCGACCATGGCGCCGCGCGCAGCAGGTGCAGGCCCTGCCAACCGAATGCCGCTGCGCGAGATGTCGAGCACCGGGTGGGAATGCACCTGTCCGTTCACGACCAGAACGGCTTGCTCATGCGCGTCGAAGCGTTCTGCCTTGCGTGGGCGCGGCTGCTCGATGCAGACCATGCAGCCGATGGTCAGCAGCACGATATTGTACCAGCTCCAGAACAGCGCCAGCGCGCTCGATTCCTGCAGCGACCGGCCGTCGTCGATCACGAAGGCCGACACCACGCCCGCAATCGTGAGCGCCAGGTAGATCAGATAGGTTCTCAGCAGCGGCCACTGCACGATGAGCTTGCTGCGATCGCCGCCTTTGGCCGTGACCTTGAATTTCTGCCCCTTGGGCTTGATGAGCCCCGCGGCCACGGCGCGCAACACTTCGTTGGCTGCCAGCAGCTGGCAGACGTCGGTCATCATCGGCAGAACCCGCCCCTGCGTCATCCAGCTCATGATGGCCATCTGCGCCAGGAAATACGGAATGAAATGCGCCAGCGTGTCTTCGACGTTGGCGTGCACCGCCTCCACGCCGCCCAGCAGATAAAGGATGGGAATGATGAGCCCGGCCACGCGGAAGGCGTGCGCGGCGCTCCAGTAGAGGAAAGTTCCCGACAGGATGACCCGATCGACGAGCGTGAGATTGCTGTTGAGCCGCCACGGGCCGCTTTCGCCGCGGCAGATCTGCACGAAGCCGAGGCACCAGCGGCTGCGCTGCGTGATGTATTCCTTCAGCCCTTCCGGAGCGAGACCGAGCGAAAGCCGCTCGTTGAGATAGACGGTTTGGTAGCCGATGGCGCGTAGCCGCAGCGTGACGAGATAGTCCTCGGTCACCGAGTCGGTCGGAAAACCGCCGATCTTCATCAGCGCCGCGTAGCGCAGGACCGACGACGTGCCGCAGCAGAAGGCGGCGCCCCAGGCATCCTTCGACGCCATCAGCACGTCGAAGAAGTAGCGCTGCTCGTCCGGCCACACGCGGCCCGTGGAGAGATTGCCGCCGATCGGATCGGGATTGATGAAGTGCTGCGGCGTCTGCACGATGCCGACCGTCTCGTCGCGGAACAGCGTCATGGTCCGCGTGAGGAACTGGGGCGTCGGCACGAAATCGGCGTCGAGAATCGATATGAACTGCGGCGGGTCCGGCAGCGTCGATAGGTGCTTCAGCGCATTGTTGATGTTGCCGGCCTTGGCATGCGCGTTGTCTGTGCGCGTGATGTAACCGCAACCGAGCTTCTCGCACAGCCCGCCAAGCCACGGCCGGCGCCCGTCGTCGCAGACCCACACCCCGAAATTCGCGTACTCCATCGCCAGCGCGCCAACGATCGTCTGCTCGAGGATGCTCTCATCTTCGTTGTACGTGCAGATCAGCACGTCGACGCGGGGCGGGACCGGCTGGCTGGTGAGCCAGCTCATGTTTTGCTCGACGTCTTTCGTGCGGCTGCGTATCCGCGTCAGAAAGAAGAAGGACAGGCTGGTCGACAGAAGCGCCAGGGCCTCGACCGTGACGAACAGGACGCCGACGATATAGTCCGCCGTAAAGCCGGCGTCCGGAAGCGTCTGCGTCACGCGCCAGAACATGTATTGCCAGCCGAGCGAGATCGATACGGCAATCACGATCGTGCGCGCCACCGAGCTTTCCCGGCGCATCCACGGCAGCAACGCAACGACGAGGCCTGCCGCCACGATGCCGGGCCACGCCCCGTTCATGATCGTGGTCGCGATGGGGCTCATTTCGCTGGCGCGGCCGCAGCCTCGCCCTGTGAGCTGGAGAACAGCACGCGGCCCGTACGCCCGAGATCGCACGTCGCCGACTTGCCAAGATCAGGCACTCTCACGGTCACGCGATAGGACTCTCGCGTCAGCGCCGACGGTGCGATCGCGAAGTTGGCAGGGGCCGCCGCCACACCGGTGAGATGAACGATGCGTCCATCCAGGTCCTTGCTGCCGTCGCGCAGTCGGAACTTCGCCGGCTGGCCGACACGCAGGCGATTGTAGACCGACTCGCTGACAGCCGCGGTGACGACCGCCGAGTTGCAGTCGAGCATGCGGGCCAGCTCCTGTCCGCGCCTCACCTGTTCTCCCGGCGCCGTGAAAACTTCCCACACGCTTCCCGATGAAGGCGCCACGATGGAGACTTCGGCAACATCTGCAAATCGCGCTGTCTCGCTTGCCAGCTCGGTCTGCAGGCGGGCAATTCGGCTCTCGCGCTGCTTCAGGTCCGCGCTCAAGTCGGCAACCTGCTGCTGCATCTCGTCGGCGCGCTGAGCGGAGCGCGGACGGTCGTTGTAACTGTCGCCCAGGAAGAACCCGCTCTTAGCGGCCGCGAGCTCCACCTCGATCGACTTCAACCGGTGCTCGGTAGCGGCAATCGTGTGGATGAGAATCTCGTGGTCCCGGCGTGCCTTGTCGAGCGTCGCCCGGCTTTGCGCTCCCTTCGCTTCCAGCTCCGACGTCCTCTGCAACACGGCGGCAGCTTCCTCGCGGCGAGCCCGGTTGGCGGACAGATCGCTCCGAACTTCTCTGATGCGCGCTTCGAGCTGCTGCACCCGCCCATCCTGGAACTGCTTGGTCTGCGTGAGGAAATCGACACGCATGGCGCTTGCGTTGGCGAGCTTGGCCTCAAATGCCGTGCGCTCTTCCTCCAGCAGCCCGACGGTGCGCCGCAAGTCGTCGAGCCTTGCGCGATCGGCGCGCCGGTCGATGATTTTCAGGATCGGCGTGCCCGGCGCATACGCCGCGCCGACCGCAAGAACGTCGGGTGTCGAGGCGAGCTCGCCGTCGATGGGAGACCGCAGCGTGATCAGCGGTGCATTGACGATGGCTTCGACGCTGGTTGTCTGCATCAACCTCTGCGTCGGACCCCAGCCAACGAGCACCGCAATCGCCAGCGCGATGGCCGTCTTGAGAACCTTGCGCGACGTCTCGCTCTTGAGGGCGTCTGCCAGCGGTGTGGCGCCGTCTTCCCGCTGCCACAAACCGTCTCTGACCGAATGGGCCCACGGCAGGTAGAGTCTCTGCCACTTCCGCTTGAAGCTGCGTACGGCTCCTGTGCCGGTGTCTGCCGTCCGGCGACCATGCTGCAGCCAGCGTGCGTCTTCGAGGGCCTCGCGTAGATACGCAATACGCTCATTGCCATCGAGCGCATTCATCTGTGCGGCGCGCTGTTCGCCCTCGGTCGCGCGATGATCGACGCCGGAGGCTGCCTCGGCCCGTGGCTTCGATCTCTTGGCACTCTGACGAGACATGATACTTCCCTCTCGCAGCCGCGACGTCGGCGGCCCACGCAATGCCGCCGAACAAACCTAGGCGCCGCAGTGCTACTCAACTGTTTCGGGGCATTTATGCGTTGCACACTGTTGCAATTCGGTAGAATTTTATATTTTAAAACTCTTTCTATTTTTATGGTGGAATTTCTATTAACGGACTTGGCCTGCGGTGCCTTATGTGTGAAACATGTACTAAAATAGCCAAAGGAGACCTGGGCGCCTCGCGATTTCGAAAAATTTATATATATCATTCTCCAATCATTAAGCATCGCACGCTTATCTTTTCGCCTCGTAAGCCTGTTTGAGGGGAACCGGCCGTGCGTGAATTTTTTGCGTTTTTCAATTTCGCGCGAGTCGAAAGCTTGCGTCGGCTCGTGTCCCGGCCGTCGACCGCGCGATCGCTCATCGCGCATCTGGGCAAAGCCGTCATAGCCATCACCGTCATTGCTCCTCCGCTCGCGTATGCGGTCATGAGCTATTCCGAGCTCAACGCCCGCGCTCGGGAGCATGCGACGGTTGGTGCCCGCCACGTTGAGATGCAACTCATCAAGGCGGGAGCGGAGCCCGGGGCCATATGGGAGATCGCGCCCAGCATTCTCTATGCGACGCGCGGAGCAGATGACACGGTCGTCGCGAGCTGGATTACGGAGAAAAATGGCCAGATCGTCACGTTCGCCGGTAGATCGATCGTTTGGCCCGAGATTAGGGTGCACGCGCCTATTCGTGCTGTCGGCTTCCAGGGCACGTTCAATGTGGCTTGCAGCACCGGGCCGATCCTTGTGGGCACGCTCAACACGTTGCTCGCTTTCCTCGTCCTGGGCTTTGCCGCCTGGTACTGCTTCCGCCGCCTTCCGTTGACGGCTTTGGACACGGCCCTTGGCCTGCTGCAGCAGGCGCAGGCCGAGGCTCACGACAAGAACGTACGTTTCAACACCGCCCTCGAGCATATGTCGCAGGGGCTGTGCATGTTCGATCGCGATCAGAAGATCCTGGTGTGCAACAAGCAGTACGCTGAGATGTACGGGCTGACGGCCGAGCAGGCACGCCCCGGCACGACGCTGCGCGAAATCGTTGAATACCGCATCGCCAAGGGGCTCTATGCCGGCCCCACGCCGAGTGAATACATGGTCGAGCGCACGGCGCGCGTTACTACGGCTTCCAACAGCGTCCAGCAGCTCAGCGACGGCCGTTCCATCGCCATCGCCCGGCGGCCGATGGTTTGCGGCGGCTGGGTCACCACGCATGAAGACATCACCGAGCAGCGGCAGGCCGAGGCCAGGATTGCCTACATGGCGCATCACGATGCGCTCACGGGCCTGCCCAACCGGACGCTTCTGCATGAGCGACTCGACGAAGCGCTGGTGCGTGTCGGCCGCGGCGAGGCTCTGGCCGTGCATTGCCTTGATCTGGACCGGTTCAAGGAAGTCAACGATACGCTCGGACACGCCGTCGGTGATGCATTGCTGAAAGCGGTGGCCGCGCGCGTCGCGAGCTGCGTCAGGGAAAACGATACGCTGGGCCGCGTGAGCGGCGACGAGTTTGCCATTGTGCAATGTCCGATCGCGTCGCCTGAGGAGGCGATGGCCGTGGCCGCGCGCATTGTCGAGATCGTGCAGGAGCCGTTCTCGCTCATGGGCCATCAGGTGATGATCGGCACGAGCATCGGCATCGCGCTGTCTCCGCAGGACGGGATCGACGCCGAATTGCTGCTGCGGAATGCGGATCTGGCGCTCTACAAAGCGAAACAGGACCGGCGAGGAACCTACAGGTTCTTCGAAGCCGGCATGAACTCGCATCTGCAATCGCGCAGGGACCTGGAACTCGGGCTGCGCAATGCGATCCAGAATGGCGAGTTCGAGGTTTATTATCAGCCCCTTCTGAACCTTGAACATAATGAAGTCTGTAGTTTCGAGGCGCTGATCCGCTGGAACAAACCCGGTGCCGGAGTGGTGTCGCCGGCGGAGTTTATTCCGCTCGCGGAAGAAACCGGCCTGATATGCCAGATCGGCGAGTGGGTGATGCGCGAAGCATGCCGTGAGGCGGCATCCTGGCCGGATCACATCATGGTGTCCGTCAATCTCTCGTCGGTGCAGTTCAAGAACCGAACGCTGGTGCAGATGATCATGAGCGCGCTTGCCGCATCTGGTCTCGCACCCGGCCGTCTCGAGCTCGAAATCACCGAATCCATCCTCGTGCAGGACAGCGACAGTGCGCTGGATATGCTGAAGAGCCTGCGCAGCGTGGGCGTCAAAATTGCCCTTGATGATTTCGGCACCGGCTATTCGTCGCTGAGCTATCTGCAGAGCTTTCCGTTCGACAAGATCAAGATCGATCGGAGCTTCATCAAGGATCTCGAATGCGGCAACCAAAACGCGCTGGCCATCGTCAGTGCGGTGGTGCAGCTCGGTAGCTCGCTCGGCATGACGACCACGGCCGAGGGCGTCGAAACCGCCGATCAACTCGAAATCGTGCGGTCGCGGGGCTGCACCGAGATCCAGGGCTATCTCCTCAGTCCCCCCAAACCCGCCCAGCAGATCATGCAATTCTGCACGAGCCGGGCTGCGTCCAGTGACGCGGCCTGAGTAAGGCATGCGATCCGGCCTGCTCTTGTGTGGGGCCTGCGCTCCTTCGCCATCTGACAAGCCTCTGACTTTCCCTCCAATCTGCGGTTAGGATCGCGCCCGGCTTCCGTCCTGGACGGATACTGGCGGACTTGGCAGATGGGGAAGGCATGTATCGCATCGGCGTCGATATCGGCGGCACGTTCACGGATTTCGCGCTCTACGACGCGCGCGGCAGCAAGATGGCGATCTACAAGTGCCTTACGACGCCACACGATCCGTCCGAAGCCGTACTTGACGGGGTCAAAGCGCTGATCGCCCGCGAGGGCGTGAGCATTGCCGATGTTACCGACGTGATCCACGGCACGACCCTCGTCACCAACGCCGTGATCGAGCGCAAGGGCGCCGTCACCGGTATGCTGGTCACCGCAGGCTTCGGCGACATCATGGATATGGGGTTCGAGCGCCGCTACGACCTGTTCGACCTGCGCATCAAGTACCCGGCACCGCTGGTGCCGCGCCGCCTGCGCATCGAGGTGCCGGAGCGGGTGCGCTTCGATGGCACGGTGGAGACCCCGCTCGACGAAGCGGCCGTGCGCGCCTCGGCCGCCAAATTCAAGGAGCTTGGGGTCAAGGCTGTCGCGATCTGCTTCCTGCATGCCTACGCACATCCGGAGCATGAGCAGCGCGCCGCTGCCATCCTGCGCGAGGCCGCGCCCGGTCTGTTCATCTCCAGCTCGGCCGACGTTTTTCCGCATATGCGCGAGTTCGAGCGCTGGACCACGACGACCGTCAACGCCTTCACGCAGCCGATGTTCGATCGCTACATCGACCGGCTGGAAAAAGGCCTGGCCAGCATCGGGTTCGGCGGGCGCCTCTACATCATGGCGTCCAGCGGCGGCACGCTGACGACGGAGACCGCGCGTCGCTTCCCGGTGCGTGCCCTCGAGTCGGGACCTGCCGCCGGCGCGTTGCTCAGTGCGTGGCAAGGGCGGGCGCTGAAGCTTCCAAACCTGCTGTCGTTCGACATGGGCGGCACCACGGCCAAGGGCGCTCTCGTGCGCGATGGCGAGCCGATCAAGAAATATTCCATCGAGGTCGCGCGCGTGCACGAGTTCCGGCAGGGCAGCGGCCTGCCGGTGAAGATCCCCGTCATCGACATGATCGAGATCGGGGCGGGCGGCGGCAGCATCGCCGAGCTCGATGCGCGCGGCCTGCTGCGCGTGGGCCCGCGCAGTGCCGGCGCCGATCCGGGGCCTGCCTGCTACGGCCGTGGCGGCACGCGGGCGACGCTCACCGACGCCAACCTCGTGCTCGGCTATCTCGACGCGGGCTTCTTCCTTGGCGGCGCCATGAAGCTCGACAAGGCCGCCGCGGAGAATGCCATCGCTAACGGCGTCGGCCGCACGCTGAAGCTCGAGACGATGCGCGCCGCCTGGGGCATCCATGATCTCATCAGCGAGGACGTGGCCCGCGCCTTCCGCGTGCACGCGACCGAGCGCGGCTTCGATTATCGCAGCGGCAGCATGGTGGCGTTCGGTGGATCGGGACCGCTGCACGCCGCGTCCATCGCCCGCAAACTGAAGATCCCCCGCGCCATCTTCCCGGTGGGTGCTGGCGTCATGTCGGCGCTGGGGCTGCTCATCAGCCCGCTGGCGTTCGAGGTGGCGCGGTCCCGCCGCGTCCACGTCGACGACATCGATGCGGAGTCGTTTGGATCGACGTTTGCCGCACTCGAAGCCGACGCATCGGCCTTCCTGCGGCGCGCCGGAGTTGCCGACGCCGATATCCGCCTCGTGCGCCGTCTCGACATGCGCTACCAGGGCCAGGGCCACGAGATCGAGGTCAGCCTGCCGGACGCACCGGCGGCCGGGCCGCTATTCGCCTCGATGGCCGAGCTGTTCGCGCAGACCTACGAGAAATCCTATTCGATCCGCCTCGACGAGCCCGTGGAGATCGTCAATTGGAAGGTCGAGGCCATCGGCCCGGCACCGAGCCTCGGTGAGGGCTATACGCTCACGGGCTCTGCCGGCACTGCCAAGGCTCAGAAGGGCACGCGGCTCGCCTACGATCCCGCGCGCGGCGGCATGGCCGAATGGCCGGTGTACGATCGCTACGCCCTCACCCCCGGCGCGGCCGTCACCGGCCCTGCCCTGATCGAGGAACGCGAAAGCACCTGCGTCATCGGCTCCGGCGACAAAGTCACCGTCGACGCCCGCTACAACCTGATCGCCGAGCTGGGAAGCTGATTGCCATGACCAACCAAACCTTCGACGCCGTCAGCCTCAGCATCATGTGGGACCGGCTGGTCTCGCTGACCGACGAGATCGTCTCCACGTTGGTGCGCAGCTCGTTCTCGACTATCGTCTATGAGAGCTACGATCTCTCTGTCGTAGTGCTCGATGCGGAGGCCAACTCCATCGCCCAGGGCACGTTCGGCATTCCGGCCTTCATTGGCAGCGCCCCCGTCACGCTGCGCCACATGCTCAAGCGCTTTCCGGCCGAAACGCTGAAACCCGGCGATATCGTCGTCACCAACGATCCCTGGCTCGGCACCGGCCACCTCTTCGACATCACCATGATGCGCCCCGTTTTCCGCAAGGGCCGCATCGTCGCCTACACGGTCAGCATCACGCACCTGCCGGATATCGGCGGCACCGGCTTCGGCTCGGCCGCGACCGAGATCTACCAGGAAGGCCTGCGTATCCCGATCTGCAAGCTCTACGACGCGGGCAAGCCCAACGAGCTGCTGATCGACATCATCCGCACTAACGTGCGCGTGCCCGAGCAGACCATGGGCGACATCATGGCCAACGTGAGCTGCAACGAGGTCGGCGGCCGCGAGATCAACGCCTTCATGGACGAATACGGCCTCGAGGACCTGATTCCGCTGTCGCGCGCCATTCGCGGTCAGTCCGAGACGGCCATGCGCGCGAAGCTGCGCGAGCTGAAGGACGGCACCTACCGCAATCGCATCCAGCTCGAAGGATTCGAAGGCCCGGTCGACTTCGCTGTGCGCGTCGATGTGAGAGGTGACAACGTCGCCTTCGATTTCGACGGCACCTCGGGCTGCGTGCGCGCCGGTGTGAACGTTCCCTTCTGCTACACCAACGCCATGGCGCTGCATGCGATCAAGTCGCTGACGCTGCCCTCGATCCCCAACAATGCCGGATCACAGGCCCCCATCACGGTGTCCGCCCCCGTGGGCTGCATCCTCAATGCGCAGCCGCCATTCCCGACCGGCGGTCGCCACGCCATGGGCCACTTCGTGACGCCGCTGGTCTATGGCGCGCTGGCCGACGCCATCCCGGGCGAGGTGCAGGCCGACTCCGGCATGATGAACCTCATCAACTTCCAGGGCAGCCGCCGCGACGGCCGGGTCTTCTCGACTCTCTATTTCGCGTCCGGAGGCTATGGTGCACTCAACGGCCTCGACGGCTGGTCCACGCTGCCGCATCCCTCCAACATGGCTGTCGTGCCGGTCGAAGTCTGGGAAACGCTGACCCACACGACCGTCGAGCGCAAGCAATTGCGCACGGACTCCGGCGGCGCCGGCCGCTGGCGCGGCGGCCTCGGGCAGGAGGTCGTGCTGCGCAACGACACGGGCCAGCCTGTGACCATCCTTGGCATGGGCAACCGCACGCTGTTTCCGGCCAAGGGCCTGTTCGGCGGCGGTGACGGCACCTTGCGCGTGCATGCGGTCGACGGCAAGCCGGTACATGCCAAAGGCCGCATCGAGGTGGCGCCCGGTGCCCGCATCACGGTCACGGAGGCCGGCGGCGCCGGCTTCGGCAATCCGAAGGAACGCGACCGCGAGGCCGTGGCCTTCGATGTCGCCAACGGCTTTGTCAGCCGCGAAGCCGCCCGGCAGATCTACGGCTGGCAGGAATAATCCGACCGTTGCTTGGCCTTGCCCGTTGCAACAGCCCTCGCGCCGCCCAATTTGTGCGCCATCGTTTCCCGTTCCACCTCGGCGGCGCGGGGCCGTCCGCGGTCTGGAGTGCGAAGGAGGCCGCCGTGCTTTCTCGATCCCTTCTCGCCGTCGTTGCGATGATTGGCTTCGCGCCGTTTGCCCTTGCGCAAACCGGGCCTCAGTTCACGCCATCCGAATTCTACCGCACCCAGCTTCCCCCGCCGTTTGGCGCTGATCCCGGGCCTCAGGTTCCAGGCAAGGAACAATGCACGCCCGACGACCGCAAGCGTCGCACCATGCAGATCCAAGCCTACGAGAAGCTCCAGAGCCTCAGCCGCAACGAGGCGGACCAGCTCTGCAGCCTGCTGGAGAACACCGAGGATTTGGGCAAGCTGGCCGATGGCCGCGTGCTGGAGCGGATGCTTCCTGTGGAACTGCGGGATCTGCTGAAGGCATTGGGCGTCGATTTCGCCAAGACCGACATGAAGGCCGTGCTCAAGATGCTTGGCGTCGACCTCGACAACCTGGACCTGCGCAAGGTCAAGGCCCAGTGCCGCCAGACCCAGGGCGAGGCCGACCGCATGTTCACGAGCGAGATCGGCCGCCTGAAGCGGGAGCTTCTCCTGTGCGACGATTCCATCTGACCTGAACGTCACCATCCGACACGAGGCGTCAGACTATTTTCCGGACCGATGGAACCCGCCTCGATCTTGAAGCGTTCAAGGTTCCAACGGGGAAATTTGTCAATCAGCCCAACGCTGGAAGAGCGTTGGTGGCCTGGCCCCGGATCACAGCGGAATGCGTCGTCCACCCTCGGGCGTCCACGTTGGTCTTACGTGAGAAGGGAATGTGCGGATGTCCCACGATGGTCCGTTGGCCGCAGAGCTAGGTGGCAGCCTGCCGTTTAAGGGTGATCCCGGTCCCCCCCTTCCCAACGGATCACTGAAAGGCTCCGAGCTCAGCGACCTGCTGCGTGGCCTCCAGGGCGTGCGCCGTGGCGACTTCTCGGTGCGCCTGCCGGTCGGGTGGCCCGGCCTCATGGGCGATATCGCCGACTGCTTCAACGACATCGTTTCCATGAACCAGCGCATGGCCGAGCAGATCGACCGCGTCGGCCAGGTTGTGGGCCATGAAGGCCGCACCCGCGAGCGCGTGCGGCTAAGCTCCCCCAGCGGCGCCTGGGGCGACATGGAGAATTCTGTCAACACGCTGATCGACGACCTGTTGTGGCCGACCACCGAGGTCACGCGCACCATCGAGGCCGTGGCTCAAGGCGACCTCCTGCAGACCATGCGCCTCGACGTCGATGGCCGGCCGCTGAAAGGCGAATTCCTGCGCTCGGCGATGATCGTCAACACGATGATCAAGCAATTGAGCGTGTTCACCTCCGAGGTGACCCGCGTTGCGCGCGAAGTTGGAACCGAAGGCCGCCTCGGCGGCCAGGCGGACGTCCGCGGCGTCGCCGGCACGTGGAAGGACCTGACCGACAGCGTCAATTCCATGGCCACCAATCTGACCACGCAGGTCAGAAACATCGCCGAGGTCTCCAAGGCCATCGCCAATGGTGACCTGTCCAAAAAGATCGCCGTGGATGTGCGCGGCGAAGTGCTCGAGCTGAAAGAAACCATCAATACGATGGTCGATCAGCTCAACGCCTTCGCCGGCGAGGTGACGCGCGTCGCACGTGAGGTCGGCACCGAGGGCAAGCTCGGCGGCCAGGCCGTTGTGCGCGGCGTGGCCGGCACCTGGAAGGACCTCACCGACAGCGTCAACTCCATGGCCAGCAACCTCACCGGCCAGGTCCGCAATATCGCCGAGGTGGCGACCGCCGTCGCCAAGGGCGACTTGTCCAAGAAAATCACCGTCAACGTCAGCGGCGAGATCCTGCAGCTGAAGGAAACCATCAACACGATGGTGGACCAGCTCAACGCCTTTGCCGCCGAGGTGACGCGCGTGGCGCGCGAGGTTGGCACCGACGGCAAGCTCGGCGGTCAGGCGACCGTGCCGGGCGTCGCCGGCACTTGGAAAGACCTGACCGACAGCGTCAATTCCATGGCCGGCAATCTGACGGCGCAGGTGCGCAACATTGCCCAGGTGACGACCGCTGTCGCCCGCGGCGATCTCTCGAGCAAGATCACCGTTGACGTGAAGGGCGAAATCCTCGAGCTCAAGAACACCATCAACACGATGGTGGATCAGCTCAATGCCTTCGCCTCGGAAGTGACGCGCGTCGCGCGCGAGGTCGGCACGGAAGGCCGGCTCGGCGGACAGGCCGCGGTGCCGGGCGTCGCCGGCACTTGGAAGGATCTCACCGACAACGTCAACTTCATGGCCAGCAACCTGACGGCGCAGGTGCGCAACATCGCCGAGGTGGCGACCGCGATCGCCGGCGGCGACCTGTCCAAGAAGATCACGGTGGACGTTCGCGGCGAGATCCTGCTGCTGAAAGATACACTCAACACCATGGTCGAGCAGCTGCGCTCGTTCGCCGCTGAGGTGACGCGCGTCGCCCGCGAGGTCGGCACCGATGGCCGTCTCGGCGGACAGGCCGTCGTGCCCGGCGTCGGCGGCACCTGGAAGGATCTCACGGACAGCGTCAACTCCATGGCGACCAACCTGACCGATCAGGTGCGCAATATCGCCGAAGTGACCACGGCCGTCGCCCGCGGCGACCTCTCGCGCAAGATCACCGTTGACGTGAAGGGCGAAATCCTCGAGCTGAAGGATACCATCAACACGATGGTGGATCAGCTCAATGCCTTCGCGTCGGAGGTGACGCGCGTTGCGCGCGAGGTCGGCACCGAAGGCTTGCTCGGCGGCCAGGCCGTCGTTCCGGGCGTAGCCGGCACGTGGAAGGATTTGACCGATACCGTCAACGTGATGGCCGCCAACCTGACCGAGCAGGTACGCGGCATCGTCAAGGTGGTGACCGCCGTCGCCAATGGTGACTTGAAACAGAACCTCGCCGTCAGGTCGAAGGGCGAGGTGGCGGCCCTTGCCGAAACCATCAACGACATGACCGAGACGCTGGCAACCTTCGCCGAGCAGGTCACGACCGTGGCCCGCGAAGTCGGCGTGGAAGGCCGCCTTGGCGGCCAGGCCAACGTTCCGGGCGCCGCCGGCACGTGGAAGGACCTGACCGGCAACGTCAATCTTCTCGCCGCCAACCTGACGGGGCAGGTGCGCGCCATCGCCGAGGTCGCGACCGCAGTCACCAAGGGCGACCTGACGCGCTCCATTCAGGTCGACGCCCGTGGCGAAGTGGCCGAGCTGAAAGACTACATCAACACGATGATCGACAATCTCCGTCTCACGACGGAGACCAACACGGAACAGGACTGGCTCAAGACCAATCTGGCGCGCTTCACCGGCATGCTGCAGGGGCAGCGCGATCTGGCCACCGTCGGCAGCATGCTCCTCACGGAGCTTGTGCCCATCGTCAATGCCCAGCACGGCCTGATTTACCAGATGACATCGGATGGATCATCGCCACTCAAGTTGCTGGCCAAGTATGCGGGCGATCATCGTAACGGCTGGCCGGAGAGGCTGTCCCTCGGAGACGGGTTCATCGGCCAATGCGCTGCCGATCGTCGGCGCATTCTCATCACTGACGTTCCCACCGACGCACAGCGCCTCGGCCCTACGATCCTGGATGCATTGCCAAAAAGCGTCGTCGTTCTCCCCGTGGTCTTCGAGGATCACGTGAAGGCGGTGATCGCCCTTTCGTCATTGTATGAATTCGACACTGCGCATCTGGCCTTCCTCGATCAGCTGACCGCCAGCATCGGCATCGTGCTCAACAGCATCGAGGCCACGATGCAGACCGAAGGACTGCTCGAGCAGTCGCAGCAGCTCGCCGCCGAGCTGCAGACCCGGCAGAAGGAGCTGCAGCAGACGAACGAGCAGCTCGAGCTCAAGGCGCAGCAGCTGGCGGAGCGCAACGTTGATGTCGAGCGCAAGAACCAGGAAATCGAGCAGGCGCGGCGTGCGCTGGAAGAGAAGGCGACCGAGCTGGCCCTTACGTCGAAATACAAGTCGGAATTCCTGGCCAACATGTCCCACGAGTTGAGGACGCCGCTCAACAGCATCCTCATTCTGGGACAGCAACTGGGTGAAAACAGCGAAGGGAACCTGAGTGCCAGGCAGGTGGAATTTGCGCGCACGATCCACGGTGCAGGCACGGATCTTCTCAATCTCATCAGTGATATCCTCGATCTTTCCAAGATCGAATCGGGCACCGTTACGGTCGATGCAGAAGAGATTTACCTATCGAATCTCCTCGACTCCGTCGCACGCCCGTTCCGCCACGAGGCGGAGCGCCGTCGCCTCTCCTTCGAGGTGCAGCTTGATCCGCATGTCGGCCGCAGCATCCAGACCGATTCCAAGCGATTGCAGCAGGTCCTGAAGAACCTTCTGTCCAATGCGTTCAAGTTCACGGAGGATGGCAGTGTTCGCCTCACCGTCTCTTCGGTGACTGGCGGATGGACGACGGGACATCCCGTGCTGAGCAACGCCATTTCGGTCGTAGCGTTTCGCGTCGATGATACGGGTATCGGCATCGCGGCAGAGAAACAGAAGATTATTTTCGAAGCCTTCCAGCAGGCGGATGCCGGCACCAGCCGGAAATATGGCGGCACCGGCCTGGGGCTCGCCATCAGCCGCGAGCTGGCCGGTCTGCTCGGTGGCGAGATCCAACTGCACAGCGTGCCCGGCAAGGGCAGCACGTTCACGCTCTACCTGCCGCAGCGCTACGCGGGGCCACGCGCTGCCGTGACGCCGGCGGAAGCGGAGCGGCGGGAAAATCTGATCCTTCTGCGTCAGAGCCAGCAAACGTCCGAAGCGATCGAGGATGATCGCGAGCACATCGCGCCCGGCGATCCGGTGCTTCTGCTCGTGGAGGACGATCCGCACTACGCCAGCCTCATGATGGACCTCGCGCGGCGCGAGGGTTTCAAGGTGCTTCTGGCGGTGCGCGGTGCGGATGCGCTGGCCATGGCGCGCGAGTACAAGCCAACGGCGGTGTCGCTCGATGTCTTCCTGCCGGACATGCTGGGCTGGTCGGTACTGGGCCAGCTGAAGCAGGATCCGGAGCTGCGCCATATCCCGGTGCAGATGCTCACGCTGGACGAGGATCGCCAGCACGGCCTTTCCCGCGGTGCCTTTGCCTTCCTGACCAAGCCGGCGAGCGCCGATCGCCTGCAATCGGCTCTATCGCGCATCCGCGACTATTCGCAATCACCCCGCAAGCGCTTGCTGGTGGTCGAGGATGACCCCGCCGAGCGGCTTGGCATCACGCAATTGCTCGGGCACGACGACATCGTCATCGAAACGGTGGAAACGGGTGCCGAGGCGTTGCACGCGCTGCGCACGCAAGGTGCGGACTGTGTGGTCCTCGACCTCAAGCTGCCGGATATGTCGGGGTTCGAGGTGCTCGAAAACATTCGCGACGACGATACGCTGAGCGACATTCCCGTCGTCGTGTTCACCGGCCGGGAGCTGTCGGTGGAGGAAGATGCGCGACTGCATTCGATGGCCCGTAGCGTCGTCGTCAAGGGCGTTGAATCGCCGGAACGGCTGCTTGACGAGACGGCCCTGTTCCTGCATCGCGTCGCGTCGCAGCTGCCTCCCCACAAGCAGGCCATGCTCGATCGCCTTCACGGCTCCGACGAAGACCTTCTTGCCCGGTCCGTGCTCCTCGTGGACGACGATGCGCGCAATATTTTTGCGCTTAGCAGCGTCCTTGAACGTCGCGGCATGAACGTCCGCACGGCGACCACGGGCAAGGAAGCGATCGCCACGCTCGAGAACAGCCCCGATATCGCCATCGTTCTGATGGACATCATGATGCCCGACATGGATGGCTACGAGACGATGCAGGCCATCCGAGCCAACGCCCGCTGGCGCCGCCTGCCCATTGTGGCCCTCACGGCCAAGGCCATGAAGGGCGACCGCGAGAAATGTCTCGATGCCGGCGCCTCTGACTATCTCGCCAAGCCGGTCGACACCGAGCAGCTGCTCGCTGCCTTGCGGATGTGGCTCCACCGCTAGATGGACGGAGCGATGAGAGCGCACGAAAAGGTCAATATCCTGCTGGTCGACGACCAGCCCGCCAAGCTGCTGAGCTATCAGGCCATCCTGGAAGAGCTGGGCGAGAATCTCATCGCGGCGAACTCGGCCCGGGAGGCCTTCGAGCGGCTGCTCAAGCTCGATGTGGCGGTCATCCTTATGGACGTGTGCATGCCGGAGCTCGATGGGTTCCAGCTTGCGACCATGCTCCGCGAGCATCCCCGCTTCGAGAATACCGCCATCATCTTCGTATCCGCGATCCTGATGACCGAGCCTGATCTGGTGCGCGGCTACGCGACCGGCGCCGTCGACTATGTGTCGGTGCCGATCGTTCCCGAGATCCTGCGCGCCAAGGTTCGTGTCTTCGCCGACCTGCATCGCAAGACGCGCCAGCTCGAGCGGCTCAATCTCGAACTGGAGCAACGGGTGGCCGACCGCACCTCCGAGCTCGAGGCGTCAGCCGCACGGTTGCACGAGAGCGAGCAGCGTCTTCGCCTCGCCAGCGAGGCGGCCGGGTTCGGCACCTACGACCTGAACGCCACGAGCCATCACATGCACTGCTCGCCTCGCCTGAGGGACCTCCTGGGTTCGGATGCGGAAGGCGACCTGGAGCTGGAGAGCTTCCTTGCCATCGTGCATCCAGGCGACCGCGACGCCGTGCGCGATGCCATGAGCGCGCGTCCCGCGGAATCCCACGAGCTCGAATTCCGCGTGCAGCATCCAAGGCACGGCACGCGCTGGCTTCTTGACCGCGGCCGTTCGTTCGCGGCCACGGGCGATCCCGCCGGCAGAGTCGCGCGTGTCACCGGAACAATTCTCGACATCACCGAACGCAAGCTCACCGAGCAGCGCCAGCAGCTCCTGATGGCCGAGCTTGATCATCGCGTGAAGAACATGCTGGCCAATGTCAGCGCCATGGCGCGTCTGTCCAGCCGGCGCGCGGCCTCGGTCGAAGCATTCGTGGCGGCACTCGACGGCCGCATCCAGGCCATCTCCAAGGCGCACGGCCTCATTCGCCAGCGGTCGTGGAATGGCGCCGAGCTGCGAGAGCTGGTGACGCTCCTGCTCAACCCCTTCCGCTCGGAGGTGACGGGCAACATTGCTGTCGAAGGTCGGTGTGTGCAGATCACGCCCAAGGCGGCGCAGTCTATTGCTCTCGTCGTGCATGAGCTTGCAACCAACGCTGTCAAGTACGGCGCATTGTCGACCTCATCGGGCAAGGTCACGTTGTCGTGGCGCGAGATTCCTGCCGACCCGCAGTCCCATCTCCGGCTCGTCTGGCGTGAGACCGGCGGCCCCGAAGTGAGTGAGCCCGCACGTTCCGGTTTCGGATTGACGGTTCTGAAGTCCGTTGCCGCAGAGCTTGGGGCCACGATCGACAGTGCGTTCCATCGCGACGGATTGGTATGCACTATCGAAGGACCATTTGTCGGTGACACGGAAGCCACCAATCCTTCCGCGTCCGCCGCCATGTACTCCCAGCACGGGGCGGTTGCGCCTGACACCGAGCAGACGGAACGGCGGCGCATCCTCGTCGTCGAGGACGAGCCATTTGTGGCGCTGCAACTGCAGACCGACCTGGAGGGAGAGGGGCACGAAGTTATCGGCCCCGCGTCGAGTCTCGCTCAAGGGCTGAAGCTCGCACAGAGTGAAGGCCTGGATGCAGCGCTGGTAGACATCAGGCTGGGCGGTGATACGAGCGCCACCATCGCCGATCAGCTCCTGGCCCGGCAAATTCCCTTCGCGTTCGCCACCGGATATTCCGATTCCTCTATGTTGCCCGAGCATTTGCATGCGGTCCCACGGCTGCGAAAGCCATACGCCCTGGAGGACGTGCGCCGCATCGTCCTGCATCTGTTCACCCAGCAAGACCGCGCCTAGGGCAGGAACGCGAATCCTGCTCTACTTCACCAGATGAGAGTGCGGGGCGACCGGACACGGCACGGACATAGCCGGCCGACGCCGGATGCGCACCTGCCCGTGCGAGTGGCCCGTGCGAGTGGCCCGTGCGAGTGGCCCCGTGCGAGTGGCCCCGTGCGAGTGGCGCAATCGCGCATCACCTTCAGACGAATTGACCGGAAAGACCCGCCCGCCGCTTGCGGCATCGTATAGTGCATGACATGTTACATCGTAACATATTGAGGGCGTGGCTGATGAAAATGATGACGCGAGGGGTAGCCGTCGCTGGAATGGCTGCGGTCGGTCTTGTGGGCCACGCGACGACGCTGCGGGCCCAAACTCCGCTTCCGGGCATCGTCGTTACGGCCCCGAGTCCGGTCGTGAAACGGCGCCCTGCGCCCCGCACGCAGCCAAGTACGCCGGCCGCGGATACCGCTCAGGACCAAACCGCCGATCTGAGCATCGATCCCGTTCTTCCTGGCGCGCTCATCGTGTCCGAAGACGCGTTCGTTCCGGTCACGGTCACCACGGCGCAGGAGTTGGAAGCGACGCGCGGCGCCACCATCACCGATACGCTGCAGTCAAAGCCCGGCATCAGCGGATCGACCTTCGCCGCCGGCGCCAACCGGCCGATCATCCGCGGCCTCGACAATTTCCGCGTGCGCATCCAAGAAAACGGCATCGGCAGCCACGACGTGTCGGCACTGTCGGAAGACCACGCGTTCCCCATCGATCCGTTTGCCGCGGATCGCGTAGAGGTTGTGCGCGGCCCGGCGACCTTGCGCTACGGCAGCCAGGCCATCGGCGGCGTCGTTGCGGTCGAGAACGAACGCATCCCAACCTTTGTGCCGTCGCGCGGGTTTTCAAGCGAAGTAAGAGGCGGTCTCCAGTCGGTCGACGAGGGGCGCGACGGAGCGTTCAAGGTCACAGCCGGCTCGGCAGCCGGCTTCGTCGTGCACGCCGACGGCTTCAAGAGACAAACGGACGACTACGACACCCCGCACGGCAAGCAGGCCAACACGTTTGTCGACAGCGAGGGCTTCTCCGTCGGAACATCCTACGTCTGGCAAAGCGGTTTTGCCGGCATTGCCTTCAGCCGCTTCTCCAGTCTCTACGGCATTCCCGGCGAGGAAGCGCTGGAAGCCCGCCCGCGCATTGACATGACGCAGGACAAGGTCATGTCCAAGGGCGAATGGCGCGTGCGGGACTACGGCATCGAGGCCATCCGCTACTGGTTCGGTGCATCGGACTATGCGCACAACGAGGTGATCTTCGAGCAAGCGGACGGCCACGACATTGTCGGCACGCGCTTCACCAACAAGGAGCAGGAGGGTCGGCTCGAGATTCAGCATCTGCCGGTCAGGACAGGCCTTGGCGAGCTGCGCGGCGCCGTTGGCGCGCAATGGGGCCATCGCAAGGTTGCAGGTATCGCTGTCGACGAGCCGATCGATGCGCTCCTGTCGCCCGCGACAACCAACACCAGCGCCGCTTTCGTCTTCGAAGAACTCCAACTGACCCGCCAGCTGCGCCTTCAGGCTGCAGCCCGGATCGAGCAGAGCAATGTGAACGGCCAGGGCCTTCTCGAGTTTTCCGACCCCAACAACCCCGTGGCTTTCGCCGGCGAGCGATCCTTCGCACCCTTCAGCGCCAGCCTCGGCGCCCTGTACGAATTGCCGCTTGGCGTCGTGGCGCGCCTGAACGGACAGTATGTCGAGCGGGCTCCGGACGCCGCGGAACTCTTCTCCAAAGGGGTCCACGAAGCGACCGGCACATTCGAGATCGGCAATCCACTTCTTGAGAAGGAGGCGGCCAGCACCATCGAGCTGGGCTTCAAGCGCGCCCAGGGGCAGTTCAGGTTCGATGCTTCGGTCTATTACTCGAAGTTCAACGGCTTCATCTACAAGCAGCTGACGGGCGTTGATTGCGCCGAGACACTTGCGACGTGCGGTGACGGCAACCCGGGCAACGATCTGGCGCAGGTCCTCTACCAGCAGCGCGATGCCACATTCTATGGCGCCGAGCTCGCCGCCCAATACGATATTCTACCGATCTGGCGCGGCGTACTGGGCGTCGACACACAATACGACTTCGTGCGGGCGCAGTTTGCCGGCGGCGAGAATGTGCCGCGCATCCCGCCGCACCGGCTGGGTGGTGGTCTTTACTATCGCGATGCAAACTGGTTGGCGCGTGCCGGTGTCCTGCATGCCTTCAAACAGGACGAGATCGGCGTCAATGAGATCGACACACCGGGCTACACGCTCGTCTCCGCACAGCTCAGCTACACGACGAAACTGGAGCAGGGGCCGAGCTGGGCATCCGAGATGACGATCGGCATCAAGGGCGAAAATCTGGCTGACGACGTCGTGCTGAACCACTCCTCGTTCAAACGCCGCGAAGACGTGCTTCTCCCCGGCGCGAATGTCCGGCTGTTCGGCAGCATCAAGCTCAATTGAATCTGGCTGGGGCGGGAGGGTTCGAACCTCCGCATGGCGGAATCAAAATCCGCGGTCTGGGAAGAGAATAACTTAGTATCAACAGGTTAGCAGGATGCCCGTTGCAAGCTCTGCCGAACCTCGTCCAACTGAGCAGTACGAAGTTCCGCAAATCTTCCGCAAGCTTGTCCCGTGATAGGTTCAAATCGGGCACCCGATTTGACCGAGACTTGATGTGCAATTGCTGAAGGCAACATCTGGGGTCGTGGGTTCGAATCTTTTCCGTGGTTTCGACAGGTCGGCAGTAGGCCGCAAAGCAATAATCGACTCCACGCTTCAGATGGGTGTAGCTGAATCACGACCTCGCTAGCAGAAATCGGACAAACCCTTGCGCATGGCCTCGGGCAGGAGGCCGGTTCGGCCACCGGTCACGCCTGCCAGAATAAAGAGGATGAGCGGAGCAATCGAATTGACAATAGACAGCATGGCCTAGCGCCTCCTGGACAAGCATCGGTCGGCCGCGTTGGGCGACTCAGCTGTCGGGAGGTTCGAACACGCGGCGAAAACGGTAGCTATCGAAGCGCTACAGCGAGGCGCGAGTGTTCGCGAAGCTGCTCGCCTTAGCGGTGTAAGCGTGGGTGCTGTCGCCGCGCTTCGTAGAACGTTGCCATTAGCCGATGGCCGGCCTTGATGGATAGCCGCTCACACGCGGGCCGCAGGGACCAGTGCTATGAACATACTGTTGACGGTCGCGATGATAGTTACGGCGCTAGTGATCTACGTGCTCTTTGCACCAATGTTGAAAATGGTTTGCGGCATCAGGTCGAGGTAACCCAGCCGCTTTGAGCCGGTTCGACATCTCACGTCCCGACAAGCGCCAGCTCGATCACGAACTCGGTTCCCTCGGCAAGGCGCTTGGCGGCGATCTTCGCCTCACTCTGCTGCGCCAGCGCCTTGGCGAGACGCATGCCCAGGCCACGGCCTCGGCTTTCTAGGTCGAATGCGGGCGGTAGCCCTACGCCTTCGTCGCGCACGGTAATGCAGGCGATCTCGCCGTTGCCTCGCGTAACGCCAACCCGAATGCGTCCGTGCTTGCCATCGGGGTAAGCGTGTTTTGCGGCGTTGGTGACAAGCTCGGTAACGAGCAGCGCGACGCGGATGGCCCGGTCGGTGCCCATAAACAGTTTATCGGGCGCGTCGCAGGAGATATCGCAGTTCGGCGTGGCCTCTGTGAGATCGCCGCAAACCAGCGCGAGATATTCGCCCAGTTCAATTTTCTCGACTTGCGTGCTGCGATACAGCCGGTCATGGGCGCGCGCTATCGCGGCGATCCGGCTCGACGCTTCTTGTAGGCGCTGGCGGAGCGCCGGGTCATCTTCGCTTGCCTGCAAGGCCAGCATGCTAGCGACCAGTTGCAGGCTGTTTTTCACACGATGGTTTATTTCTTTTATCAGAACTTGTTGATGCTCCACGGCCGCTTTCCAACCGCGCTCTTGGCGCTGACGCTCGATGGCCATGCCGAGCAGGTTTGCGGCACCCTGAAGGAAGGCGATGTCGTGCTCCGTGAACTCGCCTTCGGAGCGGCTATCCACTTCCAGGATTCCATAGGGTGCGCCGTCGCCTTGCAGAATGACGTTGATTGCGCGGCGGACGCTGTGCGCGGCCAGCAGCTCAGGCGTGCGGAAGCGCTCTTCACTGTCGAGATGGTTCGAGATCACCGGCTTGCCCGTGCGTAGAGCGTAGCCTGAGGGCGACGCAAGGTCCGCACCTATGGTGGCAGTGCCTACCAAGCCAGCATCCCAACCGACCCCCGCGCGCATCAGCAGCCGATTCTCGGCCGGGATGTATTCTAGCGCCTTGCACAGTTCGGCTTCGAGCCCTTCAGCTACGGCGCGGACAGTCTTGTCCAGCAGTTCAGGGAAGGGCGTTCCCTTCAATGCAGCAACGCCAAGTTCGGCCAGAATCTCCTGCTGGCGAATGCGGAGGTTGAGAGCGCGTTGATTGACCTCGGGCAGACCATCACCACGCGGGGGTTGCTCCACCACGGGCTTGTCGGGCGACGCCATACGTTTGGTCCCGGAGCAGGATTTCTCAGCGAGCCTATAGCAGCGTTTCGAGGGTAAGGACCAGCGTTTCGGCGGGAAACGGCTTGGACAGAACCAGCGCATCGGGGCGGGCGTCCAGCACGGCGCGCGGATCGGTGGTCTGGAGCAGGAAGGGCATGCCGCGCTCTGCCAGCCGTGCGGCTACGGGCAGCGTATCTTCGGGTTCCAGGCGAAGGTCCAGAACTGCGGCACTGAGACCGGCATCCTCCGCGAGCGCGGCAGCGAGATCATACGCAGGACCGACGACCGTCGCGCCCTCACTTTCCAGGTTAGCGGCGACATCAAGGGCGATAAAGGGATCGTCCTCGACGACCAGGACGCGGCTTCCCTTGAGCACCATGATCAACTCCCGAAGCCGGGTCCGCCGGGTCGAAGCAGGAATGCAAGCGCTCCGACCACGTCTTCGCTCGACGCTTCCCTCGGCGGAGGGGATCGTTTCTGGAGTTGAGTTTCATAGATCAGGAAGGGTAAGCGGCGTTCGAGCACGGCGCGCCGGAATGCAGTTTCCAAATCCAACGCCACGGCGGGATCGTCAGCGATGACCAGGATCAGGCGCCCCCAGAGAACACCGTCGCCCAACTATTCCTCCCTGGTCTAAAGATTTCGGTACGTCTTCGTACCGCCAGTCTCTCACGGGCTGGTCGCAAATAGCCTATTGTCTTGGCTTGCCTTCGCGCGGCCACCGTGGCGAGACGACGAGAGCGACGCCAAAAGATAAGCGCCGCTCACTGATCGCCCTGCCCTAAGGTCCTGCTGGATTTCGGGCCGGAGGTTTGTTGGTGACGAGCGCTAGAGCGCGCGGCATTGGCGGTAGCGGCTCCACCAGTACCGGCTTCCCGTGGCGCGCGCCTTGCGCCTCAGCCAAGCACAGTCGCCATGATAGTAGCCATCATAGAACCAGAACTCGGCTCCCGGACCCCAGTAAAAACGGACACCTCTGCGATTGCCACGGTCTGCCCGCCGATATGTACGAGTGGATCCGCCAGCTTGGTCACCTCGGCGGCGGACGGTGACGCCATCGCCTCCCGAACGCCGACGCGTCGTTGCGCCGTCGCTGCCTGAACGGCCCTCCCGCACTGTGGGGCCAGCCCGGTTCGCCCGACCACCTCGGTCGCTCTTCTGGGAGGGCGCTTGTTGGGGCTCCGCGCTGCGGCCAGCGCCGCCTTTTTCTAGCTGCGCAAGTTGGACCGGACTCGTGCCCTCAATGATTTTGGATTGGATCGCCTGCGCGCTCGTCGATTGGCCTTGCTCTCCCGCAGGTGTCTGAGCGATTGCCAATGTCATCGTGGCGACGAGTGCGACCGCACTCGTCGTAAGCAGAAGTGTTTTCATGAGCTGTGTTCCAGGTTCACCCTTGCTCCGAAGGACCCAAACCCTCGACAGGCCATGCCCTCGACGGTCGGGATCACGAAACGCCCACCTCGGTGAATAGTTCCTACGGCCATAGGGGCGACGCTTCGAGGTGCTGTGGACTGCGGCCTCGGCTATGCAGCGCCATCGCTTTTCCTGACGGGGACGAGCACTGTGTGGGTCAATGGCTCACGTCTGATGTGGGCCTGCGAGGCCCCTCATGGACATGGATGGCGCGGACGCCGTTGCGATCCTGCTGGCCGCTCTCGCGGTGCCGGTCATCCTTCTTGGCGGCCGGTTGTTTCGCGGCGCCCGCTCCCATGCCGGTCGCGCCGTTGCCGTGGCGACGGCAATCTTCGGAGTGGCCCTGCTCGCCCTTATCGTGCCCGTACTGGCGGCGAAGTTGTTTGGCGCAGCAGCACGCGCCGTCTGGAGCTGGCTGCACTTAAGCTGATGCATTGCCGCGACTGGCAAGCTCGCGGAACGAAATCAAGCGCCGTTGCTCCTCGTCCCAAAGCACAAGCGGCACGCAGCGCAGGCTCTGCATCAGCGTTAGCCGCCCCACCTCGGCCAGTTCGGGATGATCGCGCAGGACGCCTGTCAACCGGTAATACGGAATGCGACTGCACAGGTGATGAACATGATGGATGCCAATGTTGGCCGTGAACCAGCGCAAGATCACGGGCAGATCGTAATGTGAGCTGCCATGGAGCGCGGCCTCCGGCATGGTCCAGGTAGACTCGGCGGCCCAGAAGGTATCCTCGAACTGATGCTGAACATAGAACAGCCACACGCCAATGGAGGCGGCGAGCAACATGATCGGGAAGTGCACGAGAACGAAGGGCCACCAGCCGACAACCCAAGCGGTGCTCACGATGACGACGGCGATGGCGATATTGGTGCCCATCGTGCTGAGCCACGGGCGCCAGCCTGCAAGCATGGCGCCAACCGGCAGACGATGCTGGATCAGAAAGAGGTATGCCGGGCCCAGGCCGAACATCACCAGCGGATTGCGGTAAATGCGATAGGCAAGACGTTGTCGGGGCGAGCGCTGCACATACTCACGCACTGTTAGCGTGTCGATATCGCCGATGCCACGCCTATCCAAATTCCCGGAACTTGCGTGATGCATGTTATGGCTGTGGCGCCAATGGCCATATGGCGTGAGCGTGAGCGCACCTATGGTTCGCCCGATCCAATCGTTCAGTCGCCGATGGCGGAACAGGGTGCCATGACCGCAGTCATGCTGGATCATGAAAAGGCGGACCAGAAAACCGGCGGCTGGGATGGATACGGCCAAGCTGAGCCACCAGGACCACTGGAGTGCAAACCAGGACCCGAACCAGAACGCCGCAAACAGGCCGGCCGTGATCGCAATTTCGAAGCTGCTGCGGGCGTGGCTGGGTTCGCGGTAATCGCGCAAAACCCGCAACCAATCGCGCGGCGCCGCTGGCGACGGCAAACGAGGTGTGCTCAAGGGTATTTCCTGGAAAGAGGGCCCGGCTGGCGCGCTTATAGCTCAAATCCGGCTTGTGCGATATCGCACGTCCCTCTTCATTCCAGATGTCGGCATGCCCCGTTTCGTAGCGGGAAGCACGCCAGCATCCATCTCATCGGCTAGCGTAGCGACGCCTGCTGCCGTCCGACGCTTCGTGTGGCCGGCCGCCGGTTCGCGGGGCTGTGAGATGAGAATCGTAAAGGTTTGGTGGGGAGGACCGACAGAAAGCCTCTTCTGGAGGCAACATATCGGCCCTGCCGAACAGCACTGAGGCCATTCTCCCCAGCTCGAAGGTGATGTGATTTGCAGCGGCGCACCGCCTCGCAACGTGCTTAGGACATTGGCGTTAATGGAGCTGGCGACAGCCAGCGCATACCGAGCAACGGGAACGGCAAGGTACAACTCCCGCTTTATTGGGAACGATCAACTTCTCGATGCTTCCATTTTGCCTTCTACGATCTCACGCTGGATGAGCAGCGCCGGTGGTTGCAGGTCGTGCGTGGTGGCCAGCAAAGAATGAAGGTTGCGCGACGGTCCGCTTGTAATGTTCGCCATGATGGGTGCGAGAATGAGACCGGCGAGAACGGGGCTCATCCATGCCAGCAGATGCGCGGCAATCAGCCAGCAGATGAGGCCGCCTGCAACGCCCCAGATCACGGGCCATTTATAACGTTTGGCGCTCTCACCGATACTGGACGCCGCACCTGAGCGACGCTGCGCGCCCCATCCCGCATCTCGGCCCAGCACGATGCCGAGGACTGCACCGCTCTGCGTGATCATCAGGATCGGCGCGATCAGGGTCGAAAAAATCGATTCTACGAGGAAACCGAAGATCATTCGCGGGGTACCGCCGTTGGCCTGCCGCGCCGCGGATGTCCGCAAGGCCCACGCCAGGCCGAGCAGTTTTGGAACGTAGACCGCGACTACCGTGGCGATGAAGAGCATGAGCGCGAGCTGGGCGTCGAACACGGGCCACTTCGGAAAGAGGCTCACTTCGGTGCCGAAATAGCTCGGTGTTGCGAACTGTGCTTGAGCTGCAAGCAGCACGCCGATGAGCAGCGTCAATGCCCAGGTGGGCGAGGCGATGTAAGCGCATGCTCCGAAGGCGAGATGCAAACGGCTCACGAAGGGCAGGCCGGTGATCCTGAGCAGCCGAAGGTGCTGGAGGTTGCCCTGCGCCCACCGGCGATCTCGTGCGATCAGATCGGACAGTGCCGGCGGGCAGCCTTCGTATGATCCCGATGCGGAGGGCACCATGTGCACCTCCCAGCCGGCCCGCCGCAGAAGCGCTGCCTCGACAAAATCATGACTGAGGATGTGGCCGCCCAGAGGAGGCGATCCCTTCAGTTGCGGCAGGCCGGCGGCATCCGCAAACGCGGCGGTCCTGATGATCGCATTGTGGCCCCAGTAATTGCCGTCCCGGCCCTGCCACGCGGCGAGACCTACGGAAAGGACTTGGCCATAGTAGCAACTGGCGAACTGCTGAAGGCGCGCGAACAACGTGGTGCCGCCCGCCAGCGTCGGCACCGTCTGTATCAGGCCGATCCGGTGATGCTCCTCCATCGCTCGCGCCAGCCGCAGCAGAGTTAGGGCAGACATTATGCTGTCCGCATCGAGGATGACGAAGGTATCGTAGGCGCCGCCGAAGTTTTCGACCCAATCGCGAATGTTGCCGGCCTTTTTGCCCGTGTTCGGTGTGCGCCAGCGGGCGTAGATCTGTAAGTGATCGATGTGGCGAGCGCGCAAGTTGGCATACGCGGCAACTTCAACGGCCCGCTCCTCGGAATCTTGTGTATCGCTCAGCACGAAGATATCGAAGCTTGCCTCGGCGCCGGCTTCACCAATGTCGCGGACCATCGTTGCGATGGTTGCTGCGACGCCAAGGGGATCCTCGCGGTAGACCGGAAAGAGGAGCGCGGTCCGCGTTCGCAGCGGCAGGCCGGTCGCCGGCAGCGCCATGGAGTCGGTCCCCCGGCCGGACAAAAGGCACACGAAGCCGATGAGTGCCGTCACCGATCCTATCGCCACCCAGGCGAAGCACAGCGTGCTCAAGGCGAGAAAGGCAAGCTGCAGATATGTCGGCGTCTCGACGGACAAGACGCGGTAGAGCGTCCATCCGAAGGCCGCGACGGCTGCCAGCCAAACGACCAGCAGCGCCAAGCGCGCCATCTGCTGGGTCCGACCACGCGTGGTTGGGGTCGCCGCCGCGTCGTACCAAAGCGCCTGCTCCGGCATTCTGCGACCGTGCCGCTCAGGCACCATTGCGTGCCCCGATGCCGGGTCGCGGGAAGCGGTCAGCTTTTTGTCCATCGATGCAACCAGGTCTCGGATACGGCCTTATCGTTGACCTGCAACACCAACCGGAATTCGCTTGCGGCGGCGCCTTTGGGATCGAAGCTGAATGAAACGCGCAATCCATCTATATGCGGATTGGCCTGCACGATGGGCGGACTGACGCTGCCGGCGCTGACGTCGAGCCGCGCCTGCGGCAACTCGGAAAGACTCTGCGGCGAAAGCCCCTTGAAGTCGACCGCGTACTGGATCGCTCCGGTGGACCGTTGCAAGCCGTTGACAAGCCCCGAGCGGGTGGCATGCACGAAAGCGCCCGGCCACTTTCGCGGCGCGTCATTGGGCCAAGTCAGCCGATAATTGAAGCTGTAGGCGTGACCTGCCTTCAGCGGCAAGCTGGGCTTCCAATAGGCGACGATGTTGTCGTGGATTTCCTCCTCGGTCGGAATTTCGAACAACTCGACCGCACCGCCGCCCCATGGCTGCAAGGGTTCGACCCAGGCGCTGGGTCTCTTCTCGTAGCCCGCTTCCAGGTCCTGGAACTCCGAGAACGAGCGCGCGCGCTGGATCAGGCCGTAACCGCGCGGATTGTTGTCGAGAAAGCTACTGGTCTGCAGCCGTTTCGGGTTGGTCAGCGGGCGCCAGAGATTTGCGCCCCAGCCGTTGATGATGGCCAATCCGTCGGAGTCGTGGACGGCCGGACGAAAATCACTGACGCGTTGCCTGTTGATGTCGGAGAAAAGATACATGCTCGTAAGCGGAGCTATTCCGACATTGGCCAGTTCCTTGCGAGGAATGAGAGTCGCCTGTACCTCCGTGACGGTGGGAAGCCCGGGCGTCACGCGGAAGAAATAAGAGCCGGTGACCGAAGGGCTGTCCAAGAGCGCGTGGATGGTGACCGTGGCCGCGCCGGGCGCCGGCTTCTCGATCCAAAATCGCCGAAACGCTGGAAACTCCTCGCCGCCCGCCCCTCCGATATTCACCGCCAGGCCGCGGGCAGACAGGCCATAAACCTGATTGCGGGACAACGCGCGGAAGTAGCTTGCGCCCTGGAAGACAATGATCTCGTCGAACACGTCAGGCCTGTTCATCGGGTTGTTAATGCGAAAGCCCGAGAAGCCCAGGCGATCCTCCGGAGCAAGCTTTCCAGCCAATGGGCCCAGATCGAAGTAGGACTGGTCCGGTGCCACCAAGCGCGCGGCACCGCTTTCGACCAGATTGATCTCGACGGGCGTTTTGAAGAGCCAGCCGCTGGGAAGCACCTGCAGCTCAAAATTGGAGCCCTCGCCCCGCCAAATGGTCCGCTCCTTGCGAAACCGGATTTGACGGTATTGATCGTAGTCGAGGGTCTCGGCGCCTTTGGGCAAGGTTTCCGGCGGCGGAACGTAGGCCTTCGTCGCCAGGCTCTTCGCCAAGTCTTCCACGACGGCCTTGGAGAATTGTGCCGAGGACGCGTCCTGAGCGTACGCAGGCGCGGCAAGCACGGTTGCCGCAAACAGGGCAGTCGCGAAGCCGCATCTGAAAGATGGAAAAGGTCTCGATGATATCATGGCGCCCCAAAATAGGTAACTTCGTCCGGCCGCAGCCGGGCCCAAAGTGCTAAGCGCCGGCGAGAGGTGCAAAAACCACTCGCGGTCCTGCTGGTTCCAATGTGGGAAGGCGCCGAAGCGCCGCATGCTCGCGCGAGGGCCTTTTTGCGCCCCGTCATATCACCGGGCGATGCAGGCTATCGGACCAGGCGCTTCCAAAAGGCGCCGAGGGCGCGGACGGCATTGCGATCCTGCTTGCCGCTCTCGCGGTGCCGGTCACCCTTTTTGGCGGCCGGTTGTTTCACGACGCCCGTCCAGAGGCGCGCTGAAGGATCACTACCTGACGTTATGATCGGCTGCGCGTCGCGCACTCCGAAATGAAGAATGGCGGCTCCTCAGGGGGCCGCCATTCAACGATTGCTGCGATGCGCTACCTGCGCACGACCAGCTCAATTTCCCTATCGCGCTGCCTAACGATCACGACGTTCCCATCGCTCACGACGAACCGGTAGCTGCGCAGCCTGGAAATTCGATCCAACACCACGTCCGGGAACGTATGCAGTTCGACCCGGCCTGGAACTTCGGCACCGAGCGCCAATCTAAGGTCGATCTCGGTCTCGGGATAGTCGGCCGCGATGCTGTCGAGGATTAGCGCTCGTTCGTCGGCTGTCAGATCGAGCCGTGCCTCGAGCACGGCAGGTCCGCCCGAACTGTATTCGATCACGTCCACAACTTCGTAGGTGTTCGGGTCCACGATGCAGATCGTGTCGTCGAGATAGACATAGCGATAGTAGCTGTACGCCGGAACGAAGCCCACCACGGCGGCCGGAATGGCGTACAGCCGCACGGATCGGGGAATGCGAGTTCCTATGCGCGCATTAAAGCGAACATTGGTGACCCGGCGACGGTCGAACGAGCTGTAGAAACGGGCACGCTGTTCCGCCGTCAATCGCGTGCGAGCCTCACGCACGGCTTCGCGCCGTTCCAGAGTGCGGCTGTCACCAGCGGCGCGCTGTCCTGCTTGACCATCACGGCGCTCCTGAACCCGGGCCGGATCACCTCTACGCTCGACACGGCGTTCGACTCCCTCTGGCCGTTGAATTTGCCGACGCTCGACTTGCTTTCGCTCAATCTGGCGCCGTTCTGTGTTGCGGGGTGATCGCTCTCGTGAGGCGTCAGTGCGGTCCCGACGCTCTGATTGTTGGAGTGCGCGACGGTCATCGCGCTGCGCCCGATCTGGTGATCTGTCCAACCGGCGTTCAGCAGCACCCCGCTGGTTGCCCTGCTGCACCTGCCCTCTCGGCTCAGCCCGGCTGCGCATCTCGCCGCGATTCTGATTTCCACCGGCACCGCGCTGTGGCGCGGCCCGCTCGCTCCGGTCCGGTCCCCCTCTCTCGGGGCGGTCGGGTTGCCCCTGCGCAAAGGTTAGCGTTGCGGTGCACAGCAACGCTGCCGCTGCTGCTGGGATTACCAATCTCATGTGACGGAACTCCTGGTCTGCCGTGTTGGACCGGATTACAAACGCTGCGCGGATGCGCCACTTCCAAATCAGAAAAGACGCACGTCACGTTCGTGTGTCTTTTTTCCAAAATCCTTAGTCTTTGCAGAGGACCGTGATCTGCTTCTCAGCTTCATCCTTTGTGACGAAGGCCTTGTTACCCATCACGAGGATCTTCGTGTCGGTCGGACGTGTTTCGACGACGCGACACTTCTTGGTATTGGGGTCGCGAACGACGTAGAACTCGGCTGCGAAGGCTGGAGCAGTCATGGCGGTGAGAGCTGCCAGTGGCAGGACGTACTTCAACATTGTCGTCTCCTAATTGCTATTTCGGACCGGAGAACGACGTTTGTACGAAATCGTTCCAATGGACTTATCTTCAGCTCCACGCGGGTCTATTGGTTTCGACATGGTCTTCTCCTATTAGTGCATCGGCCGTCCGCCGGTGACGGCAATCGTGGCACCTGAGACGTAGCTCGACAGCGGATCGGCCAGCATCACGAACGCGGTTGCGAGTTCACTCCCGGGCTTTCATAAGTCATGCCTCTCCGTCCCTGATCGGCAGTTTTGGTTCGGTCGGGAGCTGCGCGTCGATGCCAATCGGCGGCATGTCAGCGGTCATCGCCTTGAGCAGGCGATTGGCACGCTTGCGTACATCCTTGAGCGCCGTGGTCATCATCGCCGCATCGCCGCGCTCGGCGCTCTCGCGCACCATTTCCATGGCAGTGCAGGCGTCGGTGATTTCTTGTTGAATGGCAGCGTTCATACGGTCCTCCTTGTCAGCGTAATCTGGGTCAGCGTATCTGGCCGCTGGATGTCGACATGGCGTCCGACCGCCAGGATGCATGATTGCGCGTGTCGCAAAGCACCTCGGCTGCGCTCCGCGGCTTCGACCAAGTTGCGCGCGTGCGCTTCAAACTCTTTCAGCTTGTCGAGAGGGTACCGCGTCGTCCGTTATTGCTGTGTCGGGACCTCCGCGCGCTCAAACTGCCTTGAGAATCGAACTTGCACTGTCTAATGACGTTCCTTGTCCCGACATAATTTTTGTACGATTCCCGCAAGGAGTTCCGGAGAGGTTCGCGTTAACCGCATCGAGCTGCAGGCATTCGCTGCAGCTTGCCCCGGGCTCGGGCGATAGCTGCTGAAATGACATGAGAGGCTGCAACTTGGGTGTCGCAACAAAATTCCATCGCGGCGCTTCACCGCACGGGTGAGGGCGTGTAGAGTGGATTACCTGTCAAATCACATGAACCATCGTTGCGCCTCGTTGGGGGCAGCAAAACCTAGCGGGGATCTGCGGTGAGAGGCTTGCTTGCGGGCCTGTTTCTGGCCAGCTTGGTTGGAATGGGTGGCGTTCAAGCGCAGACGTACCTCGGGTTTCGCCTTCTCGATTTCGGCGGTCTTTACGTGCGCTGGGGCGGAATCGGGCCGGAACCGGTCAAAGTCACCTACGCTTTCGTCGATAAGGACGTCGCATTCGACGACGCCCGCAACTGCTCGCAGATGGTGCCGACGGATAGTCTCCTGACCCAGTCCGGCGTCTCCAAGGTCATGTTCCTGGAGGAGGTGCGGTTTGCCTTCGACATGTGGGAGCGGGTCGCCAACATCCGCTTTGAGGCGGCCGCCGAAGACGCCAAGCCCGGCATCCTGATCGGCGCCCAGACCGATCCCGTTGGCTACGCCTATGCCGACGTCAAATATGTGAAGGACGGCACCGGCACGACGCGCCAGATCGACCGCTCGCTGATCTGCCTCAATCCGATGAAGCGCTGGAAGGTCGGCTTCGACGGCAATCTCGCCGTCTACGATCTGCGCTACGCCATCGCGCACGAGATCGGCCACGCCATCGGCCTCGACCATCCCGAGCCGCACGGCCAGCTCATGTCGATGGACTATCTGGAAAGCTTCCGCTCCCTGCAGGCGGGCGATGTTGGCGGCGCCATCCGCATCTACGGCGCACGCTCCCTTCAGTAGAGGGCCGGATCCTCAAGCGTTAACGGTCCACGGTTGCGTTGCTCGCCTATTCCAGTGTGCAGGTTGAAGGCGCTCCACCGTCACTCTCAGAGTTGCTCGCTTTGCGCCGGTCTGACCTGACACGTGGTTCCAGGAACGTTTGGCCACATCCGTCTGTGGAAGCGAGAACGCAAGCACCTGCGTGCCCACACTGGAACCTCGGCTGACCAGCGGGGTTATCTCTCAATCTCGGAGCTATCAGATTGACCCTAGTATTAGGAGGTAAGAATGATGCTCAGAGCAGCAGTGAGCGTGGCCGCACTAGCGGCTGTCCTCGGCAATCCGCCGCAAGCAATGGCGCAAACACCCTCGACGGAGCGGGCTCCGACCGCGCAGCCGGCAAAGCCGCTTCCGGGTCAGATCCTTGTCCAGGACGCCAATACCATCCTGGCAAAGGGAGATCTGATCGGCCAAACGGTCCACGCGCCGGATAAGGCCAAGATCGGGAGCATCAGCGACCTCATCCTTACTAAGGATGGCAGGAGCGTTGAGGGCTTCGTGATTGGTGTTGGCGGCTTCCTCGGCCTCGGCGAGAAGAGCGTGGCCATGAAGATTGATCGGCTGACGATGGCGTCCGGGCAGGACGGGACTATGCAGCTGACGATGGATGCAAAAAAAGAGGAGCTGACCAACACGCCGACCTTTAAGTCGAAGGCTGATCAGGAGGCCGAGAAAGCCGCAGAGCAACGGGCGCGCGAAGCGCCTGCCCAGCGCCCCACACCCAAGGCCAATTAGCATTGCGCAATAGGCTGAAAGGGCCGGCAGATGCCGGCCCCTTTTTTAATTCAGGCGGACGCATCGCGAGGACGGAAACCATGCTGGCGAGCTCTTCATGACCCTTCGTCATTTCCTTGAGGCTCACCCTCTGCCAGCTCGCGCAAGTAGCAAGAGGGGCATGCGCGTTGACTCATCGAGGCGTGATGACCAGCGGTGGAGATCAAGACTCGGGTTTACCCATGCCCGAGCGTGTGATCGGAGGTCACAAAGAATCTGAGCCGCGCGGCGTTGATCGGAACGCCCGGGTAGATGATAGGCGATGCGTTGATGCCATTTGCGAACAGGATGACGGCATAGAGAGCGCCGTCCCGCACGTTGCCACCTGCGTTTGCAAAGAGTTGACTGCCTTTTGTTTTTGCCCTGAAGTGCCCGGTAGATGGTCGGCCAGCGCGCCGCGCCGGTGCATCACTGTTCGCTCAAACGAGGTTGCGGCTTGGCTGATATCTCAGGCCGACGTCTAGGATGCGCTGCAAAAGCTCCTCATAGCTGATGTGAATGTGCCGAGCAGATTCAGCAAAGTCCTCATCTCGCGCGATCTGCGGATTAGGATTGGCCTCGAGCAGATAGGCTTGCCCCTCGTCGGTAACGCGGTAATCGAGGCGCGCATAACCGCTCATATCCAGAAGGCGGTAGATTCGCGTGGACAAGGATGCCAGCTTGTCTGCCATTTTCTTGTTGAGTTTGGCAGGCCCGGTCTTTAGGCCGAGCTGCCTCTGATACTGTGGGTCCCACTTGGCGCGATCAGATGCGATCAATGGTTGATCGGAGTTGCGGTCCAGCATTGAAAACTCCCAGGGGGGAAGCGTCTTGGGCCGGTCGTTGCCCATCACGCCGACATAGATCTCACGGCCTTCGATGTACTGTTCGACTATGGCCGGCGATTTGATCGTGCGGTGAATAAACTCCACTCTCTCCAGCAACTTTGCATCATCATGCACGATGGATGCGTTCGATATGCCTGCCGAGCCCTCTTCGGTGAGGGACTTGACGAAAAGTGGAAAGGCCAGTGAAGGCGGGCGCTTCACTCGGCGGCGCAGTGGAAATACCGCGAAATCGGGAACTGAAAGACCCTCGTAGGCCAGGAGCTTTTTCGTGATGCCCTTATCGCGCGACAGAGTCAAACCGCGCGGATTGCAGCCTGTATATGGTTGCTTGCGAAGCTCAAGGTAGCTGACGACGTGCTGGTCGAACTGACCAATGCCGTCAAACTCTTCGACAAGGTTGAAGGCGATGTGCGGCTTGTGCGCATCAATCGCGCCACGGATGGCAGATAGCTCATCATACACGCCGATGGGCCACACCTCGTGCCCGAGCGCCTTCAGACCCTCTAGAACGTCGAATTCGGTCTTACGAAGCTCGCGCTGCTTTTCACTGAGGTCCCTGATATCTCCCCTCGGCAGAAGCCGCTCGTCAGCCAACAAAATGACTCTGAATTTGCGCTTCGCATGTCGGGTCATAGTGGAAACCTGTGACCTTCGCGAAGAACGCTAATGGTGGCACGTGTGACAAGCTTGTTGAGTGCCTCGATCACATCTTCCTGCGGTCGGGTGACGCGCAGATCAAGCGCCTGCGCACGCCGGGTGAACTGGCGCAGAATCTGATCGACAACGTAGGCGGGCACACCGAGCGGCTCGCTGGCTCGACTACGCACGGTACTGCGCAGAGACCGCAGGAAGCGACTGGCGCTCGGGCGGTGGCGCCAATTGTCACGGGACATCGGTTCGGGAAACAGCCGCTGCAATGCACCATCATATTGACCGGCTGCGGCGATGCCATAAAACGCACGCTTTTCGTCATAGTGCTGGCCCAGCGTGCGCTCGTTGGCCTTCAAGGATTCGACCGGCCCCGTCTGCCTGCAATTGGGGGGCTTGTCGGCGAACCTTTCCATCCACTTTTCTACCTGCTGCAGTTTTTTGAGTGCCGGCCATCCCCGGTAGCGCATGGTCCATCGCTTTGAGCCAAGCCAGACTGCGAATGTTTCGGCGAAGTCCTCAACAGGATGCGCTTGCGCGTACCAGGCGTTCAGATTGATGACGTACTCGCGGCTCACGGGCTCGACAGAATAGGACGTCGGATAGGGCCTGTGGGGCGAGCCAAAGATTCGAGCATAGTCTGCGCGCCGGTGCAGTTTGAACGCCTCATCGACTGCGTGTCCGGCTTCGTGGCGGAGGATGCGCATACATTCGAGTTCCGCTGCTCCCTCGGCTTCGAACATCAAATCGCGCTCGAGGCGGATAAGGCGTGGATGGGCAAGATAGAACGGTATGGCAAAGCCAACGACACCATCTGGATTGAACCATTCCTCAGATAACCAAACGACGGGTCTGCACTTGATTCTCCGGCTTCTCAGCTCCGCAAACAGGCGTTGCACGCGGCCAGCAACAGGCGTGTTTGCAAGCTCAATGGGAAGCTCACAAAAGCGCCGCCGCAACAAATCGCTGTTCGACAGCGACGCCAGATCGCGCTTTTTTAGCGGACTGTGCTTACGCTCGATGCGGTGTCGCGGATGTCTCGCGCTGGGGCGGTGGCGATGCACAGGTGACAATGTAGACCATACGTTGAAGACCATGCGTTGCGTGTATGCGGGCAACTCTCCAAGCCTCTCGCCGGTTCCGCCGGCCCCTGGATATGGGTTAACACCCGACCAGAAGCGGCGATGTCGCCTCCTGGCACGCACTCACCGTTCTCGCGACCATCGCGGGGGCTTTGGCTTCACTCCTTCTGGTCGTGTTCGGCGGGATCTATCTGGCGATCAATCCGCGTCTCTATCACGACAGCCTCGTCAAATGGGTGCCGCCGGCCATTCAGCCTAACGTCAACGCCACCCTGGAGGACGCAGGCGAAGCACTGAAGCGCTGGCTCAAAGTCCAGGTTCTCGCCATGCTGCTGGTCGGCGTCTTTGCTGGCCTCGAGCTTTTTTGGCTGGTCGGTGTCCCATCGGCCTTCGCATCAGGCTTTCAGGCCGAAGTTTGCCAAGTTCGTGCCGATCGTCGGCCCGATCCTTACCGCGATACCGGCGCTGCTCATCGCCAGCAAGGTGGACTTGCAGACAGTCCTATTGGCTTTTGGCTGCGCTCGTTGTCGTGCAACAGGCCGAGAGCAACCTCATCACACCTCCGATCGGCGACCGTATGGTCTCGATCGCCCCAGCCGTCGCCGAGTTCGCGGTGGTTGCGACTGGAGTTCTCTTTGGTCCCCTCGGGCTGATTCTGGGATTCCCTCTGGCCATCGTTTTCGACGTGCCGGAGCGGCGACTCTACGTGCACGACCCGTTGGGGGGAGCGCGTGGAGATCGTTGGAAAGCCCAAGGGCAGCTGAGCAAGGGGCAAGCGCACCCGCTTTGACAAATGGAGGGCACGAGATCAGGGAAGTGAAGGAGTGTGACCTTTACTTACTGCCGCCACGCCCTTTTGATCGCGCGGATTGCGTTCCGGATTGTTGGTATCCGTGTTTCGCGGAGGATTCTGGTGCTGCTGGGCGCCCGGCTTCTTCTTGGCCTTCTCGGCGGCTTTCCTCGGGTTCATGGGCTTGGCCATCGCCAGCCTCCTCCTTGATCATTCATTGCATCGGCCGTCCACCAGTGACGGCTCTATTGCCGAAGGCAGCGAAGAGAGCCGGCAACCAGACCGTTGCCGGCTCATGGAGCGATCTAGCGCCGCTCTTTGCAGACCACTTTGATTTGACGGTCGGCTTCATCGCGTGTTTTGAACGCCATAGGCCCGATTTGAATCCAGGTGGTCTCGGTCGGGCGTGTCTCCACAATCTTGCACTTCCGAGACGATTTCTCTTGGACGATGTAGTACTCGGCCGACGCCGCTGTCGGCACCAGCACGCCTGCGGCCACGGCGAAAAGGCACATCCGCTTCAGCATCTGGAACTCCTTTTGCAAACCAGAAGTCCACATGAACGTCTATAGACGGGGGGCGTTCCGCACGGTGCCATGAGTGATTGGCAAGGAACCGAAGAGGAAGGACGAGCTGAAACCGCCCGATCGATTGATGGCGCCGATGGCAAGTACAACGAAGCGGGCCGCCATGAGCGCTGACAGGAGCGTGTTGACCCCAATACTCGTGGGCCCGGCTCGGGCCTTGTCTTACAGGGCTAAGTGCAATGTGCACGTCAGGCCCGTCGGCGCGTAGCCAAACACGACGTTCTCGCCGGATTGCTCGATGAGCAGAGAGCCGAACCCCTTGCGCCTGGGCGGAGATACCGGCGGTCCGCCGACTTCTTTCCAGCTAAGCTGCAGATCGGTGCCCATTGTATGCTGCCACGCGATGGCGACGTGACCCGTGGCATTCGCCAGTGCGCCGTACTTGACGGCATTTGTCGCCAGCTCGTGCAACACCATTGTCAGTTTCAAGGCTTGGCTGGCGTTAAGAAGAACGGCCGGGCCATGCACCACGAAGCGCGCACCCTGAAACGGCTCGATTGCGCGGCTGACGATATCCCGCATCATTGCCCGATCCCAGTTGTCGCTCGTCAGCAAATCATAGGCATTGCCCAGGGCATGCAGGCGCGACGCGAAAGAGCGCAACTCGTCCTTCGATGCGCTGCGCAAGCTCTGGCTGGCCATCGCCTGCACGGTCGCCAGCGTGTTCTTGACGCGGTGCTTGATCTCGTTGAGCAGGAGATCCTTCTGCGCTTCGAACCGCTTCTGCTCGCTGATGTCGCGCGCAATCTTCGACGCCCCAACAATGGCGCCGGATTGATCCTTCACGGGCGACACGGCCAGCGATATGTGGACATCGTTGCCGTCCTTTCGCCGGCGGACCGTCTCATAGTGCTCGACGCGCTCGCCTCTGCGCAGGCGGTCAATAATCTCCCGCTCCTCGCTATGGCGATCCGGCGGGATGAGGAGCATGATCGACCTGCCGACCATTTCCTCGGCCTTGTAGCCAAACACTCGTTCTGCGCCGCGATTCCAGCTTGTAACGATGCCCTGAAGGTTCTTGCTGACGATCGCGTCTTCCGAGGTCTCGATAATGGAAGCGAGCAATACGCTGACTTGCTCTGCACGCGATCGAACTTTATCCGCCTGCGCCATTTCCATGTTGAACCCAAGCTGGCGCGCGATGGTGAGCGATAGGCCGATCTCCGATTCGGTGAATTGATGAGGCGTTTCGTAGTAGGTCATGAACTTGCCGACGAGCTCGCCGCCGACGACGAGCGGAATAAACGCGAGAGCGCTAATCCGTTCTGCCTTGATTGTCTCCTTGAGGGAATCGGAGATGTCGGACGCCTCGACATTGTCGATGCAGATCGGCTCGGCATGCTTCGCGCCGGGAGCCCACGGAGAATGACCCTCGACGGCTCGGCGATAGGTCTCGGATAGCTCGGACCACGCCACGAACCGCATGACACCCGTGTCGTCGAAAAGCAGAATCGCCGCGCGCTTGCAGCCAAGGGCCTGTCTTATCGCGACCAGCGCTGCATCGAAGACATCGCTGAGCGGACTGGCCCGATAGAGCTTATCCGTAAAGCGATATAGGGCGGACTGCTCATCTCGATGCTTGGCGACCGTCTGCTCCGCCTGTTTGCGCTCGGAGATGTCAACCAACATATTGACGGCGCCGATGAGAACACCCGAGCTGCCGAACAACGGCGTCGGATAGGGAATGAACGGCACGCGCGTCCCATCGGGACGTTCTGCTACCGCCTCCATACCCCGTATCGGCTTCTTGTCCCTGAGCGCAATCGCCATGGGGCATTCCTCATGCGGCAAGGGCGTGCCGTCGGCCCAATAGAGTTTCCATGAGCCACAGAACTCGCTCTTGCCCAGCTCGGGCCGGCAGCCCCACAGATTGGCAGCCGCATCGTTGTAGTAGGTGATCCGCCCCGCAGCATCCGTCGTGTATATGGCGGCCGGCAGCGCTTGGAAGATCTGCCGCCAATGCCCGTCGTCTCCCAGCACACCGTCGGCCCGCCTTCCCGACATCAAATCCTGGAGCAAACGCTCGGCGCCCGTGTGATCCAAAGCGATCTGCCCATTATCGGCCGCCGGCGATGTTCCATCGCGTGGAAGCCTCAGTTGGACACGAAGCCCGGGACGCAAGGAATGGAACGCAAGCTTTGCACCGATCTGCTCGCTGCATTGGCGCATAAGGTGGATGCCGCGCCCGCCTTCAGCCTCCGGGTCGAAATGATCGGGGAGGCCAGCGCCATCATCGGCGATCTCGATCGAGAATGTCCCGTCCGTATCGCGCCTGCAGCCGACGGTGATCTTGACCGCGGCCCTGTTCGGATGGGCGTGTCTGATGGCGTTGCTGACGGCCTCGTTGACAATCAGCACGATCGGTCCAATGGAACGGGGCGGCACCGCACAGTCACCAGCCGGGAAAGAGAACGTTCCGGCTCCGAGAGACGCTGCCGCCATCTGGCACACGCTCCGAAGCTCGTCCATCAGCGAGATCGTTGACGAACAGCCCAGAATCTCTGTGGGCGCCCGGGGGTTGGTATCAACCTGGCTGAGACCGCCTGGAGCGCCTAGCCTACGTGCGGTGTCCATTGGAGACTCTCGAAGTACCCGCGCGACCGTAGGCGAAGTTCAAATTATCTCAGGAGGTATATCACTTCCAGGTCCCTAGTCAGCGCCGCCCATATAGCTCCGGCAAACGATGCCGAATCTCACAACGCGCCAGGACGCTCACGAGTTCCATGGGGTTCCGTGCGAACAGCACCATTCGAGCGAATGGTATTGGCGTGGCGGCTAGCCGGGCGGCTGTCCCGCCGCCGCGACGATCACCCTGCCGGCGCCGCAACGAAGCAGCGCGACGGCCGGTGGCTAGCTGCTCTCGCGCCAGCGCACGTATGACGCGCCGAACCGCTGCATGAGATCGCGCTCCTCGTAGCGCATGGCGATCAGGACATAAAGCATGGCGATCAGGACATAAAGCATGAGGCTGGCCGCAAGGAGCAGATGGCCGAAGGTCATTCGCGGCGTCGCCCACACGCCGAGCAGGACGCCTACATACATGGGATGGCGAAGCCCACAGGCGCGCCGTCACCACCGTTACCCCGAACGCTATCATCGTCTTGGCTATCATAGCGGGCCGGGCGTGCGGGTCTATGTGGGTGGGCGGCATAGGCACCGCCATCATCGCCACCATCATCGGCATGATCGCCACGATCGGCACCACCACCAGAGCCGGATTGCTTCGCATGGAAGCAACAAGCTTCTATGCGAAGCAAGACTTCGTTTTTAATGGACCTATCTGCGTTGATGATCTGGAGCCAAACGGGGCGAGTCTGCCGACTGCTACGCACAATGCTTCTGCGGCTCTTGGTCTGGCGTTTCATGATGCATCGCGGAACGAACTTTTTTGAAGCACGTTGACAGAACTACAGGGTGTAGTTCTTCGTATCGGTTAAGCAAATGCACGGTTCAACAAGAGCAGAAGAGCGACGCGCTCGCATCGTTAGCCTGACGGGCGTAGTGATTATCAGCGTGGGGCTCGGATTTTTGGGTGGGCGGGTCTCGGCATGGCTGGTACCGATCGGTGGCAACTCGCTATCGACCTCATTGGGCCACGTCACCGCAGAGCCTCTGGGACGGCGCCCGTTTCAATCGACCGAGGAGAGAAAAGAGAACAAACCCGCCGAAACGGCTGTGCGCGCTAGTAGTACCACTCAGGCCGCCCTCGAAAAGCGTGCAAATGAGCACGATGGAACTGCCAGCGCAGGCGAAAAATCACCAGACCACGCCCAAGGTTTGGAAACTGCCGAGCGACCCGAGGAGCGCCGGGTCTTTGGAGCCACGGTGGTGAACGCCGGCTCAGCCAGTCCTGGCCGGGAGCTGCGGGAGGATCGCGCTGCACCGGGCCAGGAGCGCGCCGACACAGCTGAAAGGAGCACCATCGAGTGCGCACGACGTTACGCTTCGTTCCGCGAAAGCGATGGTACGTATCAGCCATTCGGCTCGTCCCAGCGCCGGCGGTGCCCTTTATAGCCAGAACACGTCACTGACTGGCTGCGAAAACGGCTGAGCGGAACCAGACCGAGAGCCACGGGGCCATTCGCAAGCCGCTGATCACCTAGCTGCGGCCGGGTCATTTACGGCACTTGCGTGGAACTCAACCCCGCCTGCCCCGTTTGTTTGCGCCCCGGTACCTGCCGGGCGGCTACGCCAGCCGCCGATGAGGTCCCCATGACCGAAGACAGCGCGGAAAAGCAGCCGGGAGGCGGCGGAACGCGCAAGTTTCTATCCGGTGCCTTCGGGTTCTGGACCGGGCCGGAACGGCGCACGGCCTGGCTCTGGACCGGTGCCGCCTTGGTGCTGCTGATGGCCAACCTGGCCGTCAACGTCGGCATCAACCGCTGGAACAAGTGGTTCTTCGACGCCCTGGAAGCCAGGGACGGCGGTTCGTTGCGCCTAGCCCTCGCGACAATCGTCGGGCTAGTTGCGCTCGGCGCGGCCTTCGCGGTGGGCATGGTCCGCTGCCGCATGACGCTTCAGGTCAGGTGGCGGCAATGGCTCACCGAGCACCTGCTAGCACGATGGTTGGCCGATCAGCGCTGCTGTCCGCCATCGCCTTCGTCAGCATTCTGTTCGTGGTTGGCGGCGCGATCGAGCTCCAGATCGCGGGCACAACGCTGTCGATCCCGGGCTACCTGGCCGTCGCGGCCGTCCTCTATGCCACGTGCGTATCGCTCCTCACGTATTACATCGGTAGCCCCCTGGTGGACCGCGTGGCCGCGAAGAATGAGGCTGAAGCGCAGTTCCGCTATGAGCTTACCCGTGTGCGAGAGAATGCCGAGAGCATTGCCCTCATCAAGGGCGAGGAAGACGAGCGCGACCGCCTAACCGACACCTATGCCGAAGCCGTTAAGCGCTGGATGCACGTCGTCAGCCAAAACTGCCATTTGACCTGGATCCTCAATAGCAACTCCTTTTTTGCGCCAGTCGTCCCACTCCTGCTGGCGGCACCCAAGTATCTGGCCGGAGAGATGACGCTCGGCTCCGTGATGCAGGCGGCAGCCGCTTTCACTGCGGTCCTTACCGCGCTCAACTGGTTTGCGGAGAACTTCATCAGGCTCGCCGAGTGGTCCGCCTCGGCGCGACGCGTCCAGGAGCTCAATGTCGCTCTCGATGAGATGGACGATGACAGCGAGGGTGCCGTCGGCATCGCCATCGAGAACGGCAGCGACCAGAGCATCCACCTCGCCGATCTGTCGATCGTGCATCGCGACGGCCGCGTCGTGATCGACGATGCCGACATCACCGTGAAGCCGGGCGAGCGTGTTCTGCTGGGCGGCGAATCGGGATCCGGCAAGAGCACGCTCATTCGCGCCATAGCGGGTCTGTGGCCGTGGGGCGAAGGCCGCATCCTGCTTCCGCCGGGCGCCAAGCTGGCGTTCATTCCGCAGCGCCCGTATGTGCCGTTAGGTACTCTGCGGGATGCGCTGGCTTATCCGGCGGAGGGCGCGCTGCTGTCGCTGGAGAAGGCCGAAACCGTGCTGAAGGACGTGGGGCTCGGGTATCTTCGCACCAAGCTCGGCAGCGAGGACGAACGCTGGGACCAGATCTTGTCCGGGGGTGAGCGGCAACGGTTGGCATTTGGCCGCCTCCTGATTGGGGAGCCAAATATCATCATCATGGACGAGGCGACGGCCGCGCTCGACATCGACAGCGAGTTCCGACTCATGACTCTGCTGTTCGAACGTCTGCCGGACGCGACCATCATCAGCGTCGGACATCGCCCGGGGCTGCAGGAGCTTCACAGCCGGTTGCTGACCTTGCAGCGGCGCCCCTCGGGCGGACGCATCGTGCAGACGAAACAGCGGGACCGAGATGCCTGGCGCCGGTTGAGGGGCGCGGCCGCCCGGATCCTGCGCCCGCTCGGTAAGTCCAAAGGTACAGGCGACGCGGGAATCGCGGACGACAAGCGCTGAGTCCGGACAACAACAGCTCATCAGACGGGAACGACACGCCTCGCATGCCCGTTTTCCATCCCACAGTGTGTTGCATGAAGATGGAGAATCTGATGGCGGCAGAGAACGAAAGAGAAGTGATCGTGGAACGGCGCGTTGAGGACAACCGTCTCAGCGGATCGCTCGCCGCCGTGTTCATCGTTCTTGGTGTCATCGCCGCTGTTGCATTCGGTTGGTGGGCGATCGGGACCACACCCGTGCCTAGTAGAGTTTCTCAGGCTCCACCCGGCGCAACATCACCCGATACGACCGTCGAGCCGCGAACCACCGTGCCTGAAGGGAAGATCGAGGGTAAGGCTATGTAGATGGCTTGCGCGTTGGACACGGGCTCATGCCATGCAATTACACAAAGGGAAGCGAGCCGGCCTTGAACCGGCTCGCTGATTTTGAACTAATCCCAGTACCTGTCTCGATACCGGTAGCGCCGGTCGCCAGTGCCGAACTCGAAACGGATACCCGGCTCGTAAACACGATAGTCGCGGTCGTATCTATAGTATCGCGTCCCACGGCAGGGCACGCGATCGCCGTCGCTGTCGTAACAGACGCGGCTCTGGACCGTTGTCACTGCCACATCGTGCTCAGCGTCGTCGGCCAGCGCCGGCAGTGCCAAGCCCAATGTCAGCACGCCCGCAATAATCGGTCGAATGATCATCTTCCTCATGATCAAGTCTCCTTTGATCATCTCGACAGTAATGGGCCAACGTCACTATTGAGGGATCGTTCCGGGTTCCCATGGTGCTTGGAGGCGTTCGCTTGGCGGAACTCAACTGCCAGGTGTTCCGTTTACGCGGACCAGAACCCCGAGAGGCAGCCATGGACTGGATAAGGCACCGGCTCACCGAGCTCGGCACTTTTGCAGCGCATCCCTCGGCATTTTTTATTGTTGCCGCCTACACGCTCGGGTGGTTCGTGTTCGAGAGGGCAACGTTCGACTGGCACGCCGTTGCAACGTTGTCGACGTGGATGATGACCCTCTTCATCCAGCGATCCGAGCATCGCGATACGCAGGCCATTCACGCCAAGCTCGACGAGTTGCTACGCAGCGATCCTCGCGCCCATACCGACTTGGTCCATCTCGATGAGCGGGAGCCCGAGGACATCGAGAAATATCGCCGTCGTGCGGAGGGTAAATGACCGCCACAAAGGTTGAACTTCAGCGACGGAACCAGTGCTCCCTTCACCCATTACTCTGGGTTGTTCTGTTGGAGCTAAAGATTCATGAAACACGAGACATTGGCCTTTCGGAAGGGATTTCGGGTCGGCATCGGCAATGACCGGTCCCAATGCGCCGTCATGGTGCTGGCACCCGGGGGCACCGAAGGCGACAGCCAGAACCGCCATCGCGGCGCGGATCAATGGCTCGTCGTCCTTGCGGGAACGGGTGTCGCCGTGATCAACGATCGCGCCGTGGAATTACGTGCAGGCGTGTGCGTGCTCATCGAACGCGGAGACCGGCACAAGATCGAGAACACCGGCCGATCGCTGCTGAAGACCGTCAACGTGTACGTTCCGCCTGCCTATGGCAAAGGCGGCGACGAGCTGCCGCGCGGACGCAAGTAGGATCCACCGTACGGGGACCGTTAGAGATAGAGGCGCAAACCATGAACATCATTGCTTGTATTGTCGTGGGCATCGTTGCGGGCTGGATCGCCGAACGCGTCACTGGGCGCAATCATGGCCTGCTGATGAACCTAATCGTCGGCATTGTAGGTGCGTCCATTGGCGGCTTTCTTGCCACGAGCGTCCTCGGCCTGCACTTCATCGAAGGATTCAACGTCGCCACCATTGCTGTGGCCACGGCCGGTGCCATTCTCCTCCTGATGATCTTCGGCGGAATGCGGCGCGATCGCGTATCCTAATCTCGACGCCAATATAGTCTTTGGTCCGCGCATCCAGACGCCTTTTCTTCCCGTTCGGCCAGCGGGCGGCTGCGCTCGGCATTGGAGGTGGGTCCGCTGGGGGATCATCCAGCATCTCCAGCTTGGCGCGCTGGTTGTCTTGGAAAATGCATCGAGACATTGTTGTGGCGTGCCGGTATCCGGCGTCTCTCCGACACGCGCGAACGCATCCCGACAAACACCCGTGGGTGACGAGGCTTCTGGCCAAGAAGCCATACAAAGTGGTTGCGGTCGCGCTGGCCAATAAGATGGCACGCATCGCCTGGGCCATCTTGGC
>JBJXDX010000125.1:0-4554 GCA_046154585.1 Hyphomicrobiaceae bacterium | reverse complement strand
TCCGCGGATCACATCAGGGCCAGCGGTCATGCGCCGCAACAACAGGCCGGACACATGACTTGCACCCGACCACACGCAGACAAGTCAGATTCCTCTTGCAATGAGGGCGTCGTCCACACATGACCCTTTGGGCCCCGTTAACCGGCGAAAGTTCTGCCTTGCCAAGCGCAGAATGCCTTGCCCTAGTCTCTTGCGGTAGCCCTCGTAGCACTGGGGAGTGCCAAAGCGGAGCGGAAAAATGCCGAAAGTAGTTGTGGCTTCGACGTTCCACATGATGCCAAAGCGTTGGGCCAACCGATAGGACCTGGTGAAGCGACATACTGCAATATTAGCGAAGAACATTTGAGGGAACGCAAATGTTACATTTTAAGACTGCAACCAAAGTGCACCGGTCACGCGGGTTATTTGTTTCCGCCCTTTTACCACCGCTACTTGCCGCGAGTTGTGCAATGGGGAGAGCTGAGTTTGTAGACAGTTGCAATTTGGAAAGGCCAGCGTTCTGTGACAATTTCAACAGTGGTCCTTCCGCTGTTCGCGGACGCGGAGGTGATCTAGATCCTAGGAAGTGGAGCGTAGCGAGACTTGCACCAGGGGATTATTCAGGTGGAGGGCCAGTAGCCAACCCTGTGCGCGCAGTGCCTGTACCGAATTGCAAAACTGCATTCAAAGAAGATAATATATTGCCGCCTAATGACACCTTGATTTGCGGCCCCGATGAACGCGGAACGGCGCGCTTAATGTCTGTCGTAGCTTTGCAAAACTACGGCAATCTTTCCTATATGGTCAGGCAGCCGTTTGATTTTGCCGACCGAACAGGGAAGATAAATTTTGATGTCAACGCGTTGAGCGCCCCGCTCGGCGGTTTTGTAACCATAAGCATTACCGAGGACCCTGTACCGGCTACGACGTTTCGGGAATACCAAAACTTTGAACCCGGACCGACCCCAAAAAACGGCATTATGATCAGATTCGCAAACACTTGTGGCTCGGAAAATACTGCCGCTCCTTTGAACACGATAGTATACGCAAATCATAAACCCACAATTGTGAAACCTAAATTGCAGATGCTGGGGAGGGGGTGTGTCAATACTCGGCCGGGCTCCCTCAATAGGTTCCAAATTCAGATATCCAAAGATCTAATAGAAATTTTTGGTACAGATTTCTCCAATGACGGATTGGCATTTCCTGCGCTCCGCAAGATTTACGCGGCCAGTTTAGCCTTGAATTTCTCTAGAGGGTACGTGCACTTCGAAGGGCGCAACCACGCGACTATGAAATATGGTTATGGCCCTAGTGCGGTATTGTATTGGGATAATATTGGTTTTGATGGACCTGTAATTTCTGGAGATGTCGCATACGAGATTCCGGATAATTCTACCGCAAGTGCTTACGGCAATTATGAAGGGGCCACTGTCCGGAACCTCGGATATCTCCTTCGAGATGGCCGCTTTGGCATTCCTGCGGGTATATACGACCCAACCAGGTCCGTGCCTCACCTCAAATTCCAGGATCTTGATTTGCTCGGCGCTACGAAGGCGAAATTGACTTTCAACATTTCGTTTAATATCTGCTGCTCAGCTCCGCAACCTAGTTGGGGTTTACGGTTCAGATTTAACAGTGGCGCCTGGCGTGAGCATTTGCTTTCCGCCGGAGAATTACAGGCGATGAATATAGTAGGCTCCAACGGGATCCTGGCAATGGCTTTGGACGTACCGCTTGGTGATCTGCGTGCCGGGGTGAATACGTTGGAATTGCTTCCAGTTAATGCACCAATGGACTTCCCGCCGGTGATTGCCAATATTGATCTTATTATTTCGAGTTCGTGATGTCGACATGGACCCCGCTAGTGGGCAAACTTTGTATCGGGGGCGACCGTCTGGTCTGAGGCAGTAACGCTGGGGTGCAGAAACCGCGCGAACATGGTAGCGCCAGTCTTGTTCGGGCGGTTGTGGTCGTAGGTTTTTGACGCCTTGCAGTATGAGAATTGAAGTGTGTCTGGTGTGAATAAAATCGGCTGCACGCCAGCGTTTTCGGCAAACTCACGAAGAGGTAGGTCGCGGCCGGGCGGGCCATACCATGACGGAGGTTATTCAACTGCTGCTACCAGTGACCTTGCCCCCGGAAGGTATGGTCCGCTCCCCAACGCGCCCTCACCGGAGGGTAGATTTTCCGGCCTCTTTTGGCATCGACAGGCTGGTGGCGCCGACGCATTCGAGCAGCGCGGCCGGGGGTTTGTTGCCGATCGCGCCATGCGGTCTTACCTCGTTATAGATCCTATGGAGGTCCGACTAGGACGGGGCGCCGGGAAGTCCGGCGCAAAGCCGGAGGCCAGTCATGACCGAACCACACCTGATCTGCACTGTCGCTATCGAGCTGAGCCGCGCCCGCTGGATCATCGGCGCTCTACCCCCACGAGGTACAAAGGTCGCCGTCGGTGCAGTCACCGGTGGCGATACCGAACGACTGATGGAGCATCTGAACAAGATCGAGGCCCGGTTAGCGCGAGAGTTCTGTCAGCCGGTCGAGCTCAAGATCTGCTTTGAGGTGGGCTATGATGGTTTTTGGCTTGCCCGGTTCCTTCGCAATCGAGGTCTCGATATTTACGTTCTCGATGCATCAAGCTTCCTGATCTCAAAGCGCGGAAGACGTACCAAGACCGACCGGATCGACGTCGAGACGGTTTACACTACGCGCCTATCTGGCAGGCGACCCCGGCGTTTGCCGAGTCGTGGCAATTCCAACTCCAGAGGTCGAGGATGCCAAGCGCATCAGTCGGGAACGCACACGACTGGCGTCGGAGCGCACGCGCCACGTGAACCGCATCCGGGGGTTGCTTTCGCTACACGGCATCAGAAGTATCAAGGGGCTTTGGGGTGGTGTCTGGCGCACCCAACTCGGCACCCTGAAGACAGGTGATGGTCGACCCTTGGGTCGCTACATCAAGGCTGAGATCACGCGCGAGTTTGAACGCCTCCATCTCGTACTGGAGCAGATCAAAGCGCTAGAGGCCGAGCGACGCGACACCCTCCTCGATCCCCATTCGGCGTTTCCAGATCGATCAAAGGTCGCGACGCTAACAAAGCTCGCAGGCATCGGTGAGCTGAGTGCCACGCTGCTGGTCGCCGAGGTCTTCCACCGAAAGTTCTCGAGCAGACGCCATCTGGCATCCTACCTCGGCCTCGCCCCGACCCCTTATGCAAGCGGCGACGTGCAGCGAGAGCAGGGCATCAGCAAGGCTGGGAACAAGCCTGCGAGAACCCTGCTCGTCGAGATCACGTGGGCCTGGATGCGGCATCAGCCCAAGAGCGCCCTCACCGCCTGGTATCGGGCTCGGTTCGCCGAGAATGGTGCGCGGAGCCGCAAGGTCGGCGTCGTCGCCATGGCCAGAAAGCTTGCCATCGCGCTCTGGCACTTCGTCGAACACGGCGTGATTCCGTCAGGCGCCATCTTGAGCGCGCGCTGACGTCGCAGAGCTTCGGCGGCACGGCAGTCGTCGAAGGCGCGGGTATCGACCGGGCGTAGCGATGGCGCCAGCGCGCCGAGTTGTAGTTGGGTCGCCCCGCGCAGCATCCCAAGGTCGTGAATGAGATTATGGTCCGACGCGTTCGCGCTTCGACCGGATACAAGTGGATGCGCCAGGTGGCGCATGGGTCTCCGACGGGCGATGCTCAAGCCGAAGATTTACCAGCAACGTACCGATAGCTATGAACGAGCCGCTTGACGCGGCCACCCACATACAAGTCGGTACGCCAGGCATCGAGCACGGTGCGGGCGTCGGCCAGCGACAGGAACCAGTGCGTGTTCAGGCACTCCGCACGCAGTCGGCCATTGAACGCCTCGATGAACGCATTGTCGGTCGGCTTGCCGGGTCGCGAGAAGTCGATCACGACGTTGTTCTGGTACGCTCACAGATCCAGGTCGCGCGATACGAACTCGCTGCCCTGGTCGACGCGGATCACGCGCGGGTAGCCTGACTGCCTGCAAACACACTTGAGCATCTCAACCACATCTGACCCGCGATACGCCGGACGTGGGTCAACGACGCGAGCGTAGCGGGAGTAGGTGTCGATCACAGTCAGGATTCGGAACTTGCCGCCCGTCGCGAGCTGATCGTGCACAAAGTCCATCGCCCACACCTCGTTGCAGCGGGAAGGCGGCGTGCGATCCGCACGCAAAGCCGCCTTCACGCGGCGCCTCGGCACCTTGTTGCGCAATTGCAGGCCTAGCGCGTTATACAGCCGCCGTGTTCTCTTGCCATTGGCTCTGACCTGAGACCCGAGATTTCTTCCAAGATTGGGTAGAGTCCGTCACCTGAGAGGAGACGGACGATGAAGCGTTCACGTTTCAACGAAGAGCAGATCATCGGGATCTTGCGCGAGCAGGAGGCGGGCGCGGCGACGGCGGACGTGTGCCGCAAGCACGGGGTCTCGAGCGCGACGTTCTACAAGTGGAAGGCGAAGTTCGGCGGTCTCGACGTGTCTGATGCCAGACGGCTGAAGGCGCTCGAGGACGAGAACGCGAAGCTGAAGAAGCTGCTGGCCGAGACGATGCTGG
>JBJXDX010000124.1:0-48298 GCA_046154585.1 Hyphomicrobiaceae bacterium | reverse complement strand
CGCTCTCATCGCCGTCGCTCGCAAACTCCTCACCATCCTCAACGCCATCCTCAGAGACAAAATCCCATGGAAAATCGCTTGACCCGCAAGACAGTCACTCGGGCTCGTCCCGAGGACCCATCCTTCCGCTAGTCCGCAAGGCAGTTGAGCAGCCATAGCCGCCTCAATGCAGCGTACGCGACACCGCCGGCCATGCCTCGGGTGCGCCGGCGCGGGGCTGGCGCGCATCGGGCCGGTAGCCCTCGACCGTGCGCATCAGAATGGCGTCGATCAAATCCATCTGCCCGGTCGCCATCGCCTCCTCGAGCGCCTCCAGCTCGCGCTCCAGGTCGGCCTTCTCCAGATACGGCTCGCTGTTCTGATTGATGCTCGGATGCTCCGTCGCGCTCGTCCGGTCGTCGATCAGCAGCTCCTCGTATTTCTTCTCGCCGTGCCGCATGCCGACGTACCTGATCTCGATATCGCCGTCGGGATTGGCCTCGTCCAGCACGCGCCGGTTCATGAGGCGGATCATCATGCGCGCCAGATCGTCGATCTTCACGCTCTCGCCCATGTCGAGCACGAACACCTCGCCGCCGCGCGCCATGGCGCTCGCCTGCACGACGAGACCCGCCGCCTCCGAGATCGACATGAAATAGCGCGTGACCTCCGGATCGGTCACCGTCACCGGCCCGCCGTCGCGGATCTGTTTCGTGAAGCGCGGCACGACGGAGCCGGAGCTCCCCAGCACGTTGCCGAAGCGCACCATCGTGAACACGGTATTGCCGTCGCCTTCCGCTGCGTGCGCCTGGAAGATCAGCTCGGCCAGGCGCTTGCTCGCCCCCATCACGTTGGTCGGCCGCACCGCCTTGTCCGTCGAGATCAGCGTCATGCGCTCCACACCGAGGCGGACCGCGATGTCGGCCAGCGTCGCCGTGCCGAATGTGTTGTTGCGCAGTCCTGCCACCGGATTGTGCTCCACGATCGGCACATGCTTGTAGGCGGCCGCATGATAGATCGTCTGCACGCCGTTGCCGGCGATGGTGCGCTCGACGAGACCCGCATCCAGCACCGAGCCCAGCACCGACACCACCTCGGGCCGCACGGCGTCGCTTCCCGCCACCGGCGTCCACTTGTCGATCGAATCCGCGATCTCGGTCTCGATGGTATAGAGTGCCGCCTCGGAAAGCTCGAACAGCACGAGCCGCCGCGGTCCCTGGCGCAGGATCTGCCGCGTCAGCTCGGCGCCGATGGAGCCGCCCGCGCCCGTGATCATCACCGACTTGCCGCGGATCGCGCGCGCCAGCAGCTCGGTATTGGCCGGCACGGGATCACGACCGAGCAGATCCTCGAGCTCGACCGACCGCAGGTCCGTCACCGACACGCGCCCGGCGGCGATGTCCTCCAGCGACGGCATGGTCCGCACATTGAGGCCGTCGTGCGCGGCGAGCCTGGCGTAGACCTCCTTGCGCTCGCGCCGCGAGCGGTCCGGGATGGCCAGCAGCACATCCGTCACGCCCTCGCGCAGCATGAAGCGGGAGATGCGCTCGCTCGGATATACCTTGAGCCCGCCGATGCGCTGGCCCATCAGGGAGGAAGCATCGTCGAGGAACGCGATCGGCTTGTAGTCCCCGCTTCCTTCGAGCGCTTCCTGAAGCTGCACGCCCGCGACACCCGCGCCGTAGATCAGCACCGGACGCCTGTCCTTGACGTGCGCCCGGGGCAGCGGCGCGTCGCGCAGCAGCCAGGCAGCGATGCGGCGGCTGCTGCGCACGAACACGCCCGCAAAGATCGCGTAGATCACGATCACCGAGCGCGGCACCACGAACTGCGGATTGCCCGTCCCTACCACCATCAGCACAAGCAGCACCCACGACAGCACGGCGAGGCCGAGCGCCAGGTACATGCGCGCCGTGTCGGTGTCGCGAATGAACCGCGTTGCCACGCGATAGAGGTGAAAGGCCTGGAAGAACGCCACGCCCAGCAGTGGCGCACCGAGCAGGATGAACCACAGCTGCCAGCTGTCGGGCCAGTAGACGCGGCCCCAGCGCAGCGAGAAGGCCAGCCAGACGGCAAGCAGCAGCAGCAGGCCGTCGTTGGTCATCAGCACGGCGCGCTTGGCCAGACGCGGCAGATCGACGATCCGCCGGCGCACGCCGGTCATGCGGTTGCGCATTGTCTCGAGAATGGTCAATGAGGCCCCCTGGCGTCGCCCCGAACCTTCCTCATAACGGCGCGCGCCCGGTCGTACAACCCCGCGGACGCGCCTGTCGACAGGCACCGTCCAAGCAGCTTCAACGCCCCTCCAGCCGGCGCAGGCGCTCGGCGGCCTCGGCCGCGCCCAGCTCACGCGCCTTCTCGTACCACTTGCGTGCGGCCGCGATATCGGGCGTCAGCCCGATGACCTTCATCTTGGCGAGCTCGGCCGGATCGAACGTGCCGCCCGCCGCCAGCGCCCCTTCCGCCAGCCCGGCCTCGGCCGCGCGCTGGAAGAACATGCGCGCCGAATAGATGTTGCCGCGCCCGAGCTGCTCCTGACCCTTGGCGTGCAGGCCGAACGCGCGCTCGCGCTCCGCCGTATTCGCAGGCGCGCCAACCGACGGGCCGAGCGAGGCCACATTGGTCGACGGCGTCTCCCCCTTATTGCCCGGCGCGATGAGCTGTGTCGGCGCGATCACGAGCGCGGTCTTGCTCTCGGTCAGCACCGTCCCGTCGATCGTCACGAGGCCTATCACCACATCCCACCGCCCTTGCAGGCCGACCGGCACGATAACGCTGAGACTGGCCAGCCCGACCAGCGGTACCGCCCAGGCGCCTGGGCCGATGGCATGCCCTTCCGTCAGGGCCGCGGCCGCCGGCAAGCCGCGGATGCGGATGAAGCTGTTCTTGAGGATCGCATCCTGCGGCGCAATCTGAATCGGCAGCGGCGTGCGCGACGCGGGCTCCGCCAGCATCACCGGCGCAATGTTGATGGTGAGGCGCGCTTGCTGGGCCGATGCCGGAACGTGGGCCATCGGTAGGATCGCAACTGCCGTCAGAAAGCTCACCGCTGCACCGGCGGCGATGGATCGCCACGTGCCGCGCGAACCGGCTGCGCCACCCTTACGGCAGCGTTCGGCAGACCGCCTCTGCAGCGCATCCGGCACGTTGGACCTCCCTCCAGACCATGCGTTCGCAGCACGTCGGCGAAACCGACGCGTCGTGGCGGACTACTGCCGCTTCTGCTTGCTCCATTCCAGGAATTGCTGAAACAGCCGCTCCTGCGCGGCCGGATCGTTCGGTGCGGCGCGCGCCGCCTGAGTCCGCGCCAGCGTTGGATCGATGGTCGCTCGCGCCGGCTTGTTGAGCAGCTCCTGTGCCGGCGGGAACCGCGTCCAGCCGGGAATCGTGCCGGCCAGGTTCATTTGCTTCCAACCCACTTGATAGGGCGAGGCGCGCATCTGATCGAAACGCTCGAACAGATACTCGACGAAGCGCACCGTGCGCCGGTAGCGATCGGTCTCGGGCTTCCAGTTGTAGACGGCCAGCAGCGCCGGCACCGAGATCGTCTGCACCGATTGGCCCTGCTCGATCAGGTTCGGGTAGTCTGCGGCCGTGAGCTCCGCGGGAACGTAATAGTCTTCGAACTTCTCGCTGAACTCCACAGGCAGGAATCGGAAGCCCGGCTCGGGTTTCATTTTCGCGAACAGATCGTTGGGTTTGCCGACCACGTGCACGATGGCCGCGATCTCGCCCTTGCGCATGGCCTCCAGCGCAATCGAGTTGTTCTGGAACAGCCGCTCGGCCTTGATGCCCAGGCGATCGAACACGATGCCGCCGGTATAGTTGGCAGCGCTGCCCACCGTATTGAAATTGACCTTCTTGCCGGCCAGATCCTGCAGCGTCTTGATTTCCGGGCGGACCAGGATGTGCACCTCGCCCTGGAACATCGGGATGATGTAGTTCACGCGCCGCTCGATCCCGGGGATTTTCTCGACGTTCCGGAAATGGTCGAGAACGTCGGAGTAGGTGATCGCGATATCGACACCCTTCAGGTAGATCAGATCGCTGACGTTGCCGACCGCGCCATAGCTGATGATGGGCAGCACGCGCAGGTTCTCGCCGTCGTCGAGCGCCTTCGCCAGGTCCGCGGCGTAGCGCACGAACGTGCCTTCGAGAAGCCCGCCGGCAACGCCCACCGTCCAGTTGTTGATACGCGCCGCCTTTGCCGCCTCTTCATCCGACACGGGCTTGTTGGGGATGGGTTGCGCGCGCCGCGGCACCCGCTCCTTGGTCGAGGCCTGCGCCACGACGATAGGATCCCCCCGCTCCTGCGCCGTTGCCGCCGCCACCGGCGACATCACCGCGAAAAACGCAACGCTGAGCCAGACTATAAAAGCACGCACGCCGTCCCCCCCATCTTGCTTCAGGTTTCATTCGGAGGTCAGAGCGCAGCAAGGCGGCCCTACTTGCTCCGTACAGCAAGCATTATGGGTCACATTGTGGTGATCCGGCGGCAAGGAGCAAGCTCATTTGCGCGCCTCTCGCAGCAAACGCCTTGCTACAATGATCGCCGAGCTTTGATCGCCGCCGCCAGCGTCCCCTCGTCGAGGTAGTCGAGCTCGCCACCGACCGGCACGCCCTGCTGCAGCACCGATACCCTCACCCCGTTCTGAACAAGCTGCTCGCGCAAATAGTGCGCTGTCGATTGTCCCTCAACTGTCGCGTTCAGCGCCAACAGCACTTCATCGACCTCGGGGGGCCGCGCACGTTCGATGAGGCGCGGGATATTGAGCTGGTCGGGACCGATGCCGTCGAGCGGCGACAGCTGGCCGCCCAGCACATGATACCGCGCGTTGACGACACCGGCGCGCTCCAGCGCCCACAGATCGCCGACGTCCTCCACGACCACGATCAGCGACCGGTCGCGCCGTTCGTCCTCGCAGATCGTGCATGGCGAAATGGTGTCTATGTTGCCACATTGCTCACAGGTCACGATCTTTTCCGCCGCCACATTTAGGGCGTCCGTCAACGGCAGCAGCAGATCGTTCCGCCGCTTGATGAGGGTCAGGGCGGCCTTGCGCGCCGATCGCGATCCTAGGCCCGGCAATCGTGCCAAGAGCTGAATTAAGCGCTCGATTTCAGGCCCGGCAGCTTTGCGCGACATGTAGTTTCCTCGACCCGCCTCAGCATCACTTCTATTGAACGTTACGACTTTTCTGCATCCCGAGCATATCGGCGGCATTTCCACAACGAGATGCAAAAAAACAGAACTTCGCCCCACAATATCCGCGATTCCATCGCAAATACGCTAACGTGGGCGTGATAGGCGGGGGTTATCGGCGTCCGATGGGGATCAGCAGACAGCTGCACCGTATGCGAAGGCGACTCGTCCGGACGAGTTGCCTTGTCGTCACGGCTTGCCTGCTTGCCAGTGGCCTTTTCCTGCTATCCTCTCTCACCCAAATCCCGGATCAGCGGTACACCGTCTTGGGTCAGATCTGGGGTGCCGGCGACGCCGATGCCGGCAAAAGGCGCAATAAGCGGGATCGGGATCGGGACTGGGAACCGCCGATGCCCACGCCGAAGGTCACGCCCCCGGCCAAGCCTAATCCGCAGCCGGTTGCCAAAGTCGACAAGAAAAATGACGTCAAGGCGGACGACGACGATGATGGTGGCCCGGCCGCCAAGAAAGGCGACAAGACGCGCCCCGAAGCAGCGGCCGTCGACGCCGACGACACCCCCGACGTCCCCACGACCCTCCAGGGCGTTTTCAGCAAGTGGTTCGCGCCGTCCAAGCCGATCGTGACCACGACGACGCCAGCTCAAGCTGCTCCGGGCAAGAGAGTCACAACCGGCACGACGGGGCCCACGCAGGGAACGACCGCGACGACGCAAGGCCCGCTCTCGCACGCAGCAAGGGGCAGTGCTGCACAGGGCTGGTCGGCAAGGACCACCGGTGCGCAGAACGAGCCGTCGCAGGACAAGAAGGATCAAGACGCGATAAAGGCGGCGGCAGTGGCTGCCGCCGCTGCTGCAGCAGCCACCGCCGCTTCCGCCAAGTCTGCGGACAAGTCGGGCAAGGACGCGCCGCGCCGCCCGCCGCCCGCCGACCTCGGGCTCAGAGTACCGCTCGTCAATCAGGCGCACATCCTCGCCCGCAACCTGACCGCCCAGACGCTCAAGAACGCAACAGACCTGGGCCTCAAGGTGAAGAGCAGCCGGACCTTCGGCGTGATCGGCACCACCGTCACCCAGTTGGTGGTACCGCCGCACCTCGACATTGCCCAGGCGCGGGCTGCGCTGCAGCAGATGGCGCCCGACACCGCCCTCAGTTTTAATCAGCAATACCGGCTCTTCCCCCAGGCCAAGGGGGAGAACGCGCGGCCCTCGCTCGAGCCCGCCAAGCCGAGCGGCGGTTGCACGGCAGATCGCTGCTATGGTGCGTCAGCCATCGGCTGGCAAGGCGAGTTGAGCACCTGTGCCCGCGATCTGAAAATCGGCGTGATCGATACCGGCATCGACGGTTCCCATCCTGCCCTCAGCCATGATCCTGCACGCATCAACTTCGGCACCATCGGTCCGGAAAAGCGGGTCGCCGGCAACGATCTGCATGGCACGGGCGTGCTGACGCTGCTGGCCGGCGATCCCAAGGGCAGCACCCCGGGTCTCGTGCCGCGCGCCAGGTTCTACGTCGCCGACATTTTCTTCGCCGACGAAGGCGGCCTGCCGGTCTCGACCACCATGCATCTGCTCGAAGCCCTCGATTTGATGGACGCGCAGCAAGTGCAGATCATCAACCTCAGCCTGTCGGGACCCAAAGATGACCTGGTGCAGGCGGCGATCGCGAAGATGAGCCGGTCACGGACCGTCGGCGGTGTGACGCACCCAGGCACCATCTTCATTGCGGCGGCAGGCAACGGCGGACCGGGCGCACCTCCGAGCTATCCGGCCGCCTACGCCGAGGTTTTGGCGGTGACGGCCGTCGGCAAGGATCTGCGCAGCTACCGGCGCGCCAACCAGGGCGACTACATCGATATCGCGGCACCGGGTGTCGATATCTGGACCGCTCTGCCCAACGGTCGCCAGGGTTTTCAGACCGGAACGTCTTTTGCCGCACCGTATGTGACCGCGGTGGTCGCTTCGATCTATCGCTCCCTGCCGCGTGTCCGCACCAAGACTGCCGTTCTGCAGCGCCTGCCGGTCCAGGATCTGGGAACGCCGGGTCCAGACCGGATCTACGGCCGCGGCCTCGTCAATGCGCCTGCGTCTTGCGATCCGGACAAAACGCCGGCCATTGCCAGACGCGTGCCGGCACCGACTACAAAGGTCAGCGCCAACTAAATGGATGTTCCCCCGGCAGGGAAGCCCGCTCCGGGTGCACCCTGGGTGCGGGATCCAGGGCACGCCACAGAGCGGGCTCATTACAAGGGGGAAATGAGAGGGCGGTTCCCCCCTGTCTTGATCGCAGTCACACCGACCCGGTTTGCGGGGACGTCGGGGCAGCGCGGCGTCGATCAACAGTCTTCGGCTCGCGCCGAATCCCGGTCTACTCACAAATTGAGTTGAACCTTTCCACGAGCACCAACCCGCTCGTGCGGGAACACCACATTCCGGCCTGGGATGCGGCGCTTCACGCTGCGCTCGCTGAAGAACGATCCCCGCTCCGCCTTGCCGGCTACTGCTTCTCGCGTGGCCACCCCTGCTGGATCAGCGCGTGCTCGCGCGTGATTTCCAAGGCGTCGCCCACCATCACCTTGCCCACCGCCTCTTCTACGGCGCGCACCGTCGGCCCTTCATCCGAAGGCCTGAAGCCCTCCGGCGCCGACGCGGTACGCACAGGCGAGACGCCGTCCTTCTCGACGCGCCATTGACCGTTGCCCGCGCTGCAGGCAAATCCAACGAAAGCCCGCGTGCTATCGAGCCCCAGGTAGTACTGGCGGCAGAACCGGCCATCCTGGTGCTTGAACGAAAGATCGGATGTGAACGTCGCGCCGTCGGCGCCCTCCAGGGTGATGGCCATCTTCTTGTAGCTCGGCACTTTCTCGAGCGCATCCGCCAGGGCGCGTGGCGCGTCGCCGACGAACGTGTTCTGCGGCTCCGTCAGCGTGATGGCGGCACCGATCGCTGCCACGCAGGTCAGCGCGGCTGCGGCGGCCATCGGGGACAGGCGCCACTCCGGCTGAAGCACCGTGGCAAACCAGTCGCGCAGGCGGCTCGCCGCCGGGACGCTGCGATGCGGTGCAGCACGGTGCAGCAGCACTGACGGCGCGGATGCACCTGGCCGGATCGTGGCAAGCAGCCGCTCGGGAACCGGCGCCTCGGCGATCGGGCTGAACAAATCTGCCAACGCCTTGCCGGTGACGAGATAAGCCTCGAGCTGATCCTGCAGCATAGGATGCGCGGCAACTTCCGCCTCGACCGCGCTCAGGCGAGGCTCGGCCAGCGTCCCATCCGCCAGCCGCATCAGGTCGACGTCGCTAACCTCGGGCATGACGCACCTCCGCGGCAGGCTTGACCGCAACGGCTGCAGGCTGGGCCATGAGCTCATGCAGCGTGCGCCGCGCGCGCGCGAGCCGGCTCATGACGGTGCCGATGGGCGAGCCCGTGATATCCGCGGCCTCCTGGTAGGTCCGGCCGTCGATGCACACGAGCGCGATCAGGACTTGCAGATCGTTCGGAAGCTTGGCAATGGCGCTCGTCACCGCCTCCAGCGTCAGGCGGCTTTCCACGACGGCGCGGCCGTCCGTGGACATCACGGACGACGCGGCGTCGAGATCGACCGCCGGGCCGCGCACACGCTGTGCCCGCTTGCGGTCCAACCAGATATTTTGGGCGATGCGAAACATCCAGCTGTCAAACCTCGTTCCAGCCTCAAACTGATCGACGCGGGACAAGGCACGCGCACACGCCTCCTGCACGAGGTCGTCACCTTGGTCCAAGTCGCCAGTCAGCGCGTACGCAAACCGTCTAAGGCGCGGCAGCAACTCGACCATTCGGGTGCGGAACTCGTCCGTCACGCGCTTGTCTCCCCCGCCAGTCATGGCTAACAACGGTCTCCTTGGCCGATTATTCTCGCTTACGGCGAATTCGTGGCCGCGGCAGGGCAGGCCTGCGTCAAACCGCCATATTTCGGCTAAGGCACTGCCAGCAGGCCGGCAGCGTCGTCGAGCGGCTGTCCGCAGCCCGCCCTCGGGCTTGACCCGAGGACCCGCTGCTGGGACGCTTCGGCACGCCCGACCCGATGACGGAGAACCCGTTCTCGACTCAAGGCTGGAATCGCTATGCCTATGTCGGCAACAGCCCGCTCAACTTCACCGATCCGTCCGGCTACTGCTTCATGGGCGGCTTCTGGCAACCCATCTTCAAGGCCATCGGCAAGTGCTTCCGAGAGGGCTGGCGGGCGCTCGTTCAATCGGCGGCCACGATGGATGGTGATTTGCGGACCGGCGGTGCCGATATGACGCGCATCACCACACATCACGCGCTGTGCGTAAATGAGGCCGTCCGTGCCTCCAATGTGGCGGATGACGGCGGGCTTTGCTAGGCCATTTGGGAACGCGACGATATCATAGGAGCAGGGTACGACGTATGTACAGGGAAAGACAGCTCCTGAAATACGTTACGCGCACTAAGCGCGGAATCGAAGTTGGCCCTTACGTTAATCCTCTCGTACCGAAGCGACAAGGGTACGATGTGATAACGATGGATGTGTTCGATGCGGAGCAGCTCAGGCGCAAGGCTTCGAGCGATCCGGAAATCCCTGAAGCCGTGATTTCCCGCATTGAAGAAGTCGATCTGGTAACGTCGGCCGTCAATATCGCCGAAGCGGTAGGAAACCGATTTCCCTCACGCCAGTTCGACTACGTGTTGTCATCGCACAATCTTGAGCACCTGCCCGATCCGATCCGGTTCCTGCAGGGCTGTGAGCAAATCCTCGCGCCGGGCGGTGTGCTTTCGATGGCGATACCCGATCACCGGTTCTGTTTTGACTATATGCGGCCGGTCACCGTGCCGTCGGAATGGTTGGAGGCATACTTTGAACATCGTCAGCGCCCTACGGCCGCCCAAGTATTTCGCCACAGATCGATGGAATCCAGACTCTCCGACGGAACGATGGCGTGGGGTCGCTGGCCGCACCTTCCGATCGTGCCCCTCGAAAACGTGAAACAGGCCTTTGACGATTGGAAAGCCGTACGCGACAGCGACAGCCAGGAATATCGGGATGCTCACTGCTGGACGTTCACACCGGAATCTTTTCAACTGTTGATCGCAGATTTGACCCATCTCGGGTTGATAACTCTCACGTCCCTCGAGATCAGCCGGTCCATAGGCTGCGAATTTTATGCGCACCTTCACAAGCCTGCCGGGACCTACCCCAGAAAGACCAAGTCGCAGTACTATTTGGAACGCGAGAAGCTGTTTCGCGCGGCCCGTGCGAGTTGGGCGGTACCTTTGTCGAGCAAAGTGCGCTGGCCGATGTGGGTGGGCGGCTCTTTCAAAATCGCCCGCGACCTCGCGGTTACTCTTCGCGATAGTCGTTTTCTGGCGAGGCTGCGCGGCCGAGAAAAGTCGGCCTAATCTGCCGACGTTGTCGATGAGCGAAGTTTATGCTTCGCCTGTTGCTGGAGCTTCATCATGGCGTCGGCCACGTCGCGCCCCAGCGCCTCGACCGAGAACAGTCTTTCGCAGCGCGCTCTTGCCTGTGCGCCCATTCTCTTGCGCAGTTCGCTGTCGTCACGCAGGCGTAGAATCTGTCTGATCCAGTCTTCAGCCGACTCGGCAAAGAATCCGGTCTCGCCCTCAGCGACGACAAGCTTGTTGGCCCCTACCGGCGAAGCGACCGACGGACGCCCCACGGCCATATACTGGATAAGCTTGTAGCCGCTTTTGTACTTGCACCATTCCTCATCCGGAAGAGGACCAATTCCGACGTGGCACCGTGAAAGAAGCTCTGCTTCGCTGTCCTCGCTCCAGTCGTGCTGCTCGACCGCGATGTTCGCGAGTCGCCCAGGCTTGCGATCTGCGCCAATAACCAGCAGCTGGACGCCCTCGTTAGACAAGGAGCGCAAGGCACCGTCGATCGTCGTCAAAAATTCGACTGTCGATGGACTGCCGATCCAACCGACGGTGAAGGGCAAGTCAGGGTCTGGAGTAGCTTGGTATTTGGCGATATCCAGGCCGGTAGGCACTAGGCACATACTTGCTGCAGCAATACCTGCGCCGAGCGCCCAACGTTCGAGCTGCTGATTTGCAACGACCACTGCGTTTGCGCGTCGGCCAAGCCGCGCGATTTTATTGGACATGATGCGCCGCCATCCTTTCGAGTAGCGCAGATGCCACGCATCATCGAGATCCAGCAAAACCTTGGCGTTGCGCAACAACAGCGCCTCGACCCAAAATGGGCATTGTGGGAGGGCCTCCTTCTCTATCCAGACAATGTCGTAGTGATGCTTTGAGAGCAACGCTTGCACTCTCTTGGCATACGACCAGGCTAAGTCACGGATGGACGGGGCACGTCCTGCATTCAGGCGAGAGATGTACTCCTGACTGAAAAACGGCTCAGCTGTTACTTCTATTCCGCGCGAGGCCAGGTAGTCGAAGTAGACAAGAAACCTTTGGCGCGAACTGGCCCCCGTTCTTGGATATCGGGTGAGGGCTAGAACGCGCATTCGGCGTCCCTTTCGGCGGGATAAGGACGATGCTCGATGCGCACGAATGGCCTAGACGTCATTGGGCAGCTTACGCTGAACTGAGCTGACTGTAGGTACGAACATTGAAGCCGATTTTTGAAGTTTGAAGAATGCTGAACATTCGAGGCCGGTTCGTGCACGGACTTTCCGTGTCAGATAAAACTGGCCCGACACGAGCCCCGCAGCAGAAGCCAGTGCAGCACCGTTGAGCCCCAAAAACGGAATCAATGCGAAAGAGCCGATCAGAGTTGTGGCCGCCGCCAAGGCAAGGCCCTGCGCCGTATCACGCTCATGGCCGGTCATGTTGAGAACGTGGATGGCAGGCCCAAACACTCCGTAGGAAAGCTGGCCGGCAGCAGTAATAGCCAATGCCGTTCCGCCGCCCGCAAAGGCGTGCCCGAAAGCGAGCGAGATCAATGTATTTCCAGATAGGGAGAACACGGCAAAAGCCCCGAGAGCGATCGCAAATGCTATCCGGCTGGCATGGGTGATACGCCGCTGAAGCTCGGCGCGCTGGTCACTCGCATAGAGTTCTGCGATCTGCGGCTGCAGAATGCCGGAGATGGTTGCGATGGCTAGAGGTGCTATGAGGGCAAACTGCCCGACAACACGATAGATTCCTGCTGTTGCGTCATTGGTCAGAAGACCGAGAACAAGTAGATCGATGCTGTTTCCTAAAGCACTCACTCCGTAAACGACACTGAACATTGAAAGCGAATTGCCCCAGCGTCCCCAGCTGCCGACTGAATCTGGAAGCGCTGAAATCCGATTGTGTTTGGGTCCCAGCGCTCGATAGACGCCGATCGACACAAGCAAACAGCCAAGACCGGCACCGGCATGCAACGCCATGGCGTTTGCCGGACCCAGTGCCTCGAGCCCGGCTGCCAACCAAAGCACGAGCAAGGTCGCAAAGACAAAAGGCCTCACGATGACTTCCGACACTTGACCGGCAATCGGCCGACCGAGCCCCCGCAGCACGCTGCTTTGGACTGTGACCAGGGCCAGCACTGGCACGAGCAAACCGGCCCAGCCGAAAGTGGCGCGACGTTCCCAAGTCCAAATGTCGGCAAGAGCCGTAATGCCGATCGCCAGAGCGCCCACGATGACGAGGGACATTGCCAACGCGGTCACGTACCCCGCCCGAACCACTTGCCGCAACCTGCCGAGATCCCTGGCTGCCGCGACGGCACTTTCGCGAACAATGAGGACGCCGAGACCCGTGTAGGAAAGAGATGCAAGGAGCATTACTGTTGTCAGAGCCAAGCTATACGAGCCGAAATCAGCCGGCCCCAGGACTCTTCCAAGGAGAATCGTGGTGAAAAAAGTTAAGGCGACGGACGCTGCCGTCAGCGTCAAATTTGCGCCCACTCTTCGAACCATCGAGAGCATTTCGGATTGGGGACTTGGACCACCCATGCCTATGACCAGGGGACGTTTCGAGAGGTGGTGACAATTTTCTATGGCTTATGAGGCATTCCGCGGCCTCGCCCTGGCAGGAAGCAATCCGAAGGTTACCCTTCAGTCTGCTTTAGGCTTTAACGCAATTATATAACTTGAGCAGCTGGGAACATGAACATCGCTCGCATGAAGGTTATTATCCGCTTCATCTGCCCGTCATTTTGTCGCTGGACAACCGCCTGAGTCTGCGAGGCCATTGAGCACAACCTGTAGCACATGCTCAATGTGGCACCCATGCTACTATTCAGTTCCTGCCGGCGCGTTCGGTGCGCCCGACCCGCTGACCGAGAACCCGTTCTCGACGCAGGGCTGGAACCGCTATGTCCACGTCGGCAACTCGCCCATCAACTTCACCGATCTCTTCGGCTAATTCTTTCGCCGCCACAGCGCCTCAGGCAATCAAAACAGCTTGAACCCCGGCGGTATCGGCAGCCCGCCGGTGATCTCCTGCATTTTGTCCGCGAGCAGGCCCTCGACCTTCTTCTTCGCGTCCTGGAACGCCGCTAGCACGAGGTCTTCCACCATCTCGGCCTCGTCCGGCTTCATGAGAGCCGGATCGATCTTCAGCGCCCGCATCTCGCCCTTGCCGTTCAACGTCACGCGCACGGCACCGGCCCCCGACTGCCCCTCCGCCTCCATGGCGGACATCTCCTCTTGCATCTGCTGCATGCGCGACTGCAACTCCTGCGCCTGCTTCATCATCTTCATCAGGTCTTTCATCGGGTCCTCTTGCAGGTGGCGGAGGGATCTATCGCGGCTGTCACCCGGCCGCCTTGTCGTCGTCGCGATCGGGCCGCGTGTGCTTGACGTTCACCTTGCCGTCGGGGAACTGCGCCAGAACGGCTTTGACGGCCGGATGGTTCTTCGCGTCCTCGACTTCTTTCGCCCGGCGCTGGCGCTCGACCACGCCCAGCGGCGGCTCGCCCGGGCGCGGGCTCAGCGCCACGATCCAGCGGCGCGACGTCCATTTGTTGAGCTTCTCGCGCAGCTCGTTGCCGAGCTCGGATGGCGCCTGCGGCAGCAAATGAATGTCGATGCTGCCCGTTGCATCGAAGCGCACGAGGCTGACATGCTCCTCGAGATGCACCTTGAGCTTGGCGTCCCGATGCCGGCCGGCGAGGGCCACAACCTCGGCAAACGATCTGGGCTGCTGGCCCATGCCGCCGTCGTCCTCGCCCGTCTCGTCCTCCGCGGCATCATCTGCGAAGTCATCGAAGTCGGGCCTCGGCGCAAACTCCGTCGTACCAACCGCCCCAGAGGCCTCGGCCTGCGGCGTCGCCGCGCGCTGCTCCCCGTTCCCGGCCGGCCGCCGTGCCCGGCCCACGACCGCCTCGCCGCCGAGCGCCCGCATCAGATCCTCCGGCGACGGCAGATCCGCCGTATGCGCAATCCGGATCAGCACCATGTCGGCGGCGGCCAGCGGATCGGGCGCCTTGGCCGCCTCTTCGAAACCTTTCATCAGCATCTGCCACGTGCGCGACAGCAGCGGCACCGACAGCGTCTCGGCGAGCCTATTCGCGCGTCGGCGCTCTTCCGCCGGCGCGGCCTCGCCCGCACCGTCCGCGCCCGCAATCTTGATGCGCGCGGCGAGATGCACGGCCTCGCCCAGGTCCGCCAGCACCTGGCTCGGGTCCGCGCCGTCGCGATGCAGCGCCGCGAACAGCGCCAGCGCCTCGGCCGCCGCGCCGTTGAACAGATGCTCCAGCAGATCGAAAATCCGGCTGCGATCGGCGAGGCCCAACATGGCGCGCACGCCTGCGGCCTCCACCTGCCCGCGCCCCATGGCCGCGGCCTGATCCAGCATCGACAGACCATCGCGCACCGAGCCTTCCGCCGCGCGCGCAATCAGCGTCAGCGCCTCGTCCTCCGCGATCCAGCCTTCGTTGCCCACGATGCGTTTGAAGTGCGCCGCCAGCGTCGCGACATCCACGCGCCGCAGATCGAAACGCTGGCAGCGCGACAGCACCGTCACCGGCACCTTGCGCACCTCCGTCGTCGCGAAGATGAACTTCACGTGTGGCGGCGGCTCCTCCAGCGTCTTCAGCAGCGCGTTGAACGCGCCCTTCGACAGCATGTGCACTTCGTCGATGACGTACACCTTGTAGCGCGCCGCCATCGGCATGTAGCGCACGCTCTCGATGATATCGCGGATGTTGTCGACGCCGGTGTTGGAGGCCGCATCCATCTCCAGCACGTCGGGATGGCGGCTCTCCATGATCTGCTGACAATGCACGCCGAAGTCCGGCATTTTGGTCGTCGGACGGTCCGGCAGACTGGGCTTGGAGTAATTGAGAGCACGCGCCAAAATCCTGGCGGTGGTGGTCTTGCCGACGCCGCGCACGCCCGTCAGCATGTAGCCCTGCGAGATGCGGTCGGAGGCGAACGCGTTCTCCAGCGTCTGCACCATCGCGTCCTGGCCGATGAGATCCTCGAAGGTCTGCGGCCGGTATTTGCGCGCGAGCACGACATACGGACTGGCCACGGCACGATCTGCCGTTGCCGGCGCCGCCTCGGTCGCGCTGTCGGGAAACAATTCGGTCTTCTTCGCCATCGGCCGCCCCTTACAAGCCCCGGCGGCATAGCCGATGTTTCGTGACCAGGGAAAGCGGGAGGCTGGTCAGTGACCCGTGTCCTGATCGTTAGGGCTGCTTCCTTCCGGACCTGACCCGGTTGGCGAGGGATACGTCCGCCGCCAACCTCCCAGGCCATATCTAATGACCGCGCGGGCCGATGACAACCCGCTATCCTCGGACCCCGCACAGGCATCACTGATGCCCGTGCGCCGGTTGCATGCCTACTGGAGCACCCGCATCAGCCTCGGAGCGCCCGCATCAGCCAGAGCGAGATTTCCGGCCACATGAACAGGGCCACCAACGCAATGATCTGGATGATCATATAGTCGGCCATACCCCTGTAGATCGTACTCAGGCTCCATTGTGGAACCACGTTCCGCAAATAGTACGCCGACATCGCCACCGGTGGACTGAGGAACGCAGTCTGCAGGTTTACCGCCACCAGCGTGCCGAACCAGATCAGCATCTCCAGCTTGTTCATGCCGAGTTGCAGCTTCTCCACCACCGGCAGGAAGATCGGCAGGAACACCAGGATGATCGCCGGCCACTCGAACGGCCAGCCCAGGATGAAGATCAGCACCATGATCAGCGCGAGCTTCCACACGTCCGGCCACGGCAGGCCGACCAGCGTGTTGGTGATCAGTCCCGCTGCGCCGAGCTTCGTGAACACCGCGCCGAACACGTTCGATGCCACCGCCAGCAGCAGCACCATGCTCGACGTCACCATCGTCGACACCGCCGCATTCTTGAGCGCCGTGAACGTCAGCCGGCGATACAGGAACGCCAGCAGCGTCGCGCCGAAGGCACCGCAGGACGCGGCCTCAGTCGGCGTGGCCAGCCCGCCGAGAATCGTCCCCAGCGTGAACCCGATCAGGCACGTGAGCGGAATCACGCCGATGAGGAACTCCTTGATGATGATGCGCCAATCGCCAACCCGCTCTTCAAGAGGCACCGGAGGGCCAAGCTTGGGGTTTATGAAGCTGCGGATCAGGCAGTAGGCGATATACATGCCGGCGAGCAGAAGGCCCGGCCCGAATGACGCCGAGTACAGCAGGTTCACCGGTATGCCCATGGTCGGCCCCATGACCACCAGCATGACGCTCGGCGGAATAAGAATGCCCAGCGTTCCGCCCGCAGCAATGGCCCCCGCCGACAGCCGCGCGTCATAGCCCGTCTTGATCATGATCGGCCCGGCCATGATGCCGAGCACGGTCACCGCTGCACCGACGATGCCCGTCGCCATGGCGAAGATCGTCGCCGTCAGGATGACCGCGAGATACAGCGCGCCCCGCACCGGCGCCAGCACGTTGCGCAGCGCCAGGAACAGCCGCTCCATCAGGCCGGCCTGCTCCGTCATGTAGCCCATGAAGATGAACAGCGGCACGGCGGGCAGGATCTCGTCCTTCATCGTGCCCCAGATCTGCAGATACGCCAGATCGAAGGTCTGCTGCCAGCCGAGCCCGATGCCGCCGAACACGAGGGCCAGGAACAGCAGCGTGAAGGAGATCGGAAAGCCGATGAAGATGACGGCGACCATGCCGAACAGCATGATCATGCCGAGAGTTTCGTTGACGCTCATGGCCGCCTCAGATCTCGATTTTTTCGTGATGTACGAGCTCTTCGCCCGTACGCGCGGCCCAGGCGCTCTTCATGAGCTCCGAGATACCTTGGATGAATAACAGCGCTGCCGTGATCGGGATCACCGCCCGCAACGGCCATATGATCGGCTGCCAGGCGCCCGAGTTCGACTTCTCGTTGATGCTCATCGAGTACAGGAAGTCGTCGACCGACATGAAGAACAGGATGGCCATCGTCGGCAGGAAGAACACCACGTACGCGATCGTATCGATCCAGCCCTTCTTGCGCGTGGAGAACTTGTCCCACAGCATGTCGGTGCGCACGTGCGCGCCCTTCAGCAGCGCGTAGGCACTGCCCAGCATGAACAGCGCGCCGAACGACATGGTCGTGACGTCGAGCGCCCAGATGGTGGGATCGTTCATCACGTATCGCCGGAACACCTCGACTACGTTGGCCATGATCAGCGGAGCGACAATGAGCGCGAACAGGTATCCGGCCCATTCGTTGATCTTGTCGATCGTGCGTATGACCAGAAGGTATCCCGATGATGGTGATGATGGTTCTGCCATGCGTTTCCCCAGACTTTTCGCTCGACGTGGCCCTATGCTTCCGCCGTTCGCGCCGGCTTGACAAGCGGTCCCCGTGAAAAAAGGGCCGCGATTGCCGCGGCCCTTGGTTTTTTGGTTTACCGGCCTACTTCTTCGCCGGCCAGTAATGTTCTGCCGCGAGTTCGTAGTTCGGGAAATAGGTTCGCTTCCCGGGCACCACGACGGACGCGTAGGCCTTCTGGGATTCCCAGGCCTCTTTGAACACCGGATTGGCTGCGGCTTCCTTGGCCGCAAGACGATCCCACGCCGCAAGGAATTCCTTCATGATCTCAGGCGGCGGCTGCTCGATGTTCACCTTGTGCTTCTCGCGCAGCTCCACGACGGCGTCTGCGTTCTGCTTCTGCCAGCGGGTCCACCACTTGAACAGAGTCTCGGTCGCTGCAGCCTTGATCAGCTCCTGATCCAGCGGGCTGATTTCCTTCCATACGTCGCCGTTGATGAGGACCTCGCCGAGCGTGACCGACTCATGCAGCGACGGCGCATAGTGCCACTTCCAGATGTTGTGGAAACCGAAGCGCAGGTCCTCGATGCCACCCACCCATTCGGCGCAGTCGATGGTGCCACGTTCGGCGGCCGGCGCGATTTCACCGCCCGGCATATTGACCGTGCGCATGCCCATCTCGTTGAAGATCTCGGCGGCGACGCCGGTCTGCCGGCACTTCTGTCCCTTGAAGTCGGCGAGGTTCTCGATCTTCTTCTTGAACCAGCCGAGTGCCTGCGGGCCCGAAGGCAGGATGTGGAACGCGACCACGTTCAGCTTCAGCGTGTCGCGGTAGAACTTGTTGTAGAGTTCTTGTCCGCCGCCGTGCCAGACCCAGCCGAGATAGTCGATGTAGTCCATCCCCAACGGACCGCCGGGCCCGCCCGAGAACAGGATCGCGGCCTTGTTCTTGCCGACCCAGTAGCCCGGCCACGTATGCGCGCCGTCGATGACCTTCTTGTGTGTGGCGTCCAGCACTTCGAACGCGGGCACAACCGTGCCGGCCGGCATGGTTTCGATCTTGATGCGTCCCGCGGTCAGCTGCTCGACGCGCTTGGCCCATTCCGTGAAGTTTTCATAGAGCGTTTGCGACGCCGGCCACGTCGCCTGCATCTTCAATGTTTTTGTTTGTGCGGTAGCAGCACCGCCGAGGGCCACGGCCAAGCCGAGACCCAATGCGACTGATGCCCCCGATATCCGGGCTAGTCTCATGCATTCCTCCCATAACTATTGGCATACGATTTGCCAAGCCTGCACTCAACCGGCACGCTCGTCAATCAGTCCGCACATCAACCAAGGCAAAGAATTGCTTGCAATAATGCACATTTAGTGGGCAGCGGCAGGCCGGCTGGGCCCGGTGATGAAATCCCGCCGCATCGTTGCGCAGAGCCCGTCCCTGTGCTCTTTTGATGGCGGGAGGATACGTTCGATGCCGACGCCGACTGTCGCTGCCACCACGCTGCTCGATCGCGCCGGCCCGCGGCGCTCGGACGAGGCCTGGCTCAAGTCGCACGCCGCCGATCCCACTGCGCGCTTTCTGATGCTTGTCGACCTGAAGCCCGTGATCACGGCCGGCCCCGACCGCAGCCCCCAGACGCTGCGCTGGCTGTCCGGCGCCGATGTGGCCTCGCTCGGCCTGCCGACGGGAGACGCATTATTCCTCGGCATCGGCAGCGATCAGGTGGCGCATTTCGCACTCTCCATCACCGACCACCTCGCCCGCGCGACGCCCGGCGCCATCAATTTCCTCCGCCCCGCTGTCGATCTCAGGTCGCTCGCCATGCAGGGCGCGCTGGCGCCCGAAGAGCTCTCCCTCGCCGGGCAGGCGCGCGCGCTCGCGCAATGGCACGACAATGCGCGCTGTTGCGGGCGTTGCGGCTCGACGCTGCTCGTCAAGGATGGCGGCTGGCGCAAGAAATGCTGGGGCTGCGGCCTCGACTGGTTTCCCCGTACCGATCCCGTCGTGATCATGCTCATCACGGACGGCGAGCGCTGCATCCTCGCGCACGAGCATCGCTACGCCGAGAAGATGTACTCCACGCTCGCGGGCTTCCTCGAGCCGGGCGAGGACATCGAGCATGCCGTCCGCCGCGAGGTGTTCGAGGAGACCGCGATCAAGGTCGGCCGCGTGGTCTATCACTCGAGCCAGCCGTGGCCGTTCCCGCATTCCTTGATGATGGGCTGCATCGGCTATGCCGAAAACACCGACATCCAGGTCGACCTGAACGAGCTTGCCGAAGCGCGCTGGTTCAGCCGCAACGAGGCCCGCTCCATGCTCGACGGCACGCACCCGCAAGGCCTCAATGCACCCCGCCCCCACGCTATCGCCCACGCGCTCTTACGCAGCTTCGTCGACGGCAAGCTTCCCTCTTGATCGAGGACGACTGAATGAAGCGCCCCATCACGTTCTACAGCGAGGGCTTCAAACTCAGCGGCGACCTGTATTTGCCGGATGACATCACCCCTGGCGACACGCGCGCCGGCATCGTGCTTTGCCACGGCTACACCGGCGTCAAGGACCTCTATCTCCCTGACAACGCCCGCGTCCTGAATGAAGCCGGCTACGTCGTCCTCACCTTCGACTACAAGGGCTGGGGCACTAGCGAAGGCCCCTCGAGCCGCCTCGCCCCCTACAGCCGCGTCGCCGATGCGCAAGCGGCGCTGACGTTCCTCAGCCTGCAGCCCGAGGTCGACCGAGATCGCCTCGGCATCTACGGCACGAGCTACGGCGGCGCCACCGTCGTGTGGACCGGCGCCGTCGACCGCCGCGTCAAATGCATCGTCAGCGTTGTCGGTGTCGGCGACGGCCGCCGCTGGATGCGCTCCGTCCGCCGTCCTGATGAGTGGCACGATCTCCTGCTCCGATCGAAAGCCGATCGCGAAAAGCGCGTGCTCGATGGCAAATCGGCGCTGGTCGAACGCAGCGAGATCCTTCTCGCCGACCGGCAATCGGCTGAGCTCGCCGCCGCGGCCCGCCGCAACAACCCCGCCGCCATCAACACGCTGCCGATGGAGTACATCGACGAGACGCTCGAGTTCAACGCCGAGTGGGTCGTGGACAAAATCGCCCCGCGCCCGATCCTCTTCATCACCACCGACGATGACCGGCTTGTCCCGCCCGAGGAATCGCAAGCGCTCTACGCCCGCGCCGGCGAGCCCAAGCGCCTCGCCACCCTCAAGGGCTTCGGCCATTACGAGGTCTACGTCGAGCCCGCCTTCAGCCAGGTCATGGCCGAAACCCTCGCCTGGTTCCGGAAATACATGCCCCCGCGCTAAATTTCATTTGCCGACGGCACTTCCTCACAGCTCGCCGGTTCGCGCCGAAGTCTCATACCACTCTCTTTGCGTCCCCGGACGGGACGCGGCAGCGTCCCGATCCGGGGCCTTCACCCTTCGAAGAGCGCACCGCGCGGGGGCTTTTCTAGTCACCGCAACACACGCTCGCCGGCGGGAAAGATCCCGGCTCGCCGCGCAAATCTGCGCGGCGTCCGGGAACGCAACTGGATGGGTGATACGACAAAGCGGGCCAAAGCCCGAGGACGATACTTCAATTACACCACGCCCACAGATGTCCTCCCGGGCAAGCGCAGGCCGAGGTGATGAAGGTGCGCTCAGCGTTGCGTCCTGCGCGCGACCCGGGACCCAGAATCAACGCGGCAGCCGCCCTCACCCCTCGCCCGCCGCGGCGCGCGCCCGCGCCTGGCGCGCGATCTCGGCGCGATACGGGCTCGCGCGATACGACCCCAGTATCCGCAGCTCGGTCGAGAAGAACGACAGCTCCTCCAGCGCCAGCCGCGTCAGCCGCTCCGAGGGATGTCCCTCGATGTCGGCATAGAACATCGTCGCCACGAACTCGCCGTTGACCTGATACGACTCGAGCTTCGTCATGTTGACGCCGTTGGTGGCGAACCCGCCCATCGCCTTGTACAGCGCCGCCGGCACGTTGCGCACATTGAAGATGAACGTCGTCACCATCGGCGCGCCGTTGGGCTCGCTCGTATCGGCCTCGCGCGAGAGAATGACGAACCGCGTCGTGTTGTGCTGCTCGTCCTCCACATCTTCGGCAAGAATGTCGAGCCCGTAGATCTCCGCCGCGAGCCTCGGCGCCAGCGCCGCGCGATCGATCTCCTTCCACTCCGCCACCTGCCGCGCCGCGCCCGCCGTATCGGCCGCCACATGCGCCTTGAAGCCGTGCTTGCGGATGATCTTGCGGCACTGCCCGAGCGCGTGGACGTGGCTGTACACGTCGCGGATCTGCGAGAGCTTGACGCCCTTCAATCCCATGAGCTGGAAGCGGATCGGCAGAAAGTATTCGCCGATGATGTAGAGGCCCGACCCCGGCAGCAGGTGATGGATGTCCGCCACCCGCCCCGCAAGCGAATTCTCGATCGGGATCATGGCATAGCGCGCCTCACCCGACTTCACCACAGCGATGGCATCCTCGAACGTCGGGCACGGCAACGGCGTCAGCTCCGGATGCACCTGCTGGCACGCCAGGTGCGAATTGGCGCCTGGCTCCCCCTGGTAGGAGATGCGCTCGCTCGACCCGCGCGCGGCACGGGCCGGGGCACGGGAAGCAGCGGCCGGTGCGGCCGCGGTTTTCGATTTCTTGTCTGCCATGAGATGAAGAATCCAGGTCAGCGCGGCGCCAAAAGGCGGCGGGCCCGTTCCAGGTCGGCCGGAGTATCGACGCCGAGCGGAACCGTGTCAACGAGGCTCACCTCGATGCGCATCCCGTCTTCCAGCGCCCGCAGCTGCTCCAGCTTTTCGCGTTGCTCCAGCATCGAAGGCGGCAGCGAAACGAAGCGCTCCAGCGCCCGTCGGCGGTAGGCATACATGCCGATATGGTGAAACAGCGGGCCGTCGCCGTAGGGCGCCGTCGCGCGCGTGAAATACAGCGCCCGCAGCCGCCCCCGCCCCAAGGGTGTTCCCACCACCTTCACCACGTTCGGATTGGTCCGCTCCTCCTCGACCGTGATCTCGCAGCCGAGCGTCGCAATGTCGGCCTGTCCGTCGAGCAGCGGGTCCAGGCACGTGCGCACCAGCCTCGGCTCCACGGTCGGCAGGTCGCCCTGTAGGTTGACGATGATGCCGTGCCGCCCGTCGGGGTCCGCCAGACCGACCGCCTCGAACACACGGTCTGACCCCGACTGGTGATCCGCCCGCGTCATCACCGCCTCGCCCCCGGCCGCGCCCACGCACGCGGCGATCTCCGGGCTGTCTGTCGCCACGATCACGCGGCCGATCTCCGCCTCCATGGCCCGCCGCCACACATGCACGATCATCGCCTCGCCATGGATGTCGGCAATCGGCTTGCCCGGCAATCGCGTCGCCTGCAGGCGCGCGGGGATCACGGTGAGGGCGCTGGCCATGGGCAACTCTGCGTCTTGGAAGTGACAATTCGCCTCGGTCGTAGCTGGTAGAACACAAGCAAGTCCTGTTGCAAGCCTGACCGGAGATTCTATATTGGCGCCGCTTCGGGGAATTGCCGCGATCGGCTAGCGATCAGGTGCGCAAGGGAAATCGACAGCGATGAACGCTTTCGAGTTCAATAAGATTGCCGGCGCCGTGCTCACGGCGCTTCTGTTTATATTTGCCGGCAAGACCTTCCTTGAGATCCGGGACTCATCGCACGGCCATCGCGCAGCCTCCTACACGCTGCCGATGCCCAAGGGCGGCAGCGGGCCGATTGCCGATGCGCCTCCTTTCGACGTGGCCGCAGCGGTCGCACTTTTGCCCAAGGGCTCGGCAGAGAACGGCAAGGATACGTTCAAGAAATGCACCGCCTGCCACACGCCGGAAAAGGGCGGACCGAACCGGGTCGGCCCCAATCTGTACGGCGTCGTCGGGCGTGATATCGGCAAGCATGCAGGCTTTGCCTATTCGCCCGCCATGTCAGGACATGGCGACAAGTGGACGTACGAGCATCTCCTGAGCTACCTGCACGACCCGAAGGGCTACATTCCCAACAATAAAATGGCCTTCGTCGGCGTGACCGACAACGCCGAGCTCGCGGATCTCGTGGCCTATCTGCGCACGCTTTCGGACCAGCCCGTACCGCTGCCGCAGTAACGCGCCGACGACGACACGACGTGTGTTGAGCCATGCCGCGGCGGGTTCGTCCGTGGACAAGAATTAACTTGGCAGGCGCCTTGCATATTCCCATGCTCCGGCCAGAGCAGGATCGCATCGGATAGCCCCGTTTCCCCCGAAGCGAAGGCGTCTTCGCCAGCGGCTCCAGAAAAAGTTGCCACGCCGATCTCCATGTCCAGCGTCAAACCGCAGCTGCTGTTGTCCCTAGGCCTGTTGCTCCTGGCGCTCGTCTTCCCCGCCGATGCACGCGCAGAGCCGCAACACCGGCACGCCCTGTCGCGCGTCGGCGCCGTCAAGTTCCCCGCTGGCTTCCAGCATTTCGACTGGGTCAACCCCGATGCGCCCAAGGGCGGCAGTATCCGGTTGGCCGACGTCGGGGGCTTCGACAATCTCAATCCTTTCACCTTCAAAGGCCTTCCGGCGTCGGGCCTCGCCCTCACGCATGACAGCCTGATGGTTCCGAGCCTTGACGAGCCCGCGACCAGCTACGGCCTCATCGCCGAATGGGTCTCGGTACCCGACGACTCCTCATCCGTGACGTTCGGCCTCAATGCCGCCGCCCGCTTCCAGGACGGCTCGCCGATCACGCCCGAAGACGTGATCTTCTCCTTCGAGGAGCAGAAGAAGGCCGACCCGGTGCGCGCCATCACCTACCGCGACATCGTCAAGGTCGAGAAAACCGGCGATCGCGAGGTCACGTTCGTCTTCGCCCGCGCCGGCAACCGCGACCTGCCGCTGCTTGTGTCGCAGCTCTCCGTCATCTCCAGGCAATATTGGACCGGGCGTAATGCCCGTGGCGAAGCCCGCGACGTGAGCCAGACGACGCTCGAGCCGCCGCTCGGCTCGGGTCCGTATCGGATCAAGAGCGTCGATGCCAACCGCTCCATCGTCTACGAGCGCGTCAAGGACTACTGGGCCAAGGATCTGCCGGTGATGCGGGGGCAATTCAATTTCGACGAGATCCGCTTCGACAGCTATCGCGACGACGTGCCCGCGTTCGAAGCCTTCAAGTCCGGCAACATCAGCATCGTGCAGGAGAACAGCTCGAAGAAGTGGGCGACCGAGTACATCTTCCCCGCCGTGCGCGACGGCCGCGTGCAGAAGCTGGAGGTTCCCACCGCCACCGTCGCCGTCACGCAGGCGTTCGTCTTCAACCTGCGCCGGCCGAAGTTTGCCGACCGGGCCGTGCGCCAGGCCTTCGACCTCGCCTTCGACTTCGAGAGCTCCAACAAGAACCTGTTCTATGGATTGTACGAGCGCCTCGACAGCTACTTCGACAATTCCGAGCTGGCTGCCAAGGGCCTGCCCGAAGGCCGCGAGTTGGAACTCCTGAACGAGATCCGCGACCAGGTCCCGGCGGAAGTTTTCACCACGCCCTACAAGAGCACCGTCAACGCCACACCCGAGCAGGTCCGCGCCAATCTGCGCGAGGCGGGGCGCCTTCTCGATCAGGCGGGCTGGAAGCTCGCCGGCAACGTGCGCCGCAACGAGACGACCAAGGAAACCCTTGCGGCCGAGATGCTCGTTCCCGACACCACGTTCGACCGCATTCTTCTGCCTTATCAACAGGCGCTGGAAAAGCTCGGCATCCGCACGACGATCCGCGTCGTCGACGCGCCGCAGTACACGCAGCGCGTCAAGACCTACGACTTCGACATGATCATCGAGAACTTCCCCCAGTCGCACGCGCCCGGCAACGAGCAGCGCGAATACTGGGGCTCGGCGTCCGCCGACAAGCCCGCCAGCCGCAACACGATCGGCATCAAGAACCCCGCCGTCGACCACCTGATCGAGAAGATCATCTACGCCCCCACGCGCGAGGAGGTGATCGCCGCCACGCGCGCGCTCGATCGCGTCCTGCTATGGAACCGATACGTCGTGTTGCAGTGGCATCGGCCCAGCGAATGGATAGCCTACTGGAATACGTTCGGCCGGCCTGCCAAGCTGCCGTCCCAGTCCCCCGGCTGGCTGCAGACGTGGTGGTATGATGCCAATGCCGGCAAGACGTCGGGAGTACCGCGTGTTCGATGATCCGAGGCAGGCCCAAATACAGGCCATGAAGCGATACACCCGGCGCCAGGCCGGCCTGTTGGTCGGCGCAACGCTCTGCGCCGGCGCGGTGTGGCCTCCGGCTTTGGCCGCGGAACCCGTGCGCCACCACGCGCTGTCCCTCATCGGCCCACCCAAATTCAAGGCCGACTTCACGCACTTCGACTGGGTCAACTCGAATGCGCCCAAAGGCGGCATCCTGCGCCAGCGCGCCATCGGCTCGTTCGACACCCTGAACGCGTTTTCCGCCAAGGGCAGCCCCGGCATCGGACTGCTGCGTCTGCTGCATGCCACGCTCATGACCACGAGCCTGGACGAGTCCGCGACCGATTACTGCCTGATCGCCGAGTGGGTATCGATGCCCGCTGATGTCTCGTCGGCGACGTTCAAGCTGCGGCCCGAGGCGCGCTTTCACGACGGCAAGCCCATCACGCCGGACGATGTCGTCTACAGCCTCAATGCCTTGAAAGCCGCTAGCCCGCAGTACAGCCTCTACTACAAGAACGTGGTGAAGGCCGAGCAAACCGGCGACCATCAGGTCACGTTCTCTTTCGACCGGCCGGGCAATCGCGAGCTGCCGCAGGTCGTCGGCGCGCTGCCGATCCTGCCCAAGCACTACTGGGAGGCCAAGGGCGAGGATGGCCAGCCACGCGACATCGCGCGCGCCTCCATGGAAATCCCAGTCGGCGCCGGCCCCTATCGCGTCAAGCACATGGAAGGCGGCCGCCACATCGTCTACGAGCGCGTCGCGGACTGGTGGGCCAAGGATCTGCCGGTAACGCGCGGTCAATGGAATTTCGACGAGATCAGCTTCACCTACTACCGCGACCGCCTCGCCGCCTTCGAGGAGTTCAAGGCCGGCAAGACCGACTTCTGGCCCGAGTCCAGCGCCAAGGGCTGGGCCACCGGCTACGACTTCGATGCCGTCAAGCGCGGCCTCGTCAAGAAGCAGTACCTGAAGACCGATCAGCTCATTCCGATGCAGGGCTTCGCCTTCAACCTGCGCCGCAAGCAGTTCCAGGATCGGCGCGTCCGTCAGGCGTTCAATCTCGCCTACGACCACGAGTTCGCCAACCGCAACATGTTCTTCGGCCAATACGAGCGCCAGAGCAGCTACTTCGAGAACTCAGAGTTGAAAGCCACTGGGCAGCCGTCAGGCTTGGAGCTGGAGCTTCTCGACAGCGTACGCGGCGGCGTGCCGCCCGAAGTATTCACCGCGGAATACAAGAACCCGGTCAACCTCACCCCCGAGGATTTCCGCCGCCACATGAACGCCGCGCACAAGCTCTTCGCCGAGGCCGGCTGGAAACCCAAGGATGGCGTGCTGACGAATGCCGATGGCGAGCAGCTCACTGTCGAGTTCCTGATCGTGCAGCCCGACTTCGAGCGCCTCGTGCAGCTCTACCGCCAGTCGCTCGAAAAGCTCGGCGTCAAGGCCTCGATCCGCATCGTCGACAGCGCGCAATATCGCCGCCGCATCGATACGTTCGACTTCGACATCGTCGTGGCGAGCTTTGCCCAGTCCCTGTCGCCCGGCAACGAGCAGCGCGAGTTCTGGGGCTCAGAGGCCGCCGGCAAGGAGGGCAGCCGCAATGTCATCGGCATCAAGAATCCGGCCGTCGACAAGCTCATCGAGCACCTCATCTTTGCAAAGGATCGCGCGGAGCTCGTCGCCGCCACCCGCGCGCTCGACCGCGTGCTGTTGTGGAACCACTATCTCATCCCGCAATTCTACTCGCCCTTCGAGCGCCTTGCGCACTGGGACAAGCTCGGGCGTCCGGAAAAGCTGCCCACGCACGCGCCCGCTCTGATACAGGTCTTGCAGGCTTGGTGGATCGATAAGGACGCCGCCAAGCGCCTTGAGATGGCAAGGCAATAGTCGAGATGAGTAGCGCTGACATGAGGAATGAAAGCATGGCCCATCGTGCACGACCGGGATGCCGCATTCCAGCAGCCGCCCTGGCCCTCTGCCTGCTGGCGCCCATCGACGTGATGGCCGAGCCGCGCCACGGCCTCTCTACCTTCGGCGAGCTCAAGTATCCGCCGGGCTTCAAGCATTTCGACTACGTCAATCCCGATGCACCCAAGGGCGGCCGCATGGTCACGATGGGCACCGGCGCCATCGAGACGTTCGACAGCTTCAACAGTTTCATCCTGAAGGGCGATGCCGCCCAGGGCCTGGGCATCATCTACGACACCCTCATGACCCGCGCCGCCGACGAGCCTGATTCCGCTTACGGCTTGATCGCCGAGACCGCCGACGTCGCCACCGACGGTATGTCGGTCACCTTCCGCATGCGGCCCGAAGCGCGCTTCCACGACGGCAGCCCCATCACGTCCGCAGACTGTGTCTTCACCTTCAACATTCTCAAGGAGAAGGGCCACCCCGCCTATCGCGTCGCCCTGCGCGACATCGAAAAAGTCGAGGCGATCGATCGCCATACCGTCCGCTACACCTTCAAGGGCACGCTCGTGCGCGATCTGCCGCTCACTGCGGCCGGCATCCCGGTGCTGTCCAAGGCCTACTACGCCACGCGCGAGTTCGATCAGACGACGCTCGACCGCCCCGTCGGCTCGGGCGAATACGAGATCGGCGACTACAAGCAGGGCACGTTCGTCTCATACAAGCGCCGCAACGACTACTGGGCTAAGGATCTGCCAGTAAACCGCGGTCGCGGCAATTTCGACGAAGTTCGCATCGAGTACTTCCGCGACCGCACTGCATCGCTCGAAGCCATCAAGGCTGGCACCGTCGATCTGCGCGAGGAGTTCACCTCGCGCGACTGGGCCACGGCCTACGATATTCCGGCCGTCAAGGATGGCCGCCTCATCAAGCTCACGCTGCCTGACGAAACGCCCGGCGGCGCCCAGGGCTTCTTCCTCAACACGCGCCTGCCGAAGCTCGCCGATCTGCGTGTACGCAAGGCGCTCGACTACGCCTTCGACTTCGAGTGGACCAACAAGAATTTCTTCTACAGCCTCTACAAGCGCACCGAGAGCTTCTTCGAGAACTCCGACATGAAGGCGGAAGGCAAGCCCTCACCCGAGGAGTTGGCGCTGCTCGAGCCGTTCAAGGACAAGCTGCCGCCGGAAGTCTTCGGCGAGCCCTATCGTCCGCCCGTGTCGGACGGCAGCGGTTCCGACCGCCGCCTGCTGCGCGAGGCCGGCAGGCTGCTCGAGGAGGCCGGCTACACCCTCAAGGACGGCAAGCGCGTCAACGCCAAGGGTGAGGTCCTTGAGTTCGAATACCTCTTCACCGATCCCGTCTCCGAGCGCATCGGCGGCAGCTTCCAGAAGAACCTCGCCCTGATCGGCGTGAACTTCATCCTGCGCCGCGTCGACCCCGCACAATACGAGCGCCGCACCAAGGCCTTCGACTTCGACATCACCACCCGCCGCTATCGCATGGCGCTGACGCCCGGCACCGAGTTGCAGAACCTCTGGGACAGCCGGCAGGCCTCTGTCGACGGCTCCGGAAACCTGTCGGGAATCCAGAGCCCCGCCATCGACGCCCTTATCGAAAAGGTCATTCTTGCCAAGTCCCGCAAGGAGTTGGTAACCGGAACCCGTGCCATAGATCGGGTGCTTCGGGCCGGCTACTACTGGGTTCCCCAGTGGTCCAAGGCCTCCCACACCATCGTATACTGGGACAAATTTTCCCGGCCCGCCGTGAAGCCCAAATACGATCGGGGCGTTCCTGATACCTGGTGGTACGACGCCGACAAGGCCGCGAAGCTGCGCACCAACTGACGGCACAAGAGTTCCCCGGAGGCAGGGGGCCAAGGAAGGATAAGCACGCGATATGGCTGCCTACCTGCTGAAGCGCATCCTGCTCATCATCCCGACCATGATTGGGATCATGCTGATCAGCTTCGCCATCATCCAGTTCGCCCCCGGCGGCCCCGTCGAGCGCGTCATCGCCCAGTTGACCGGCACCGACACCGGCGCCACCAGCCGCATCGGCGGTGGCGGCGGCGACGGGCTGACCAGTGGCGGCCGTTCCATGTCGGGACAGAGCGGCGCCGATGCCGCCTCCTCGCGCTATCGCGGCGCGCAAGGCCTCGACCCCGAGTTCATCAAGCAACTCGAGAAACAGTTCGGCTTCGACAAGCCGGCTCACGAGCGCTTCCTGCTGATGATGAAGAACTACCTGATGTTCGATTTCGGCAAGAGCTACTTCCGCGACGTCAGCGTGATCCAGCTCATCAAGGAGAAGCTGCCGGTCTCGATCTCGCTCGGCGTCTGGATGATGCTGGTGACGTACCTCATCGCCGTCCCTCTCGGCATCCGCAAGGCCGTCCGTGACGGCGAGAAATTCGACACCTGGACTTCCGGCGTGCTCGTCATCGGCTATGCCATTCCGGGCTTCCTGTTCGCCGTGTTCCTGCTCGTCGTGTTCGCCGGCGGCTCCTTCTTCCAGTGGTTCCCCTCGCGCGGCCTCACCTCCGAGAACTGGAACCAGCTTTCGCTCCTCGGCAAGGTCGTCGACTACTTCTGGCATCTCACGCTGCCGTTGCTGGCGCTGGCGCTGAGCGCCTTCACGACCACGGCCTTCCTCACCAAGAACTCGTTCCTGGACGAGATCCGCAAGCAGTACGTGATGACCGCCCGCGCCAAGGGCCTGAGCGAGCGTAACGTGCTTTACGGGCACGTCTTCCGCAACGCCATGTTGCTCATCATTGCCGGCTTCCCGGGTGCCTTCATCAGTGCCTTCTTCTCGGGCGCACTGCTGATCGAGACCATCTTCTCGCTCGACGGCCTCGGGCTCTTGAGCTTCGAATCCATCATCAACCGCGACTACCCCGTGGTGTTCGCCACACTCTACATCTTCGCGTTGATGGGATTGCTGGTGAACCTGCTGTCCGACTTCATCTACACGCTCGTCGATCCCCGCATCGATTTCGAAACACGGGAGGTGTGACGGCCGTGGACGCCAGGAGCGACGACAGGATTGCGGTGCCTGGCGCGTCTGCCCGCAGCAGCCTCGGCGACGCTGTCCGCGCGCGCGTGCACGTGTCGCCCATCAATCGCCGCCGCTGGGAGAACTTCAAGGCCAACCGCCGCGGCTACTGGAGCCTCTGGATCTTCCTGATCCTGTTCGTGCTCAGCCTGTTCGGCGAGGTGATCTCCAACGACAAGCCCATTATCGCCCGCTACAAGGGCGAGTTCCTGTTCCCGGTTCTGGTCGACTACCCTGAATCCAAGTTCGGCGGCTTTCTCGCCGTCACCGACTACAAGGACCCCGTGAATCTCGAGGAGATCAACCAGCACGGCTGGATGATCTGGCCGCCCATCCGTTACTCCTACAATTCCATCAACAAGGACTACCCGCGCATCAAGAACGCGGACGGCAACTGCCTGGGCTTCCCTGCCCCGCCCCCATGGGCCACCAGCAAGGGGCTGTGCGAGGCTCCCGCCGACCAGCTCGCGCGCTATCAGGCGATCGGCAACCGCAACTGGCTCGGCACCGACGACCAGGGCCGCGATGTCGTCGCCCGCATCATCTACGGCTTCCGCATCTCCATCCTGTTCGGCCTCATTCTGACGATCATCTCCGCCGGCATAGGCGTCTTCGCGGGCGCCATGCAGGGCTATTTCGGCGGCCGCGTCGATCTCGTCTTCCAGCGTGTGCTGGAGATCTGGTCGTCGATTCCCTCGCTCTACGTCCTCATCATCATCTCGTCCGTGCTGGTGCCCGGCTTCTGGACCCTGCTCGGCGTGCTGCTGCTGTTCCACTGGGTCGCGCTTGTGGGCGTCGTGCGCGCAGAATTCCTGCGCGGCCGCAACTTCGAGTACATAACGGCGGCCCGCGCGCTCGGGCTTTCCAACGCCAAGATCATGTTCAAGCACCTGCTTCCCAACGCCATGGTGGCGACGCTGACGTTCCTGCCCTTCAAGCTCTCGGGCTCCATCACCGCGCTGACCGCGCTCGACTTCCTGGGCCTCGGCCTGCCGCCCGGCTCGCCCTCGCTCGGCGAGCTCTTGTCGCAGGGCAAGGCCAACCTGCAGGCGCCCTGGCTCGGCCTCTGCGGCTTCTTCTCCATCGCCGTCACGCTGTCGCTGCTGATCTTCATTGGCGAAGCCGTGCGCGATGCCCTCGACCCGCGAAAGACCTTCCGATGAGCGTGCGCGCGCCGCGTCTGTCCGACACGTTGATCAACGTCCGCAACCTGGCCGTCGAGTTCCGCTCGGGCAGCACACAGAACCGCGCCGTCAAGGGCGTATCCTTCACCATCGGCCGCGGCGAGACCGTCGCCCTCGTCGGCGAGTCGGGCAGCGGCAAGACCGTCTCGGCGCTGTCGATCCTGCGCCTGCTGCCGTACCCCGCCGCCCATCATCCGAGCGGCGAGATCTTTTTCGAAGGCCGCGACCTTCTCAAGGCCGACGGTCCGACCATGCGCGAGATCCGCGGCGACCGCATCTCCATCATCTTCCAGGAGCCGATGACCTCGCTCAATCCCCTGCACACCATCGAGAAGCAGGTCGGCGAGATCCTCAAGCTGCATCGCGGTCTCTCGGAAGCCGACACCAAGACCCGCGTCCTCGACCTGCTGCAGAAAGTCGGCATCCGCGACGCCGAAAAGCGCCTCTCAGCCTTTCCGCATCAGCTTTCCGGCGGCCAGCGCCAGCGCGTCATGATCGCCATGGCGCTCGCCAACGAGCCCGACCTGCTCATCGCCGACGAGCCGACCACGGCTCTCGACGTCACCATTCAGGCACAGATCCTCGAGCTGCTGCGGCGCCTGCAGAAAGAAATGCACATGGCCATGCTGTGGATCACGCATGATCTCGGCATCGTGCGCAAGATGGCCGACCGCGTCTACGTCATGAACAAGGGCGAAGTCGTCGAGGAAGGCCTTGCCGCAGACATCTTCTCGGCTCCCAAGCATCCCTACACGCGCCAGCTTCTCGCCGCCGAGCCCAAGGGCAAGCCCCCGCTCCAGGATCTGTCCGCACCCGTCGTCGTCGAGACCGACGACCTGAAGGTCTGGTTTCCCATCAAGCGCGGCCTGCTGCGCCGCACGGTCGATCACGTGAAGGCGGTCGACGGCCTCTCGCTCAAGCTGCGTGCCGGCGACACGCTCGGCGTCGTCGGCGAGTCGGGCTCCGGCAAGACCACGCTCGGCCTCGCGATTCTGCGCCTCGTGTCCTCCGTTGGGCCCATCGCCTACGTCGGCCGCCGCATCGATACGCTCGGCTTCAAGCAGATGCGTCCGCTCAGGCGCGAGATGCAGGTCGTCTTCCAGGACCCCTACGGCTCGCTCTCGCCCCGCCTGTCGGTCAGCCAGATCATCGAGGAAGGCCTGCTCATCCAGAATCCCTCCATGACCTTCGACGAGCGGCGCCGGCGCGTCAGCCAGGCCCTCGATGAAGTGGGCCTCGATCCGGCCGCGCAGGACCGCTATCCGCACGAATTCTCCGGTGGCCAGCGCCAGCGCATCGCCATCGCCCGCGCCATGGTGCTCGAGCCCAAGTTCGTCATGCTCGACGAGCCGACCAGCGCGCTGGACATGAGCGTGCAGGCCCAGATCGTCGATCTGCTGCGCGACCTGCAGCACAAGCGCGGCCTCGCCTACCTCTTCATCAGCCACGACCTACGCGTGGTGCGCGCTTTGTGCAGCTATGTCATCGTGATGAAGAATGGCAAAGTGGTCGAGGAAGGCCCCGCCGCCGACATCTTCGCCCGCCCCAAGGACGACTACACCAAGGCCCTGCTTGCGGCCGCCCTCAATCTCGAAGTGACCCACCGCGCCGCCGTGGCGACCTGAAGGTAAACGCATCGCATGACGCTTCTGATCATCGGCAGCCAGCGCTCGGACCAGTTCGCCGCTGCCGTCGCCACCCACGCACCGGACATCGACGTGCGCATCTGGCCCGACGCCGGCCGCATCGAGGATATCCGCTATGCCCTCGCCTGGGGACCGCCCGCGGGCGCCCTCAAGACCGTCCCCAACCTGCAGCTCATCGTTTCCGTCGGCGCCGGCGTCGACCATCTCTTCAAGGATCCCGACCTGCCCAACGTGCCGGTCGTGCGCTACGTCGACCCGGACCTGACCGGCCGCATGACCGAGTACGTCGCGCTGCACGTGCTCTGGCACCAGCGACGCATGTGCGAGTTTCAGGAGCAGCAGGCGCGCCAGGAGTGGAAATATCTGCCCGAGCCGGCCGCGCACGAGGTCCGCGTCGGCATCATGGGTCTCGGCGTCATGGGTGCGGCGTCGGCCAAAGTCCTGTCCGCCATCGGCTATCGGCTGCGCGGCTGGAGCCGGACGCCGAAAGACATCCCCGGCATGACCTGCTACGCGGGCCGCGAGCAACTCCCCGCCTTCCTCGCCGACGTGGACATCCTCGTCTGCCTGCTGCCCAACACGCCCGATACACGCGGCATTCTCAACCGCGACCTCTTCCGCGGCCTGTCGAAATCGGGCCGCCACCCGCGCCTGCCGGGACCGTCGCTCATCAACGCCGGCCGTGGCCCCCTTCAGATCGAGGCTGACATTCTCGCCGCCCTCGACGCCGGCGAATTGCACTCCGCATCGCTCGACGTGTTCGAAACCGAGCCCTTGGCCAAAACCAGCCCGCTGTGGCGCCACCCGCGCATCGTCATCACCCCGCACAATGCCGCCGAGAGCGAGACCAACGCCATCGTGCGCTACATGCTGCGCCAGATCCGCGCCCACATGAACGGCCAGCCGGTGGAAAACGTGGTCGATCCGTCACGCCAATATTAGCGCTCGATTCACCTTCGAGGATCGAAGCCGGACGCTTCGATCGGAAACGACCTTGCTCTCAAGTCCATGAATGAAGCAGGGTTTACGTCCATGCGCATTTGGCACAACATAAATGGGCTGCGGAGCTGCTGCGCGGCCCTGGCGTTGTCGCTGCCGCTCGCCGTACCCGTCCGCGCCCAGCTCACCGCACCCGTCGTCCCGGTCCAGGCCACCCCCGTTCCGAACGGCCTCACCGAGTTCGCCGGCGCCAATCCCCAATGCACGGAAATGACCAACGGCTGCGAGGTCTGCGTGCGCGATGCCTCCGGCAAGATCGAATGCTCCACCCCCGGCATCGCTTGCCAGCCGGCCGCGTGGCAATGCAAGAAGGGCTCCGGTCCCGCGGACGATTCGGCAAAACGTGCCGCACCGTCCAGGTGACTGCCTGCGCCTGACCGGACTCGAGCCCATGCTTCCAGACGATACCTTTCGCGCCCGCCTGCGCTCCGCCGTCGGACAGATCAAGGCAACGCTCGCTCGCCTCGCGAGCGTCGCCCGCATCGACGAGACGGAGACCGGCACCTACTGGCGCATCGCCGCAGAGCCAGCCGCCGCCAACGCCTGCCCGTTCGAGCTCATCGTGTATTTCGACCGGCAGTCGTTCGACATCGTCATCGGCCCCGAATCCTACGAGAGCTGTCCGGCTGAGAATGCCGCCGTGCTTCCGGCCATGGTCGAGGCCATCGTCAACGGCGATGTGATCACCCGTAGATGGAGCAGCGCCAACACCGGCGCGCCCTACTCCGTCGACACCATCGTCCCCCTGCCCGATGGCACCGACTGGCAGCGCTCACGCCAGGAAGGCGCGATCGCCCGCGTCATTCCACCCACAAGCCGCATCATTGAGGATCATCGCTACACTCCCTACGCCCGCGCGTAGGATCCACTGCTCACACCCTCTCCGCCACCCGCGGCGCCAGCCGCTTAACCACCGTGACCAGACTGCCGGCGCGGGCGATGCGTTGCACGGCATCGGGCAGCGGCTCCACCGCCACGGCCATGTGATGCGCATTGGCGTGGATCAGCATGATGCCGTCCACCATGATGCCGACGTGGCGCGGCCAGAACACGAGGTCGCCCCGCTCGATCCCGTCCAACTCTGACGACACGAACACCTCGCGGCCGACCGCATGCTGCTGCATGTCGCTGTCGCGCGGGCAGGCTTGCCCCGCGGCTTCGAGCGCGATTTGCAGCAACCCCGAGCAATCGAGCCCCAACCGCGTGCGCCCGCCCCACAGATACGGCGTACCGATAAAGCGCTCGGCGATGGCGACGAAATCGAGCGCGTACCGCGTCGCCTCCACCGTATGCCGCGCGATCACCCAGCCGCCCGTCGCCAGCCGAAGGAACTGTTCCTGTTGCCCGTCGACCGCCAGCTCGCTGTTCATGCTGAGGTGCATGCGCGGCGCGGACTTGATGTCGGGCGCCGGATACACGAACGTTCCGAGCGCGCCGACGCGATGCGTGGTTGGCCGCATCTGCCGGCTCAGCGCCGCGGCGTGCACGTAGCCGACATAGCCGTCACGTGCGAGCTGTACCCAGGCCCAGCCGTCCGCCTCGTCGAACACCTGCACGCTTTCGCCGAACAGCACCTCGTTCTCGAGGCCCACTCCCGTATCGGGTTTGGCCTTCAAGCCCGCAACCGGCTGCGAGACCTGGCGCACTTCGCCCGCCACATAGCGCGGCGCCTCAACCTTGCCCTTCAGCCTCTCGTCGGCGAGGTCCGGGCGGAAGGCGTTCAATCTTGGGTCGAGTGTGGATGTCATTCCCAGTCGGCTCTCTTTCCTCGGACCACGTCAACGGCCGGCGCGCAGCACACGCCGCAAGGCCTCGAGCACACAGCGCGCCGCGTTGGGCTCGCCGCCCTTGGGCCCGAGCGGTCCCGCTGCCGGGCGCCAGCCATAGATGTCGAAATGGGCAAAATGCCGGGCGCGACTCACAAACCGCTGCAGGAAGATCGCGCCCACGATGGAGCCTGCGAACCCGCCTTCCGCCACGTTGTTCATGTCCGCCACCTGGCTGTCGAGCCAGCTCTCATAGGGCGTCGCCAGCGGCATGCGCCATACCAGATCGCCCACCGACGCGCCGGCCGCCGAAATCGTTCCCGCGAGCGCATCGTCGTTGCAGTAGAACGGCATCATCTCGGGACCCAGCGCCACGCGCGCCGCGCCCGTCAGCGTGGCGAACGTCATCAGGTAGTCGGGCGTCTCCTCGTCCGCCAGCGCCAGCGCGTCCGCCAGCACCAGCCTGCCCTCTGCGTCCGTGTTGCCGATCTCCACACTCTTCCCGAGCCGGCTTGCGAACACATCGCCTGGCCGGAACGCGCTCCCCGCGACGCTATTCTCCGCCGCCGCGATCAGCACGCGCAGGCGCACGTCGAGCTTCTGCCCCATGATCATGTGCGCCAGCGCCAAAGCCGTCGCCGCACCGCCCATGTCCTTCTTCATCAGCAGCATGGCGCTCGACGGCTTGATGTCGAGGCCACCCGTGTCGAAGCAGATGCCCTTGCCGACGATCGTCACCTTGGGCGCATCGGCCCGTCCCCACGTCAGGTCGATCAGCCGCGGCGCCCGCGGACTGGCGCGTCCGACGCCGTGGATCAGCGGAAAATTTTTCTTCAGCAGGTCGTCGCCGACGACGGCCGTCACCTTGGCGCCGTGGCGCTTGGCAAGCGTCCGCGCCGCCGCCTCCAATTCCTCCGGCCCCATATCGTTGGCGGGCGTGTTGATCAGATCGCGACCGAGCCACACGGCTTCCACCGTGTTCGCGACGCGCTCCAGGTCGACGCCCTTCGACACTTTCAGCGCCGCGATCGGCTCCGCCTCGCCGGCCTTGTAGCGGCGAAACTTGTAGGCTCCGAGCCCCCAGGCCACCGCCGCCAGCTCCGGGTTGCCGGTTCCTGTCCCCAGATGCCAGGCCCCGCCGGGTAAAGCCGTCGGTAGCAGCCCCAGCAGCGTCTCGGCGGGATAGGACCGCCGCGGTTCATCAGCTTTGCCGATGCCCAGCACCGCTCCAGCCAGCGCCCCGCCCGTCCCCGGGATCAGGACGTGGCGCCGCGCACTCGCCTTGTAGCCTATGGCCTCCAGCCATTGCCGCTGCTCCGGCGGCAGATCCGCCAGGTCCTCGGCTGCCTTGCCGTCACGGACCAGCCAGGCCGGCAATGTCTTGCGCTTGGTATCAGGCGCCAGCAGCAGCTCCCGCGGGGTGGGGTCAGCGGGGGACTTGGTCTTCTCGTTCATGTCGAACCGCGTGAAGGGAGGTTTGACGCGCATTATCGGCATGCACCCCGCAAACACAACGCGACAAGCCCGCATCCCCTCAGATAACCGCTGCGCAACGAAGATTAACAGTTTGTTGACCGCCGTCCCGGAAGCTGACCGTTGACATGGGCGATTCGCAACGGCGAACCCGTATCGCCTGGGGAGCGGGGCATGAGAAACGGTCTTGGGAAGGCGCTTGGCGGCCGCGCCATCAGAATGGCGGGCACGGCAGCCGTTCTCGCGCTTGCCGCAGGACTGGCCGGCTGCTCCGGCTTCGGCACCTCCGAGCTCAGCGAGGCCGGCGGATCGCAGCTCGCCCAGACCGCCGAAGCCACTCAGGCGCCGCCCGGCCAGGACGAGCTCGCGCGCGCCACCGAATATTGGGGCAAGGAGCACGCCAAGAACCCGCGCGACGCCAAGGCCGCGCTCGCCTACGCAAAGAACCTCAAGGCCATGGGCCGCAAGCGAGAGGCCTACGCCATCCTTCAACAGGCCCACAAGCTCAATCCGCAGGATCGCGAGCAGCTGTCCGAATACGGCCGCCTGGCACTCGAGTTCGACCAGGTCTCCACCGCCAAGGCGATCCTCGAGCGCGCCGACGATCCGGCCAAGCCCGACTGGCGCGTCCTTAACGCCCGCGGCACCGTCCTCGCCAAGGAAAGCAAACACACCGAAGCCGTCGTCTTCTTCGAGCGCGCCCTCGCCCTGGCGCCGGGACAGCCGTCGGTTTTGAACAATCTCGCCCTCGCGCACGCCATGGCTGGCGAAGCCGCAAAGGCCGAGGGCATGCTGCGCCAGGCCGCCGCCTCCGGCGACGTCGATCCGCGCGTCAATCAGAACCTGGCGCTCGTGTTGAGCCTGCAAGGCAAATACGGCGAAGCCAAGCGCGTGCCGAACCAGAACCTCCCCGACGACGCCATTCAGGCCAACGTGGAATACATGAAGTCGGCCATGCAGGTCGCGGCCAAGCCCGAGGCCGTGCCCGCCTCGTCACCTGTCGCCACAGCGTCGACGAAGCCATGGACCATGACCACGTCCGCCGCTAAGGCCGACTGACGCGCCACGTACCGTCAAGGTTCGGCATGCGCCATGCGGCGGCGAATAGCGCTAGCTGGCACCGCTGCGCGTATCGCTCTGCCGTGCGCTTGGTACCACCTCGCCTCACGCAACGCTTGCTGAGAGCTGGAATCCCGGATCGAGTCCGAGGATGACAGAGCTTGGCATCTCGGCTGCGGCTACTCGGACCTCACGTCCCTCCGATGGCTGGCGCTGACAACGGCCCGCACGCGCTCCTTCCGCACCGCACCCAAACCTCATGAAGACCTGCGCGCCGGCAAGTGCTATAGGCACGCCTGTTTTCCCGGCAATGGATGTAGGACGCAATGCAGAAGACGTCCGCACGCGACCCATCGGATCCTGTCGATTCGAGTTACGCTTGGTTTCGCCTGCTCGCCACCCTGCTCATCAGCACCATCAGCGGCATCGGCATGTGGTCGATGGTCGTCGTGCTGCCGGCCGTGCAGGCCGAGTTCGGCGTCGCCCGCGCCGAAGCCTCGCTGCCTTACACCGTGACCATGGTGTGCTTCGCCGCTGGCGGCCTCCTGCTCGGCCGCGTCGCCGATCGGTTCGGCATCATCGTACCGTGCGTCATGGGTGCCTTCGCCCTCGGCATCGGCTATGTCGGCGCCAGCTTCACCACCAGCATCCTGCAGTTCGCCCTGGTGCACGGCCTCGTCATCGGCTTGATCGGCAGCGCCTCCGGCTTCGGCCCCCTGATCGCCGACTCATCCTTGTGGTTTCGCAAGCGCCGCGGGCTTGCCGTCGCCATCGCCGCCAGCGGCAGCTATCTGGCCGGCACGATCTGGCCGCCTCTGATCCAGTACGCGACGGACAGAATTGGATGGCGGGACACCTACGCCGTCATCGGCATCGTCTCCATGGTGGCCATGCTGCCGCTGACGCTGGCACTGAGGCGCCCCGCTCCCATGGACGGCCTGCACGGCTCGTCTGCCGCTGCCGGCACAACCGCCCAAAGCGTCCCCATGGTGTCGCCCAGAACGCTGCAGGCCCTCCTCATGGTCGCCGGCCTCTCCTGCTGCGTCGCCATGTCGATGCCGCAGGTGCACATGGTCGCCTATTGCGCGGACCTCGGCTACGGCGCGGCGCGCGGCGCGGAAATGCTGTCGCTGATGCTGGGCTTCGGCATCGTCAGCCGGCTCGCCTCGGGCTGGATCGCCGACCGCATCGGCGGCTTCGCCACGCTGCTGCTCGGCACCGTCCTGCAGATGGTGGCGCTGATGCTCTACATCCCCTTCGACGGCCTGATGTCACTCTACGTCATCTCGGCGCTGTTCGGCCTGTTTCAGGGCGGCATCGTGCCGAGCTACGCCATCATCGTGCGCGAGAACTTCTCGCCGCGCGAAGCGGGCACGCGCGTCGGCGCCGTGCTGATGTCGACGCTCATCGGCATGGCGCTCGGCGGCTGGATGACCGGCGCCGTCTTCGACTACACCGGCTCCTACCAGGCCGCCTTCATCAACGGCGTCCTGTGGAACGTGCTCAACATCGTCGTCGTCCTCTGGCTCATGAGCCGCCGCCGTCCGGCAACGCCTGCTGCCATGGCCCCGGCGTGACGCTCACATCAGCCCGTAGCGCTACCGCGGCCGACGCGTACGCCGCAATGATGCCGGCGCTTTCCGACAAGCCAGGCCAGAAGCGGAAATAACATTCCGATCTCCCCCTCTCCCGCTTGCGGGAGAGGGTCATTCAACTCCGGTCAAACACAGCAACTCGCATCGTTACGCGTCGGCGGCGCATCGATCATCGGGTTGCGATCGAAGAACCCGGACGGCATCAGCTTGAAACCGCAAGTGACGACGGGCTGAACGGGGAAGTCTTCGGGGCGCACCGGATGGTGCAGGCCGAACACGTGCCACACCACGATGTCCGCGTTCTCGACTGGCCGATCGGCTTCCGTCCATTCCGGCAAGCCGAGCCCGCCCCCCGACTGGTTGACGTAGTCGCCCGCGGGATAGCGCTCGTCGGGTGCAAACGGCGTCACCCAGAGGTGATGCTGGATGAACCCGCCGCGCCGGCCCGAGCGACTCATCGGATCCGTGAAGGTCGTGACTGCGTTGGTCGCCTCGAGCTTGTAACCGGTCGGCTTGCCGACAGCGTTGCGCATGTTGGGATTGATGATCTTCCAATAGCGCATGCTCGCCGGCTCGACCCGGCGGCGCGCCGCCTTCTCGGTCGCCAGCGTTGTCGTTTGCTCGTAGTAGGCGTTGCCGTACGGATTGTCTGGGCCTGCCGGGGGAACGACGACGTTGCATTCGACAACGGAGTTCTGAGGCCCGTCGACCTCCATGTCCAAACGGGCGCAGAAGAGGTGCTGATGGATCTGCCCCATGACGCCCGGCATCACCTCGTTGCCGTATTTGCCAGGCTTGCCGGGCTCGCAGCCGACGGTGTTGATGATGCCCGTTGCCTTCATCTCGAATTCGATGCCGCCGTGCTGATAGAGATACCAGTAGGAAGCATACTCATAGTTTCCGACCGTCGAGATGGATGAGATCACGAGGCGGCGCATGCGCCGCACCTCGGTGATATCGGTGCGGAAATCCCAATGCTTCCAGCCAAGGCCCTGATCCTCCTCGTGGATGCAGATTGCATTCTCGATTTTCACGGGTGTGCCGTCGATACCGTTGACCCACGCATCCATGTAGTGGATGGCGCCAAGACAATCGCAACCGAGCTTCAGTGAGTTGGCGAGCTTGCCAAGGCCGTATTCGCCGATGTCGAAGACGTTCTTGCGGTAGTGTGCGTGCTCGGGGCTGCCATACGGCACCACCATCTCGGCGAGCGAAGCGCGGTTCACGATTGGGCGGCGCACCCCGTCCACCGTATAGCCAACGTGGTGGAGAATGAGCCCTTCGCGCCCATTGAAGCCGACACGAACGTCCCATCCCATCCAACGCACGCGGCGTCCGTCGACGGTGAAGCTCGGGCCTTCCGGCTGCACGATATCGAGCGATTTGCCGGCTGGAGCGAAGCGCTCGCGAAAGCGGGCGTCATAGTCGCTCTCGGCCTTCGGCACGGCGAGAGGCGCGCGATCCGCATAGTGGTCGTCGACGCGCAGCACCGTCATGCTATCGACATCGACGACGGCATTCACGCCTTCAATGGGATGGGCGTAGAAGTTGCCGTCGGCGCGCGTGCGCAGCCAGGCAAACGTGTGGGAGAGGCGCCGACCTTCTTCGCCCGGTATGTCGAAGGTGCCTGCCGACCACGGATCAACGCACACCATATCGACATTGTCGATGCCGCGGCGGCGGCAGGCCGCAATGAACTCGGGGCTGGCCTTGACCGCTGCCTCCACCTCGAGAAACTCCTCCAACATGATCATGGGCCGCGCGGTCGGCAAGTCGCGTGAAGAGAGGACGCGCCCTTGGTCGAGGGATAGAAGTCCCTCCGTCACGCCGATGCGGCCTCTGCGGAAAATCGAGAAGCGGGCTTGTCGATCCAGAGCCGCGCCAGGTTTCCAAGCTCGCAGCTGGCCCTTGTCGGGCTCGGCGATTTCGATGCGCTCGAAACGCACCGGCTCATCCTTGCCGAACGCCTCATTAACGATCGCTGCAGCGCGTGCCAATTCGGTGCCGTCCAGTGGGTCGAGAGGATGGCGCGCGGAATTTGTCGAGGGATCTGTAGCGCAGCAATTCGAGACAGCCGAATGGGCTTCTGCCACGAGATCATCGCGTGCCGACATGATCGTTTTCTCCTCGTGACGTGCTTGAGATGCCGGGACAAATGGATATTTGATCCCCAACATTGGACCGTCGCCTCCCCTCCGGCAAGGTACCCTATCGGTATGGCGCTCGGCGGCTGGACAACCGGCGCCGTGTTTGGCTACACCGCAGAGGTCCTAGAGGCTTTCAAGACATCGCTTAATATCGATGACGCAAGCACCGCTGCCGGCGCCTTGAGCGAGCTCAAGCGCAAGCCGTACCGCAAAAGAGCATTGCCAGTGTGGCTAGCCTCAAGCCCCCTCACGCCTCCACCACCACGTAATCGTCCTCCACCGCCACCTTGAACGTCTCGGCCACGTACGGCCCCTCGACCAGCTTCGCGCCCGGCTCCACCGTCACGTTGAACTGCATCAGCCGCATGCGGCGGGGATCGCAGTACGAGCGCCCCGTGCGAATGTCGAACTCCCAGCCGTGCCAAGGACAGCGCACGATCTCACCCGCGCGCGTATATGTGTAGTCACCGGGCCCGTCGGACTCCACGAGCCCCGTCAGCTTGCCGCCCGATAGGCTCGCGCCCTTGTGCGGACACTGGTCCGACAGCGCGAAGAACTCGCCCTTGATGTTGAAGATGACGACGCCGCGCCCATTGAGCTGGACCAGCTTGCGCGCGCCGGCCGGAATCTCCGACGCGCGGGCAACCACGTGACGCGCCATCCTCCGGCCCCGACTACAGCCGGTAGACCGAGCGGCCGTTCTCGGCGCAGATCTGCCGATGCCGCTCCGCCTTCAATCCCACGGGAAACGCGCGGAACGGATCGTCGAAGTCCCAGTGCGGATAGTCGCTGGCGAACAGCAGCCGGTCCCAGCCGATCCATTCCATCAGGTCCAGAACCTGGCCGCGCACGTCCGACTCTTCCATCGGCTGCGTCGTCACGTAGACATGCTCGCGGATGTACTCCGACGGTTTCCGCTTCAGATGCGGCACCTCGCCGTGCATGCGCTCGTACAGCTTGTCGAGCCGCCACGCCAGCGGCGCCAGCCACGCGAAACCGCCTTCCACCATCACCACCTTCAGCTTCGGGAAGCGCTCGAACACGCCTTCGATGACGAGGCTCGTCACCGCCGTCTGGCACGAGGTCGAGTGCCCGGCGCCCTCCTCCACGTAATAGCTCGGCCAGCCCGCGCCCGACACCGGATGTCCGCTGGTGCCGAACACGTGGAAGCCCACCGGCAGGCCATACCGCTCGGCCGCCGCGAAAATCGGCCAGTACCGGCGGCTGCCGATCGGCTCGGACGAGCGCGTCAGCACGAACACCTGCGCGAAATGCGGATCGGCACCGCAGCGCTCGATCTCCGCCGCCGACGCCGCGCCGTCCTCATACGGCACCACGATCGACGCCTTCAACCGCTTCTCCGGCCGCACGAATGTGTCGAGCTGCCACTGGTTCACCGCACTGCACATGGCCGCGCTGAAATCCAGATTGAACTCGCCCTGCCCGGTCGCACCCAGGGGCCCCAGAATGCCCACCTCCACGCCGCACGCGTCGAGATACTGCGTCTGCATCAGCGCCAGGCTCGAGCCCGGCCGGCCGCCTTCCTCGGGCCACGCATCGCGACGGCACGCCAGCGGCGCAGATTTCGGATAGGGCTCGCCGTACACGCTGCCGTTCTTGCGCCGGCTGCCGTAGGTCTGCAGGTGGTCCCACCAGTGCTTGGAGAGATAGGGCTTCAGATCCTCGGGCTTGCGCCACGCCGGATGAATGTCGCCGTCGATCACGGCCAGCCGGTTCGACTTGGCAACGCCCGGCGATTGACTGTCCGACGTCTCGGCGTCCGGCGTAATGGGAGCATCAAGTTGCATGGCGGCCTCCAAGGCGCGGATAGGCGGCTAGCGGATTATCGATCAGAATCTTCTTGCGCAGCGACGCGTCGATTCCGGCCGGCAGCATAGCATCTCCGTCGAACTGCCAATGCGGAAAATCGGACGCGAACAGCAGCATCTCGTCCGACTGCAGCAAGTCCATGAGCCGGCCGATCTCGACGCCCGCTGCCGGCGCATCAAATGGCTGAATTGTCAGGCGAATATGGTCGCGCACGAATTCGAGGGGCGAGCGGTCGATCCACGGCACCTCGTTGCGCACGCCGCGCCAGAACTTGGTCAGCCGCCACAGGTAGGGCGCGATCCACGTCACGCCCGATTCGATCAGCACCACCTTCAGCTTGGGGAACTTCACGAACACGCCCTCGGCGATCAGGCTCCCGAGTTGCGTGTGAAAAGCGAGCGACTGCGCCGCATAGTCCTCCAGGTAGTAGCTCGGCCACCCTGACCCCGTAGATGCGTGCAGGTAGTTCGACCCCGCATGAATACCGATCGTAAGCCCGTGCTTTTCCGCGGCGCGATACACCGGCCAGAACCGGCTCTGCCCGAGCGGCTGGTCGCCCATGGCCAGGAACAACACCTGCACGAAGCGGCTGTCCGGCGCACAGCGTTCGATCTCCTCCACCGCCAGCTCGGGGTTCTGCACCGGCACCACGATCGATGCCCTGAGCCGCGGGTCCTTGTCGAGCCACTCTGTCTTGACCCAGTCATTGACCGCCGTCGCGAACGCCGCCGCCATGTACTCGTCGCGGATGATCTGCACCGCGTACAGGCAGTTGCAGATCGCGAGCCCGAACTTGTGCGGATCGAGCATCGCCTTGGCGTAGCCCGCCGCATACTCGTCGGGCCGCGGCTTGCCTTCGCGCCAGTCCGGCCGCACCGTCAGCGGCGCATTGGCCGGGTACGCGATCGTGTCGAAGCCCGCGATGCCGCGCAACTCGACGGTATCGCTCCAATACTCGTTCATATGCGCCCGCAGCGCGCCGATGTCCGGCACCCGCGGATGCATGTCGCAATCGATGGCCCCGGTCCAATCCGCGCTCAACCCATATCTCCTGCCCATCACTCGGGACGGCCTTTCTGGCCGCCACTATCTTTTCACTGCCCAGCCCCGGGCGGTGGCTCCATTTTTCTCTAGGGGCCTTTCCAATCCGGGGGCTCCAAAAGAGCGAAGTTCATGAGATTATGACGACTGACCTTTTTGAGGTCTACCCGCGAAACATCGAACAAGAGCACCCATCGCTCGTCTTCCGTAAATTCACCTCGCACTGGCGCACATAGGACCCATAAGATGGCCCTCATATAGTCCTTGTCGGCGGGCGACATCTTCCTCATCTTGAATAGCCGCCAACGCACGCGACGCGGCGGCGCGCAACCCTGGGAAATCATTGCGGGCGCGCAACGCAGAGGCTCTTAATAGCGCAATGTCGGGAAGGAGCTTGCCGCTGAATTCTTCAGCGCGTTGCAAGTTGAACAGCACCGCCGAATCGTCGCCACGGGTAGCTGCACTCAGCGCTCTCACCCATTCAATCGATGCCAAGACGCTACGATAGAATTTCCTGGGTGAGATCAGGCGGCTTCTCTCCTCGTACACCCTACTGGCGCGGTTGATTGCATCCACCCGACCGGGCCTACCGGTCTGACCAAAGAACTACGAGGCATCAACGAGGTTGAGTCGCTTCTCGATCCGGTCGAGCCGGGCTTCGATCCGATCGTCCGGGTTGGAATGCTCGGCCAGCGTTACGTGCACCTGCGCCAAGTCGATCTCGAGACGGCCCATCCGGGTCTTGAGCTCAGACACATCGTCGGCCACGCGATCAATCTGACCGCGGATGTGCCGCAAGTGCTCGAGGACAATGTTTTCGGTTTCAGGCGCCATATGAGCAGCCTACCCGAAGTACCCCAATGGAGCCACCCCAATTGGCCCCGAGGTCGCCCTGCAGGTCCACCCCTCCCCTGCATTCCCGGAAGCCGCGGGCTCGCGCCGATGGCGCGACCACGCGGCTATTCGGGACCTTCACACGCCTCTTAGGCGCACTCCGCTCACCCCTTCACCGGAAACCAGATCTCGAAGCCGCCGTTGCCCGTCACCGCGTCGAACTCGGGGCCGTAGCGTTCCAACAGCGGCGCGTCGGCGGCCTCGCGGTCCGACTGCGGCAGCCACTTGCTCCAGATCGTTGCGCAGGTCTGCCGGATGGTGGTGATGTGGCCGGACTGGTGAAACACGGCATACGCCTGTGCCGGCACCCGCAGCGTCGTGAACTCCGCCGGCAGATCGGAGAAGCTCTTCACCTCGACGCCGCACAGATAGTCGAAGTTACCGTCATCATCGAAATTGTACGATGCGCCGTAAGCCACGTCGCCAACTTGCTCCTCTGTGTTCCCGATAAACGGATGCAGCCGCTGCCACTGCCCGGGAATGCCGGCGCTCGAATTGCAATTGTACCGCGCCGACAAACCCGCCAGCAGCATCGGCGTGCTGGTCACGAACCACGGCCTCGCCAGATCGATCGAAGGTGTCGAATCCATTGTGATGGGCTCCATGAGTGTGAGGTTGCCGCAGCCCCGCTGCTCGCGGACCTGCTCCGGTGTGAGCCCGAACTGCTCCCGGAACGCGCGCGTGAACGCCTCGTGCGATCCGTACCCTGCCTCCAGCGCTACACTCAGAATGTCGGGCGCGCCAGCGGACAGCTCGCGCGCCGCCTCGCTGAGACGCCGCCCGCGCACGTACCGCATGAGCGGACATCCCGTCACCGCCGCGAACGCACGCGTCAGGTGGAACGGCGACACACCGCTGTGACGCGCCGCCTCCTCCAGCGTCAGCGGTTGCGCCAGGCGGCTTTCAACGAACCAGAGGGCTTTCTGTATCGGGCTCATGGCAACGACCTAACCACCGCACGCGCCGGCTCGCTTGATCGCTCTTGCGCTTCCCACGTGGCGAGCCGTTCCAATCAAAGCAATCACTGCGGCAAAACGATACGCGGATCGCGCCCGCTCCCCCTCTACCTTGAGGGAGAGGGGGCTTCGCGCCTTGGACTTGCGCGGGCCATGAGATATCTCAGCGGCAATCGCAATCAACAAGCGTCGTAGAACGGCCCGAGCAAGTCCTTAGGCGCGAAGGGTGAGGGTGTCACAGAGGCATCGGTTCCCCCTCACCCTGTTCGCCAAAATGACTTGCTCGCGCCGTCTCGTGTGGGGCGATCGCACACATGGCGCTCGCAAGTCATGGCGAACAGCCCTCTCCCCGGCGGTTCTCGGATCTATCGTTCCCAGAGATGGATGTCGATTGCCATTGATGCATTACACGTTGTTTTTTCTTGAATCATTGATCACGGAGCACCACGGTGAATCCTGTCGTTGCATTCGAAGCGCTACCTATTGAAACGCGAGGTAGCAAGAACGGACAGGTCAACTCGTGCCACGGATCAAGCTAACGAAAAGTGCCCTCGACGCTCTACCGGTCACATCGCAAGACGTCGTTTATTGGGACGCTGGCTGTCCGGGTTTCGGTGTGAAGGTCACCCCGTGTCCGACATCAGCACTTGTGAGTCAGATTTAGCGGCTTGAGGAACGGAGGATTTCGGGCTCATCGTGACCACCTGAGGAGTGGAGCATGAGAGCTAAATCCAGCACCCCTGGGACAGCGTCTGAGC
>JBJXDX010000123.1:0-49670 GCA_046154585.1 Hyphomicrobiaceae bacterium | reverse complement strand
GACCTGGGGCAGCAACAACGTCGGCTGGTCGGAGATGTTTGCCGCCGGAGCACGCAGCGGCTCGGTGGGCGTCGCCGGCGCGATCAGCAAGCGCGACTCCGGGAACTACGAGAACGGTTCTGGCATCACGGTGCCGTTCACCGACCAGGATCTGGTGTCCGGCCTGTTCAAGCTGGAGTTCACACCGTCAAGCGAGCATTTCCTGAAGTTCGGCGGGGTGTTCTACGACAACGATTTCAGTGCGAATTCCTACCAGCAGAACGTCCGCTCCGAGACGTTCACGATGAACTATGCCTACAGGCCGACCGGCAATCCGCTCGTGGATCTCAGGTTCAATGCCTACAGCAACGACGTGACGATGAAGTATCTGCGGGGACTGAACCCCATCGCCACATCGGCGGTGGGACGCGTCATCGATGTCGAAGGCTGGGGATTTGACGTTTCGAATACCTCGCGATTCAATCTCGGCGCGGTGAAGGTGAAAGCCGAATACGGATACGAGTATTTCAAGGATGATTTCGACGTTATCAATAGCCGGACGACGCCCGGTCGCGGCGTCAATCCTAGTGGCGAAAGCTCGATCGCAGGCGCGTTTTCACAGACCACATTCACCTACGGCATCGTCGATTTCATCGCCGGGCTACGGTATGACACGTTCAAGCTGGACGGCGTGGGTTCAGTGACTGCGTCCAATCCGCTCGGAATGCCGGCTGGCGTCTATGAGGTCCATCGAGACGATAGCCGCCTCAACCCGAAGGCAACGCTGGCTGCGAATGTGACGCCCTGGCTGCAGCCGTACGTCACCTACTCGGAGACGATGCGGTCGCCGACCGTCAACGAGACCTTCACGGGCGGTTCGCATCCGGCCACCGGTGGACCGGGGCAGATGTTCTTTCCAAACCCGTTCCTCGAGCCTGAAATCGCGAAAGGTTGGGAATTCGGCTTCAACGTGAAGCAGGACAGAGTACTGACGCCCTACGACATCTTCCGCCTGAAAGCGGCGTACTTCCTGCTCGACGTCGAGAACTACATCACCGCCTGCTTCGGCCCGACCGGTCAGACCTATTTCTGCAACAACCCCGGAACAAGCAACGTCCAAGGCGTCGAACTGCAGGCGATGTACGATGCGCGTTTCGCCTTTGCGGGTCTTGCTTACACTTACACGGATGCCGACATCCAACCCCAGGTCAACGGCTTCGGCGGACAGAGCTTCCTGCCCGATCATGTCGTGACGTTGACTGCCGGTTTGCGCTTCTTCGACGAGAAACTCACGGTCGGCACGCGTGTGTTTATTGCGTCAGAGGCGTTTGTCGGCCTGGTGAATAACCCCACAGATCCCTACACCGACAGCTACACTCTGGTGGACCTCTTCTCCAGCTACAAGTTCGACAACGGCCTGGAGCTTGGCGCGACCGTCACGAATCTGTTCGACGTGACCTACACGCCGGCGACCAGCACGCCGCCTTCGTCATCGTGTGGCTCGTTCATTCCTGGCGCATGCCCGCCGGAACCTGACACCGGCCGCGGCCGCACGTTCCTCCTCACGGCAAAGGCTCAGTTCTGAAGCAGGGCGTAATCCTTGCGGCAGCAGGCCAACGCCCGCTGACGCTTCGCACGGGAGACATGCATCAGAAAGTCGGATGCAAAGTTGAATTTTTCAGTTAGGAACTCGTAGGGTGAGATGCTCACGAGTTTCCAAAACGCGACGGCAGCCGGACCGGGTCAGAATTGCAGTTCCCCAGACCACGGGCCGCTGCCGTCGCGAGTTTTTCGAAAAGAGCCACCAGTCGGCAGCCCACAGGAGACGATCATGTACATCGCCATGAACCGGTTCAAGGTCCTCAAGGACTGCACGCACGATTTCGAGCAGGTGTGGCTGACGCGCGAGAGCCATCTGCACGAGCTGCCGGGCTTCGTGGCCTTCCACCTGCTGAAAGGGCCCGAGAAGGACGATCACAACCTCTACTCGTCGCACACGGTGTGGCGGTCGTATGATGATTTCGTCGCCTGGACCAAGTCGGAGGCGTTCCGCAAAGCCCACGCGCGCGCTGGCGGCAACAAGCCGTTGACGCTCGGGCATCCAGAGTTCGAAGGCTTTCACGTCATCCAGGAAGTGACGTCCGACGGCACCGTCAAGCGCGACGCAGCCGAGTGAAGGCGGGGTCCAGATGACACAGACCAGCACGGTTGAGCCGGCGCGTCCGCCCCTGGCGGAGCGCCTGGCATCGAGCGCAGACGGCATCGTCGAGCAGATCGCCCGCGACTATGGCGTGAGCCCGTTCGAGGTCCTGCGTCAGATGCCGGAAGAGCACCGCACCATCGTGCCCGGCGCCAAGTTCGCCGATATCATGCAGTCCCTCACCTCATGGGGCGAGGTGCTTCTGATCGTGCATACGCAGGACATCGTGCTTGAGTGCGCCGGCAAGATCCCGCCGGGCACCTTCGGCAACGGCTACTTCAATCTGCACGGCGACAGTCCGATCGGCGGACACTTCAAGGCGGACAACTGCACGCACATCGCCTTCGTCTCGCGGCCCTTCATGGGCCGGGCCTCCCGCTCGTTGCAGTTCTTCAACGCGGCCGGCGAGGCGATGTTCAAGGTGTTCGTGCGGCGCGACGAGAAGCGCGAGATGCTCGCCCATCAGGTGCAGGCCTTCGACGAGATGCGCGCCAGCCTGGCCGCCGCGTAAATCCAACGGCGACCGCTGCTGCCCGATTAGCGCCGGTCGCCGGCCGCGAGCCGCCGCTCGACGAACATCGAGTAGCGCGACATGCCGAAGCAGAAGATCCAGAAGACGATGCCGGCGAAGACGTAGCCGGTCATGGCCGTAGACGGCGAGAACCATTTCGCATCGGTCTGGTTCTGCTGGACGATGCCGAGCAGATCGAACATGCCGATGATGAGGACGAGGCTTGTGTCCTTGAACAACCCGATGAAGCTGTTGACGATGCCCGGGATCACGAGCTTGAGCGCCTGCGGCAGGATGATCAGCCCCATCTTCTGCGCGTAGTTCAGGCCGAGCGCTTCGGCCGCCTCGAACTGCCCGCGCGGCATGGCCTGCAGGCCACCGCGGATCACCTCGGCGAGGTAGGCGGCCGAGAACAATGCCACCAGGATCAGCACACGCAGCATCTTGTCGATGGACCATCCAGGCGGCAGGAACAGCGGCAGCATCACCGACGCCATGAACAGCACGGTGATGAGCGGAACGCCGCGGACGAACTCGATGAAGCCGACCGAGACCCAGCGCACGAAGGGCATCTTCGAGCGCCGGCCGAGGGCCAGCAGAATGCCAATGGGAAACGCTCCGGCGATGCCCGAGCTCGCCACCACGAGCGTTATGAGAAGGCCGCCCCACAGATCGGTCGGCACGTAAGGCAGGCCGAACACTCCGCCGACCAGAAGGAAGAAGGCCAGCACCGGAAAGATGAAGATCGCGTAGATCGCGTTCCAGAGTTTGCCCGGCACCGACGGGATCATCAGTGGAACGAGGCCGGCGATGGCAAGCACGTAGGTCAGGTCCACGCGCCAGCGGTCGGGCAGCGGATAGCGGCCGTACATGAACTGCGAGAACTTGGCGGTGATGAACGGCCAGCAGGCGCCGGCGCCGTCCCATGTGCAGGCGCTGCCGTCGAGCCCTTCCCAAGTGGCGTTGAAGATCGCCCAGGACAAAACGCCGGACAGAGCCTTGTAGGTGATCCAGAAACCGATCAGCGTCAGAACCGTGTTGGTCGGCGAGGAGAACAGGTTCTTGCGCGCCCAGCCGATCACGCCGGTCTCGGTGACCGGCGGCCGCATGGTGTCTTCCGCGATGGCCATGACGCGCCCCTATCTCTCTACCAGCGCCATGCGCGTGTTGAACCAGTTCATGAAGGCCGAGGTCAGCAGGCTGATGGTCAGGAACACGCCCATCGTGAGGAGGATGATCTCCACGGCCTGGCCGGTCTGGTTGAGGACAGTGCCGGTGAACACGCTGACAAAGTCGGGATAGCCGATCGCAACCGCGAGCGACGAGTTCTTGGCGAGGTTCAGGTACTGGCTGGTCAGCGGCGGAATGATGATGCGCGCTGCCTGTGGAATGACGACGAGGCGCAGCATCTGGCCGTTCGTGAGGCCGATGGCACGGGCGGCTTCCTTCTGGCCCTTGGATACGCCCAGGATGCCAGCGCGCACAATTTCGGCGATGAAGCTGGCGGTGTAGATGGATAGCCCCAGCAGCAAGGCCATGAACTCGGGCTGGATCACCATGCCGCCCTGGAAATTGAAGCCTTTGAGCTCTGGGTAATCGAAAGAGAGGGGCATGCCTGTGAACAGGTACGCGACCATCGGCAGTCCCAAGATCAGGGCCAGCGACGTCAGGAGGACCGGGAACTGCTGCCCGGTCGCCATCTGACGGCGGCGCGCCCAAATGTACACGGCGATCGAGGCGACAATGCCGATGAGGAAGGCCAACTCCACCACACCGAAACCAGCCTGCGGCACGGGTGCGGGCAGATAAAGCCCGCGCACGTTGAGAGATGCACCGGCGGGCAAAGCGAGGCTCTGCCGTGGCCCCGGCAGATTCTTCAAGACCGCGAAGTACCAGAACATGAGCTGCAGCAGCAGCGGAAGATTGCGGATCACTTCCACGTAGACCGTCGCGAGCTTCGCGACGACCCAGTTCGATGACAACCGGGCGATGCCGATGACAAAACCGAGGAGCGTCGCAAGCACGATGCCGAGCGCGGCTACCAGCAGGGTGTTGGTCAGGCCGACCCAGAAGGCTTGCCCGTAGGTCGAGGTGTTGGAATAGGCGATCAGCGTCTGCGAGATATCGAAGCCCGACGTGCGGTCCCAGAAACCAAAGCCGGACGCAATGTTCTGCCGGCGCAAGTTGGCCGCGACGTTGCTGACGATCTCCCAGACGGCGATGCCGAGAAGGACGATCAGGATGACCTGATAGATGACCTGCCGGACCTCGGGACGATAGAGGAAGCTCGCCTTTGCGGCTTGGCCTCTTCCGTTGACAGTTGTAACGGCCATCGTTCGTCCCCGATCGTCAGCGCATGTCTACCCCGATAAGTAAGAGCGCCGGCACTTGGGCCGGCGCTCTAAATTTTCTCAGCGGATCGGCGGCGCGTACTGCAGCCCGCCCTTGTTCCAGAGATTGTTTTGTCCGCGATCGATCTTGATGCGCGATCCTGCGCCGACGTTGCGGTCGAAGATCTCGCCGTAGTTACCGACCGCCTTGATAATCTGGAAAGCCCAGTCGTTGTTGAGGCCGATGCCTTTGCCGAACTCGCCTTCCTTGCCCAGGATGCGCAGGATGTCGGGATTCTTGGAGTTCAGCATCTCGTCGACGTTCTTCTGCGTGATGCCTGCCTCCTCGGCATTGAGCAGCGCGTAGTGCACCCATTTCACGATTGTGAACCACTGGCTGTCGCCCTGGCGCACGGACGGCCCGAGCGGCTCCTTCGAGATGATATCGGGCAGCACCACGTGATCGTCCGGCTTCTGCATCTGCAGGCGTTGTGCAAACAGCCCCGACTGATCGGTCGTGTACACGTCACAGCGGCCTGCCTGGTAGGCTTGCAGGATCTCGTCGGCCTTCTCGAAGACGACTGGCTTGTACTGGATGTTGTTGGTACGGAAGAAGTCGGCGAGGTTGAGCTCAGTGGTTGTTCCGGTCCCCACGCACACCGTCGCGCCATTCAGCTCCTTGCCCGCCTTCACGCCGAGCGACTTCTTCACCATGAAGCCCTGCCCGTCGTAGTAGTTGACGCCGGCGAAGCTGAGGCCCAGCGAGCTGTCACGGCCAAGCGTCCAGGTTGTGTTACGCACGAGCACATCGATCTCGCCGGACTGAAGCGCGGTGAAGCGCTCCTTGGCTGTCGTGCCTACATATTTCACCTTCGAAGCGTCGCCGAACACGGCTGCGGCAATGGCCTTGCAGTAGTCAACATCCATTCCCGTCCAGGCGCCCTTGTCATCTGGTGCGCTAAAGCCGGCCAGACCGACACTGACGCCACAGCTAAGGGCACCACGTTGCTTGACGGCGTCCAGAATTTTCGTCTGCGCCGATGCGGACGTCGCGAAGCCTAACGAAACGGCCACCGCTAATCCGATACCTACAGATTTCTTCATCCCAACCTCCACTGAACTAACTGCGACAACGCTTCATGCGAACCTATTGCGGCCGCCGAACGCGACGGCCGAACCCGCCCCTCGACCTCCACCCCGCCTGAAGAAGTCAAATAGCGTAATAATGCCAATATCTTGCATTGGCTCAAAATCAGTGTCCATCGCTAGTGATTCAGGATCTGCGAGAGGAACAGCTTGGTGCGCTCTTCGCGCGGGCTGTTGAAGAACGTCTGCGGCGTGCCCTGCTCGACGATCTCCCCACGATCCATGAAGATCACACGGTCAGCTACGGAGCGGGCAAATCCCATTTCGTGGGTGACGCAGATCATCGTCATGCCGGATCGTGCCAGCTCGATCATGACATCGAGCACTTCCTTGATCATTTCTGGGTCAAGCGCGCTCGTCGGTTCATCGAACAGCATGATGCGTGGATTCATGCAAAGCGCGCGTGCAATGGCGACGCGCTGCTGCTGGCCGCCCGAGAGCTGACCCGGATATTTGAGCGCCTGCTCGGGAATCTTCACGCGCTGCAGGTACTGCATCGCGGTTTTCTCGGCCTGTGCCCGGGGCATTTTCTTCACCCACACGGGAGCCAGACAGAGATTGTCGAGAATGGTCAGGTGCGGAAAGAGATTGAAGCTCTGGAAGACCATGCCGACATCGGCACGGATCTTGTCGATCTGCCGCACGTCGTTGGTGAGTTCTGTGCCCTCGACGATGAGCTGGCCCTGCTGATGCTCCTCGAGGCGATTGATGCAGCGGATCAGCGTGGACTTGCCCGAGCCGGACGGCCCGCAGATGACGATCTTCTCGCCCTGCTCAACGACGAGGTTGATATTCCTGAGAACGTGAAATTCGCCATACCACTTGTGCAGGCCGAGCATCTGTATGGCAGCAGGCGAACTCGTCTGCTGGGTGGCGCCAACTTGGGCAGCGCGAGCTTCGGCCATGAACCCTCCATAAAGCGCCGGCGCAGCCACCTGAGGACATGGTCTTGGTTATTCCGGCCCATCAAATATGACGGAACGAACCACGCGACGCAATCGTCACGCTGCAACGAAGCGCGCCGGCGGAGCCGACTTTAGTTCAATCGCATATCTGCGCGGGCACGCGACGGTGCACGCCGATATCGGCGCGGCCTTTCAGGCTTCGTCCTGGCGCTACAACCGGCGGCATCAATCGTAAACACAAAATAAACAATATAATCATACCCTTGGTGCGTCGAATGACAACGCGTATCATCGCTGCCTGCGCGTGATTCGTGCGATCGAGGGACGCGCGATTTGCTGCGTGGCTGCGAGCCATGCCTTTCCGACTGCGCCGTGCGTGGCCCGCGCGCGGGCGCACCGCGATGCGTGTCGTCGCGACGCTTTTCAGTGTGCGTGCGGCCGGCTTCGGCCGCGGACGGGTTCCGATCGACGACCGCGAGCCCGTGTTCAGAAACAGAGACCGAGAGGAGTCGAGGACGCGAGGCGTCCGGCGGCAGAGAAGACTATGGCGAGGCGCGAACACATGGCGAGTGCCCACGAAACCACTGCGGACCGGAGGTCTGCGATGGCCGATCCAGCAGTCGTGCCGGTGGCCAACGTGCCGTGGGCGCCGGCAGAGACCGTGTATCTGCACCAGCGCGAACCTGTTGCAGATGCCAATGACAATGCCGACGACCAGGATCCCGAGACATCCGCTGATTTCGACGAGGCATCCGATCGCGCTCCATCGCGCCTGCGCCGCTCCATCCCGTTGCTGTGGGCCGCCGCACTGACCATCGCCGCACTGCAGCACGCCGGCGAGGTCGAGCGGCGGGCGGCGCTTCAGGAGCCGACACCGGCCCAAGTCGAAATGCAGAACCGCTCAGAACAGGAGATCAGGGGCGCCTGGCGCAAACTGGGGATGGTGATGGCCGTAACGGAAGAGAGGCCGGTCCAGCCCATCGCGGCGGAAGATAAAGCTGAACCAGTGGTCGCACATCGGCAGGTCGAGCCCGCAGAGGCGCGCCCAATCGAACGCAAACCGCTCGACCTGGAGCGCCTGCTCGTGGAGCCGGTCACTGCGGCCGTTCATAAAACGACGTCAGAAGGAGCTGAAAGTCCCGTGAAGTCGACGGCGGAGCAATCCGCACGGGAGGACATCGCCGCCGCGACCACGACCAAGGCATCCGAGGTGCAAGCGAAGGCAGAGGCCGAAAGCACCTTGCCACCTGTTGTGGAAGAGGTCGAGCCGGCCAAGCCTATCCGCAAGGGCCGCGTCATCGTCTCCGAGGCGCCTCAACAGAAAATTGCGCGCGCGGCCGAACCGAAAAACGCTCGTCCGACGCGCGCGAAGAGCACCAAGTACGTCGAATTCGACGGCCAAGGCCCGCGCTATTTTACGATAGAACGGCCGAGCCGCGGTTCGCCGTGATCGGACGAGACGCGCTACGCGTGGACGTCGGCCAGCATCATGGCTGCGCCCTTTTCCGCGATCATCAGCGTCGGCGCGTTGGTATTGCCCGATGTGATGGTGGGCATGACCGACGCGTCCACGATGCGCAGGCCGTCGAGGCCGTGCACCTTGAGACGATGATCGACGACGGCCAAATCGTCGGCTCCCATTTTACACGTCGAGACGGGATGGAAGATCGTGGTTGCGATGTCGCCGGCGGCTTTCGCCAACGCTTCATCGCCATCGATATCGGAGCCTGGGCGGAACTCCTCGGGCCGGTATTTCTGCAAAGCCGGCATCGATACGATCCGCCGCGTGACGCGAATGGCGTCGGCCGCGACCCGGCGGTCTTCCTCGGTCGACAGATAGTTGGGCTGGATCTCTGGATGGGCTGACGGATCAGCCGACATAATGCGCACGTGGCCGCGGCTGGTCGGCCGCACGTTGCACACGCTCGCCGTGAAGGCCGGGAACGGATCGAGCGGCTCGCCGAACTTGGGCAGCGTCAACGGCTGCACGTGGTACTGGATGTTGGGGGTGTCGCGCGACGGATCGGACCTGGTGAAGGCGCCGAGTTGAGACGGGGCCATGGTCATGGGACCACGCCGGCGCAGCGCATAGTCGAGCGCAAATCCGGCCCGCTGCACGAGGCTCTGGTAGCGCTCGTTCATGGTCTTCACGCCGCTCACTTTGTAGGCGCAGCGCACCTGCAAATGGTCCTGCAGGTTCTCGCCGACGCCCGGCAGATCGCGATGCACGTCGATGCCGTGCTTGCGTAGCAGCGCGCCTGGGCCGATGCCCGAGAGCTGCAAGATCTGTGGCGAGCCGATTGCGCCGGCCGCAAGCACGACTTCGCGGCGCGCGACGACGCGGCGCTTCGTAGCCCCCTGGCGGAACGTCAGGCCGGTGACGCGGCGCCCATCGAGCGTCAGGCGGTCGACCATGGCGTGCGTCTCGACCACCAGATTTGTGCGGTCGCGCACGGGGCGCAGAAATGCCTTCGTCGTGTTCCAACGGATGCCGGACTTCTGATTGACGTGGAAGTAGCCGCAGCCTTCGTTATTGCCGCGATTGAAGTCGTTGACCTTGGGAATACCGGCCTGCTCGGCGGCATCACGAAAGGCGTCGAGGATGTCCCACTGAATGCGCGCCATCTCGATGCGCCATTCGCCGCCGCGTTCGTGCAGGCCATCGAAATGCGACGGATCGAGCGCTCGCTGATCCTCGTGTTTCTTGAAGTAGGGCAGCACGTCATCCCAGGCCCAGCCGGGGCATCCCATCTGCCGCCACAGGTCGTAATCGCGCGCCTGACCTCGCATGTAGATCATGCCGTTGATGGACGAGCAGCCGCCGAGCACGCGGCCGCGAGGATAGTTGAGGCTGCGGCCGTTGAGGCCCGGCTCCTCGGCCGTCTTGAAGCCCCAGTCCGTGCGCGGATTGCCCATCAGGTAGAGATAGCCGACGGGAATGTGGATCCAATGATAGTTGTCCTTGCCGCCGGCCTCGAGCAGCAGCACGCGTGCGTTGCGGTCGGCGGAAAGACGATTGGCGAGCAGGCATCCAGCCGTGCCGGCGCCGACAACGATGTAGTCGTAAGTGTCTTGTTCGGACGCCATTCGGCCGTTTGCCTCCCTTTATTTTCCCTTGAGCCGGACCCTATCGCAAAGCGCGCCCGAACTGAAAGATCAGATGGCGGCGGCAGGACCGAGCGCACGCCCAAGGAAAGCGATCTCGCCATCGCTCCATTGCGAGCGGGTGGTGCGCAGGAGGCGGAACCCATTGCGTTCATAGAAGCGCACGTTGCGGGAGGTTCGACCCGTGACGACGTGCACGCCGGCAACGCGGCCGGCGGCATGAGCGCAGAACGCTTCGATCAACCGGGTGCCAATGCCACTGCTGCGCCAGCCGGGGGCGAGATTGATGTGAAGATGTGCCGGATAGGATTGCGACAGGTCTGAGAATGCAACGACGTACCCGAGGTCGGAGAAGCGGGGTTGCGCGGCGGGGTCATCGAGGCATCCAGCCAGATATCCGACGATGCGCCGGTCCGGGGTGCTGGCAACGAAAAAGTCTGCGGGCCAGTGATCGAGGTAGCGGCCAAGCCAGCGCTCGCGGAAGGCGGCACGCTCAGATTCGTCGCCAAATCTCTGGACGTTGCTGCTCGCGAAAAAGATCGTTTCGATCTGGGCGATCTCAGAAGCCCCTGCCACGAGCCGACCGGCAGACATATCCATGAGCCGACCGATGCGAACGCTGCCCCCGGCAGGCCCACCCGATGATTGTTTGTCGGCTTCGCCCATGCGATGTCCCATCACCTGCTACGCCAACTGCCTAGTGTTTTCGGCAGCAGCCGGATTTTTCACTATAACGCGCATGAGCGGGCCATTGTTGTCGCTTGTAAGCATGAGGGCCGATGGCGATCTACGACGGCCTCACGCCAACAAAAACCTGTCCTGGAACGGTTGCGACTGGTGCGTCTGCCTGCGGACTCGGAGGACGTTTCCTCGGAGCAGTTCCTTCCCACGCCATCTCGCGTGGTTCGCGTAACATTCATGCCATTCGACGGGACACTCGCCCTGCTGCTCCTGGGAGCGCTGCTCGGCGGCTTCGTATCTGGGCTGGCGGGATTTGGCGGCGGACCTGTCGTGCTGGTTCTATGGCTGCTGGTCATCGAACCGAAGATCGCGGTGCCGCTGATGATGGTATCGGCCGTGGCGCATCAGGTGCTGACGATGCATCTGATCTGGAAATCCATCAGCCTGGAGCGCCTGCTGCCTATGGCGATCGGCGGCTTGGCGGGAACGCCGGTCGGCGCCGTTTTGCTTGGCATCCTCAATCCTGTTGTGGTGCGCTCCGCCGTGGGCATCTTTCTCATTGCCTACACGCTGACCCGGCTGACATACGTGCGCGATCTCACACTCAACGTCAAAAGCCGCTGGGCGGATGCGGCGGCCGGCGCAGCAGCGGGCACGATGAGTGGATTGGCGGGCCTGCCGGGACCCATCTCAACGCTCTGGAGCGGCCTGCGCGGCTGGAGCAAGAATGAACAGCGCGCGGTGTTTCAGCCTTTCAATTCTCTGATGGTGGTGGCTAGCGTCATCACGTTTGTCAGCAACGGTCTCGTGACAGGCGAGGTGTTGCGCTACGCCCTCTGGTGCGCACCAGCTTTGGCCCTGGGCGTCGCGGCCGGGACGCCGCTATACCTGCGATTGAGTGATAGGCAGTTTCATAAAATCGTACTTCTGCTCTTGCTGCTGATGGGCGTTCTGCTAGTAGCTATAAATTTTCGCTGATATCACAGTAGGTTAGAATATTCGACGAGATATGCAGTGTGCGCATGGCTGCGACGCACAATGTTGCGTTGCAGCGTGGCATGCCACATACCATATCAAGCATCGAGGGCGTTAGATCCTCGAAAAGGAGATGAGCCATGAGCACCAAGCAGGCAAATACGGCACTGGATTTCCTTCCCGAGGCGCAGGGCAGTCTGACCGGGACCATATTCGGTCCAGTTCAAAAGTTTTTCAGTGCGCTGGCCGAGGGCAAAGCTGCAGCTGACCACTACGAGTCGCTGGTGGCGCGCGGAATGGGCGCCGGCGAGGCGTCGCAGGCAGTGTTCCAGAAGCATTTCGGGAAGCACTAACCGCTTCCGACTTTTGCATCCCAGACCAGAAAAACGCGCTGGCGAAAACCAGCGCGCTTCTTTTACGTAGAAGTGTGCGTTCAGTACCCGTAGCGGCAACTTGCCCAGCGCCGATACCAATAACGGCTGCCGGTGATCCGATAGCGGCGCCACAGCCACCCGCAACTGTATCCGTAGCCGCCCGTGTAGGCCTGGTAGCCGATGAACGGCAGCGCACCGTAGAGGAACAGGTTCCTGCCGCGGTGCCGGCGGAAGCCGTAGTGACGTCCACCGTAGAACCTACGGCTGCCACCAAACCTGCGCCCGCCGTAGAACCCTCGGCCGCCATGAAATGCGCGACCGCCACCGAATTGGCGACCGCTGAAGCCCCGCCCGCCGCGTCCAAATCCGCCGCGGCCGATACCGCCGCCACGCCTCCGCACATCCGTCACCGCGCTTGGCGTATCACCGACACCTGCCAATCCCGTCGGCGCCGCCCCCACCGGTCCGCTGATCCCGGACAGAGCGTAGATGCCGCCAGCGACCACGCCGACAGCCAGCAATCTCGTTAACATCGGGTCCTCCAGTTTGAGTGTCCGCTCCCCGGCGCTTTATGGACATGGCGCTCAATCACCACGGCAACAAGGTTCTGATGCCGATGGATGGGCGGTTCCAAAGCAAATTGGTCGAGAGCGCATCAACAATGTCACTCTCGACCAGTTCATATCGTTTCGCTTTCCCAGTATTCGCGTCTTAGTTCTCAATAGACGCAGTCGCGGAAACGGCGCCACCAATAGCTGCTGCCCGTCGCGATCGCGCGGCGACGCAGCCATTCGCAGCTGTAGTCATAGCCGCCGTCGTAGTAGCCATAACCCGGACCGAGGTAGATACGCACCCCGCGGTCGCGCGAGTACCGATGACGTCCGCGATGATCGCCGCGGCCCTCGCGGCCACGTCCGCCGGCCCAACGGTTGCCGTCACCGTCGCCGCGACGCGCGGTGCCGCGGTCACCATCCCCACGGCCTCCGCCGCGGTTTACCAAGCCGCGTTCGCCACCACCTCCGCCGCGATTGATCGAACCATCACCGCCACCCGATCGACCGCCGCCCGCACTCGGGCCGCCACCTCCGCGGCTCGCGCCGCCACCGCCGCCTTGTCCACCGCCACCCTCACGTGCTCCTCCGCCGCCACCAATTCCCTGTACCTTGGTGACTAAAGAGTCAGCAGAAGGGCCCGACAGCGCACCAGGACCGGCGGCTTGCGCGGCCGTTGTCGCTACGCCAAGCAAAAGTGCCGCCGCCAAAGAGGCAGCGCTTGCGGAAGTCTTGTTCATTTCAACTCCGATCGTATCCGTCGCGCTTGAAACTCTTTCCTGCGCTATGAAGTGCGAAACGCTGCAAACGCTCAGAAGTTGCATATCCGGCAACCCGGAAGCCTTGGCATAACGAAACCAGTCGGGCTTTATTCCTTTAGCCCGAACCAAAGAGGCCAGCCATGCCCGCCACGCGCTCCCGAGCCCAGCTCCTCATCATCGATGTGCAGGACAAGCTTGCGCCGCACGTGGAGGGGCAGGCCGCGGTGATCGCCAATTGCGGCCGCCTCATACGGTACGCGAAGCGCCTGGATGTTCCGATCACCATCACGGAGCACTACCCGAAGGGGCTGGGACCGACCTGCGCCGAGCTAGCTACCGCTGCGGGAGGCGGCGCGACGGTCCTCGAGAAAATCGCGTTTTCCTCGCTCAAGGACGAGGCCATCGCGTCCCGCTTGCGGCAGCTCAAAACAGCGGGCCGCGATCAGATCACGGTCGCCGGGATGGAGGCGCATGTGTGCGTGTGCCAGACGGTTCTCGACCTGCTGCAGGACGGATTTCATACCCTCGTTGTGGCCGATGCGGTGGGATCGCGCGTCCCCGAAGTACGCCAGCTAGCGCTCAATCGTATGGCACGAGCGGGCGCCGAGATCGTTTCCCACGAAATGATCGCATTCGAATGGCTGGGACGGGGCGATCTCCCGGAGTTCAAGGATCTCATCGTCGTGATAAAGTAGGATCACGCGACAGGCAGTGTACGAGGAGACGCATCAATGCAGGACAAGGCTCCCGCCCCTAAGAAGAGCACGGCGGCCTTCAACTGGGAGGACCCGTTCCTTCTCGACGATCAGCTGTCCGAAGACGAAAAGATGATCCGCGATACGGCGCGCGCCTACGCGCAGGAGAAGCTGCTGCCGCGTGTGATCGACGCCTATCTTGAAGAGAAGACGGACCGCGCCATTTTCAACGAGATGGGAGCGCTCGGGCTGCTGGGCGTAACGATCCCCGAGAAATACGGCTGCGCCGGAGCCAACTACGTGTCCTACGGGCTGGTGGCGCGCGAGATCGAGCGCGTCGACAGCGGCTATCGTTCCATGAATAGCGTGCAGTCTTCGCTCGTCATGTATCCGATCAACGCCTACGGCTCGGAAGAGCAGCGCCAGAAATACCTGCCCAAGCTCGGCAGCGGCGAATGGGTCGGCTGCTTCGGCCTGACCGAGCCGGACGCAGGCTCCGACCCCGGCGGCATGAAGACGCGCGCGGAGAAGGTGACGGACGGCTACCGCCTCACCGGCTCCAAGATGTGGATCTCCAACGCGCCGATCGCCGACGTGTTCGTCGTGTGGGCGAAGTCGGCTGCGCACGACAACGCCATCCGTGGCTTTGTGCTCGAAAAAGGCATGAAGGGACTGTCGGCGCCGAAAATCGGCGGCAAGCTCAGCCTGCGCTGCTCGATCACGGGCGAAATCGTGATGGATGGCGTGATTGTGCCGGAAGAGAACCTGCTGCCCAACGTCTCGGGCCTCGCAGGCCCGTTCGGCTGCCTCAACCGGGCGCGCTACGGCATCGCCTGGGGCGCCATGGGCGCGGCGGAGGACTGCTGGCAGCGCGCGCGCCAGTACACGCTCGACCGCAAGCAGTTCGGCCGGCCGCTCGCCGCCACGCAGCTTGTGCAGAAAAAGCTCGCCGACATGCAGACGGATATCGCGCTCGGGCTACAGGGCGCGCTGCGGGTGGGCCGCCTGTTCGACGAGGGCAAGATGGCGCCGGAGATGATCTCGATCGTCAAGCGCAACAACTGCGGAAAGGCGCTCGATATTGCGTGCGTGGCCCGCGACATGCACGGCGGCAACGGCATCCAGATCGAGTATCACGTGATGCGTCATGCCGCGAACCTCGAGACGGTCAATACGTACGAGGGCACGCACGATGTGCACGCACTGATCCTCGGGCGCGCGCAGACTGGCCTGCAGGCGTTCTTCTAGCGCGCGGCATCGGTTATTGCCGCCGCATCTCGTGCGCGGCAACGGCGTGACGTATGACGGAGTCTGGATCCATCGTGGCATAGCGGGTGGTGCCGGTGACGCGCTCGACGGGCACTGGCGCGTAGGACGGAGCGAACTCCTGGGTGCGCGGTCGCCATCCGTAATGCGGGCTCCACGGCTCCTTGGCGTCGTCGGGAGGGGCATCCGAGGGGGCGAGTTGTGCCGGCACGTCGCGGCCCTCAGCAGGTATCTGCCGGGACATTGTGCCGGCGGACTGCACGGTGCTGTGGGCTGAGGCGGCAGTCTGGGTGCCGGATTGCTGCGAGGCGCAACCGCCCACAAAGAGGGCGAGCCCGATCACGGCCGCACGGGCGGCCTGCGGCGACGCCAAAGGCAACGGAAGCATACACAACACCGACATGACCCACTCTCACACGACCCGTTACGACAACGCTGGAGCCGAGTTTCGGCTCTCAGGGTTAAGGCCGGGCTAACAAACGCATGGAAACGGGAAGCGGCGAGGCCCCGAGGCTAGGTCCATCCACCAACTTGGACTAAAAAGGGCCAGACACAGGATCGACGCAGGTCCAGTCACGCGGGACGATCGCAATGATTTTCGCCCAGGAGCGGCCCGGTGCCATCGAGCGCCCCCTTACGGGCATGCACGAGAGCCGGCTGCGCATGCAGACGATCGTGCGGCTCCGATGGTTCGGCGTCGTCGGGCAATTGCTGACCGTGGTCGGCGTCTACTGGGGCCTCGGGTTTCCGTTTCCGATCGGTCTGTGTCTGGCGCTGATCGCCATCTCGGCCTGGGTCAACGTCTTCCTGCGCATTCTTTACCCGGCACGCTATCGCCTGAGCCCGATGTTCGCGACGACGCTGCTCGCGTGGGACATCGCGGAGCTGGCCGCCCTTCTCTACCTCACGGGCGGGATCGAAAATCCGTTTACCTTTCTCATCGTTGCACCGGTGACGGTCTCGGCCGCCACCTTGCCGGCGCGCAACACCATCCTGCTGGGTGTGCTGGCCGTGGTGGCCGCGGCCGTGCTGGTCGAGTGGCATCTGCCGCTGCCTTGGCCGCCCGAGGAGGGCTTTGCGCTACCTCGAGTCTATAAGGTCGGCATGATGGCGTCGGTCGTGGCCGGCATGATCTTCCTCGCGTTGTACGCGGCACGGCTGTCGAAGGAGTCTCGGCAGATGTCGGCGGCGCTGTCGGCCACGGAGCACGTGCTGGCGCGCGAGCAGAAGCTGCACGCGCTCGACGGGCTCGCCGCAGCGGCTGCGCATGAGCTTGGAACGCCACTCGCAACGATTTCCCTGGTCACCAAGGAGTTGGAGCGCGACACGCGGGCGATCCCTGCGATCCAGGAGGACATCGCGTTGCTGCGCAGCCAGGCGGAACGCTGCCGCGAAATTCTGCGCAAGCTGACGCGCCGGCCGAGCGAGGAGGACCCCCATCACGCCAGCCTGCCGGTGACGCAGCTCGTGCAGGAGGCGGCCGCGCCCTATCGCACGCTCTCGGCAGCCGTCGAGATCGACTCGCGCGCCCTGGAAGGCACGGAGGGCGGTGCGCTTCTCGAGCCGATCGGACAGCGGCGTCCGGGGCTCATCTATGGCCTGGGCAATCTGATCGAGAACGCGGTCGATTTCGCACGCGAGCGGGTCCAGATCACCGCCCGCTGGTCAGAGCGGGAGGTCACCATCACCATTGCCGACGACGGTCCCGGGTTCTCCGCCGAGATCATGGACACGCTGGGGGACCCCTACGTGACGACGCGGTCTTCCGTGGAGCAGCCCAAGAACTATGACGGCGAGGCGTCGGGACTGGGCCTCGGATTCTTCATTGCCAAGACGCTGCTTGAACGCTCAGGCGCCCGGCTGGCCCTGGAGAACCGGACGGCGCCGCTGCACGGCGCCGTAGTGCGCGTAACGTGGTTACGGGAGACCTTCGAATTCAGGCCCGCAGTAAGTTTCCCCTTTGTTTCAGCACCGCAGGCCGCCGCGGAATAAGCCATGTGCGTGCGGCTTGGCGCCGGGTCGCGAAGGGAGGTATAATGTGCCCCCATGGAAAACAAAGACGAAAACGAAGATCTTTCATTCCGGCAAGATGAGCTGCCGGCGGACCGTTCCCTGGTCATCGTCGATGACGACAAGGCGTTTCTGCAGCGCCTCGGCCGTGCAATGGAATTGCGCGGCTTCGAGGTGCGGATGGGACAGTCGATCGCCGAAGGCCTGGAGCTGATCCGGCAAAAGGCACCCGCATTCGCGGTCATCGATATGCGCCTGGAGGACGGCAACGGCCTCGACGTGATCGCAGAGCTGGCCAAGATCAAGCCGGACGCGCGCACGATCGTGCTGACGGGATATGGAAATTTCGCGACGGCGGTGTCGGCGGTAAAGCTCGGCGCAGTGGACTATCTTGCGAAGCCGGCGGACGCCGACGAAGTCACCGACGCGCTACTGGCCCCAGCCAACGAGAAGGCGCAGCCGCCGGAGAACCCGATGTCGGCGGACCGGGTCCGCTGGGAGCACATCCAGCGCGTCTATGAGCTGTGCAATCGCAACGTCTCGGAGACGGCGCGACGGCTCAACATGCATCGGCGTACGCTGCAGCGCATCCTGGCCAAGCGGGCGCCGAAGTAGGGCCGTCTCTCTACTCACGGAGCGGCAACTCGAGAGCTGCATCTGGATCATAGATGGCGCACAGGCGCAGTGCCGCCGTGCGCGCCAGGCGCAGCGTCACGGCCTTGCGCCGGGCGCCCGCCAGCCGATGCTCGGGCGCAGGGCGGGCCAGCTCGCCGCCGAAGCGGTCCGCGATGATGAGGCCCGTGTCAGGCGGCAGGATATCGACCGGAAAGCCGGGCGCCACGGCAAACAGCAGGCGGTCACAGAAGTCCCGGTATTCCGGCCACTTCTGATCCACGCGAAAGTCCTCGATCGAAGACTTGATTTCGACGATCCAGATGTCTCCACTATCGGAGATGGCAGCAACATCGGCCCGACGGCCGCTGGCAAGCGACAGCTCATAGACGCAGGCAAACCCGTGCAGCGCCAGTAGCCGGCAAACGCCACGCCCGATCTCGGCGGCCCGCTCGGAATGGCGGCCGTCGACAGGTATGACCCCAGTGTCACTGGTTCCCGTTGTCATCAATCTGCCCTTACTACTGCCTAGTGCACGCGGCCGCCGCATGAAGTATTGAGAGACGGGCGTTGAGGCCTTGTTGCCGCCCATCCGCGCATTTGCGCCATCAGGCTTAGAGGGTGAGTCGTATGTTTTTCAAGCGTTCGCAGCAAGAGGCGGCCGACAAGCCCGAAATGACGGCGGCGACCTCGGCAGCGTCCCCGCCCCGGGCACTTGCGACATCGGAGCTGCGCCGTCTGGTGGACCCAGCGACGCTCGGCTTCAAGAGCACGGCTGAGCTCGAGCCGATCCTGGGTCTGATCGGCCAGGAGCGTGCGCTCAAGGCCATCCAATTTGGAGCGAGCATCAAGAGCCACGACTTCAACGTGTTCGTGCTCGGACCCGCCGCGTCGGGCAAGACGACGGCGGTGCGGCAGTACCTCGAGCGGACGGCTAAAACTAAGGAAACACCTCCGGACTGGGTGTACGTCAACAACTTCGACACCCCAAACAGGCCGCGCGCGCTCAAGCTTCTGCCAGGACGCGCGCGCTCGCTCGCCAAGGGCATGATCGCGGCCATCGACGAGCTCAGGAACACGCTGCCGGCAATGTTCGAAGGCGAGGACTACCAGGCCCGCCGCCGCGTCATCGAAGAGGAATTCCGGTCAGGTCAGGAGGAGGCGCTGGAGGCGCTCAACAAGCGCGCGCAGGCGCAGAACATCGCGCTGCTCAGAACGCCGCAGGGCTTCGCCATGGCCCCGATGCACGAGGGCAAGATCGTCAAGCCCGATGTGTTCAACACGCTTCCCGAGACCATGCGCAAGGAGGTGGAGCAGAAGATCGAAGTGCTGCAGAAAGAGCTTGAGGCGATCCTGGAGCGCGTGCCCAAATCCGACAAGCAGCGGCGGCAACGCACCAGCGAGCTCAATGAAGAGGTGGCCAAGGTCGCCGTGCATGAAGCCCTGGATGATCTGGCCGGCGTTTTTGGCGACCACCCCGACGTGGTCGAATACTTGAATGCGGCGGGCCGCGACCTCATCCGCAATGTCGGCCTGTTTCTCGCGCCAGCCGGAGAGGAGAGCGAGATCGTCAAGCAGCCGGTGGACACGGCGCGCGACGCGAGATTTCGCAGATATCTGGTCAATGTCATCGTCGGCGGCGACGACAAAAACACCAGCGGCGCACCGCTCATCGAAGAGCTGAACCCGACCTACGGCAATGTCATCGGGCGCGTGGAGCATCTGGCGCAGATGGGTGCGCTGGTCACTGATTTCCTGCTGATCAAGCCCGGAGCCCTGCACAAGGCCAACGGCGGCTACCTGCTGATCGACGCGCGCAAGCTGCTGCTGTCGCCGTTCGCCTGGGAGGCGTTGAAGCGCAGCATCAAGGGCCGCGAGATCCGCATCGAGCAGCCGTCCGAGATCTCGGGCGTCGTCGCGACGCAGACGCTGGACCCTGAGCCCATTCCGCTCGACGTGAAGGTCATATTGTTCGGCGATCGCGAGCTGTACTACCTGCTGGCGCAGGCCGATCCAGACTTCTCGCGGCTGTTCAAGGTGCAGGCGGACTTCGACGACTCGATTGCCCGGTCCGCCGAGAACGACCAGGCCTACGCCCGGCTGATCACTTCGATCGTCAAGGAACATCAGCTGAAGCCGGTGGACGTGAAGGCCGTCGCCCGCGTGATCGAGGAAGGCGCGCGTCTGGCGGACGATCGCGAGAAGCTGTCGATCGAGATCGGCCGGATCGCCGACCTGGTGCGGGAAGCCGACTACTGGGCCGGGGAAGCGGGACACGACACGATCCGGCGCGAGGACGTGGTGCGCGCCATCGAGGAAGGCATTCAGCGCGCGGACCGCCTGCGCGACCGGGCACAGGAGAGCATCAATCGCGAGATCGTGTTGCTGGATACGGCGGGCGCCAAGGTTGGGCAGATCAACGGGCTGTCGGTGCTGCAGCTCGGGTCGTTCTCGTTCGGACGGCCGAGCCGCATCACGGCGCGCGTGCGCATCGGCGCGGGCCGTGTCACCGACATCGAGCGCGAGGTCAATCTGGGCGGTCCGCTGCATTCGAAAGGCGTGATGATCCTGTGGGGCTTCCTGGCCGGCCGCTATGCCCAGGATGTGCCGCTGGCGCTCGCCGCCTCGCTGGTGTTCGAGCAATCCTACGGTGGCGTTGACGGCGACAGCGCATCGTCGGCGGAGCTGTACGCGCTGCTGTCGGCCTTGTCGGACGTGCCCATTCAGCAGTCGTTCGCTGTGACGGGCTCAGTCAATCAGCAGGGCGAAGTTCAGGCCATCGGCGGCGCGAACGAGAAGATCGAGGGCTTTTATGACGTGTGCCGGGCGCGTGGGCTCACCGGCTCGCAGGGCGTGCTGATCCCGGCGTCGAACGTGCAGCACCTGATGCTGCGCGAGGACGTGGTCGAGGCGGTGGCGAAGAAGCAGTTCTCCATCCATGCGGTGCGCACGATCGACGAAGGCATCGAGATCCTCACCGGGGTCAAGGCCGGAGAGCGCAACGCCGACGGCCGGTTCCCCGCGGCCACCATCAACCGGATGGTGGAGGATACGCTCAAGGCGTTCGCCGAACGGGGACGGGCGTTCTCGAACAGGCATGGAGCGCCGTTGGAAAACGGGAAGGCGTAGGTCATGATCATGCACGTCGCAGAAGCCGGCGAGCAGCGAGGCCGGGTCGTCCTGCACCTGAGATCAGGGCAGCCCCACGATGTTGCGCTGGCGGCGGCGTTCCGCATCGCGCACGCGTTCCGATCGGAAATCGAAAGTCTGTTCGTGGAAGATCAGCAGCTTCTCGAACTTGCCGGCTTCCCATTCGCGCGCGAAATTTCGCTGTCGGGCCGGCGCACGCGGACGCTCTCGCGCGATGACATGGCGCGTGAGCTGCGCATGATGGCCCACGCCATCAGCCGCAAGGTGGAGCGGCGGGCACGAGCCGCGGAAATTCCCATGCGCCGCCGGATCGTCTGCGATGACCCCGTTACGGCACTGGCGGCGGCCTGCGCCGAAAATGGGCCGTGGAACGTCGTGGCCCTGGCCGATCCGTTCGTGTCGGGCGACTGCGACGCCCTGCGGCACATCTTCGACAACGTGACAGCGACGACGGGCCTCGTGATCGTCGGACCGCAGGCCAAACGCTCGGAAGGCCCGGTGGTGGCCGTGATCGAGGACATGGCGCACCTCGAGCCGATGGTCCGATCGGCCTTGCGGCTGCTGCGCGAGGAAGGCGAAGAGATTACGGTACTGCTGATCGCCGACGACGATTACAAGGCGCAATGGATGGAAGGGCAGGCAAGGCTGGCCCTCGGGGATACGCCCGCGATCCGCATCCGGGTCGGCGCCGCCCCGCGCGGCTCAGGTGCGGTGATCGCCGAAGACTTGCGGCGGCTGGATCCGGGATTCGTGATCGCGCGGTTCGGCGGCATGCTGATCCCCATGGAAGGGGACCTGAAGCATCTGGCCGCTTCGCTCGAGTGCCCGCTCTTCCTGATGCGGTAACCTCCGGCGCTCAGCCGGGACTGGAATAGAAGTACTCAGAACTCGATCCGACGATCCTGCTGTCCGGCTTGCCGACGACCTTCTTGTCCTTGCCGTCGTAGTCGAGCGCGGAGAGCATCACGCGGAGAGCTTCGAGACGCGTCCGGCGCTTGTCATTGGCGCGGATGACGGTCCAGGCCGTGGCAGGCGTGTGGGTGAAGCGGAACAACTCCTCCTTGGCCTTGGTATAGTCGTCCCACTTGCTGATCGCGGTGCGATCAATGTCGCCGATCTTCCACTGCTTCAGCGGATCGTGGCGGCGCTGGTGGAAGCGCTTGAGTTGCATCTCCCGACCGATGTCGAGATAGAACTTGAAGAAATGGATGCCGTCGCGCACCAGCATGCCTTCGAACTGCGGCGCCTCGCGCAGAAAATCGGCAAGCTGGTCGCTGGTGCAAAAGCCCATAACGCGCTCGACGCCGGCTCGGTTGTACCAGGACCGGTCGAACAGGACGATCTCGCCGGCGGTCGGCAACTGGGCCGCGTAGCGCTGGAAATACCATTGCCCGGCCTCCGTCTCTGTCGGCTTGGGCAGGGCCACGACACGAGCCCGGCGCGGGTTCAGGTTCTCCGAGATGCGCTTGATGGTGCCGCCCTTGCCGGCAGCATCGCGCCCCTCGAACAGAGCCATCAGGCGTTCGCCGCGCTGCTGGAGGCAGGTATGGAGCTTGGCGAGCTCGATCTGCAGGGCGACAAGCTCTTCCTCGTAGGCCTTCTGCTTCAGCTTTTCGTCATAGGGGTAGCCGCCACTGGTCAGAGCGGCCTCGTCAATGGCTTTAGGCAGCTCCGGATCGTCGAGATCGAAGGCCGGAGCACCGCCAGCCTTCGCGGCTGCAGTCGCCTTGGATTTTTGGGTTTTGACCATGGGGGTCACCGTTTCTCCGACGCGAACCAAGCAGCATATGCCAAGCCCGCGAAAAATAAGAAGACCGGAAGCCGCCCCCGTGCTTCCGGTCTTCTCCCCCCGCTGCCTCGCCCGCCACCCTCAGCGGTTGAGGCGCGTCTCATGCAGCGCAATCAGGCGCTGGCTGTTTCCTTTGTGGCAATCGCCGGCACGACGACCGGATCCGCATGATCGCGATCGCGGCGGCGCGGCTGCGGCGGCTGGAAGGCGCGCCGGGCGTGAAATTCGCAGTACGGCAGGCCCGCGACCTTCTTCTTGGCGCAGAAATGAAATTCGGCTTCCTGGGGATCGCCGATCGGCCAGCGGCAGTCGCACTCCAGGAGCGTCTCGATGCTCTTGCGTTCGGCGAGCGGGATGACCAGCTCCTCGACAGGCGGCACGTATGGCTCGGTATCCGCCTGATAGAGAGCCCGCAGAGCGGTATTGCCGACCTGGGCGAAACGCGGCTTGGCGAGACGCTTGGCGGTTGCAGCCCGCAGCCGGGGCCGGTGGCTTTTCATGCGTGAAGTCGTGGCGCGGCCGGACAGCCCAAGGCGATGGACCTTGCCGATCACAGCATTGCGCGTCACCTGTCCGAGCCGGCCTGCGATCTGGCTGGCGCTCAGGCCTTCGGTCCAGAGCTTTTTCAACAGCTCGACGCGCTCGTCATTCCAACCCATCGTCGTCTCCATGCAATACCTCGGTACGGGTTTGCCACACGGCAGAATCCAACCTTCCAGCCGGACACGGAGCTGACGCGGACGCGCAAAGACACGCGCTCGAACGCCAGACACAGGGTCTGACCAGGCACATACGCTGACTGAGGATTACGCGAAGACTTGAAGACGCAGGCGCCGGAGAGGCGCTCACACAGCGTCGACGCAACGATTTGCAGCCACCAAGAAAAAAGGCTGCAACGTCAGGGCAAAGCGATCAAGATACGGACCGCAGCTACAAGCGCCCTGACGACCGAGAACCTACAATGGGTAGTCTTGGTCCCACAAGGCGGCCCAAACACCTGCGGCCGCATCGGCTGGGACGCGTTGCCGAATCGCCACAAAGGGTTTCGGAGCGCGCAGGATCGTCGCGCACCAACCGCGCCACAGTTGCGCCGGCAACGCAGTCGCTTTCGAGCGTTCGCCGACCGTCGGTCAGGCGGCGACGGCCTGGTCGGATAGGAGCTTTGCGATTTCGTGTGCCGGTTTCGCGGCGCTGAAGAAGTAGCCCTGCACCTCGGTGCACCCCTCGGCGCGGATGGTATCGAGCTGGTGCTCGGTTTCCACGCCCTCGGCCGTGGTGCACATGCCGAGGCTCGCGCCCATCTGCGACACGGCGCGAACGATGGCGAGCGACTCCCTGTTGTCCACTCCCAACCCATCTACGAAGGATCGGTCAATCTTGATCTTGTCGAAGGGGAAGCTCCGCAAGTGACTGAGGGAAGAATATCCGGTGCCGAAATCATCAAGCGCGATGCGCACTCCGATGGCTTGGAGCTGACGCAGCATGGCGATGGCCGCATCCGTGTCCTTGAGCAGAACCGACTCGGTAATCTCAAGCTCCAGCCGATCCGCGGCCAATCCAGAGGCAGCGAGGGCATTGAACACGCCCTCAACCAGTGTCTTGCTCCTGAACTGGCAGGGTGACAGGTTGACTGCGATCCTGAGATGGCCGGCCCACTTGACCGCCTCGGTGCAGGCCTGCTGCAACACCCATTCTCCGATTGCATTGACGAGTCCCGTCTCCTCCGCCAACGGAATGAACCCCGCCGGATAAATGAGACCCCGCACCGGATGATTCCATCGCAGCAGCGCCTCGAAGCCTGAGAAATGGTTGTGCTCCAGATTGACGATCGGCTGGTAGTAGAGCTCGAACTCGCCGTTGGGGAGCGCGTTGCGCAGCTCCATTTCGAGGGTACGCCGCTGGCGCATCCTCGTATCCATCTCCGGCTCGAAGAAGCGATAGGTCGCGCGGCCTTCGTGCTTGGCGCAGTAGAGCGCCATGTCGGCGCTTTGAAGGAGCTGTCCGGCGCCGATCGAATCTTTGGGCGAAAGCGCAATGCCGACGCTTGCGCTAATGACAATCCGATGATCGTCGACGGCATAAGGCTCGCTCAGCGTCTCGATGATGCGCGTCGCCAGCGACGTAGCTCCGACCGGCTGACAGGCACCGCTCTGCAGCACCGCGAATTCGTCGCCACCCAGGCGCGCGATCGTATCGGTTGACCTGACGCATCCGCGCAGGCGCTCTGCGACGATCTTCAACACGGCGTCTCCCACGTGATGCCCGAGCGTGTCGTTGACCTCCTTGAACCTATCGAGGTCGAGGCAGATCACGGCCAGAACTTCGCCACTCTCAACCCGCTCTATGGACTGTTCCAACCGCTCCCACAACAAACTGCGATTGGGCAGATCGGTGAGCGCGTCATGGAGCGCCATGTGCGCGATCTGCCGTTCGTTGTGGTGCCGCTCCGTGAGGTCGCGGATCGCGTAGACTTCATTGCCGCGCAGCTTGGCGCGAAAGGGCTGGCAGACGATCTCGACGGGAATGTGCCTTCCGCCGACTGCCTTGAGCGACGTTTCGGTCGTGATCACGCCATCCTTGGGCGGTCGCGTCGCGTGGTCGTCGAGCAGATCTCCGACGATCCGCTGGCCGATGAGCTCTTCCGCAGGCCTTCCGCTCAACTCGGAGATGCGGCGATTGACATTCACGATCACGCCGTCGGCGGCGATGACGATGCCCTCGCTGGCTGCGTCCACCAGTTCGCGAATGCTGTTGATGCTGTCTTCACTCGCCTGGCGATCGATCAGGGCGGCGGCAAGTCCCGCCAACAGCACCAGCACCGTGATAACCGCAATGGCGAGGGCCATCATCGGAGCGTCGGCGCCAAAGCCTTCGACCACGATCGTGGGATCAGGATCGACTACGGCCGCACCCATGGCCGTGAAATGGAGGCCGCAAATCGCCAACGTGAAGAGGCCAGCGGCCGTAACGATGCCGCGCAGCTTCTGGTCTTGGTGGAAAGCCAGCATGGAGGCCGAGCCAAACGCTGCGCCAACGGCGAGTGCCGTGGTAACGAGCTGAAGGTCCCAGACCAAAGTACCGGGCACGATGAGGGCGCGCATGCCGGTGAAATGCATGAGACCTATCCCCAGGCCGATCAAGGCACCCCCGATGCCGGCGTCGACCCGCGTGCCTCGCGAGCAGACGAAGTATCCAAATGTCGTCGAGGCGACTGCGACCAGCAGCGAGAGGGCCGTGACGAGGGGATCATAGGCGGTGGGCAGGCCGGCGTTGTAGGACAGCATGGCCACGAAATGAGTGGCCCAAATTCCGCTGCCGGTCGACAGGCCGGTCAGAAAGAGCCAGCCCAGTTTGCTCAGCCCCTGACCCTGGACCGCGCGCGAATAGATGCTGAAGGAGGTGAAGGATGTGGCCGCGCAGATGATGGCGGCCAGCAGCACCAGGCGATAATCATGCTGCTCGGTCAAGCAGCTGAGCACTCTATACATATGCCGTCCATCCTGCTGGCCGAATCCCTAGCAAGGGTCGGGTAAACAGCTTGTGAAGTGGCCGGCAAAGTTTGCTCGAACGGCCCCCGAACCGTGGTTGGCGGCCCGCCAGAAGCTCGCGAGGATGAATGATCCGTTACACTGGTCGCATTGATTGACAGAAAGTCGCAGCGGGCGTATCAACTCGGATCGTAACCGGCCGCCACCGAAGGCGGCTTTTTTTCGTTTCGGCACCCAACGAAGAGGGCTGGCCGCCATGTCTGCGACCGCTGCAAAGAAGACCTCATCCGCCAAGGCCTCCGGGCCGTCACCCGCTGTCATGGGTACCTACGCGCGCCAGGACGTGGTGTTCGAGCGAGGTGAAGGCTCTTGGATGATCTCCACGCGCGGCGAGCGCTATCTCGATCTCGCGAGCGGCATTGCCGTCAACGCGCTCGGGCATGCGCATCCCAAGCTGATCGCAGCGCTGACTGAGCAGGCCGGCCAGCTCTGGCATACGTCGAACCTTTATCGCGTGGCTGGACAGGAGAAGCTGGCCGAACGGCTGTGCGAGCTGACCTTCGCCGACAAGGTCTTCATGTGCAATTCCGGTGCCGAGGCCTGCGAGGGCGCCATCAAGCTGACCCGGCGCTATCACTTCGCCAACGGCCATCCCGAGCGCTGGCGCATTATCACGTTCAAGGGCGCGTTCCACGGACGGACGCTGGCCACCATCGCATCGGCCGGCAACGAGAAGTATCTGGAAGGTTTCGGCCAGCCGGCGCCCGGCTTCGACATCATGGATCAGATCGGCGACCTCGCGGCCGTCGAAAAGGCGATCGGTCCGGAAACCGCAGGCATCATGCTCGAGCCGATCCAGGCCGAGGGCGGTATCCGCGTCGGCTCGACGGAGTTTCTGCGCGGCCTGAGAGCCCTGTGCGACCAGCACGGACTGTTGCTGGTATTCGACGAGGTGCAGTGTGGAATGGCCCGCACCGGCAAGATGTTCGTCTATGAGCGGGCCGGCATCACACCCGACGTGATGGCGATCGCCAAGGCGATCGGCGGCGGCTTCCCGGTAGGCGCGTTCATGGCAACCGAGGAAGCGGCCAAGGGCATGGTGCCGGGTACGCACGGATCGACCTTCGGCGGCAATCCGCTGGCGATGGCCGTCGCCAATGCGGTGCTCGATGCGATGACGGAGCCGGGTTTTCTCGAGAGCGTGGCGGCCAAAGGGCTGCGCTTCAAGCAGTTGCTAGCCGGGCTCAAGGACGAGCATCCCGGCATCATCGAGGAGGTGCGCGGCGAGGGCCTGCTGATGGGCATTCGCGTCAAGCCGCCGGCAGGCGATGTCGTCAAGGCGTGCATGGGCGAGAAGCTTCTGACGGTCGGCGCCGGCGACAACGTGGTGCGCCTGATGCCGCCACTCAACATTTCCGACGAGGATCTCGGCGAAGCCGTCACGCGCCTGTCGCGTGCGTTGAAGTCCGTTGCAAAAACTGCAGTCTAGTGCCGTGTTGAAAAGAGCTTCGAAGACGGGTGCCGGCAGCGGCACCCTCAGGCATTTTCTGGATATCGACGCGTTCGACACCAAAACGCTGCGCCGAATCGTGGATATGGCGCACATCATGAAGCGCGCGGGCAAACGGCCGCCGGCGGAGCTGCGGCCGGCCGGGATCGAGGACGCGATCCTCGTGATGATCTTCGAGAAGCCATCAACGCGGACGCGCGTGTCGTTCGACGTGGCCATGCGCCAGCTCGGCGGCCAGACGATCGGCCTCAACCATACGGACCTGCAGACCGGCCGCGGCGAGCCCGTCTCCGACACGGCCAAGGTGCTATCGCGCTATGCCGACGCCATCATGATCCGCGCCAACAAGCACGCGACGCTGATGGAGCTGGCGGACAACGCAAGCGTGCCCGTCATCAACGGGCTGACGGAACGCAGCCATCCGTGCCAGATCATCGCCGACATCATGACGCTGGAGGAAAGCAAGGGCCCGGTCACCGGCAAGACGGTGGCGTGGGTCGGCGACGGCAACAACGTGGCGGCGTCCTGGATACACGCGGCCATCCGCCTGGACTTCAAGCTCAAGATCGCCTGCCCGCCCCAACTCAACCCGGAAACGGCCATCATGGAGTGGGTCAAGCGGGAGGGCGGCGACGTGGAGCTGACCGACGACGCCGACGTCGCTGTCAAGGGCGCCGACTGCGTGGTGACCGACACATGGGTTTCCATGGGCCAGACCGATGAGACGCGGCGCAAGCAGCTCCTTGCACCGTACGCGGTCGATGACCAGCTGATGGCGAAAGCAGCCAAGGGCGCGGTCTTCATGCACTGCCTGCCGGCCTATCGCGGATTGGAGGTCTCGGCCTCGGTGATCGACGGCCCGCAATCGGTCGTGTTCGACGAGGCGGAAAACCGGCTGCACGCGCAAAAGGCCATCCTGGCCTGGTGCCTTGGGGTCGACTGAGCCGAGGCGGTTGGGCCAAGATGAGAACCAGGCTTGGCTCACGGGCGCTGAAAGCGACCGATGAGCCAAGCGGGGGCGCGACCTGCGGCAGCGAGTCGGCGCCCAATTCAACAGCCCCACTTCAACAGCCATGCCGCCACAAGCAGCGACGGAAGCCGTGGCCGCCCCAGCCCCAGCGGCTGGCACACTCATGACGCCACGAGCGGCACCGATCGTAGCCGCCATGGTGGTAGTGATGTCGGTGATGCCAGCGATGGTGGTGACGATCGTGATGGTGACGGCGCCAGTGGTGATGCCGGCGATAGTCTGTCTTGCTGATCGCTGAAGCGCCTTCCTCGAGAGCAGGCTTAGTCATTTCAACCGGCAGCACGGCGGCAGATGCGCCGGCCGGCGCCAACAGCGCAGCCGCAACGCACAGCCCCAACAGAACCGAAAACTTACGAGGCATGCTTTCCTCCATATCGATCCCAGGGCGATCAACCGTCGCCATTCTGCGCCCGCGATCTTGAACCGGCAGTGAGAAGAGCATTCATCGAGCGTTCACTGGCGTCGCGCTGAACGCCTCTCAATGGGAGCTCGCGGTGCTGCTATTTGGAGGGACGTTTGACGTGCCTATATATGGGCAGCGTACCTTGGCGTACGGCTGCTCCAATCCACACCGCGACCTTGGCCGCGTAGACGCTCCCGGCGAACGCTGCTAGCATCCTTGAGCTTTGGAAGTCGATTAAATCACGAAAAATCAAAGCATTATAACTTTGGCGCCCATGGCAACGACGACATCAAGCACCGGCAGCCTGCGTGAGCTGCCCGACGATCTGGTATTGCCGTTCGGCACCGTGCGCTCGCGCGTGTCCGGCCGCATCGTGCGGCTGGGCGCGTCCGTCGACAAAGTGCTGACGGCGCACGACTATCCGGCGGCCGTGAGCGAGGCCCTGGGCCAGGCGCTGGCGTTGACGGCGCTGCTCGGCAATCCGCTGAAGGACAACGGCCGCCTGATACTGCAGACCAAGACCGATGGTCCGATGGGCTTCCTCGTCGCGCAGTACGACGCGCCGGGCAAGCTCAGGGGCTATGCGAGCTTCAATGCCGAGCGCCTGGCGGAAGCCGGTGGCAAGATCGACCAGGGTTATCTGCTCGGTAAAGGTCGCATGGCGATGACGATCGATCCCGGCGGTGAGCAGGTCAGCCATCAGGGCATCGTGGCGCTCGAAGGCGGCACGCTGGCGGATGCGGCGCATACCTACTTCCGCCAGTCGGAGCAATTGCCCACGTTCATCCGGCTGGCCGTCGCGCGCCATTTCATCGGCCGCGATGCGGCCGGCAAGCAGATGTGGCGCTGGCGCGCCGGGGGGCTCATCGTCCAGCACGTGCCTTCGGCCGGCGGCGAGCCGCGTGCCGACGAGACACCCGAGGAGCGCGATACGCGCCTGCACGGCGAGGAGGACGACGACTGGGTGCGCGTACGCTTGCTCGCCTCGACGGTGGAAGATCTCGAGCTGCTCGATCCGGCGCTGACACCGGAGAGGCTGCTGCTGCGCCTGTTTCACGAGGAAGGCGTGCGCGTGACGCCCTCCGTTCCCATCCGTGCGCAGTGCCGATGCACGCGCGAGCGGATCGAAGGTTTCCTAAAGGGCTTCTCGGCGCAGGAGATTGCCGAGATGCGCGAGCCGGACGGGGGCGTAACCGTGACGTGCGAGTTCTGCTCGACGAAATACCGCTTCGAGCCCGGCGAGGTCGGTTAGGGAACTGCCGCTCGCGTCCGAAAAGTGATTATTCGCCGATCCTGTTCAGGAGTACCGTGCGTACTGTTCGGTGGTTGGGGGGCTTTCAAAGGGAGGTCACCATGGCAACCTACATCATGTTGGCGAACTTCACCGATCAAGGCATCCGCGGCGTCAAGGACACGGTCAAGCGGGCCGAGGCCTTCACCGAGCAGGCCAAGGCCAGCGGTGTGACTGTGAAGGACATCTACTGGGCGCTCGGCCAGTACGACATCGTCAGCGTGATCGAGGCTTCCGACGACATGGCGGTCACCGCGCTCGGACTCACGATCGCCAAGTCGGGCAATATTCGCACGCAGACGCTGAGAGCGTTTTCCAAGGCCGACATGACCAAGATCGTGGGCAACATCGCTTAAGGGTGCCCGCATCGCATGTGCCGATTGGCCATGGCCGTCTCACCGGCGGCCATGGCCAGGCATTTTTGTGACGTCTATCTGGCTTCGGCCCAGTCGGCGACACGGCCGAGATAGCCGATGCATTTGTCGAGCTCGACGATCTCGACGTACTCGTTGGGCTGGTGGGCCTGGGCGATATTGCCTGGCCCGCAGACCACGGACGAGCAGCCGGCCGCCTGGAAGTGCGTGGCTTCCGTACCGTAAGGCACGGCGAACGTCTCGTTCTGGCCCATGAGGCTGAGGGCGAGCGACGTCGCTTCCGCGTCTCCCGCAGAGGAGAACGGCGGCAGAATACCAACGTTCTCGGTCACGATGTTGCAGTCGGGCCAGACGGCGCGCATTCCCGGCAACAGCTTGGCCGCGAAGGCATCGAGTTCGCGCATGATGCCGAGCGCATCGAACCCCGGCAGCACGCGCATGCTCCAGTAGAACGTGCAGGACGGGGGGATGATGTTCTGCGCCAGCCCGCCTTCGATGAGGCTGACGGTGAGCGAGTTATAAGGTGGATCAAACCGCGCCGATGTCTTCTCCGTCTTGAGCCGCTCCTCGATGCGGGCGAGTTCGGAGATCAATGCGCCGGCAGTGGAGATGGCACTGACGCCGAGCTGCGGCTTGCTGGAATGGGCGTCCTTGCCCGTCACCTGGGTGCGAAAACGATAGCCGCCCTTGTGCGCATCGACGACGCCCATGTTGGTGGGCTCGCCAACGAGGATCAGGCGCGGCTTCGGCAGCGTCGTGCCGAACTCCGCGATCATGGGCTTGACGCCGGTGCAGCCGACTTCCTCGTCGTAGGAGAACACGACGTGCAGCGGGACCTTGAGCTTCCGCTTTTTGAAGTCCGGCACCATCGCCATGACGCAGGCGAGGTAGCCCTTCATGTCGCAGGCGCCGCGGCCATAGAGGCGGCCATCGCGCTCGATCAGCGTGAACGGGTCGGTATCCCATAGCTGCCCGGTCACGGGCACAACATCCATGTGACCCGACAGGCCGATGCCACCGTCAACTTCGGGCCCAATGGTGGCGAAGAGGTTGGCATGGATGCCGTCATCGGCGGGAAGGACGTGCGCAGCGACGCCGTGCGCAGCGAGATAGTCGCGAATGTAGTCGGCGCAGGCCAGATTGCTCTTGGAGCTGGTGGTATCGAAGGCGACGAGTTTGGCGAGGATGTCTTTGGCGCTAGCGGTTGTGCCGCTCATACTGCGTTCCTAGTTCACGCTCCGGATGGCGAATGGACTGTCGAGCGAAAATGCGGGAACCGCCACATCGATCAGGCTGCCATCCTGCAGCTGCATTTGATAAGACCCGACCATGATGCCTGATGCCGTGGCTAAAGGGCAACCCGACGTATAGGTAAAAGACTCGCCGGGATCGAGCACAGGTGTTTTTCCAACGACGCCGGGCCCGCGCACCTCCTCGGTCTTGCCGCGGGCATCGGTGATGCGCCAGTGGCGCGTCTTGAGCTGCACGACGCTGTTGCCTTCGTTGGCGATCTCGATGGTGTAGGCCCAGAAGAAATAGCTGTCGTCGGGCGAGGACTGCTCCTCGACGTACTGGGGCTCGACCTTGATGCGGATGCCATGCGTGACCGCTTCATACATGGGCCAGCCCTCCAATTCCGTGTTTCTGGACTGACTGTTGCTAGATCGCAGCCAGACCGCGGTCAAGATCATGCGCCAGATCCTCGAAGGCCTCCAGTCCGGCTGACAGACGCAGCATACCGTCGCTGATGCCGAGTTCCGCCCGGGCTTCGGGTTTCAGCCGCTGGTGCGTCGTCGTGGCCGGATGCGTGATGATGCTCTTGGCATCGCCGAGGTTGTTGGAGATGAGGACGATCTGCAGGGCATTGACGAACCGGAAGGCCTCGCCCTTGCCGCCGTCGACCTCGAACGTCACCACCTGGCCACTGCCGGTCATCTGCCGGGCAGCGAGCGCCGCCTGCGGATGATCTGGGCTGCCGCAGAACATGACGCGCTTGATGTGGGGCGATTTCTTCAGATGCGCGGCGACCCTCGCCGCGGTTTCACATTGCGCGCGCACGCGCAGGGGCAATGTTTCGAGGCCCTTGAGCATCACCCAGGCGTTGAAGGGCGAGAGGCTCGGGCCGGTCTGGCGCAGGAAGGTGTGCAGGTGATCCTTCAGGAACTTCTCCGAGCAGAGCACGACGCCGCCGAGGCAGCGACCCTGGCCGTCGATGTGCTTGGTGGCAGAGTAGATGACGACGTCGGCGCCGTGGGCCAGCGGCTTCTGCAGGATCGGCGTGGCGAAGACGTTGTCGACGAACACCAGCGCGCCGGCGCGCTTGGCGATGCGCGAGACGGCCGCGATGTCCACAAGATCGAGTGTCGGGTTGGCCGGCGTCTCGAAGAAGAAAGCTTTGGTGTTGGATTTGACCGCCGTTTCCCAGGCACCGACGTCGCGGCCATCGATGATGGTGCAGCTGATGCCGAAGCGCGGACACAGTTCCTCGACGACGTAGCGGCAGGAGCCGAATAGCGCACCCGCCGCGACGATGTGATCGCCGGTGCGGAGATACGACAGCAGAGCCGAGGTCACGGCAGCCATGCCGGTGGCCGTCGCACGGCAAGCTTCCGCACCTTCGAGCAGGCGCATGCGCTCTTCGAACATGCCGACGGTCGGATTGGAGAAGCGCGAATAGATGTAGCCGGGGTCCTCGTCCTTGAAGCGCGCCTCGGCCTGCTCGGCGGTCTGGTAGACGTAGCTCTGCGTCAGGTACAGGGCTTCGGAGGTTTCGCCGAACAGCGAGCGGACGGTGCCGCCGTGAACGAGGCGCGTCTCGGGCTGCCAGTCGGATGGATTGGGCGTGGGCTTTGTCGTCATGCGCGGTCTCCCTCGCCGGGCCTGGAACGCAGGCTTGCGGCATGAAAATACCCGGCTCGCTGACGCCGCAAGCCGGGCGCCCGTGACCGGGTCCGCGCGGCCCTTTTAGCGACTTATTTAACGTGGCTGCAAGCCGGCCGGCCAAATCACCACGAGTGCACAACGGGGATTAGCGCATGGGCGGCCTTGGCGTCAATGGGGGTATGGGCTAGTGCTGCACCCATGTGTCATCCCGGACAAGCGCGGGCCACGAGCAATTGGATTGCACTGAGCATCAATCCCGCGCGCGACCCGGGACCCAGAGTTCGTGTGCGGCAGCCACCGTGATTTGTGGCTCCTGGATCCCGGCTTCTCGCTGCGCTCGGCCGGGATGACACGGAGAGTGAGAGGACGGCATGGCAAAGACGCAGGCGAAAAAGGCGACTGGCGCCGAAGGCCCATCGGGCGTGCTGCCATCGCAAGCGATCCGCTCGCTGATCGACGCGCGCCACATACGTCCCGCGATGAGCGTGGCGCCGGGGCAGATCCAGCCGGCGAGTCTCGATCTGCGGCTGGCGGAAGTCGCCTATCGCGTGCGCGCAAGCTTTCTGCCCGGCCCCAAGACCGATGTGGCGTCGAAGCTTTCCGAGCTGTCGCTGCACACCATCGACCTGACCCACGGCGCGGTGCTGGAGACCGGATGCGTGTACGTCGTGCCGCTGCTGGAGAGCCTGAACCTGCCGCCAGAGATTTCCGCCGCCGCCAATCCGAAAAGCTCGACGGGCCGCCTCGACGTTTTCACGCGTGTCATCGCCGACGGCGTGACGTCGTTCGACACCATACCCGGAGGCTATCAGGGCCGCCTCTATGCCGAGATCTGTCCGCAAACATTCCCGGTCGTCGTGCGGCGCGGCTCGATGCTGAGCCAGATCCGCTTTCGCGTCGGCACGCCGGTGGAAGGTGATGTTGCACTGTCGGCACTGCAGGCGACTCAGCAGCTCGTCTCGGGCGACGCGGACATTCACGGCGGCGTAGCCCTGTCGGTGGATCTCGTCGGCGGCAAGGACGGACTTGTCGGCTATCGCGCCAAGCGGCACACAGGTGTCGTCGATGTCGATGCGGTGGGTGCGTGCCCGACGCTCGACTATTGGGAGCCGATCACCGTGCGCGGGGCCAAGCGTCTCGTGCTCGATCCCGACCAGTTCTACATCCTGGCCTCGAAGGAAGCCGTGCACGTGCCGCCAACGCATGCGGCCGAGATGATGCCGTTCAATCCGCTGGTTGGCGAATTCCGCGTGCACTACGCGGGCTTCATGGACCCGGGCTTTGGCCACGCGGCGGCGGGCGGCTCAGGCGCGCGCGTGGTGCTGGAGGTGCGCAGCCACAAGGTGCCGTTCATTCTCGACGACGGCCAGATCATCGGCCGCCTCGTCTACGAGCGCATGACCGAGGTGCCCGACATTCTCTACGGGCGCGATGTCGGCAGCAACTACCAGGGACAGGCACTGAAGCTGAGCAAGCATTTTGGGTAGGGAGCGCCTTTGGTGCACGCGCGATAACGCAGACGGCGGTGGCGCCAGCGGGGATAAGGCGGCACGGGGATCAGGTTCTAGGTGATCGGGGGGGGGTGATCGGGGGTGATCGGCGCCGGTCGAACAGGCGTGCGAAAAAGCAATCCCCGCTTTGGCAGGCAGCCGTATTCTTTCCGCATCCCGGATTGAGGGTAGCCGTCTGCAGCGGCGTGCTTCTCGTTATGGTCCGGGTGCCGTTGTCCGACCACCTCGCCCGGCCGGGCGCGGGAGTGAGATCGTTCCTTATGGAAGCGCTTCGGCTTCCATAAGGAACGTGAATCTCACTCCCAATGTAAGGTGAGAGCAGGATTCACGCTTCGGCCGAGGCGCATCGGGTGTGGCAAAGGCCTTCAATCCGAAGCGATCCTGCTCTGCCGGCGGAGCGCCGATACGGGGTCCGGAGGCGGCGCGCTCGGGCATTCGCCAGCCCATTAAACAGCGCTTAGATCAACGGGCTCGCGCGAATGCCCGGGATTGTTTCAGCGACCCCTCGCGCGGGCAACCGCGGCGAGGACATAGGCATGTGGAAAGCCGATCATCAGCCGGAGGCGCGACGCGCCGGGCGTGTCGCGGCCGACGCGAGGGCGCCATTGTCGTCCAGATATTCGCTGGGAAACGGAACACTGACGAGGACCTTGAAATAGGTCGGGAACACCGAACGGCGGTAGTCGAGCGTTTCCCGGATGCGCAGCGCGTAGTAGCCGACCTGATGGTAGTACATGACACGCGCACGAATATCGGCCTCGAGCTTCGTAAACCCGAGCGCCTGGAACAATGTTCTGAGAATGTCGAGGCGCGTTTCGTCCACCTGGCGAACCAGTTGGGCGGCAGCGGTGGAAACACGCGCCCAATCGCGCACGGCGGAATCGAAGTCAGGATCGAACTCGCCGGGCCGCAGCCAGATGCAGAAGAACTCGGCGAGCTGGTATACCGGCTTGCCGGCATGCTGCTGCGTCACCTGCCGGAAAGGATCGGTATTGGACTGCCTCCACTCCTGCAGCAGCGCTCTCAACAGGTCGTTGCGATCCTTGAAGTGCCAGTAAAAGCTACCGCGGGTGACCCGGATCTGGCGAGCCAAATGATCCACCTTGATGGCGGCAACACCGCCCTTGATCAAGGCCTTGCGGGCAGCGGCAATCCAGTCATCGCGCGTCAAACGCTCAGCGGGAGGCGAACTCATGTCGCGCGATAGGAGAGGGTTGTCGTCGTTGAAACTTCTATAAAAATCGACAAAGCGATCCGGCGATCGCCAAGCGTGCCAGACATAATGCCCCGATCTATTATGGTGCCTACGGACAGACATAGCGCGGAACCATCGCCGATGGCTATGCCGATCAGACAGCAGACCTAAAAAAATGTAGGCGGGCGAACAGATTGGCACACTGTTGGCAGTAGACCGGGGCGATCTACCGTCAAGGCGAAGATATCGCTAAAGCGAAATGCAGCTCCCGCCTTCAGCTCCCATTTCGGGTCCAATACGCCGGCACGACCAGTCTTACTGCGGCTCGACCCCGGCGATCTTCAATGCGGCCTTCCACACTGGAATCTGGTCCTTGATGAAAGTTGCCGCTTCTTCCGGAGTCGAGGATTTCGGCGTGAAACCCTGCTTCATCATCTGATCCCGGACATTGGCATTGGCGAGAACGGCCACCATCTCCTTGTTCATACGCGTGACGATCTCGGGCGGCAGTCCGGCCGGGCCGACCAGGACAAACCAGGGGCTGAACGGAAACTTGGGCAGGCCCGCCTCGACGATCGAGGGAACGTCAGGCAGCACGGCGCTTCGCTCATGGAAGGTCGCGACAAGCGCGCGAAGCTTACCAGCCTTCACGTGCTGGGCAATCGTCGTCGACGTGGAGTTGATGACGTGGACCTGGCCGGACAGCACATCCGTGATCGCCTCGGGCTCCGACTTGTAGGGAACGTGCACCATGTCGATGCCCGCATTGGCGGCAAATATCGCGGTCGCGACGATGGCGTAGGTATTGCCGGACGCGTAGTTCAACTTCTTCGGGTTGGCCTTGGCGTAGGCGATCAGCTCCGCGATCGAATTGGCAGGCACCGACGGATGCACGACGATGAAGAAGGAATTATCCCCGATGTAGGTGACGGGCGTAAAATCGGCCACGACATCATACGGCGGCTCTTTGCGGATGTGCGGAACGACGCCCAGGGGACTGTTGGTGCCGAACAGGAAGGTGTAGCCGTCGGGTGCGGCACGCTTCACCTCGATGGCGGCGAGGGCACCATCGGCACCGGGTTTGTTGACGATGACGATGGGCTGACCGATGGCCTGCGACAGCTCCTGGCCGGCGATGCGGGCGAGCGTGTCGCTGGCCGAGCCCGGGCCGAACGGCAGGACGAACCTTATGGGTTTGGTTGGATAAGACTGCGCGTGTGCGATGGCGTGGGGCAGGATGAGAAAAGCGCTGAGTGCGGCGGTAATGAGTTTTCGCATGGAAAAGCCTCCCTGGGGCACGGCTGGAGATCTTGTTGTGGTCGCCGGACGAGGTCGGGTCCAGCTTCGGGATGAATCTTACACGATCAAGGGCTTTCTCAAGGCGTGAAACGACAGCCAAGGCGGCAAACGCCGCCCAGTCCTCGGCCAATCGAATGAAGATCGCGACGTTCAACATCAACAACATCAACAAGAGACTGCCGAACCTCCTGCACTGGTTGAAGGCAGCCGAGCCTGACATCGTTTGCCTGCAGGAGCTCAAATGCACGGACGGCGAATTTCCGGCCGGGCCGATAAAGCAAGCCGGCTACGAGGCCGTCTGGCGCGGGCAGCGCACCTGGAATGGCGTTGCCATTCTTTCGCGAGGTACGAAACCCGTCGTCACGCGCACGATGTTGCCCGGCGATGCGAAAGACGTGCAGGCGCGCTACGTCGAAGCTGCCGTCAACGGCATATTGGTCGCGTCCATCTATCTGCCGAACGGCAATCCGCAGCCGGGCCCGAAGTTCGATTACAAGCTGGCGTGGTTCAAGCGCCTCAATGCACACGCACGCAAACTGCTCAAGCAGCGCGTGCCGGTGATATTGGCAGGGGATTACAACGTCGCTCCAGCAGGCATCGACATCTACCCGACCACATCATGGGACAACGACGCCCTGGTGCAGCCGGAAAGCCGGGCGGCCTATGCGCGGCTCGTCAAGCAAGGGTGGACGGATGCACTTCGCGCGACGCACGGCGAGGAGCGGATCTATACGTTCTGGCATTACATGCGTCATCGGTGGGAGAGAGATGCAGGTCTGAGGCTCGATCACCTGCTGCTCAGCCCCGACATCGCAAAACGCTTGAAGTCTGCCGGTGTCGACCGCACCGTGCGGAGCCGACCAGGCGCCAGCGACCATGCGCCGACTTGGCTTATGTTGGAAAGTTGAGTGGCTGGGGGACTAGGATTCGAACCTAGACAGGCAGAGTCAGAGTCTGCAGTCCTACCATTAGACGATCCCCCAGAACCGGCATGTGTCCGGGCGAGCGCCCGGCGGGCCGTTCAGGTGCCCGGTATTTAGCAACCGAGCCGGGCATTCGCAAGGCAAGGTTGCCAAGGTGCCTCCAAGCGGCCGGTTTCCAGCGATCCCTACTCCTGAAACACCTTCTCGCGGGCGTTTTTGACGGCTGGAAGCACGACAGCGAGCATCAGCAGGGCCGCCATCACGAGCAGGCCCAGGCTAATCGGCCGCTTCAGAAAAACAGTTGCATCGCCATGGGCCAGGAGGAGCGCGCGGCGCAAATTTTCCTCCATCATCGGCCCCAGAATGAAACCGAGCAGCAAAGGCGCGGGCTCGCAGCCGCACCTAAGAAAGAAATAGCCGAGCAGGCCGAACAGCGCCGTCAGCCCTACCTCGAACACGCTGTTGTTGAGCGTGTAGACCCCGATGCAGCAGAACAGCAGGATCGCGGGAAACAACAGGCGGTAGGGAATAGACAGGAGCCGTACCCAGATGCCGATCAGCGGCAAGTTGATGATCACCAGCATCAAGTTGCCGATCCACATCGAAGCAATCAGCCCCCAGAACAGATCGGGCTGCTTGAGCATCACCTGCGGGCCGGGCTGGATGCCGTGGATCATCATGGCGCCGATCATCAAGGCCATCACGGGATTAGGCGGGATGCCGAGTGTCAGCAGCGGAATGAAAGACGTCTGCGCGCCAGCGTTGTTGGCGGCCTCCGGTGCCGCGACGCCTTCGATGGCGCCCTGGCCGAAACGCTCGGGCGTGCGCGACAGCTTCTTCTCAAGAGTGTAGGCGGAAAAGGCCGATAGCAGCGCCCCGCCGCCCGGCAACACACCCAGGATCGATCCGACGCCCGTGCCTCGGACAATGGCCGGAAAGGCCGCCTTGAAATCGGCCCAGGTTGGCATCAGGCCATGAATTGGTTGCCGCAAGACGCTGCGAGAGTCCGTCTGCGAGAGATTGTTGATAATCTCCGCCAGACCGAAAAGCCCAAGCGCGATGGGCACGAAACCGATGCCATCCGACAGTTCCGGCATTCCGAACGTGAAACGCTGTTTGCCGGTGTTGACGTCGGTGCCGACTAATCCGAGGAACAGGCCGACGAAGATCATGGCCACGGCCTTGAGGATGCTGCCTTGCGCCAGCACGACAGCGGCAATGAGCCCGAATACCATCAGTGAGAAATATTCGGCCGCGCCAAAGCTCTGCGCCACCTGTGTCAGCGGCTCGGCAAATACCGCGATCAGCATGGTGGCAAAGGTGCCGGCGATGAAGGAGCCGATCGCCGCAATAGCGAGCGCGGCGCCGGCCCTGCCGCGCCGCGCCATCTGGTAGCCGTCGAGACAGGTGACGACCGACGAGCTCTCACCCGGCATGTTGACGAGGATGGCCGTCGTCGAGCCGCCGTACTGGGCGCCGTAATAGATGCCGGCCAGCATGATCAGCGCAGGAACGGGCGACAGAGCGAAGGTAAAGGGCAGCAGCATCGCGATCGTCGGCACCGGCCCGATGCCAGGCAGCACCCCGATTAGCGACCCGAGCAGTACGCCAGCGAGACAGAACAGCACATTCTGCAAGGTGAGGGCGATGGAAAAGCCATGCACCAGGTTCTCGATAAGATCCATGTCAGGCTCCCGGCAGGATCTTCATGGCGAGGCCGAGGCCCTTGACGAAGATCAGCACCGCGGCGCCGGCGAGTGCGACGCCGACAATGGCCGTTTCGAGCCAGCGTGTTTCCGTGGAGGCAGCGGCTGCGACCAACACCATGCCGATCGTGGCGGGCACGAGCCCCCCCCACTCGATCAGGCTTCCAAACACGAGCACGCTCGCGAGCACGAGCAGCAGCGGCCGCAGGTGCCACCTCGCCATGGATTGCGATCGGCGCAGAAGCCCGACCCCGGCAATGATTATCCCCGCCGTCGCAAGCATCCCGCATAGTAGCTTGGGCACGAAGCCCGCCCCCATGCGCGCCGTCGTGCCGAAGGGATAGTCCCAACCCAGCACGAGCCCAAGGGCCCCGACTGCGATGAAAAACACACCAGCGGCGATGTCCTGGTCGACTTTCAACGTGGTCCCCTCCTCGACGGGCGCAACATCGCTGGGCTTCGGAACAGCGCTCTTCCCTAGAGATTGTCGGCGCGCCCGGCCTGTGCCTGCGGCAGGGAGCAAGATCAGTCTAGGTCATGGCCGGACCGTTGGCCAACGCCGCCTGTGGTTGGGTCGCGTCACGGCGGCAGCAGTTCGGGCCGGTACTCAAAGTGCATGGTGTCGAAGTGATACCAGCGGCCGCCCCAGATGAACCCGTGCTTTTCGAACACCGCCACGATCTCCGGCGGGATCTCGTTGCGATAGGCCGGCCGGCCCGTGGCGTCAGGTTTGCTCCAGCGCCAGTAGTGAGCATGCGCGGTGGCAATATCGATGGCAATCCCGTGTCCGTGCGCGCTGACGCGATCCGTTCCGGCGATGGGCCGGCAGTTGAACGTGCCTGCCGCAGGCTTCAGGAACGGATCGAACCGCGCCGGCAGATCGTCCAGCTCGCGCGAGACGGCCGCGAGGCGCGTGGCCACATTATTGATACTGGAGATGCGCAGCGTTTTACCCCATTTGCGAGGCAGCCAGACCACATCGACGAGCTTCGCCTGCACCTCGCCTGTGCGGCAGTCACCGTACATCTTGTGGAAGAACGGCTCGTAGCGCACGCGCCCCGGATCGCTGTTGACGGCAGGGGCTTGCGCCGGCGCCCCGACGGGATAACGCGCGTAGAACATGTCCTTGAGATCAGGTTTTTCCAGCAGAGCTGCAAAGTCCTTGGTGCCCTTTTGATCGTCGATGGTCATGCGCGTTCCATCCTTCCAGACCAGCGCATTGCCTTCGGCGCGGTCGAGGAAGTCGGGATAGGCGACAACCAACCGGGCGACCTGCTCCACGGGTGTCGGTTGCTGGGCGGCGGCGGTCGCGGGCAGAACCAGCGGCACTGCGAAGCCAACCGCCATGAACCACCAGAGCTGCGGCATTGTCCCCTCCATGGCAGGCGCACGAACCACCGATCCAGCCGCCCTACGTCCCGCACAATCGGACCCACACCCGGTCTCAGTTGTCCAGTCCCCCGTGTTGTCCGCTTACGGAATTATTCACCCGCACATCGCCCCGGCTTTACGCCGACCTTCGAAATGCTACAGTCCGGGGCAAGACGCAGAGTCCAGGTAACGCCTGAAGACCGCCGTCGCGAGACGGCCGGTGGATCCGATCCAGGCACCGGGGAACGAGTGTGACACGGTTTACGGAAGACAAATTTGTCGTGCCGTCCGGGGGGGCGGGTGCGACGGGGACCGGGCAGCCGGACGTCCCCAGCGGCACTCCGGCGCCGGCCGCCAATCGCGGTACAGCGGGTCGAGAGTCCCACCGTCACGCAGACCACCACGCCATGCCGGCATATGCGGCGCTCGATCTCGGCACCAACAATTGCCGTCTCCTCGTGGCGCGTCCGTCGCGCCGCAACTTCCTCGTGATCGACGCCTTCTCGCGCATCATCCGGCTCGGCGAAGGCGTGAGCGTCAACGGCCGCCTGTCCGATGCCGCCATGACGCGCACGCTGGAAGCCCTGCGCATTTGTTCCGTCAAGCTGGCCAAGGCGCGCGTCGTCCGCTCCCGTCTCGTTGCAACCGAAGCCTGCCGCATCGCCAGCAATGGGCAGATGTTCCTTGATCGTGTTCACCGCGAGCTGGGCCTGGATATTGAGGTGCTGACCCGCGAGACCGAAGCCAAGCTCGCCGTTTCCGGGTGCGCGGCCCTCATCGATCCCGACGCCGAGCTGGCCCTCGTGTTCGACATCGGCGGCGGGTCATCGGAGCTCATCTGGCTGGATCTCACGAAGCGCCAGGGACCGTGGCGCCATTCGCTGACAGAGCGCGTCGAGGCACAGAACTGCATCGCTGCATGGACGTCGCTGCCTGTCGGCGTCGTCACACTGGCGGAGCGTTACGGCGGCCGGCAGGTGACCGCCCAGTCCTTCGAGGCGATGGTCGACCATGTCACGCAGATGCTCGAGCCGTTCGAGCGCGAGTATGCGTTTCGCGACGCCATGCGCCGCGCGCGGACGCATCTCTTGGGGACGTCCGGCACCGTGACGACGATAGCCGGCATCCATCTCGGGCTGCCGCGCTACGACCGGGCGCGCGTCGACGGCTGCTGGATGAAAACGAACGACGCGCAATTTATCGTCCGCAGCCTGCTGGACCGGACCTATGAAGAGAGGGTGGCGGAGCCCTGCATCGGCCGCGATCGGGCGGACCTCGTGCTGGCCGGCTGCGCTATCCTGGAGGCGTTGTTGCGCACGTGGCCGTGCGAACGCATCCGTGTTGCCGATCGGGGATTGAGAGAGGGCATCCTCGCCACGCTTATGGCCGAGGACGGCGTGTATCGCGGCAGCCGGCGGCACGAGGGTCGAAACCGCCAATGACCCGCAAGGGACCGCCCGGAAAAGGCAGCGCCGGCAGTCTGAGACACATCGGCGGCACCCGGCAGATGAAGCAGCGTCTACGCACCGCGCGCGGGCGCACGACATCGTCGCAACTTTGGCTCGAACGCCAGCTCAATGATCCCTATGTGGCTGCCGCGAGGCGCCAGGGCCGGCGTTCCCGCGCCGCGTTCAAGCTGATCGAGATCGACGACAAGTATCGCTTCCTGAAGCCTGGTGGCCGAGTGGTCGATCTCGGCGCCGCGCCGGGCGGATGGGCGCAGGTAGCAGCTGAACGCGTGCAATCCACGGACGGAAAAGGTCAGGTGGTCGCCATCGACTACCTGCCGATAGACCCCATTCCCGGTGTGGACATCATCCAGCTCGACTTTCTCGACGACACGGCACCCGACCTCCTCAAGGCGCGGCTGCGGGACGGAGCGGCGGACGTGGTGCTGTCCGACATGGCCGCCCCAACGACGGGACATACGGGGACCGATCATCTGCGCATCATCGGACTCGCCGAGACGGCGGCGAGCTTTGCCGCGGAAGTGCTGTCGCCGGGCGGCGCATTTCTGTGCAAAGTCCTGCAAGGGGGCACCGAGCGCGGGCTGCTCGATCACCTCAAGAAGGACTATGCCATCGTGCGTCACATCAAACCGCCGGCCAGCCGGTCCGACTCGGCTGAAATGTACGTGTTCGCCTCGGGCTTTCGCGGTTAGCGTCCACTCAGCAGACCGCGACAGGAGTGACAACGTGTGGCGCATCTGGCTCGCGGCGCTGTTCTGGGGCTTGAACTGGCCGATCGTCAAAATTCTGTTGGACGGTTTCTCACCGTGGACGCTGCGAGCCGTCGGCCTGAGCTGCGGGGCGGCGTTCCTGGCTTTGGTCACCGTATTGTCCGGCCGATCGCTCCGGATTGACAAACGCTACTGGCGTGACGTGCTCATCGCCGGAGTTCTCTCCATCGCCGGCTTCAATATCTTCGCGGTGTTCGCGCAGCTCTCGATGCCGGCCTCGCGGGCCGCCATTCTCACCTACACCATGCCGCTCTGGTCGGTGCTGTTCGCGCGCATCATCCTCGCCGAGCCGATCGACCGCTTGCGCGGGATTTCACTGGCGATCGGCGCGGCGGGACTTGCCATTCTCTCCATTCCGTTCTGGGGGCAGATGCAGGGCGGCCAAATCCCGATCGGCCTGCTTTATGTCATGGGGGCGGCCATCAGCTGGTCGCTCGGGACGGTCTATCTGAAGCTCCGGCGCGTCGAGGGCGAGCCCTTGGCCCTGACGACCTGGCAGATTTTCACCGGCGCCGTCGTCACCGCTGTCGGCATGCTGCTCTTCGAGGTGCCTCGCATCGAGCTGTCGCCCGCCATCACGGCCGCGCTGGCCTTTCACATCGTGTTCCCCCAGGGGGTCTCCTATGTCCTCTGGTTCAGCCTGATCACACGGGTCTCTGCCTCCACCGCAGCGGTCGGCACGCTCCTGGTTCCCATTTTCGGTGTACTGGGCGCGGTGCTTCTGCTGGGCGAACGGCCGCCCCTGATCGACCTGTTCGGGTTTGCCCTCATTCTTCTATCCGTGCTGATCGACCAGGGCTATCGCGCCATGCGGACATAGGGAGTAGTCACCATGCGCGGGTCGGCCATCTTTCCCAGCGGGGCAACCTCTGCTAAACACCCCCACGCGATGATTCCATCACAGCGCGGGTGCACAGGTTTCCGCGCGCCGGTCCGCTGGCGCGCCCCGCTTGAACTCAACCCGCGGTGGTGTAGCCCAAGGAGGCGACCATGGCCGCTCGCAGTTCGATCATCGAGACCAATCTCGGCCTGACCTTCGACGATGTATTGCTGGTCCCGGCATCCTCGGAGATCCTGCCTGGGGAGACCGACGTCGCCTCGCGCGTCACCAAGGAAATCTCGGTCCGTATCCCGATCCTGTCCTCCGCCATGGACACGGTGACGGAGGGCAAGCTCGCCATAGCCGTGGCCCAGGCCGGCGGCATCGGTGTCATTCACCGGAACCTGACGCCCGAGCAGCAGGCTGACCAAGTCGCGCAGGTGAAGAAGTTCGAGTCCGGCATGGTGGTCAACCCGGTCACCATCCACCCGTCCGCGACGCTCGCCGACGCGCTCGAGCTCATGGCGCACCATAAGATCTCGGGCATCCCGGTGGTCGAGCCGGCCCGCAACGGCAGCCGCGACGGCAAGCTGGTCGGCATACTCACCAACCGCGACGTGCGCTTCGCCTCCAATCCGCGCCAGGCGGTGTCGGAGCTGATGACGAAGGATAAGCTCATCACCGTCAAGGAAGGTGTCGACCGTGACGAGGCCAAGCGCCTCCTGCACCACAATAGAATCGAGAAGCTGGTCGTCGTCGACGATGACTACCGCTGCATCGGCCTCATCACGGTGAAGGATATCGAGAAGGCCCAGAAGTATCCCCACGCCTGCAAGGACGAGCAGGGGCGCCTGCGTGCCGCGGCCGCCACCAGCGTCGGCCAGGACGGCTTCGAGCGCACGGAGCGCCTCATCGCGGCGGGCTGCGACCTGATCGTCGTCGATACCGCGCACGGTCACTCGGCACGCGTGCTGGAAGCCGTGACGCGCATCAAGCGCTTGTCCAATCGCGTGCAGGTCATGGCCGGCAACGTCGCCACGGCCGACGGAACGAAAGCTTTGATCGATGCTGGCGCCGACGCGGTAAAGGTCGGCATCGGGCCTGGGTCCATCTGCACGACGCGCATCGTTGCCGGCGTCGGTGTGCCGCAGCTCACGGCTATTCTGGATGCGGTGGACGCGGCCCAGAAGCGCGGCGTGCCGGTGATCGCCGACGGCGGCATCAAGTATTCCGGCGACATCGTCAAAGCGCTGGCAGCGGGCGCGGACTGCGTCATGGTGGGATCGCTGCTTGCGGGCACGGATGAAAGCCCCGGCGAGACCTACCTCTACCAGGGCCGCACCTATAAGGCTTATCGCGGCATGGGCTCGGTGGGAGCCATGGCCCGCGGCAGCGCCGATCGCTATTTCCAGCAGGAAGTGAAGGACCAACTCAAGCTGGTGCCCGAGGGGATCGAGGGCCAGGTGCCTTACAAGGGCCCGGTCGGCGCCGTCCTCCACCAGCTCGTCGGCGGGCTCAGGGCCGGGATGGGTTACGTCGGCGCCGCCAACCTCACCGACCTCCGGGATCGCGCGCGCTTCATCCGCATCTCGCCGGCTGCCGCGCGGGAAAGCCACACGCACGGGGTCGCGATTACGCGCGAGGCACCGAACTATCCGGGCAGCAACTGAGTTAGCTCAGGCCTGCATGTTAGTCTCACTCGCGAAGGACCGCGAATGTCTCAGCACGTCATCATCTACCCTGTGCTGGCACAGGTGCTCGTGACGTTTTTCGTGCTGGTGGCCTTGGGCAAATCGCGCGGCGACTCATTTCGCGAAAAGCGGGCGTCCGCGCAGGACGTGGCGCTGTCGGGTGACGCTGTCTGGAACGAGCAGGCCGTCAAAGCCTCGAACAATTACCGCAATCAGTTCGAGATGCCCGTCCTGTTTTATGCCGTGACCGCCTTCGCCCTGATTTTGCGCATGGTCGACATTTTCTTCCTGACACTGGCCTGGCTGTTTGTCGTCACGCGCGCGGCGCACGCCTTTATCCATGTCGGACCCAACACCGTCCGATCGCGCAGCATCGCGTTCATCACCGGTGCCGTCATCGTGCTGGTGATGTGGCTGATGATTGGTGCGAAGGCGTTGAACGCGAGTATCGTCTAGCCGTGCGTCCTGGAGCCCGCATCCGCTCAGCTATCGACGTGCTGGACGATGTCATCGTCCGGCACCGCCCGGCGTCTGTGGCGCTCGCGGACTGGGGCAAGTCCAGCCGTTTCGCCGGCTCCGGTGATCGGGCCGCCGTAGGCAATCTCGTCTACGACGCCTTGCGGCGGAAGCTTTCCATTGCCGCGAGAATGCAGAGCGATACGGCGCGCGCGCTGATCCTGGGGGCGGCCGGCCGAGCGCTGGCTCTCGCTCCCGAGGCCATTGCTGCGGCTGCCGACGGGTCGGCGCACACGATAGAGCCTTTGTCAGCTGACGAACTTGCCGGCCTGTCGCGGCCAGTGCCGGAAGATGCGCCGGACTGGGTGCGTGGCGATTTCGCGGAATGGTTGGCGCCGTCGCTCGGCCGCGTGTTCGCCGGGCGCGTCGTCGAAGAAGGTGCCGCCCTTACGCAGCGGGCGCCGGTCGATCTGCGTGTCAACACGCTCAAGACCACGCGCGACAAAGTTTTGAAAGCCCTGGTCGCCGCCAAGCCTGCCGCGACGGCGCTCTCCAGCGTCGGTGTCCGCCTGCGCGCGCCCGAAGGGCCGGGCCGTCAACCCAACGTGGAGGCAGAGCCGGCTCACGGCAAAGGTTGGTTCGAGGTGCAGGACGAGGGCTCGCAGATCGCAGCGCTGCTAGCCGGAGCGACGCCCAGGTCACAAGCGCTCGACCTGTGCGCAGGCGCCGGCGGCAAGACTCTGGCCCTGGCGGCTGCAATGGAGAACACCGGCCAGCTCTACGCCTTCGATCGCGACAAGATCCGCCTGCGCCCCATCTTCGAGAGGCTGAAGCGGGCGGGCGTGCGCAATACCCAGGTGCTGCAGCCGGGCGACACTACAGCTCTCAACGCTCTGGGCGCGCGCTTCGACGTCGTGCTGATCGATGCACCCTGCACCGGCTCCGGCGTCTGGCGGCGCAGGCCAGACTCGAAGTGGCGCCTCAAGCCTCAGGATGTGCCCGAGCGGCAGTCCGAGCAGAAGGACCTGCTCGATCTCGCGGCACCTCTCGTCAAGCCCGGCGGCCGTCTCGTGTTTGTGACATGCTCCATCCTGCCCGAGGAAGGCCACGATCAAATCGCCGCCTTTCTTGCAAGGCATGACGCCTTCACACCCATACTGACCAAGGCGGCTTGGCACGAGGCGGGCCTGCCGGGCGAGGCCCCGCCGTCGGCCAACGGCCGTGGCGATTCGCTGCTACTGACACCAGCACGCCATGACACCGACGGTTTCTTCATCGCCATTCTGCGGCGAACCGGAACGGGGGACGCCTGAGCAGCGTTGTGGCGAGGCGCGACCTTTTCGTGCACAAGCCCGATCCGATGCACACGCGACACAGAACAGTCTCTTGCATTGTGCATAGGACCGACTAACTATCGCGCCGATGAGGCCAGAGGGTCTCGTGTCATGGTCGTCCGAGCAATTTGGAAGCGCTGGCGCTTCCGGCAAACGCGGCGGTATTGGAGGACGTTCGTCCATCATGGCTACAGCTTCTAAGGCGAAGCGGCCCAGGCGCGCACCCGCGCGGTCCTGCCTCGGGCCAGTGGCGGACCTGGAATCTCATCTCCCCGCCGAATGGTGGCGCAAACTCTTCAATGCCCTCTATGTGAAGACCGACGGCGACGTCGTCGAGAATGCCGAGAACACGCGCCGCGAGGTGGACTTCATCGTCGCCGCGGCCGCCATTCAGCCTCACAGCAACATCCTCGATCTCTGCTGCGGCCAGGGCCGCCACTGCCTCGAACTGGCCCGGCGCGGCTTCAAGCACGTCATGGGGGTCGACCGCTCGCGCTATCTCATCCGTCTCGCCAAGAAACGCGCGCAAACGGAAGGCCTGAGCGTCGCTTTCAAGGAAGGCGATGCGCGTAACCCAAGACTCGCTGAGAGCAGCTTCGACTGCGTTGCCATCATGGGCAACTCGTTCGGCTATTTCTCGAACAAGCAGGATGACGAAAAGGTTCTCTACACCGTCGGCAAGCTCCTGCGGCCGAGCGGCCAGCTCGTGCTCGACATCACCGACGGCGCGCACATGTCGGAGAACTTCGAGCGCCGCTCCTGGGAATGGATCGACGAGCACCACTTCGTGTGCCGCGAGCGCTCCATCTCGGCAGACGGCGAGCGGCTGATCTCGCGCGAGGTCATCGTCAACGACGAGACCGGCGTGCTGGCCGATCAGTTCTATGCCGAACGGCTCTACACGCAGGCCACGATCACGAAGCTCCTGGAGAAAACCGGCTTCCGCAACATCCGGCATCATGGCACCGCCGAAGCCGTCTCCGACCGGGACCAGGATCTCGGCATGATGGCCCGACGCATCCTGTTGACCGCGGACGCGCCGCAACTTCCCGCCCGCAAAACGCGCGGCAAACTGCAGCAACTCGACGTGACAGTCATCATGGGCG
>JBJXDX010000122.1:0-65370 GCA_046154585.1 Hyphomicrobiaceae bacterium | reverse complement strand
CCTCACCCACCGATGTCATCCCGGCATTTATTGCCGGGACCCATCGCTCCACAAACTCGAATGGTCGTTGGTGTGGGATGCGGCACCACAAACTTCACCTTCCGGACTCGCGGCACGATGGGTCCCGGGGACGAGCCCCGGGATGAGACCTTTGAGCGTGCGGCCTCACTCTTTCAAATGCTGGCGCAGGTTGGTGATGTCTTTTTGCAGGTGCTCGTCGAGGGGGCCTTCGGCAACCGCAACTGCCTTGAGCATGCCGATGAGATCGGCGCGCTCTTTCGCGCCGCAGGACTTGCGGATCGACGGGGCCAGGCGGCGGAATACCTCGCCGACGTCGACGCTGTGCTGCACGAGCCAGCGCCCGCGGGCCAGAAGCTCCTCGCCCTGCCGCGACGTGGCGCCGAAATGCTCGGAGATCTGGGCCAGGATCACGCCGCGCTCCTTGTCGGTCAGCGCGCCGTCGGTCTGGGCCACGATCACCATCATGGCCGTTGCCGCCTCACGCGGGTCCTCGACCAGATCGAGCGGATGGACGTTGGCCTTGCGCCGCCACGACCAGCGCCGGAAGAGGCCGTGCACCTCGTCGGCCGCATTGGCCACGTCGCGCACGGCGTTGGACGCCTGTTGCATGCGCCACAGAAAGAAGAGCGCGACACCAAGGGCTGCGCCAATCGCTGCAAGAACGTGCATGTCCCCGTCTCCAGATTTGCGTGTGCTCACGCTTTGAGTAGCTGGAGACGGATGAATGGTTCAAGACAACGGCGAGAAAATGCCGTTGTCAGATATTTCCCCAAGCTTTAACCGACGATTTCTTCGGGCTTGAAGTTGAGGGCGATCTCGCGGGCAGCACTTGTGGGGCTGTCGGAGCCGTGGGTCGAGTTCTCGCCCTTGGAAACGGCGAACAGCTTGCGGACTGTACCTTCGGCCGCTTCCTTGGGGTCCGTCGCGCCCATGACTTCGCGATATTTCTTGATGGCGTCCTCGCCCTCGAGAACCTGAAGGACGATGGGTGCGGAGGTCATGAAGGTGCACAGTTCGTCGTAGAACGGACGGCCCTTGTGCTCGGCGTAGAACTCTTCGGCCTGCGCCCTGGTCCAGCGCACGCGCTTCTGGCCGACGATGCGCAAGCCCGCCTTCTCGATGACGGCATTGATGGCGCCGGTCAGGTTGCGCCGGGTGGCATCGGGCTTGATGATGGAGAACGTACGCTCGACAGCCATACGGCAGGCTCCTTGATGTCGGGATTTGCGGCGAAAGTTGCGCGGGTTATAGCTGCGGCACCAGCCCGCTACAAGAGAGGACAGTTCGTATGAAGCCGATCGATCCCAAAAAAGCCAACGGTGCCGTGCGCGAGGTGTTCGAAGACATCAAGCAGACGCGCAAGGTGAAGCAGGTCAACAATTTCTGGAAGTACTTGGCGAACGAGCCCAGAATGCTGAAGCATACGTGGGAAAGCTTGAAAAGCATTATGGGACCAGGCCATCTCGACCCGCTGACGAAGGAGCTGATCTACGTCGCGGTGTCCGTCACCAACAACTGCGACTACTGCATGGCAAGCCACACGGCCGCTGCACGCGCCAAGGGTGCGACCGAGGAGCAGATCAATGAGCTTTATGCCGTCGTCGGGCTTGCCAACATGACCAACCGCCTGGCCAACGCCTATCGCGTGCCGGTCGATGAGCAGTTCAAGACGCCGGGCTAGTCTCTTGGCCGGCCACGGGATTGCCTCGCTTCCGGGGTCTAGTTGCGGACCGATGCCGCGGCCCAAGGACTTGGTCCGCGCGCGCACAAACTGTGGTAAATTGGGGGCGAGACCTGGACTCAGGACCGGACAGCGAGGAATTTGCGGGCGAGCATGTCCGATAGCGAACATCCGATTGAGTGGTATCTAGCGCGGGAAGGCCAGCAGTTCGGCCCGTTGAATGACGTCGAGCTCAAGAAATTCATCGAGCTTGGTCATATGCGGCCGAACGATCTGCTGTGGCGGCACGGATTTCCCGACTGGCGCCCGGCGTCATCGGTGTTTCCGACCGGCCGCCCAGCGGCGCCTGCGTCGAACCCGACGGCGCCGGCTCGCGCGGGTCCGATCGACGGGCAGCGCGTGGCCGCGCAGGCAAAGCACGATGCGGAGGGCACGACCGGCCCGGCCCAGACGATGGCAAAGCCCCGCAGCCGGGGCGCCGAGGCCACAGGGCAACCGATCGCAGGCAGCCCGCGCGGCCAAGCCGCGCCATCGCCCCAGCGCCGGGCAGACGGACGTCCGGCGGAGCAACGGACTGCGCGGCCCGCGGCAGCACGGGCGCATCGCCGCTCCTACGGCACGCTGGTTGTGTTTCTGCTGTTGCTGGTGGTCCTTGCGGGCGCTGCGCTGGCGCTGCATCAGACGGGGCGCCTGTCCGCACTGATGGCTAATTTCGGCCTCAGCGATGTATCGGATTCCGGCAATTCGCAATCCGGTGCGAAACCGGCGACGACCGGGACGGCCGCGAATGCGTCACCGGCAGCGAGAGCCAACTCCAGCCAGTCCGTGTTGCTGGCGGTCGGCTCGTCGGCGCAGGAGGTGGACGCAAACTTTCAGAAGTCTGCGCTCTGGCGTCTCCTGAAGACCGAGTTTCCGGACTGGTACGCCGAGCAAATCCGAGAGACGGCGCGCCTCAGCAGCGAACAGAAAGACGAGAAGGCGATCGCGAAATACCTCGCGGATGCCATGGTGGCCCTGCGGCGCAAGCATATCGCCGAGGCACTGTCGGCGAGCCCGCCGCGGCTGCGGGTTTTGGCATCGACCTTCCTGTCCAATCTCGGGCGGCTATCCGCGCATAGCATCGACGCCTGCTACAGCTTCATTTCCCAGGGCGAAACGAATCCGGCTGTTGTGGAGCTGATGCGGTCCTCCGAGCATTCCGCCAACCTGCAAGGCCAGGTCGTGGCCGTGTTCGAAGCGATTGCGGAGGGCCGCAAGGCGCCGCGTGCCCAGGCGCCACCTCGGCGCGAAGATTACGACGCACTCGCTGCCCAATTGGCCCAGCGCGGCTGGAATCCGGCCGATCTGCAGCTCTTTTCCGATCCCCGGGCGCTATCGCGCGCGACGCCGCAAAAGGTCTGCCAGATGGTGCAGGACTGGTTCGCCGCGCAACTCGCCGTCAAGGATGAGGACGTCCAGCTTCGCCTTCTGGTGGAAGCGCTGAAGCCGGTGGTTGCCGGCTGACAAAGCGCATGCTGGAGTACGCCATCAAGGTTGCAATTTCAGCCCTGCTGATCGTGGCGGTAACAGAGATCTCAAAGCGCAGCACTTTGCTCGGCGCTGCGCTGGCGTCTCTACCCATCACGTCGCTGCTGGCATTCGTGTGGCTCTATTGGGATACCGGCGATGCCGGACGTGTGGCCGATCTTGCGACCAACATCTTGTGGCTTGCCCTGGTCTCCATGATCTTCTTCGTGAGCTTTCCCGTTCTCATCAAGGCCGGTTGGCAGTTCTGGCCCAGTCTTTCCGTGTCACTCGTTTTGACAGCGGCGGCCTATTTGGCGATGGCGTTCCTGCTCAAGCGTTTAGGTATAGGTGACTGACGAAGCCGGTGTTGATCGATGATACGCGCCATCGTGTTCGACGTGGGTGAGACGCTGCTCGACGAACAGGGGCTCTGGCATCGCTGGGCCGACTGGCTGGACGTGCCGCGCGGGCGTTTGATGGACACGCTCAAGGACGTCGTGCGGCGCGGGGCGCATCACCGGCAGATGTTCGAGGCGTTCCGGCCAGGCTTTGATTTGGCCTCCGCAACAGATGCCCGCCGGGCGGCCGGCGACGATCCGGGCTTTCGTATCGAGGACTTTCATGCCGATGCGCGGCCATGTCTCGAGCGTTTGAGAAGCGCGGGCTTTCGCGTTGGCATTGCGGGCAACACGTCGGCCGCCACGGAGCGGTTTCTGATCGATGCCGGCGTTGCTGCCGATTTCATTTCCAGTGCCGCCAGCTGGGGGACGGAAAAGCCGTCGCCTGCATTCTTTGCGCGTGTGGTGGAGGTTGCCGCTTTTGCGCCGGCGGAAATCGCCTATGTCGGCGACAGGCTCGACAACGACGTCCTGCCCGCCATGCAGGCCGGGCTCATCGGCATATTCTTGCGCCGCGGTCTTTGGGCCGAGGTGCATCGAGCCAATCCCGACGCCCTTCGTGCAGATGTCACAATCGATGCGCTGACGGAACTGCCGGCGGCCTTCAGCCTGCGCGAGTCGTGACAAGACGGGCCCGACCGGCTATTTCCGCTCGCCATGCTGCACATCAACGACCTCACGTTTCGTATCGAAGGCAAGCCGATCCTCGAAGCGGCGACCGCGGGTATTCCGACGGGGCACAAGGTGGGCCTGGTCGGACGCAACGGCGCCGGCAAGACCACTTTGCTGAAGCTGATCACGGGAGAGCTGTCACCGGACGACGGCAACATCACGACATCCCGCAACGCGCGCATTGGCCACGTGGCCCAGGAAGCGCCGGGCGGCGAGGTCAGCCTGATCGATTGGGTGCTGAGCGCCGACGTGGAGCGGGCGTCGCTGCTCGCCGAGGCGGAGCGGGCGGCCGATCCCGCGCGCATCGCCGACATCCAGGTCCGCCTGACGGATATCGACGCGCACAGCGCGCCATCACGCGCCGCGCAGATCCTGGCCGGCCTCGGGTTCGACGAGGCGGCCCAGCGGCGCGCGTGCCGCGAGTTCTCCGGGGGCTGGCGCATGCGCGTCGCGCTGGCGTCGGTGCTGTTTCTCGAGCCGGAAGTTCTGCTGCTCGACGAGCCGACCAACTATCTGGACCTCGAAGGCACGTTGTGGCTGGAGAGCTACCTCAGAACCTATCCGCACACCATCGTCATCGTCAGCCACGATCGCGACCTGCTCAATCGTGCCGTGACAGCCATCCTGCATCTGGAGCGCGGCAAGCTCACGCTCTACACCGGCGGGTACGACGACTTCGAGGAGGCGCGGCGCGAGACGCAGCGCCTCGAACTGAAGCTCAAAAAGAAGCAGGACGATGCGCGCCGCCATATCGAGGCGTTCGTCGAGCGCTTCAGGGCCAAGGCCAGCAAGGCCAAGCAGGCGCAGAGCCGCATCAAGGCGCTCGCGCGCATGCAGCCGATCGCCTCGCACGTCGACGAGCGAGTCATCCCGTTCGCTTTTCCGCAGCCGGCCAAGATGCTGGCGAGCCCGCTGCTGCGGCTCGAGGATGCAGCGGTTGGATATGCGGCAGGCCAGCCCGTGCTCTCGCGCCTGGACTTGCGCATCGACCAGGACGATCGCATCGCGCTGCTCGGCCAGAACGGCAACGGCAAGAGCACGTTCGCAAAGCTGATCTCGGGGCGGTTGCCGCCACTCGCCGGACAGGTGTTCGGGATCAACCGGGTGCAGGTGGGATACTTTGCGCAGCATCAGCTCGATGAGCTCAATCCGATGAAGTCGCCCTACGATCATTTCGCCGCGCTGATGCCGGACGCCACCGAGGCGCAGAAGCGGACGCGGCTCGGCTCGTGCGGCTTCGGCTCCGACAAGGCCGACACGAAGGCCGGCAATCTTTCAGGCGGCGAGAAGGCGCGGCTCCTGCTGGCGCTGACCACATTCCATCGTCCGCACCTGCTGATCCTGGACGAGCCGACCAACCACCTCGACATCGATGCGCGCGAGTCCCTCATCTACGCGCTCAACGACTACAACGGTGCCGTCATCCTCATCAGCCACGATCGGCATCTCATCGAGGCCAGCGCCGAACGGCTTTGGATCGTCGGCAACGGCACCGTCTCTCCGTATGACGGAGATCTCGACAGCTATCGGTCGGAGCTCCTGGCGCAGCGCACCCAGCGCGAGCGCAACGGGGGCGATGCGGCAACCGCGGAAGCGCGCGCCGGCCGTGCGGAACAGCGGCGCGATGCGGCACAGCGGCGCGCCGAGATTGCTCCGCTCAAGAAAGCGCTGCAGGCGGCGGAGAAGGCAGTGACCAGGCTGTCCGAAAGTATCGCCAGCATCGACAAGGCGCTGGCCGATCCCGATCTCTACACGCGTGATCCGCAGCGGGCGCAGCAGTTGTCGCTCGAACGCGGCCAGCGCGCGAAGGAGCTAGAGGCCGCCGAAGAGGCCTGGCTTGCGGCGGGCGAATCCTATGAGACTGCGAGCCACGCGACGGGTTCAAACCCTGAGTGAGGGCAGCGGGACATGATCGGTGTCTTCGATTCGGGCCATGGTGGACTGACGGTGCTGCAGGCGCTCGAGCGACGCCTGCCGCGCCAGCACTTCGTCTATCTCGGCGATCACGGCCACGCCCCTTACGGCGACCGCACCGCCGACGACATCTATCAGCTGACGCTCGACGCGATCGAAAGCCTGTTCCTCCTGGGCTGCCCGCTCGTGGTCATGGCCTGCAATACGGCTGCGGCGACAGGACTCCGCCGCCTGCAACAGACGTGGCTGCCCGACCGCTATCCGAACCGGCGCGTCCTCGGCGTGCTGGTGCCCATGGTGGAAGCCATCACCGGCGTGCCCTGGCTGGCGGATATCCGCGCGGGCCAGCATCGCGGCGAGAAGCGCACGGTCGCCATCTTCGCCACGCGCCACACGGTCACGAGCGGCGCGTATCTGCATGAGATCGGCAAACGCGCGCCCGAGATCACGGTAGTGCAGCAGGCGTGCCCGGCCCTCGTCCGGCTGATCGAAAGCGGAGCCCCCACTCCCGTCCTGGCGCGGGCCGTCCGCCGCTATACAGCGCTGCTCATGCGCCGGTTGAAGGGCGTGCCGCCGGACGCCGCGATCCTCGGTTGCACGCACTATCCCTTGATCGCCGATCTGTTCGCCGCCGCGCTGCCGCCAGGCATCGAAATCCTGTCGCAACCCGATATCACTGCGCGCAGCCTTGCCAACTATCTCGTGCGCCACCCGGTGTTCGGCCGCACGACGCAATCCTCACCAGTTGCCTCGCGCTTCTACACGACGGGCCCGATCGCACCAGTTTCCATGCTTGCCACCCGCTTTTACGGCAAGCCGGCGGCGTTCCAACCGCTTCCCGCGGGATGACGCATTTTCCGTTGCCGGCTCGTGCGGCCTCGTGCACGATCCGCGGTGGCGATGGGCCCATCGCACCCATCTCAGAACAATATCGATCGGAGGACTTTGTTATGAAGCTGCTGTCGTCGCCGGCCTCGCCTTTCGGCCGCAAGGTCAAGATTGCGGCCGGCATGAAAGGCGTCCTCGGCAAGATCGACATCCTCCCAGCAGACACCAATGCTGGTGACGACAACCTCAACCGGCAAAACCCGCTGGGCAAGATCCCCTGCCTCGTGCTGGACAGCGGCGAAGCGCTCTACGACAGCCCAGTCATCTGCGAGTACTTCGACACGCTCGCGCCCGATCCGGTTCTCTTTCCCAAGAGCGGCGCGGCGCGCTTCAAGACGCTCACGCTCGGGGCGCTCGGTGACGGCATACTCGATGCGGCGCTGCTGCTCGTCTATGAGAAGCGCTTCCGGTCCGAGAACCTGCGCGTCGAGGCCTGGGTCGATCGCCAGCAGTCCAAGATCGACCGCGCGCTGGCTCAACTCGAGAAAGCGCCACCGGCCTGGGACAAGACGCCCGACTATGGACATCTGACGCTGGCCTGCGCGCTCGGCTATCTCGACTTCCGCCACGAAGGCAAGTGGCGCGCGAAGCATCCCAAGCTCGTGGCCTGGCTCGACACGTTCGAGAAAGCGGTGCCCGACTTCGCCAAGACCAAACCGACGGGCTGAGTACGATGACGGCGGACGCGCACGCAGGATTGGCACCCTTGGCCCTGGCGCAGGGTGAAGGCGAAGCCCGCTGGTTTGGCAACAGCCTCGCCACCATCAAGGCCGATGGCGAAGCGACGGGCGGCCACTGCGCGATCATCGAGGTTCTGTCACCACAGGGCAACGGCCCGCCGCTGCACGTGCATCGCAACGAGGACGAGTGGTTCTATGTGCTCGAAGGCGAGATGGTGTTTTGGGTGGATGGGCAGACGGTCAAGTGCGGCCCTGGCTCGTTCGCGTTCGCGCCACGCAATCTTCCGCACACATTCACTGTGACCTCGCCGACGGTCCGTTACGTTGTCGTCGCCCAGCCCGCGGGCTTCGATCAATTCGTGCGCGCCCTTTCGGTGCCGGCCAAAACGCGCACGCTTCCTCCGGCGACGGTGGAACAGCCCACGCCCGATTGCATGACGGACATGGCCGCGCAGCATGGCATCGAGATCCTCGGGCCGCCGGGCATTCCGCAATAACTGCCGAGGCCTACACCGGCAGTGGCACACCGGAGGCGGTGAAGGCGGCGCGCTGCCGGGCTTCGACCTCGGCGAGGCCGAAGCCTTCGATGGTCTCGTTGAAGATCTGGTAGTAGTTCAGGCGTGCGTCGAGGTGCAGGAAGACGCCGCCAAGGCCGATTGCGGCGCGATCCATAAAGACAAACTCGCGCGGCACCTTGACCGGACCTTTCTCCTTCAGCGCCTTGTGCACGGTGAAGGCTTCCCGGCGGCCATAGTCGCCAGGTGTCGTGCCTTCCGCGATCGAGCGCACGCGATCGTCGAGCAGCGGGCCATAGATGAAGCGGGCCCAGATGTTGAGCACGTCGATCAGCTCCTTGGAAAGCCCGCGGAAACCCCAGGTCTCGTAGGCGTTGACGATCAGTGCCTGCTCGCCCGTCAGGAGGCCGCGGTATAAATCGATGACGCCACCGACGAATTTCGGTGCGAACGTGCGCATGCAGCCGTAGTCGAGCAGGTTGATGCCGGCGGGGTGTCCACCGGTTTCGAATACGTTGTAGTTGCCGAGGTGCGGGTCGCCGTGGATGACGCCATAGTGGCTGAAGGGGAACCACCAGGCGCGGAACATGGCGCGGGCGATCTGGTTGCGATCCTCGATCGGCGCCTCTTTGTAGTCGAGCAGCGGGCGGCCTTCCGACCAGGTCATCGACAGCAAGCGCTTGGTGGACAGCTCGGGCACGACTTCCGGCACGCGGATCAGCGGATCGTCGCGGAAGATGGCGGCATAGAGCGCCATGTGCCGGGCCTCGAGCTCATAGTCCAGCTCCTCTCGCAGGCGCGCCGAGATCTCCTGCAGGATTTCTCCGGTCTCGACGGCGGGATCCATGCGCGCGTGGATGGCAAACACCATCTTGAGCTGATTGACGTCGGCCTCCACGGCCGATTGCATGTCGGGATACTGCAGCTTGACGGCGAGTTGCCGCCCGTCATGGGTTGTCGCGCGGTGCACCTGGCCGAGCGATGCGGAGGCCGCCGATTCGTTCTCGAAACTCTGGAACCGGGAGCGCCAGTCGGGACCAAGCTCCGCCTGCATGCGGCGGCGCACGAAGGCTGGTCCCATGGGCGGCGCCTGCGATTGAAGCTGCGCAAGCTGCTGCGCGTATTCGGCCGGCAACGCCTCGGGAATGGTCGACAGAAGCTGGGCCGCCTTCATGATGGGGCCCTTCAAACCGCCGAGTGCCGCGGCCAGCTCGGCGGCGTTCTTGGAGCGATCGACATCGAGGCCGAGCAGCCGGCTGCCAGCGAGGCGCGCAGCTACGGCGCCGACGTTGGTGCCCACGCGCATATAGCGGGCGGCGCGGGCCGAGAACCGATTCTGCTCGTCATCGCTCACGTGGGGAGGGCCTCCTCCCTGCAATATCGGCATGGGAGGCCGCTTCGTCCAGCGGCGCGGTCAATCGGCCGCGAAGAAAGCCATTTCAGACGGCGACTTGGGTTCCGACCTCCACCACCCGATCGGTCGGGATCTGGAAGTATTCGGTGGCGTCCTCGGATTTGCGCGCGAGCCAGATGAACAGCCGCTCCTGCCAGCCCGGCATCTCCGATTTCATCGTCTTCTTCAGCGAACGACGCGACAGGAAGAAAGACGTTGCGGAGAAGTCAACGTTGAGGTCCTTCCGGCGGCAGTGATCGAAGATCTTGGGCACACTCGGCGTCTCCATGAAACCATAACGCGCGATCACCAGCGTGAAATCATCGCCGAGCTTCTCGGTCGTGACGCGCTCGTGCCGTGGCACCCGCGGCATGTCCTCGGTCCTGATCGACAGGATGATGTTGCGCTCATGCAGGACGCGATTGTGCTTGAGGTTGTGCATGAGCGACGTCGGCGCGTGCGTCGGATCGCCGGTCAGGAACACGGCCGTGCCCGGCACGCGATGCGGAGGCTTCGCCTCCAGCTTGCGCAGCAGCCAGTCGAGCTCGGCCTCATTCTTGCGCGTGGCGCGTGACAGCACACCGGAACCACGCACCCAGGTGTACATAACGAGCGCCAGGAGGCTACCGACAAGCAGCGGCACCCAACCGCCTTCGAATATTTTCAGGATGTTGGCAACGAAAAATGCCAGCTCGACTGCAATAAGCGGAAGCACGAGGAGCAGTGTTTTCCAGAGCGGCCACTTCCAGTACCGCCAGATCACGAAGAACGCGATCGCCGAGCTGATGATCATCGTGCCCGATACGGATACGCCGTACGCCGCAGCCAGATGGCTGGAGCTGCGGAAAACAACCACCATGACGATGACGCCCGCAAGGAGAAGGTGATTGACGCGCGGCAGATAGATCTGCCCCTCCACGCTCGCGGATGTATGCTGAATAGAAAAGCGTGGCAGAAACCCGAGCTGCATGGCCTGCCGCGTCACAGAGAAAGCGCCGGTAATCACGGCCTGGCTGGCGACCACGGTCGCCATGGTTGCGAGACACACCATCGGGATCAGCGCCCACTTAGGGTACAGCAGGAAGAACGGGTTCTCGACCGCGTGCGGATGCGCGAGAACCAGCGCGCCCTGCCCGAGGTAGTTCAGCACCAGCGCCGGCAGCACGACCGTACCCCATGCCAGTTGCAGAGGCTTGCGGCCGAAATGGCCAAGATCCGCGTAAAGCGACTCGGCGCCGGTCACCGCGAGGAAGACAAGGCCCAGGATCGTGAAACCGATCAGGCCGTTCTGCGCCAGGAACTCCACCGCGTTGTAGGGATTGAAGGCCAGAAACACGCCCGGATCGTCGATGATGTGGATAAGGCCGCCAATCGCCAGAGCAGCGAACCACACCAGGGTGATCGGTCCGAAGAAACGGCCGACCCGCTCCGTGCCGTGCGACTGCACGGCGAACAGTCCGATCAGGATGATCAGCGCGACCGGCACCACAACAGGTTTCAGCACGGGCGTGACAAGCTCGATGCCTTCCACCGCCGACAGCACGGAGATCGCCGGCGTCAGCATCGCATCGCCGTAGAAGAACGATGCGCCGACGATGCCGAGCATCGAGAGCAGCCCGGCGGACTTGGTCGTAACGGACTGACCAAGCGCCATCAGCGCAAATATACCACCCTCGCCCCTGTTATCCGCGCGCAGCAGCACGATGATATATTTGAGCGTGACGATCAAAAACAGCGACCACAGAACGAGCGACAGAATTCCGATCACGGCATAGCGCGCCGACAGGCCGCTCTTCATCGAGTAGTGAACGGCCTCGCGCAACGCGTAAAGCGGGCTCGTGCCGATGTCGCCGTAAGCGACGCCGAGTGAGGCAAGCACAAGCGTCCAGATTTTACCTGACTGGGCATGCTCATCACTCTCAGTGCCGCGGGTCACGGCAGAGGATTGGGCCATCCGGCTCCTCACAGCCCCTTTTCGCTGCCTGGGGCAGCGAGTGGGGGCGGCTTATACGCTGATCGGCTGTCGCCGGAAAGGCGGAACATTTGGGATACATGCTCCAGAATTCAAGCTGGCGCTAGTGTCCCGATTCCGAAGTTCGCCCGAGTTCTCAGCTGGGTAGGGGAGCGAACTTCGGAATCAAAAGGGACACTAGAATCATAATCTTGCTCGTGTGATTCAGAAATTCGCTCAGAGGCGGCCCATAGGTACGGCGAATTTCTCGATCATCACACTAGACGTGAAGCTTAACAGCATCTTCCTACGAAGCAGTGACGATCCCCGACCGATCCATGCCCTCCAGCTCGTCAATCATCTCTTCGACGACCTTAAGACCCATGTCCCAGAACTGCGGCGCCGTCGCGTCGAGGCCGAACGGCTTCAGCAGCTCGGAATGATGCTTGGAGCCTCCGGCCTTGAGCATGGTGAAGTATTTGTCGACGAAACCCGGATGGGCGTTCTGGTAGAGGCCGTAGAGCGAGTTCACGAGGCAATCGCCGAAAGCATAGGCGTACACATAGAACGGCGAATGGATGAAGTGCGGAATGTAGCTCCAGAAGCAGCCGTAGTCCGGATCGAGCCGCACGGCATCGCCCAGACTTTCACCCTGCACCTCCATCCAGACAGCATTGAGCTGATCGGACGTCAACTCGCCTTTGCGGCGCTCCTCGTGCACCTTGCGCTCGAACGTGTAGAACGCAATCTGGCGCACGACCGTGTTGATCATGTCCTCTACCTTGCCGGCGATCAGGGCTTTCCTTTCGCGCGGATCTTTGGCCTCCGCCAACAGCGCCTTGAACGTCAGCATCTCGCCGAACACCGAGGCCGTCTCGGCCAATGTTAGCGGCGTCGACGCCAGCAGCGGTCCCTGTGGCGCGGCGAGAACCTGGTGTACGCCGTGCCCAAGTTCGTGTGCGAGCGTCATCACATCGCGCGCCTTGCCCTGATAGTTCATGAGAATGTAAGGGTGCGCCGATGGGACTGTCGGATGGGAGAATGCGCCCGGCGACTTGCCTTCCCGGACCGGCGCGTCGATCCAGCCGCCGGCGAAGAACTTGCGGGCGATGTCGGCCATCTGCGGGGCAAATCCGCCGTACGCGCCAAGGACCAGCCTTTCGGCATCGGACCAGGGAATCACCCGTTCTGGCCGCTCCGGCAATGGCGCGTTGCGATCCCAGTAATCAAGGCGCTGCAGGCCGAGCCAGTTCGCCTTGAGGCGATAGTAGCGATGCGACAGGCGCGGGTAGGCGCGGCGGACCGAAGCAACGAGCGCCTCGACGACGTCGGCCTCGACCCGGTTGGCCAGATGCCGGCTGTCGGCCACATCTTTGAAGCCGCGCCAGCGGTCGGAAATCTCCTTGTCCTTGGCGAGCGTGTTGGTGATGAGGGTGAAGAGCCGGGTGTTGTCCTTGAAAACCTTGGCCAAAGCTTTGCCGCCGGCCTCGCGGCGCGACCGGTCGGGATTGACCAGGAAGTTGAGCGTCGACTCGAGCGGCAAGGGCGCGGACTCGCCGGCAACCTCGAAGCGCAAACCGGTCATGGTTTCGTTGAACAGGCGATCGAACGCGGATCGCGATGTCATCGCCTTGTCCAGGAACAACTTCTCGAGCATTTCGTCGAGCTGGTAGGGTTTCTCTTTGCGCAGATCCTCGATCCACGGCTTGTATTTGGCGAGCGCCGGCGCCTGCAGCGCGACTGCCAGATCGGCGTCCTCGATCTTGTTGAACTCCAATTCGAAGAACAGAAGGTCCGACGAGATGACGGTGATCTGCTCCTGGATGTCGCCATAGAACTTGGCGCGGTCGGGGTCGGCGGTGTCGGCGGCGTACAGCAGTCCGGCATATGAGCCGAGGCGGCCGATCAGATCGCTCAGGCTCTCATAGTCGGCGACTGCCTGAGCCAGGACCGCGCCATCTCGCCCGAGACCCGCGATTTTGCCCTGATAGCGATCCTTGAGGCTTTTCGCGCGCCGGCGCGCCTCTTCCAGATCCGCCGCTACTCGGGGTGATTTGGGACCGGGGTAGAGATCGGACAGATCCCATTCCGGCATGGTGCCAAGTGCTGGCTGTGCACCAGTCGCGGAGGCACTTTTGGGCGCGCTCGACGGCGGCCGTAGGCCTGAGGTCATGATCATCTCCTATCGCAACGCAACCTTCTAGTGTCCTGATTCCGAAGTTCGCTGGAGTTCTCGGCTGGGTTCGGGAGCGAACTTCGGAATCAAAAGGGACACTAGAATCAATGTTCTGCAAGTGTGATTCAGATCGAGAAATTCGCTCTGAGCGTTCCCGAAAGTGCCAGCGAATTTTCTCGATCATCACACTTGCGCCTGCCGCCTGGGTTGCGCGGTGTTCAAGGGAGGGACAGAGCATCTCCGCATCCAATGCGCCAGACGCTAAAAAAGCGCCAGCTCAGATCATTCTGAAACGAAGCATTTACCGATCTCAGGCAGGCTGACGCCCGTGAGTGAGCCGAGTGTGGCCGCGTGTCCGATCCTGGGGCACCAGGATCCACAGCTGCAAAATGCATCCGTTGCGTGAGTTCTGTCCCAATGTCCAAACGCGTACTCATCGTCGATGACGATCCGGCCCAGCGCCGTATCCTTGAAGAAACAATAAAGCGCCTTGGCTACGAGACCAAGGTGGCGCAAGGCGGGGAACAGGCCCTGCATATTCTCGAAGGGCCGGAACAAGGCTCGATTGCATTGGTTCTGCTGGACCTCGTCATGCCCGGTGCTGACGGCATGGCGGTGCTGGATCGTGTTGCATCGAGACCCGGAATGCCCCCTGTCATCGTGCAGACCGCTCACGGATCGATCGAAGCCGCGATCAACGCCATGCGGGCGGGCGCGGTTGATTTCGTCATGAAACCGGCAAGTCCCGAGCGACTCGACGTGTCCATCAAGAGCGCGCTCAAGATCGAGGCGCTGGCCGGTGAAATCACGCGCATCAAGAAGACGGTCGACGGCACGCTGACGTTCGCTCATCTTGTCCTGCGCGGCGAGGCCATGCAGCGGGTGATCGCGCTCGGCCGCCGCGCTGCAGCCTCCCAGATCCCGGTTCTCATCGAAGGCGAGTCCGGTGTGGGCAAGGAGATGATCGCGCGCGCCATCCAGGGCGAAAGCGATCGCGCTGGCAAGCCGTTCGTCACGGTCAACTGCGGCGCAATCCCTGAAAACCTCGTCGAGAGTATCCTATTCGGCCACGAAAAGGGGGCCTTCACCGGCGCCGTCGACAAGCGCATCGGCAAGTTCCAGGAGGCCGACGGCGGCACGCTGTTCCTCGACGAAGTTGGCGAGTTGCCGCTCGACGCCCAGGTCAAGCTGTTGCGTGCATTGCAGGAAGGCGAGATCGATCCGGTCGGCTCCAAGAAGCCGGTCAAGGTCAACTTCCGCCTGGTCTCAGCGACCAACCGCGACATGATCCAGCTCGTGAAGGAAGGCCGGTTCCGCGAAGACCTCTACTATCGCCTCAACGTGTTTCCGATCTGGGTGCCGCCCTTGCGCGAGCGCATCGAGGACGTGCCGGAACTGGCCCGTCATTTTCTGGCACGTTTCGCAGCCGAGGAAGGCAAGCGCATTGCCGCCATCCGCGATGACGCCATAGAGCTGCTGACCAACTATTCGTGGCCGGGCAACGTGCGGCAGCTCGAGAATGCGGTTTTCCGCGCCATCGTGCTGGCCGACAGGGCGGAGCTCACCGTCGACGAATTTCCGCAGATTGCGGCTCACGTCGAGGGTTTCCACGCCGAAATCCCCGACGCGCCGGCCTCGGTTCACGGCCGGCAGGCCTACACAGGGCCGGCCTTGCTCGGGGCGGAAGCCACCATTCCGCGGACCGTCGAAGTCGGGGCGGCTGCCGGCAAGGGGAGGTCGCTCGGCATCCCGGCCGTCGACGAGAAGGGGGAGATCCGCACGCTCGAGGCCATGGAGGCCGACATGATCCGGCTGGCGCTCGGGCGCTACCGGGGGCATATGACCGAAGTTGCGAAACGCCTCAAAATCGGCCGGTCGACCCTGTATCGCAAGATGCGTGATTACGGTCTGGAGGAGCGGGCACACTGATCGCGTGACCTTTCAGCGCGAGCGTGTAAATTCGCAACATCGCCCGGAAAAGCCTGATAGGTTTTGCCGCGTGTTGGGGCTGTGTCTGGCCACTTCAGAGACGTTGAGATACCTTGCGGCGGCACCTCGATCGGGAAGGAATGAACGCGGATGCTTAGATCTTTCGGTGCGGCAATCTCGCTTATAGCAGCGTTTGCCGTGGTTCCGGCCTTGGCGTCCGAGAAAGAGAGTTCCGCCGAACAAGTCGTCTCAACTGAGACGAAGACTGAAACGAGCTCCACCAGTGCACCGGCAACGCCCTTGCCGGCCGCGGCGGACGGAACGGAACGCACAGCCGACGATCCGTTCGTCACCGCTCTCAAGGCACGTCTGAGCCAGGCCGCGCGGGGCGAGCGTGCAGCGCTGGCGACGTTCTACGAGAGCCGGCAGTACAAGCCGCTTTGGGTGACGCCGGCCGGCCTGTCGGCCAGTGCGGAACAGATCATCGCTGAGATTCGCGCGGCTGACGATTGGGGGCTGAAAGCGTCAGATTTTGCCGTACCGTCCCTGGCCGCCACAGCCGGTGATGCAGAGCGCGCCGCCGCCGAGGTCGACCTCGGGCTCGCTGTTCTCAAGTACGCCCGATTTGCGCGCGGTGGACGCATCGATCCGAGGTCTCTGACCAAGTTTCTCGATCGCTCGCCGCCGGTTCTCGAACCTCAGGCCGTGCTCGATCAAATCGCGGCAGCGCCTGATGCGTCCGTCTGGCTGCGCGGCCAGCATCCGCAGCATCCCCAGTTCGAGCGTCTGCGGCAGAAGTACTTGAGCATGGCGCGGTCGCGCGCGGTGGCCGACGTTGCCAAGGTTCCCAAAGGCCCTGTCCTGGAGCTCGGCGCACGTCATGCGGATGTTGCACTCGTGCGGGCACGCCTTGGTGTTGCAGCTACCGGCGAGAACGACGTCTACGACGAGCCTCTGGAGCAGAAGGTCATCGCCTTCCAGACCGAGCGCGGGCTGAAGGTGCGCAACGGAAAGATCGATGCGCCAACGCGCCAGGCCCTCAATTCCATCGAGTTCGGCAGCACCCGCCGCATCCTCGCCAACATGGAACAGTGGCGCTGGATGCCCGATCAGCTCGGCAGCTACTATGTGTGGGTGAACATCCCCGACTTCATGATCCGCGTGGTGGAGAACGGCAAGGTGATCCACGCCGAGCGGATCGTTGTCGGCAAGTCCGACACGCAGACGCCGATCTTCTCGGATCAGATGGAGCAGATCATTTTCCACCCCTTCTGGGGCGTGCCCGACTCCATCAAGCGCAACGAGCTGCAACCCAACCTCGCCGCGGGCGGTGCCATCCTCGCACGGCAGGGCCTCAAGGTGCAGCATCGCGGGCGCGACATCGACCCGAGCTCGGTTGACTGGCAGACGGCCGACATGCGCAACTTCCACATCTATCAGCCGCCGGGACCCAGCAATGTTCTGGGCGTCGTGAAGTTCCGATTCCCCAACAAGCATGACGTCTATTTCCACGACACGTCGCAGAAGAGCCTGTTCAGTGCCTCGGTCCGCACGTTCAGCCACGGCTGCATGCGGGTGCAGAATCCTCTTCGCCTGGCGGAACTGCTGTTGGCGCATGACCGCAATATGCCTCGAGAGCGCGTGCAAGCCCTCGCATCACCCGGTGCGCCGAAGGACAACCAGATCAACCTGAACAACCGCTTCCCCGTCCACATCACCTACTTCACTGCGACGGTCGAGGATGACGGTAAGACGACGTACCGCAGCGATATCTACGGTCATGAGGAGCGCATTGCGCTCGCGCTGGAAGGCAAGACCCATCTCATCGCCAAGGTGCGCGAACCGGCGCCGGTGAAACGCGTGGTCAGCGCGCCGAGCTACGCCAACCAGTCCGGTTCTGCCCCCCCCTGGCTCCGCAACATCTTCAACTTCTGAGGGACGGAAGCGGCCTCTGCCCAGGTATTGCCTCATACGGGCCTTCAAGAGCGCCCATTCGATCCTTACCACCTTACCACCTGTTAATCATCGGGGCTTAACGCTATTCGCCGTTAGCTTCGGGGGAGTGCGCAGGACCTAACTCCTGCAAACGATGAGCGATCAGCCGGGGATGCCGGCACAGGCTTGAGACCGACGGGGGAGCCGAGTGGTGTCGTGTTTGCGAGCACGCCTCGCAGTTGCCGCCATACTCTTGTTGCTGGCCGCATCCGGTGCTTCCGAGATCGTGGCCAACTCCGATCGCGCGCGCGTCATCTCGCTCTATAACATCCACACCAAGGAAACCGTTTCCGTCCTCTACAAGAAGGACGGAAAGTACATCGACGCGGGTCTCGAGAAAGTAAGTTGGGTCCTGCGCGACTGGCGGCGCAACGAAGCCACCAAGATGGATCCGGAGCTGATCGATCTGCTCTGGGAAATGCATGCCGAGCTCGGCTCGAAAGAACCGATCCACGTCATCTCCGGATTTCGCTCGCGATCGACGAACGACATGCTGAGGCGAACGACGGGCGGACAGGCCAGCGAAAGCCGGCACATCCTCGGCAAGGCCGCAGACGTCCATTTTCCCGACGTGCCGCTGCGGAACTTGCGCTACTCAGCAATGATCCGCGAGCGCGGCGGTGTCGGCTACTATCCGACTTCGGCACTGCCGTTCGTGCACGTCGACACCGATCGCGTGCGGGCGTGGCCGCGCCTTCCGCGCTATGAGCTTGCTCTGCTGTTTCCGCAAGGGCGCACGCAGCACATGCCTGCAGAAGGAGGGCCCATTTCTCGCGAGGACGTGAGCATCGCACGGAGCCAGCACAGGGAGCTTGCCACCCAGATCGCGGAGTATCGCACCTGGCGCAATCAGCCCAAGCAGCCTTTCGCGATTGCTGATGCCGGCGGAGGAATCCGGCCTGCCGAGAAGCTGGAAACTGTCGCATCACTCGAGCCGGCTTCGCGTGGCCTGGAGCAGCGGCGGCCCAACATCGGGCCCGAGCTGCGCTTGAGCAGCCCCGGACCGACGCTTCAGGACCGCGCGCGGCTCAACGAAATGGCAGCCCTTGCCTCGCTGGAGCCGAGGTTGATTTCCGGTCCGAAACCGGCGCGGCGTAACAGGCCCGACCCGATCGCGGGATTGCTTGGAGGGTCACAGGCAGAGGAGCGCCAGGGGCAGGCCGGCCCGCGTATGGCCGCCCTTGATCCGAGGTCGCAGACCGACGCGCAGGGCGGACGTTTCGGCTGGGGCAGCGGCTGGATAGCGGCGCCGGCCTATGACGAGGAGCACCCGGAGGAGCTCTCGTATCGCCCATTCCCTATAGGTCCGTTGCTCACGGCCTCGCCGAGCGACCCGGTGTTCGCTGAACTGGTCCATCATGATGTGGCGCGCACCATCGACATGCTCGACCAGCCAGGCTCGGCGCTGCCGTTGCGCTTTCGCCCAGGCGAGCAGATGGCACAGTTGATGTGGGCCAATCAGTTTCGCGGCGACCCGATCGGCCTGTCGAAGCTGTTTGAAGCCCAGGCAAGCGACATCACGTCGTCAAACCTCGCCAACCGCAACGTGCGGACGACGGGCCGATAGGCAGCCGCTTCATCGAATCGAGCCCGTTGCGGACTGTTGCCGGCCGCCGCCAGCCTATTCGGCGGCGTCCATGACCTGCCGCTCGGACGGCGCGTCATCGAGCATCCCCAGCGCATGCATGTAGGTCGCGAGAATCGCGTCTTCCTCGTCGCGGTCCGTCTTGCTCTTCTTCCTGAGGCTGACGATCTTGCGCAACGCCTTCACGTCGAAGCCGACCGCCTTGGCCTCCAGGAACTTGTCGCGGATATCGCCCGCGAGTGCCTTTTTCTCCTCCTCCAGCCTCTCGATCTGCTCGACAAGCTGACGCAGCTGATTCTGCGTAGAAACCTGAAGTGTCGTCATACGGATTCACCCCACATTCGCGCGATCGACGCCGCCCACGCCGCAACTGATTCGTTTGCATGCGATACAAAGGACGGCGGACGCTAGTCCGAGTGCAGGGCGCCTTCAAGGCGCGCGGGCTCGCGATCCAAGGTTTTCTGAATTCTGTGGAGAGCCTTCGGCACAACGGACAAACGTGGCACTATTGTCACGCGGCCAACCTGGAGGTCCTGATGACCGATCTCGAACGCCTGCAGCAGATGTCCCTGCCGTTTGCCGACCTGATGGGCATCGCCTTCACGGCGGCCGGCCGGGAGAAAGTCGTGGCAGAATTGCCGGTTCGCGACGACCTTTGCACGCGTCCCGCGGTGCTGCATGGCGGCGCCATCATGGCGTTTGCAGACACGCTCGGCGCCGCGGCCACGATCCTCAATCTGCCCGAGGGGATGTGGACGACGACGGTGGAATCGAAGACCAACTTCCTCTCGTCGGCGCCTGCAGGGATCAAAGTGATCGGCGAGACAACGCCAGTTCACCGCGGCCGGCAGACCATGGTTTGGCAAACGCGTGTCGTGCGCGAGGATGGCCGGCTGGTCGCACTGGTCACGCAGACCCAGCTCGTTTTCGAACCCAAAGCCAAGGCCTGAAATGGACCGCCCGTCCACGGAAAAAGCTGCTTTTTTGAAGGTCGCTAGGGCCTCTTGAATTTCCTGTGAACACCCTTATCTCCAGGACGTGCACGCCTCACGAGGGTGCATATCAACAGATGCCTGGCCCGCTGAGGGCAGGCGATTTCCACACGTTGCTTCTTAAGGAGAACCTGTGATGCGCCACTTCGATTTTGCCCCCCTCTATCGTTCTACCGTTGGCTTCGACCGGCTCGTCAGCTTGCTTGACGGGGTTGCCGGCTTCGACAACGAGCAGACCACTTATCCGCCCTATAACATCGAGCGCCTCGGCGACAACCAGTACCGCATTACGATGGCGGTTGCCGGCTTTGCCGAATCCGAAATCAACATCGAAGTCAAGGAACAGAGCCTCTCGGTGAAGGGCGAGAAAAAGGCCGCCGAGAAGGAGCCGCAGTACCTGCATCGCGGCATCGCCGCACGCACGTTCGAGCGCCGCTTCCAGCTCGCCGACCATGTCGAGGTGACGGGCGCTGACCTCAAGGACGGCCTGCTGCATGTCGATCTCTTGCGGAACGTGCCGGAGAGGCTGAAGCCGCGCCAGATCCAGGTCGGCAATGGCGCCAGGCAAATCTCAGCCAGCGCCTAACGCCAGGCCTTGTCGTTAACTGCATCCAAGGGGCAGGCGGCCGGATTGGCCGCCTGCTTCCGCATGTCGAGGCAGGCAACAGCGACTCGCGCTACAATCGCACTATGGCACCGTCAGATCCCATCCTCGTTCCAGACGCCGAGTTGCAAGAGCAGTTCATACGCGCGTCCGGACCCGGCGGTCAGAACGTCAACAAGGTGGCGACGGCAGTCGAGCTCAGGTTTGACGTGCGCCGCTCGCCGAGCTTGCCGCCCGGTGTTCGCGTTCGGCTGGAACGTCTCGCCGGCCAACGCCTCACCCGTGACGGCATCCTCGTCATTCGTGCCGATCGGTTTCGCACGCAGGAGCGGAACCGCGCCGATGCGCGCGAGCGTCTTCACGACCTCATTCAGAAGGCGGCGATTGTACCTAAGAAGCGGATCGCGACGCGCGTCACACGCGCTGCCAAGATGCGGCGGCGGGATGAAAAACAGCAACGCAGCAAACTCAAGCGCACAAGGCGTGATCGGCCCTCGATGGATTGACGCTTGTCGCGGTGGCTCAGCCGCCGAGCAGCGGATCGTTGGGGGGTAGGGGCTTGCCCAATTTGATGCCGGCGCTGGCCCCTCTGATCCAGACCACCATGCCCATCAAGCGCCGACCGCCAGTCATTTCGACCTGAACTAGCTCCTCGAGCTTCAGCTCGGGTACGCGGTCGAGGCCAATGCCTGTTGCCGAGATGTCCTGGGCGATGACCGCTGAGTTCTTGCCGCGGTAGCGTAGGATGACCTGCTGCAAGAGGCTTCGCCGCGCTGCGCGGCGACGTTGCGGCAGATCCGGGAGGACGACATCGCCTACCGCGTCGATGCACGGCTGCGCGCCGCCTGCAACGCTCATCAGTATTTTCGCGAGCGTGGCGGAATTGTCCACGTAGTAGTCCGGCAACCTTCCGGCGGATTCGGATTCCAGGCCTTTCAGGCCTTCAGCCATCTGGTCGCACAAACGCGCCCATTGGGCAGCGAGGGAAGCAGTCGCATGCTCGCTCGCCTGACCGCTATCGGCGAAAAAGCGCTCTGCGTCGGCGCGCGCGCCGGCCAACGCCGCGAACGCATCCCGCAACTGCAACGTCGCGTGCACGCTCAAGCCAGCTTCCTCGTAGGAGCGCAACAGCTCGCCCACAACGGCGGACTCGCGCGGCAGGAAGTTTTTGAGTGCTTGGGGATTCTTGACGCGTCGCTTGAGGCGCAAAGCATTGATGCCGCTTGCAACGACGGCCGCATGCAGCGCCTCTGTCTGCGTCTCGCAAACGATTGCTTCCAGCAGCGCCGCCCCATCGAGGGCGCTGGCAGGGGCGTCCGCATCGCCGGACGCAGGCCGTTCGGAACGCCCCGTTGTAAAGACCTTCGAGCGCAGCGCTTGGAGCATATGCAAACCCGGCCCAAAAAACTCGTTGGGCCAATGATACCTGGGTGCATTGAACAGGATGTTAATGTGATATTCTGCAACCGTCTGGGGGGACACCGCTGCTTTGGCGACACGTTGCCAGGCAAACGCCAGCCTCTCACCTTTCAAATTGCCCTCAAACCATCGTATCTGATGGGGTATAGGCGATTCGACGGAGCGAGCCTGTGCCATGGCAAAGACAGGGTTGAGAGGTCCCTACCAGCTCACATTCGATGGGATTGCCAGCGCTGTCACGCGGCGATCGGCCGGCGTCTATGTTCTTGGCCATGCCAGCGCCGAGGGCAAGTTCCGAATCCACTATATCGGCCGCTCGGATGCGGATGTTCGCGAGACATTGCGGGGATGTATCGGGTCGAATACCAGCTTCAAATACGGGTATTATCCTTCGTCAAAGGACGCCTTCGAAAAGGAATGCGACCTGTATCACGACTTCAGTCCGCCCGGAAACAAGATCCACCCGGACCGGCCAAGAGGCTCTAGTTTAGAATGCCCGCGCTGCCGCTTTTTCGGCGCTCTGCGTCCAAAAGGCTGAGGATATCGGCAAGTGCCGCCTGATAGCCGTGATGCCAGTAGGCACGCTCGGGCGTATCAGCATCCAAGTGCTTCTGATCGACATCCGTGAACGGTGCCTCGGTGTCGAGCCACTCGCGAATGTCATCCCTGCGCCGGCGCAGGAGGGATATGTTCTTTTTTCTTGCCATGCCCCGCATTCTTGGGGGCTCAGATTGAGGTCAGCTTAATCTGGTTCAGTGTCTGATAATGCGGTTAATATCGTAATCTCGAACGTATTTTTCTGACCCAAATAATATGCGCAATTACTTCCGGATTCCGTTTGAAGACACGGCTTCAGCCATTTTTTCCTTCAGCGCCTTGTCGATCAGGACGTTGACCAGGCTCATCCGGCGCGTGGCGCTTTGGCGCTCGGCTGGGTCCACGCGATCGGGGTGATTGCTGACGGCAAACTCGCGGCGCAGCTTGCGCAGCTCATCGACGGTCAGATCAGGGCTCAAGTGCAGCTCATCCGCCAGCACGCGATACAGGTCCAGCGGCGCCTGCCCTGGGCGCTCCACGGAGTAGATCTGAGCCAGCTTTTCAACCGGCACAAACGCCGGCGAGCTCAACAGGTCGTCGATGGCCTGCTGGACCTGCGGATCCGCCGTACGTTGCGGATAGTCCTCGCAAGGCGGCTGTTCCCCATCGGTACGCGCTCGCAGCGCGGCCTCGAGGATCTTTGTAAACGAACTATTGGATGTCGTTGCGTGGTCGTGCATCTGCCGAATGCCGCGAACATTCGCCACCGATTTCGGGGGCGGACTGTCACGTCAGCGTAGGTGTGCGAGGTTGACGAGTGGTAAAGCAAACAAATGATGCTAGGTACGGACGAAGCCTCCGTTCCGGAGCGGTCGGCGGTGCTCGCTTCGATCCCCGTCGTCACTGGCCTGCGAGCGGTTGGTCAGCACCGGCACTTTCTCGAGTTGCAGGAGCATGAGAAGCGTCGAGGCCTGCTGCCCAAACCGCTGCTCCGGCGCCTCCAGCGCCGCAATGCTCATGCCGCCGACGAATCGATCGGCTGCTGCCAACGCCAATGATGTAAAGGTGCGGTCCGGCCCACTCTCACCCTGCCGCGGCGCAGCACTCTCCGAATCTGGAAGGAGCTTGCCCATATCGACGCCGGCAGCGCCAGCAGGTGAACCGTCCATCACTGCTGTCCGCACCTCGACCGGCGACTTGGCCGCTGATGGTCCTTGCAGATTGCCGATCCACTCCGCTTCCGCCACCCGGCGCGCCACGAGCCCCGGCAAAGTCTGCCCACCCGCCTTGTTATATTGCAGAAAAAGCTCGCGCGCCGTTTCGGTATCGCCTTGGCGCAAGGCCTCGCCAAGTCCGCTGCGAGTCCATTTGTCCCCGGCGTTGAACGTCAGCGACGTCAGCGCAGCCTTGGTTCCTTCGTCTGCGTGCGGCGCGTTTCGCTCGACGATGGCACGAGCCTCGCCGATCTCGGTTTGAAATCGCCGCTCCGCCTCGGCGCGATCGATGTTCTCACCCGGGAACAGCGCGCGCGTACCGTAGCCGTTGGTATGTTGGGCATAGTCCCATTCGGCGCGTTGGGTGAATCCCTCAAATTTCTTGATCGCATCGAGGTAGAAGCTGTTCATATGTACAGCCCGCCGGATGAGGACCGTTGCTGGCCGCTGACATTCGCGCCTTGGTTCTGCCCCGGATGTCCACGCGCTGCGTGCTCATTCTGTCCGCGACCCTGAGACGTGCCGCCCTCGGAAGGCGAACCGCCCGTGGTGCCCTGATACGAAGACTGCGAGAGCGTGCTCGAACCCGGGCTCGGCAGCATCATCGACCTGTCCGGCTCGGTCACACGGATGGCGACGGCATCGATGAGATATCCGGCCGATCGCAAGACTTTCGAGAGCGAGTCCTGATCCTGCTGGAGGCGTTGCGCCGTCTCCTGCAGGGACGCTTCGATATGCAGTTCCAGCGCATCCTCCTTCAACGACATCCTCACCGTGACGGTGCCGAGATCGGCCGGTTGAAGTTGAATGAGAAGAACCTTGACCGGCGCATCGGCGCCAGGCTTGGCCGTCGTCGCGTCAGACGGCGACCACGTCAGCGAGATGTCGCCGGCGGCGGTTAGCTCCGCGCGAATGCCCTCGGCAATCTGCGTCATCGGGCCGCCGAGGAGGACTGGCGCGTGGTGCGTCTGGGTTTGCAGGACGGACAGCTTCATGTCGCCCACAAGCGCGGATGCCGGGTTTTGCTCCTTGCCGCGGACCACAGTCGAGTCGGCTTGATGATCCAGTCCGACAGGGGCCAGCTCCAGCCAGGGAGTATCCATCGATGATTGCGCTTCAGAGCCCTGGTCTTCGCTGGCAGCCGATGTCGCCATTCCCGCTGTCTCGCCGCTTGGCTTGGGCCGTCCACCCTGCAAAGGCGTCGAGGCACCTGCAGTTGCCGCCTTGTCCGACGCCTGGAGTGCCGTGCTGGCGGTTTTTGCCGGCGCGCTCCGCATGACCGAAGACAGAAGCGCCTGTATCTCCTCAGGCTTGGCATTGGCTTCAACGATCGGCGCCGTCGACGCGTCGTTGCTCGAAACACGGTCCATCGATGCTGTGGTGTCGACCTCCGAATTCACAGGCAGCAATAGGTCATCCTGATCGGCACCGGCATCTCCGGCAGCAACGATCGCCTCCCTTGTCTCGGCTCGAGCGACCTGTCCTTCTGTTCCTTCGGGACTGTCCTGAGGCCCTTGTGCCGGCGCGGCAGGGCGATCAGACGGCGGGTTACGCACTCCCGCCAGCATCGTGGTGATCGCCGCGCCTGCGATGAAAGGCTGCGCCTGAGCGGGTTTTGCATCGCCGCCCGTGCCCGCCTTCGCAGGAAGCTGCGACAAGAGCCCGGCGAAATCTGCGTCCGAGTTCGTATCGGCGCCGTCGCGATGCCGCTGCCCCAACCCTGCAACTGCACTGAGCGGGACACCACCCGGATTGATGCTTGGCATTGTCATTGACGAACCCCGGCCAGAATGGCATCGACGCGCGCCACTACTTTTTGCGCTAGTTCTACGGACTTCGGCTTGGGTGCAGCAGGATCGCCTTTTGCACCGGAGGCCGGTTCTTCCGGCAGCGGCGCGCTGGCGTCATATGCGCCGGACGGCCGTCTCACTTCTTCCGCGACGGCGAAGGCCGCGTCCAGCAACTCGGCATCGCGTGCATCCAGTCCAGCCTTGTCGATAGCCATAAGCGCGGCCACGCCGCTGTCGTAGTCTTCCGTAACAATGAGCACAGCCGCCTCGTAAACGCGCGAGCGCATGTGATCGACGCCATCTCCCGCTGTCAGGCGAACGGCGTGGCGCGCAGCCAATCGCGCGAGCTCTACGCGGCCTTTCCGCACCGCCTCCTGCGCAATAAGAAGATAGCAGTGCCGTCGATTGGCAGTATCAACGCCTTCGAGCATGGCTTCGAGGCGATGAAGCCGGTCGGCATCCTGACCATATCTATTGCCCGTGACCTCGCCGGCGAACTGCTCACGAAAGATATTGGCGTAAATGGAGTTCGGAAAGCGGCGCATGTATTGCGACGCAAGCATTTCGAAAGCATCGAAGTCGCCCAGCCCCGCCACGACGAAGGCCTGCCGGCGCAATGCCGCATCCTCGACGACAGTGCCCGGGGCAAGGAGACGTGCATCTTCCAGAAGGCGAATGGCTCTCTTGGGATCCTTGGCGGCCACCAGCCCAGAGTGCACCAGCGCGACACGGGCACCCAGACCCGGATCCAGCGCCCGCGCGTCGATCTGATTGAGCAATTCCAGGACATCCGTATTGCGGCCTTCGCTATAGGCGAGCGCCGCATTGAGAAGCTTCTCGTCAACGCCGGGGAGTTGTCGCAACGCAAAGAGTGACTTGAGGACGCGGGGCTCGCCGCCACTCAAGGCATAGACGACCGCAGCTCTTACATTCCTCGCGTCCTTCCATACTTCGGCATCGGCCGAGAGAAGATCCTGCGCGAGCCGCGAGATCAATTGTCGTTGCCGCGCGTGTGCTTCGGCGTTGCCGCGCGCCGATTCATCCTGCAACGCGTTGAGCACTCTCACCAGCTCGTAGGGCTGCCTGGCAACTTCCTCGCCGACAGCGCGAGGCATGAGTGCCAGGCATAGCCCAACGATCAATGTCGCTTGCCAAATCCTCCTCACGGGGTTGACCTCCGCAGAAGGATCTCGATGCGCCGGTTTTGTGCCGCCTCTGGATCGCTTGGAACCTTGAGGGTGCGATCAGCATACCCCTCGACGCGCGCAAAGCGCTTTTCGTCGACCCCGCCCCGCACCAGCATGTAGTAGGCCATGTGCGCACGCGCTGAGGACAGGCGCCAATTGTCGTACGTCGCCGATCGAAACGGCCTGGCATCCGTATGGCCGCGAACGATGATCGGACCGGACCGCACCTGAAGAAGTTTCGCGATCCGTTCCACCACCACGATCATCGCCGGTCGCGGTTCGGCCGAGGCAATGGCAAACATACCGAAGTCGAACTTGTCGGTCAGGCTTATGAGGATACCGTCTTCAACGACCGTGACCTCGATGCCAGGCACGGTGCCGACAGCGAGCTTGTCGACGGCCTGTTTGATCTCCCGCTCCAGCTTGCCGGCCTCGCTGCGCTCAGCGGCGTCGCTCTGCGGCACCGGTTTGGCATCGGAGGCGAGCGGCTTTGCCGCTTCCCGCGAAGGCGCCGCGGACTTCTCCGCCGCGCCCTGACTTTCCGCCTTCGCCAGAGCCGCGCTATCCTGGCTTGCACCCGGATCGCGGGCGGCTTGGACATCAACCGGCGATGGCTGCTCCTTCTGCTCGGTCCGTTCCACCTGCGTCTGCGGCCGTGTCACGGACTGGCGAAATTCGGGATCGAAAGGATCGCGGAAGGCCTCTCCGCCCGCCAGCGTCCCTTCTGCATTTTTGGACTCGCCGGCAGTCGATCGCTCCCTCGTCTTCGGCTCGTTGGCAATGGCCTGCTCGGCAAGCTTCTCGAGCGACCCGTAAGGATCCTTGAAGAGCGCGTCCTCCTGGATCTTCTGCTGCGGACCGACTTTCGAGGACTTGGACTTGCCGTCCTTGACCTTGGAATCACCCGGCTCGTTCTCGCTGCCAGCCGCGCCGGAATCGGCGTCGTGCAGTCCACGTGCCGTCGGTGACTTGTCGGTCAGCCGCAACGGGTTGAAGTAGGTGGCAACCTGCGTCAGGACTTTCTTGTCCGTCGCGTTTATGAGCCACATCACGAGGAAGAACGCCATCATGGCGGTCATGAAGTCCGCGTACGCGATCTTCCAGACGCCGCCGTGATGCGCTTCGTCTTCACCGCCGCCTCGCCGGCGGATGATGACGAGCTCCTGGACCGTCGTTTCTTCATCGTTGTTGTTCGCACTCACCGAGTAGACTCCTCGATCGCCGCAATCCAGGCGGCAAGCTGGGTTTCGAGGGTTGTCTGCGCAATAACGACGCGAACGTCACACCCTTGGCTGGTTGTGAATGTGGCCGAGACTTTGTCGGCCAGCCGCGGGCGCAAAACGTCCAGCAGATCGTCAGGCCCCGAGATCTCAATCCGCGCAGCTTGATCTCGGGCCAGCATTGTCTCAATCGTCGCGAGCAGCTCGGCGACGGCTGCGTGGCGCACTTCACTTTCGAGGAATGGCCGAAGAATGCGCGCCGTCGTCGCCGCAAGGCGCGCCTCCAGGTCTTGCAGAGCGCGGACGAACGCTTCGCTCAGCACGTTGCCCTCTGTGGCGGCCCAGATCTGCCGCGCCGTCGCGAGCTGTTGCTCGAAATCCTTCTGATGCAGATCGAGCTTGGCGGCGAACTCGACTTCGGCTGCGGCTCTGCCTTCCGCATAGCCTCGATCACGACTTTCGGCGATCCGTGCATTTGCATTGGCGATGGCTGCCGCCTCGGCGCGCATGCCCTGGTGCGAGCCGTCAGCGCAGTGATCGGCATCGGCCCCAAAATCAACGAGAAACCGCGCGAGCGGGATGGCCTTCATGCGGTTTTGGCTCCGCGCATCCACTGCTTCAGGATGGCTGCGGCCTGTTCCTCATCGTATTCGATCATCTGTTCGAGCCGTTTCTGCGGGCTCCGGCCCATCTTGCTCGTGAGATCAGCGATCAGGTTGGGCTCGACCTCCCGCGAGAGATTTCGCCTCTCTCCGCCGGTGCCATCCGAGGTTCCGGCTACCGCCAGTTGAGGCATCCCTGCCGGGACCGCCGGCGCCGCCGGACTATGATTGAGCACGGCTCGCATGGCCGGCTTGAGCCCGAAGAATATGAGAAGGGCCGTGGCCGCCAGAATCGTCAACCCTTTGACGAGAGCTCCGGTCTGCTGCAGCAATTGCTCCATGATGCCCGGACCGGCGATCGCCTCGTCAAGAGGTCCGCTTTGCACGAAATCTACGGCCGAGACCGCCACGCGGTCACCTCGCTTGGAATCGATGCCCGTTGCCGACTCTACCAATCCCTGGATTTCCTTGACCTGCTTCTCAACGGCTTCCGGCGTGGCAGACTCACCAAGCGACGCCATGAGCCGCTTGCGATTGATGACGACCGCGACCGTAAGGCTATCGACCTTGTAGCCCTCGCTCACGGTCGAGATCGTCTTCGAGCTGAGCTCGTAGTTGCGCAACTCCTCGCGTCGCTCGTTGGATCGCTTGGACTGATCCCCGGATGCCGTTGCAGTCTGCTCGGCCGGAACGTTCTGCTCGACTCCGACGGCCGGCCGGTTGGCGGAGTTCTGCGAAGTCCCGCTCTCCTTGACGACGCGGAGCGATCGCTCGGCACGCGATTCCGGATCGAAGGACGTTTCGTTGATTTGCCGCTTGTCCATATTGAGGCGCGCAGCGACGCTGATGGTGAAGTTGTCGAGGCCAAGATACGGGGCCAACGTCTTGCGGACATTGTCCTGCAGTTCCTTGGCGATGGTCTTTTCGAGCTCGACCATCGTCCCCGAAACGGCGTTGGACGTGTCTCCGCCGGCGGCCAATACGGTGCCGTCTGTCGTCAGGACGCGGACCTGGTCGATCGACATTCCCGGAATTGCGGCGGACACCAGATGGCGGATCGCCGGTGCTGACGAGAAGTCGTCCTGTCGGTCCGTCCGGATGACGACGGATGCCGACGGCGGCTGGCGAGTCCGCCGGAAGGATCCCCCATCCGGCAGCACGATGTGCACGCGCGCCGCGCGCACGCCCTTCATGGCTTGAATTGTACGAGCAATCTCTCCCTCGAGCGCCCTGACCCGGGTGATCTCCTGCATGAATGAGGTCAGGCCGATGGACCCCAGCTTGTCGAACAGCTCGTAGCCGGCGTTGGCGCTGCTCGGGAGGCCTTTTTCGGCGAGGAGCATGCGGGCCTGCGCCGTCTGCTGGGCGCGAACCATGACCTTCGTGCCTTCCGAGTTCACGTCGAAGGCAATACCGGCTTCCTTGAGGGCGGCACCAATCCGGCTGACGTCCTGGGCGTTGAGCCCACCGTAGAGTGTTTCGTATTCCGGCCGGCTCAGGTAGTAGCTGCCGAGGCCCACCGCGGAAAAGACGGTCAGCCCGACGATGCCGAGCGCGAAGAGGCGCCGCGCGCCAAGCCCCATGAGGCTGCGCCAGAGCCGCTCCAGCTGTTCAAGCCCATTCATTGTCCGCCCCGCCACACGACATATCCGCGTGGCGAAGTTTGCGGCGTGAAGCTTGCGCGAGCATTACGTGAAAAGGCCACGCCCCGGAGGGACGTGGCCAGTCTGCTAGGCTCGAAGTCGCCGGTTTTAACGGAACAGCGACAGGATGCTCTGGCTGTTCGAGTTGGCGATGCTCAGGGCCTGAATGCCAAGCTGCTGCTTGACCTGCAGAGCCTGCAGCTTCACGGACTCTTCGTTCATGTCGGCATCGACGAGCTGGCCAACGCCACGGTCGATGGCGTCCATCAGACCCTTGACGAAGTCCTGCTGCAGGCCGATGCGCGACTTGGTGGAGCCGAGGTCGGTTGCCGCATCCGTCATTTCGCTGAGGGCCGCGTCGGCACCCAGGATGTAGGTCTCCAGCGTCGCGAGGTCCGCGGCACTGTTGGTCAGAGCGGAGACGTCGAGCGTGGCGATGCTGAACCCAGCAGCGGCAATAGCGCCCGTCGCATCGCGCAACCCGTCGATGATGCCGACCTGGGCGGCACCTGCACCGGCGTCGAACAGATTCATGCCGGCCGTGTCGATGTCGATGGTCTGGATCGTAACCGCACCGCCCGTGCGCGTGAACGACGAAACGACGCTCTTGGTGTCGCTGTAGCCGGCAACGCTCGAGTCGACCGAGAGCCAGTTGTCAGCACCCGAGATCACCGCGGAGCTGGCGATGCCGGTGAGCTGGTCCTGGAGCTGGTCGATTTCCGCCTGGATCTTCGCGCGGTCAACGCCTTCGCCGCGAGCCGTCACCAGCTTCGACTTGATCTCGTCGACGACCTCAATCGCCGCCTTGACGCCGGTGTAGGCCGTGTCGACCGTAGCAGCGCCGAGACCCAAGGCGTCCTGCACGGCGCCGAGAGCCTTGTTGTCGGAGCGCATGGTCGTTGCGATCGACCAGTAAGCCGCGTTGTCGGAGGCGTCGTTGACGCGATAGCCGGTGGAAATGCGGTTTTGCGTTTCTGTCAGGGCCTTGTTCGTCTGCGTCAGCGTCTGCAGCGCCGTCATCGCCGCAACGTTTGTATTGATGCTACTCATTTGTATGTCCCTCGGTGCCTTTGGGTGACGTTTTACATGATGTGGGACATACCGGATCTCCCCCGGCATAGCAGAGCGGCGTCATGCCTTTGGTCCCCCCACCCCGTCTGGGCCCAATCTGCTATGGCGGAACGTTTAGCCGAGAAGGGTTAAACGGCTATTAACTACGGTTGAGGCGCTGTAAATATCGCCATCGCGGCTCCACGAGGAAACTCGCGGTGACGCTAAAGAAACGAGCGGACCAAGCCCCCAATCAGTAGATTCCACCCGTCGATCAGGACGAAAAACAGCACTTTGAACGGTAGCGATATGACTGTCGGCGGCAGCATCATCATGCCCATGGACATGGTGAGCGTCGCGACGATCATGTCGATGACGAGGAACGGAAGCACGATCAGAAAACCGATTTCAAAGCCGCGGCGCAGCTCGGAGATCATGAACGCGGGAACGAGGACACGCATCTCGACATCGCTGCCTTCCGGCCGGATACCGAGCTTCTCGCTGGCGAGGTCCTCAAACAGCTTCAGGTCACGCTCTCGCACATTGGCGCGCATGAACGTCTTGAACGGAGCCGTAATCCGCGTGTAGGCTTCCTGCTCGTTGATCTTGTTTTCCATCAGCGGCCTAAGACCGTTCTGCCAGGCATTATCGAAGGTCGGGGCCATGACATAGAAAGTCATGAACAGCGCCAGGCTGATGAGAATCAGATTGGCCGGCGTCGTCTGCAAGCCAAGGCCGGCGCGCAGAAACGAGAGCGCGATCACGAACCGTGTGAAGCACGTCACCATCATCAGTAGTCCTGGCGCCACCGATAGAATGGTGACGACGAGAATCAGCTGAACGATTCGCGCCGTCGCAGTGCCGTCGCCGGGCGGAACCAGCGATTCGAGGCTGGGCACCTGTGCAAGCGCCACGGAAGGCAGAAGCAAGAAGGCCAGGCCCAGTATGATGACAGCTTTTCTCATTCGACGATCAACGACTGGATGATGACCTCGCGCACCTTGCCTTCGCTGCGAATTCGCGCGCGGTCATTCAAGTCCTCGCGCAGGTTTTGGAAGCCGTTCGCGCCCTCGATCTGTGCCAACTGCACAGTCCTCAGGAAGGCAACGATGTCCTCGCCAATTCGGCCGGAAAGGAGGTTTTCCTCTTTTGCGGCATCGGGCCCGAACACGATCGCCGCTTCCAGGCGTATCCATGTCCCTTTGGGATATCCGAGGTTCGTAACGATCGACGCGAGCGACCGGAGATTCACGTCACCGGTGAAGGGACGCTTCGTGTCGTCAGCATGCTTCTGCGCCTTCTTGCCTGGCTCGGGGGGATGGCTGCTTTTGCCGTAGGCGTACAAGCCAAACAGCCCGCCGCCGACCCCGGCAATGACAGTCGTTACGAGCATAGCGACGACGAGGCCGAGAAGGCCGGAAGCCTTCTCGACCGGCGGACCGGGCTCGCCTGCGGGTAGCTCGTTGTCGGCCATTCATGTTCCGGCACTAGGCATCAGAATGGCAGGAGCCAATCCGTTACCTGTTGACCCCAGGCGGGCTGTTGCACCTCAGTGATACGGCCGCGGCCGCCATAAGAAATTCGGGCTTCGGCGATCTTTTCGTACGAGACGATATTCTCCGTCGATATGTCGCGTGGACGGACGACACCGGCAACGCTCAGCACTCGCACTTCGAAGTTCACGCGCACTTCCTGGCTGCCGTTGATCACGAGATTGCCGTTAGGCAGAATGCCCGTCACGACGGCCGCAACGAGCAGCTCGATGCTCTCGGAGCGCGTGATGGCGCCCTCGCCCTTGGTCGACGTCTTGGAGTCGACCGTTGACCCGATGGTGCCATCGCCGGAGCCTTTCGTGACCGGCGTGTTCATTTTGTACTCGAGGTCGAAGTTGAGATTGCGCTTGGAATCCCTGCTCCGCTCGGACGTATTGTCGAGTGAAGCCTTGTCCCTGATCGATATCTTCACCGTCACGACGTCGCCGATCTTCATCGCGCGGGCATCGCGGAAGAGATCCGCGCCATTGTCCTGCCAGAACGAGTTGCCGGGCCGGTAGTGGGGCACGTGTGCAGGCTCGCTGGAGATCGGCACGCGGTCAGCTTTCAATCCCGCGCCTACGGGGCTCAGGTAAGGCTCGCGACCGATCTCGCGCGGGTTCATTCCGCAACCGCCCAGAAGACCGACAACAATCAGGATGATGAGGTGGCGCGTCATGAGCGTTTGCCGTCCCGTCCGGCTTTGGCACTCTTATCGGCCTTTCCAGCGCCCACCATGATGGCGGTGAGGCGGGCCGCCTGGCTCGGGTCCATCTCCGACAGGATGTTGCTGGAAATACGCGTATCCAGCTTGCTCAGGACGGCAGCCGACGTCTCCTCATCAGCGGCTGCCAGCTGAAGCGCTGCCGCATCAGGCCGCATGCGAGCGAAAATCCCCACAAGCTGCTCTTGAGCTTTCTTGGCGTACTCGTCACGGCGCGCCAGCCACTGCTGGTACTCCGCAACCTTGGCCTCGAGCTTAGCGATACGGTCGTCAATGTCCCGCTCCATATCGCCCAGCGTCTTCTTCTGCCAATTGAACCGCGCATCCGCCGCGGCGCTCGCGATGTTGATGCAGTACTGCTGGGCGGGCCGCGCGTCCTTGGCCGGCACAGCGTTGTCTCGTGACCGTTCGTTGGCTGGCTTGGCGGAGGCCGGTTCGCTTCCCTTTTTGTCCGCGGGGACGGCGGCGGTATAGACGCGCTCGACCGGTATCGGCAAAGCCGAGCTCTTCGGCGCCGGCGCCTGCTGCTTGGCGTTGATGGACCCAGTGACGACCTGCGCCGTCCAGCCTCGATCGGTTGCAGCGGCATGGTCGCTGCAGCCAAGCGCGAGACCGGCAACAGCTCCAGCCAACCAGATCATGGCACGCGCCTTCATTGGCCGGAGTTCCCGTCTCATTGGACAACCAGATCAGCTTGCAGAGCACCGGCAGACTTGATGGCCTGAAGTATGGCGATGATGCCTTGCGGCTTCAGGCCGATCTTGTTCAACCCGCCGACGAAGGTCTGCAGCGTCGTGCCGCGGATGACGGCGAGATTGCCGCCATTCTGATCAGCAGAGACATACGTCTCGGGGGCAACGACAGTCTGCCCCTCAGAAAACGGAGCCGGCTGCGAAACTTTGGTATTTTCAGTGACACGGACAGTCAGATTGCCGTGTGCGACCGCGACGGTGGAGATCTGCACGTCCTTGCCGATCACGATGGTGCCGGTCCGCTCATCAATGACGATCCGGGCCGGCACGTCGGGCTCCGTCATCAAATCGCCGATCTCGGCGATGAAGCGGGCGGCACCGATCGTCTGAGGCCTGCGCAGAACGATGCTTCGCAAATCCTCTTCGCGCGCGACGCGCAGTCCGAAACGATCCATGCTGTAGGCGTTGATGGTATCAGCCACTCTCACGGCGGTATTGAAATCCGGGTTGCGCAGCTCGAGCACCAGCACCTTCTCCTCCGAAAACCGTCCTGGCGCCTCACGCTCTACAAGAGCCCCGTTGGGGATGCGTCCCGTGGTCGGAACACCCTGCGTGAGCGTCTCCGCCTTGCCTTGGGTCGCGAAGCCTGTGACCGCCAACGGCCCTTGCGCGACGGCATAGATGACGTTGTCGGCCCCGCTCAGAGGCGTCATCACGAGCGACCCGCCGGCAAGCGACGTGGCGTCGCCCAGCGAGGAGACCGTGACATCGATCCGGGAGCCCACGCCCACAAATGCCGGAAGCTCCGACGTAACGATAACCGCCGCGACGTTTTTGGTCCGCGGATTGGCGTTGCGCACATTCACACCCATGCGATCCAGCATCGATTGGATCGATTGGCTGGTGAACGGCGCATTGCGCAGGCTATCGCCGGTTCCGTTCAGGCCAATCACCAGGCCATAGCCGATGAGCTGATTGGGCCGCACGCCCTGCACCGACACAATGTCCTTGATGCGCGTTGCAGCGTGCACCTGCGGCCCCACCAGGCACAATGCAACGGCGAGCAGTGCGATCGGAATCATTGCTCACCTACGCGAATGGTGCCGTCGGCTTGCACGGTACCTTTGATGATGATGCCGCTGTCGGCGTTACGTGCGCTGATGAAATCGCCGATACCGCCGTTCTGCAGAGCGACGGCTGTGCTCGTAATGACGAGGCCGCCCGACTGAAACACGAGCAACGCCGGCTTGCCTTGTGCAATTGCGTAAGCCTCGCGCATCGCGTTCACGGGGATCGGTTGGCGTGGAAGAAGCGTACGTCGCGCAATTTTACCGACTACCGCGTTGCGAGATTCCACGACCGAACCACGCGTCACGGTCCGCGCAATGAACAGGCGATCGGAAAGCTTGTCGTCTTCGATGACATCGCCTGGATAGATTGTCACCGTCGGGACAGGCAACGCAATATCGTCGTCGCCGGCTCGCGCGGGCATGATCGATAGGGCCGACAAAGCGCACATAGTGATCAGCTTCGCCCGCAATCCGAACCACACCGCAAGCATCTCCCACCTTACCTGAGGTTCTTGGCGACAGTCGCGAACATATCGTCCGCAGCCTGAATGACCTTCGAGTTCATCTCATACGCACGCTGCGCCGAAATCAGCTCGGTGATTTCCTTCACCGGATCGACGTTGGAATTTTCCAGATAACCTTGATGGATCGTGCCGTAGCCAGGATCACCGGCAACACCGAGCGTGACGTTCCCGGAAGCCAGTGTCTCGCGGTAGAGATTGCCGCCCATCGGTTCCAATCCCACCTCGTTGACGAACGTGCCCAGCGTCATCTGGCCAAGCAGCTGCAGGTCGGTGTTGGCATCCGTGCGCACATAGACCTGGCCGGTCTCGTTGATGACGACCTGCGTAGCATTGTTCGGAATGGCAATCGTGGGCTGCACCAGATACCCGTCCGCCGTTACGATCTGACCGGTCGCGTTCTTGTTGAACGCGCCAGCCCGGGTATAGAACAGCTCGCCATTGTTGCCGGCCACCTGAAACCAGCCCCGCCCGTTCAACGCCACATCGAACTTGTTCGTGGTGTTGGTCAGGGCGCCTTGAATATGCAAATTGCGCACCGCAGACGTGCGAACCCCCAGTCCGATCTGCGCGCCTTCCGGCACCTGATTCTGACCGCCGCGGTTAGGCGCGCCGGCGATCCGTTCGGCCTGGTAGAGCAGGTCCGTAAACTCGGCGCGGGCACGTTTGAAGCCCGTCGTATTGATGTTCGCGATGTTGTTCGCGATCACCTCCACGTTGAGCTGCTGCGCGTTCATACCGGTCGCCGCAATGGCAAGCGCTCTCATGTCGAGGTCCTCAGATCTGCATACGGCTAAGTTCGAGATAGGCAGCAACGACCTTGTCGCGCACGACGATCGCGCTCTGGAGCGTCTGCTCGGCGGCCATCACTTGCTCCGCCACCTGCAGTACGGACGCCTTGCCCTGGACGCCGGAAATCGCCGTCGCTTCGCCCGCCTTCAGCGTATCGATCGCACTCAGGGCTGCCTTGGCAAGGACCGAAGCAAAATCAACCGACTGGCCGGCGCCCGGCGCCGTCACCTGAGACGTACGGACTGAACCGATCTCGGCCCGATCAACGGCTGGGCTCGACCAGGCGGCAGGCGAGACTGCAGGAGACACCTTGTCGATCATCACGAGCTCCGCATCAGGTCAATGGTCATCGTGATCATCTCTCGCGCCTGCCTCATCACTTGCAGGTTGGCTTCATACGAGCGGTTGGCCTCCCGCATGTCGGCCATTTCCACGAGCATGTTTACGTTCGGGAGCTTGACGAAACCGTTCGCATCGGCCGCAGGATGCCCTGGATCGTGCTCGATTCTGAACGGCGCCTTGTGCACGTCGATCCCCTCGACCTTGACCAGATTGGCGTTCGTCACGTCATCGAATTCGCTTTCGAAACTGATGACCTTGCGCGAGTAAGGGTCCGAGCCCGGCGTTTTGCCCGTCGACTGCGCGTTGGCCAGATTTTCGGAGACGACGCGCATGCGGCTCGACTGTGCCTCAAGGCCGGAGGCTGCGACTTTCAAGATGACTTTGAGCGGATCCGACACGAGCTAGCCTTTCGTGCTTGTCATCAGCATGCGGTGAAACGCTTTGACGACGCTGGTGTTGAGCGCGAAGGACCGATTGACCTCTCCGGCTTTCGCCATCTCCTTCTCCAGGCTGATCGTGTTGCCGGAATGCAGGACTTCGGCGCCTTCATCCGGCGCCACCTCCGTCCGCGCGAAGGCTGCGGGCGCATGCGAAACGTGCTCCGAACGCGTGGTCGCCATCGCCAGCGTCATATTGTCGAGAACATTTTCGAACGGTTTGACGTCCTGCGCCTTGAAGCCCGGCGTATTGGCGTTGGCGACATTCTCGGCGATCGTCGACTGGCGGACCGTCAGCCAGTGATTGGCGCGCGACGTCACGCTAAAGAGATGAATCGGGCCCATGCCGGCCTTTCCCAGATTATTCCGTGCTCAGGGTAGGCGCTCAATCTTGCCCGAGGCTTGCGATCAGCCCGGACCGGAGGCCAAGGGCGTCACGCAGGACGCCCACTCATCTCAGATTGGCGCACCGACAGGGTCGGCGACCATCGGTGCCGGAGAGAGCCTTGCATCGGCAATCGCCTCGACGAGGAGCTGCGTATTCTCGTCGGGATCGGAGGAACCGCCTTCGAACGAGATATGATGGATCTCGATCGCTGCGTGGACAGACTCGAGAAGCAGGCGGAAGTAGACGTTGACACTCTGATGGCGGAATTCCATGTCGAGGCCGATCGCAGGAGCTCCACCCCACTTCAGATCGACATCGCCCGACGCGCCAAACGCAATCGTATCGGGCTTGAAAAACAACTCTGTCGAAGAGCTGACGAGCGTCTTTATATTGCCGAACTGCTCCGTCCGGATGAATGCGACCAGATCAACGGCGTCGATTAGGCGCAGCTCGGACGCCACGTCGCGAAGACCGTTGGCCAGCACGCGCTCGCGTTCGAGAGTGTAGCGATTACCTTGCTTCAGCATCATCAACCCTGTGTCGTTCTCGGCGCCGCAGAGCCGCCGCGAACCATGAGGAAGAGAATGATCTCGGCAACAGCCTTGTAGAACTGCGATGGAATGACCTTGTCCACCTGCACACTTTCGTAGAGCGACCTTGCGAGAAGCTTATCTTCTATGACGGGAATGCCATTTTCTTCGGCCACGTGCCTGATTTTCAAGGCAATGAGATCTTGTCCCTTGGCAACGACAAGCGGCGCGCCTCCCTCTTCCTTTACGTAGCGCAGCGCAATCGCGTAGTGAGTCGGGTTGGCAATGACCAATGTCGCGCGAGGAACCGCGGCGATCATGCGGCGGCGCGATCTGTCGCGCGCTAGCGACCGCATGCGCGCCTTCAAGATCGGATCACCGTCCGACTGCTTGTGCTCGTCCTTCACTTCCTGGCGCGTCATTCTGAGCTCGCGCTGCCAGAACACCCTTGACCACACGAGATCTGCGGCGACGAGGAGCACGGTCGCGGCGCTCATGGCCGCGATGAGCTTCATGACCATGGACCGCGCGAGCTCGGGTATCGCACCCGGCTCCATGAACATAGCCTTGACGACATCCTTCTGCGCGGACCGGATGACGAGCACGCCGACAAAAGCAACGACAGCAAACTTGAAGACCGCTTTGAGGAATTCGACTTGCGCCTGGGCGCTGAAGAGACGCCTCCACCCCTGCGTGATCGAGACGCGCGACAGTTTCGGCTCGATGCGATCGTACACCAGCTGCGGCGGATTCTGCAGGATGGACGAGACGATGCCCGCGCCGGCAAGGATCAAGACGACGGGAATAAGAAGGTGAGCCGCATCCAAACCGATCGCGCGAAATAGCTCGGTCACATCGCCGCTGTTCTCGAGCGACCAGCCGCCAGGGTTGTCTATGAACCGCTCGAGGGTTTGCCGGATGTGCATCACGTTTCCGGTGAGAAACAGGCCGGTGATGACGAGAATGCCGCCGAGCGACGCAAAGGTCGCAGCCTCTTTCGAGAACGGAATATTGCCCTTCTCGATGGCATCCCGAAGCTTCTTTTCGGTGGCCTCTTCGGTCTTGCTTGCCTTGTCGTGCGGCTCAGCCATTCAGCGAAGCGACGCTCATGCCGCCTCCTCGCCGCCACCGCCGGGCGCCTTCAGATCGATTTCACCGTTGGTGACCATCCTGAGCACGATATCGACGATCAACCTGCGGGCCTCCGTCACGTCGCGCGCGGAACCCGAATTGCCATTCTGCAATTCGGCCTCGACCATGCGGCGCGACCGGGATGCCAGGGACGACAGTATGGTTGCCTGGAACTGCGCATCGAGGCCCTTCAAGGAAAGCACAACGCGTTCGATCGGCACCTGATCGAAGACCATGGTCCGCACGCTCGGCGACAAGGTGACGAGATCGTCGAACGAGAAAAGCATTCCCTTTACAAGCTCGGCGTCGTCCGGACGCAACGCAGACATGCTCTGCAGCACATCATCGCTTTGGGTCTTGTCGAGCTTGTTCAGGATGTTCGCGATGTTGGTGTGCGCATCCGCGAGCGAGTTGCCTTGCGAGGCCGTCAGCTCTTCCCGCAGCATATTCTCGACGATGGCGATGGATTCTTCGGAGACGGAGCTCATGACGAGCATGCGACACAACAGGTCATTGCGTTGAGCCGCCGGGTATCCGCCGACAATCTTTGCGGCCGTACCCGAGTCGATTCTCGACAAGATCAACGCCGCTGTCTGCGGGTGCTCTTTCGTCAGACATGCGCGCAGCACGTCCTCCTTCAGCCGCGACACGATCTCCCAGACGGGCTCTTCTTTCGTGCGCTCCCCGCCGGACTTGACCTCTGCAATCTCGTCCTCGGTCATGACCGCAACAAGAAGGTTCTCAAGCTCCTTGGCCGTGCCGATGAATTTGATGCCGGTCGCGAATTTCTTGGCGAATTCCTCGACGAGCGCGTCGAGATCAGCCGCGGTTATAGTGGTCAGATCTGCGGCCGAGCGGGTAATGAGTTTCAGCTCGTCCGCGTCGAACCGTCTCAAAATGTGCGCCGCCTTCGTCTTGCCCAACGCCAGCAGCAGCACCGCGACTTTCTCCGCGCCCGTCAGCGAGTTGAGGTTTGGCGCCGCTCGTTCGGTCTTGGCGGTCATGCTGGTTCCAAACGCCTTCAGGACGCCTTGTCCACCGCCGATGGACCGATGACTTCCGTCAGCTTCAAACCGAAGCGATTGCTCCCCTCGTCCATCACGACGACCTCGCCCCGCGCAATCACACGACCGTTGACGACCACATCGACGGGCTCGCCCACGCGCCGGTCGAGAGGAATGACGGCCCCCCTCCCGAGCTTGGCAAGGCTCGACACGGGCATCGTCGCCGATCCGAGGACAACGCGGACGGACACCGGGATCCGCATGATCATGTCCATGTTGCCAGGCACCGTGCGAACCGGCTCGACCGGACGGATTTCGCTTTGGGCAGCAGCGGCGCCGTTCGCGAGCTCCTGCGGCGACATGGTCAGCTCAGCGGCGAACTCCTGCAGGAGGGCCGCCTGGCTCGCGTCGGGTATGGCTTTCGACATGTCGTGTCTCATGCGCTGAGTTGCCGTCATCGAACGTGGCCGATCCCGCCACACTCCCTCCAACGCCTACGCGACTACCACGCGGCCGCTATCAACCGGCCAGAATGTCGTTCATGAATTCTTCGTCGCGGTCAATGGGAGCGTCTACGCGCAACGTATACGCGCCGTTCGATTTACCCAGCTGACACCACAACAATGGCTCGCCGTTGCACTCGACGCGCACGCGCGTCTGGGCCGTGGCACCGAGCTGCAGCATCTGGCCAACCCTCAGGTTGGCTATGTCTTCCAGAGGAATGAAGCGTTCGTCGAGTATCGCCGTCAGGGCCACACTCGTCCGGGTGATCTTGTCCTGGATTTGGCTCGACCACCGGGGATCCGCTTTTTTTGTTTCCTCGACGGCGATGGGTCCAAGCGCCTGACGCATCGGCTCGATTGCAGCGCCGGGTATGACTATGAGGATCTCTCCGGTCTGCGACCAAACGCGCAGAGACAGCCGCGCCGCAACGGCCTGACTGGTTTTGCGGCCCAGGATATCGAAATCAATTCGATCCGAGATGCCATCGTTCGTGAATGTCGTCCTGACAATGGGGGCAAAGGCGGCTTCGAGCGACTGCGCAAGCCGCCCGAAAAAAGCACTCATCATGCCAAGCTCGATGCGCGTAAAGGCGCGATCGGACGCGTGGGCCGGCTGCGAGCCGTCGCCCCCCAGCATCATCTCGATAACGGCAAACACGCATGCCCGATCGGCGACAGTCAAAAGACGCGTATTCCAGTCAGCGGCATTGAACACGGCAGCGACGCCGCGCCCCTCATAGGGGCTGAGGATGTCACCCGCCACACCACTTTCGACCTGCAGAAACGTCAGCTCCGGCGGCGGCACGGCCGAATTTCGCAGTTCATCCGTGCAGATGGTGGCAGCGCGCTCAAGCGTCGCTTCCAGCGCGGGCAGGCGATCCGTGCGATTGAGCGCGGCTGAGAAAATCGCCCTCAGGGCCTCGCCGCCATCCGCCAAAGACAATTCGTGATGCGCCATGAGGCCTATGCAGCCTCCTTCTGCGTGGGATCGGCCGCGGCACCGCCACCCAGTGTTTCCTGCTCGACTTCATCGATCGACGGACGCTCATAGGCGGAAATGGTCTTACGGCCGTGCTCGAGCGCGACTTGCGGCATGGCCCCGTTCATGAAGGCCAGCAGCGTCTGCTTGACGATCACGTAGAGCCTGAGCTTCTTTTCGCGAACGGTCTTGCTCTTCGTCGCCATCGGCGTGACGACGGCATAGGACAGGAAAATTCCAGCGAACGTCCCGACGAGCGCCGCACCGATCAATCCGCCCAGAACCTCGGGCGCCTGATCCAGCGCGCCCATAGCCTTGATCACTCCGAGCACCGCAGCAACGATGCCAAGCGCCGGCAGCCCTTCAGAAATGCTGACCAGTGCATGATAGGATTTCAACATGTCCCCGCGGATGGTCTGAATTTCCTCGTCCATCAGCGACTCGATCTCGTGCGTTCGCACGTTGCCGATGATGATCAGCCGGCAATAGTCGCAAATGAAAGCCGTTAGATCGTCGTTATCGAGCACGCTCGGAAACTTTTGAAAGATCGCCGACTGATCCGGTTCGTCGATATGCTTTTCGACCTCGTTTCGCGACTTGCCGCGCAACTCGCGCATCAGCGAGTAGAGTATCGCCAGCACATCCAGATATTGCCGACGCGAAGGTGCGGCATTCTTGAAGCCCTCCACAAGGGCCTTGCCGGTGTCCTTGATGATCTTCACGGGGTTGGCGACGATGAATGTGCCAAGCGCCGCGCCGCAGATGATCACGTACTCCCAAGGCTGCCAGATAACGGATACGTGGCCGCCCATGGCCACAAATCCGCCCATCATGCAGCCGAGCGTGACTACAAGGCCAAGAATGATCGTCACATGCGGCTCCGCGGTCTCTCGCCCGTCTGACAACTTCTAACCGCGCAAGCCTTGCGTGAGCCTGATGAACGGGCACGGGTGCCGGGCGTTTGCGGGGTCCATCAGCTTCGGGCAAGGCGCGCGTGGCATGTTTGCGCCAGTCGCCCTCAGAGGATGCCCGTGACGTGGTAACGACAACCGCCGCCTACCGGATGATCGCCACCGACCTGACGCGGGCGTTGGGAAACACGGCGAAGAAGCCTCAGGCCGCGCGCGAGACTGCTTACTACCTGGCCAATATCGAGAAGGTGAAATCGATCGACGATTTCATGGCCGACAAGCGCCTCTACAATTACGTCATGAAGGCCTTCGGCCTACAGGACATGGCCTATGCCAAGGCCTTCATCCGCAAGGCCCTGGCGGGGGGCGTGGACGATCCCGACAGCTTCGCCAACAGGCTGGCAGACAGCCGCTACAAGGACATGATCGAGACGTTCAACTTCGCCCGGCATGGCGAGCTCACCACGGTGTTTGAGCGAACGCGGCAGGGTACGGTCGATCGATACATGCGGCAGACCTTGGAGGAGGACGCGGGCAGCACCAACGAAGGCGTGCGCCTGGCGCTGTACTTCGAGCGCAAGGCATCCAAGGTCACCAGCCCCTTCGGTATTCTGGCCGATCCGGCCCTGCTCAAGGTGGTGCAAACGGCGCTTGCGCTGCCGGCATCGATGTCCCTGCAGGATATCGAGAAGCAGGCGCGCCTGATCTCGGATCGGCTCGACGTTGAGGATCTGAAGGACCCTGCGAAGATCAAATCCCTCCTCAATCGCTTCACAGCGCTGTGGGAGCTTGAGAACCCCACATCCCCGGCCGTGAGCCCGAGCATACTGATCGGCCAGCCTACGGCCGCAGGGGTCAGCCAAAGCCTGCTCGCGGCGTTGCAGAACCTGAAGCTCGGAGGAAGCTGATGCAGTCGAGCTTGTACGTCGCGCTCTCGGCCCAGTTGTCTCTGCAAAGGCGGATCGACACCATCGCGAACAATATCGCCAACAGCACAACGGCGGGGTATCGCACCGAGGAGGTGAAGTTCGAAACCTTGCTGTCGCAAACGCCTGCGGACCCCGTGGCTTTCGCCTCCACGGGGGATACTTATCTCTCGCGCCGGGCGGGGGAATTCGTCAAAACCGACAATCTTCTCGACATGGCGGTCGAGGGTGATGCCTGGCTGGCGATCAATACCCCCGCCGGTCAGGTCTACACGCGCGACGGCCGCATGCGCATGTCCGACACGGGCGATCTGCAAACACTCAATGGCCATGCCATCCTCGATGCGGGCGGCGCGCCGATCCAGCTTGATCCGACGGCCGGGCCGCCGCGCATCGCGCGTGACGGCATGATCACGCAGAACGATCGTCAGGTGGGCGCGGTCGGCCTGTTCACGATCGACGCGAACGCCAAGCTGACCCGATCCGAGAACTCCGGGGTCGTGCCCGACCAGCCTGCAACCCCGGCGCTGGATTTCACCAAGGTCGGCATTGCGCAGGGCTTTGTCGAGCGCTCCAACGTCAATCCCGTCATGGAGATGACGCGTCTGATCGGCGTGTCCAGGGCCTTCGATGCCATTTCGACCGCGTTGAGCGACTCGGAAAATTCCCTCCGTGACGCCGTTAAGACGTTGGGCTCAAACGGTTAGGGTTTCCGGCCCTTATGGCGCCTGATGGCGAAGGTTGCTCTCCATGCACGAAGGCGACGCGGGTATCGGCTCTGATGCTTGCAGCGGGCCAAACGCCCTCGAACGGCTCGAACGGGCACTCGCGAGCGCAGCCGTCAAATTGCCGAAGGTGCAGGCCAGCGGCGTCGTTGCGGAGGTCGGTCCGAGTCATTGCCGGGTAAACGGCATGTCGCAGCTCGTCAGGCTCGGCGAGTGCGTCGATCTCGCGACAAGCGAGCCTGCACAGCTCGCTGAAGTCATCCGCATTGATGAGGCCGGGGTGACGGTCAAACCGTTCGATATCGTCCATCGTGCGGGGCTCGGGGTGCCGGCACGGCGGCACGGTTTCATCAGCCTCAGTCCCGATCGCTCATGGCTTGGACGCGTCATCAACGCCCTCGGCGCGCCCATCGATGGTGGCTCGCCGCTGGTGCAAGGGGATATTGCCGTCTCGACCGATCGAACGCCCCCGCCGCCCATGAGCAGGCAGCGAATCCGCCAGCCGGTCCGGACGGGCGTCAGGGCAGTAGACCTTTTCACGCCCATCTGCGCCGGCCAGAGGATCGGCATCTTCGCCGGCTCTGGAATCGGCAAGTCCACGCTTCTCGCCATGCTCGCACGTTCTGGCGGTTTCGATACGGTCGTCATCGGACTTATCGGCGAGCGCGGACGTGAGGTCCGCGAATTCATAGAGGACGTGCTTCAGCACGAGCGAGCGCGCACCGTCGCCATCGTCGCGACCGGCGACGAAAGCGCTATGATGCGCCGCCTGGCGCCGAAGACGGCGATGTGCACGGCCGAGTATTTCCGCGACATCGGGCACAGTGTGCTGCTGATCGTCGATTCCGTCACGCGCTTTGCCCATGCTGCGCGCGATGTCGCGCTCGCGGCAGGCGAGCCGCCCGTCGCACGCGGGTATCCGCCGAGCGTCCTGAACGATCTGCCCAAGCTGCTGGAGCGCGCCGGACCCGGCGAAGAAGGGCACGGTTCGATTACTGGCGTGTTCTCGGTCCTTGTCGATGGCGACGATCACAATGATCCCATCGCCGACACGATTCGCGGCACGCTAGATGGACATATCGTACTCGATCGATCGATCGCAGATCAGGGCCGCTATCCAGCCATCGATGTGCCGGGCTCGATTTCACGCCTGGCCCAACTGGCGTGGTCTCCCGAGCAGGCAAAGCTCGTGACCAAGCTGCGCGCCATGATCGCGCGCTTCGAGGACACGCGCGATCTACGCTTGATGGGCGGCTACCAGCGCGGACTGGACACCGACCTCGATAAAGCAGTTGATCTCATTCCCAAGCTGTATGATGGCCTGAAGCAGGCACCGAAGGATCCACCCAGCGCCGATGCGTTCCAGGATATCGCTCGCATGCTGTCGAGCTAAGTGCTCGGCCGAGGTGCCCCGAGTGAGGCAGAGTGACTCCACGCTCTAGGGGCGATCGGCGCCCTGGCGTTTGTCGCCCAAACGGGCCTCAGCTTTGCTGACGTAGTTCAACTCCTGAATCAGAACGCTTTCGACGAGTGGCGAACCGAACCGCTTGTTCACGCCATCGTTGATCGTCTTCAGCATGGCCGGCAAATCCTGCTTCTTGATATTGCGAAAATCGACGGTTTCGCCCGCGTAGATGACCTTGAAGGCCTCATCAAGAAGTATCGCTTCTGGCTTGATGGACAGCTGCTTGAGCTGCTTGGCGTCAATGCTGAAAATGAATTGGGCTATGACGTAGCCCTGGATCGCGCCCTCCGAAATGATGGGAACGCTGATCATCTTCGTCCGGACGTGCTCGAGCGTATTCGTCTGCTTCTCGGCGCTGTGCTCGGCCTCGGCAGGCTTGCCTGCCGCCGTCCAGGATACGACAGCCCAGCACGAGCTGAGCGTGATGGCGCACGCCCATAGCCCGACAAGGATCAGCTTGATCACGGCCGCAGCGCGGGGCGTCCGATGGACACGGAATAGGTTCCATCGGATTCGGCATCGCGAATGGCGTCGGCGACGATCGCCGAAACCTCGCGCACGGCTTCGAGGTGTATCTTAACGACGCGGCTGTTGATCTCGATACTGCTGCGCAAAGCGGAGAGCCGGGCGGCAACCGGCGGCGTGAGACTGCCACGATCCAAATGTCGCATCGCGCGCGTCAGCTCCAGCAGGCCGTGCGTCTTGCGGTTATTGAGATCTTTGAGATCAATCGACGCACGCGATCGCAGGCCTGCCGTTTCCTGCTCCAGCGTCTCTTCCAGGCGTTCAATCGTGCGGACGAGACTGGCGAGCATGCCATTCTGATCCTCCGCCGGCTTCACTGCTGCCAGGTGCGGCTTTCTGGCTTGAACGAGCTCCGCGAGAGGGGCCGGAGCCTGCGGTGCAGCGAGATCATCGGCCTGAAGGGATTGATGGCGCATTACGACGGCTCTCCACTGCGATATGTGCGGGCCAGGGGAATGCGATCCGAAGCCTGGGCCACTTCCGCCACGCCACCGATCTGGGTTGCAGGTGGCGCTGAGGCGACTTGTGGCCCGGCGATTTTCTGCGCAATGCCAATGCCGCCGCTTCTCGAGATCTGATCCGCAAGCTTTTCGGCAAGTATCGATTTCCAGACGCCCCCGGCTGTGCCCTTGCCAAACACGCTTTCTGCATTCTTCGGCAGCATTGTCTCGATGAAACTCTGCAGGATGAACGACTCAAATTGCCGCAACGCCTCCGCCTGCTTGGAGGCCGGTGCCTTAGTCTTTGCGGACACATCGTCGGCCAAGACGCTCGAGGTTCGGGCGGTGCCGATCAGCGGTGTCAAAGGAGATAAAGGCGCCAAGGTCACAATCCGATTCTCAGGGTCGGTAGCATGATCGCGCCATCAACTTACGGGAGGCTTGCGTCGGAGCGGTCGACAAGTTGTTCGATCAAATCGAGGAGCTCCTTCTTTTCGATTTCCCGCCGCGAGTCTCGCTCTGCGGCAGCAGATAGTAGTTCGGCCGACTTGAGCCGTGTCGCGGATGCGAGCAGCTTGCGGGACTGCCTCTCGCGCTGTTTTCTGATTCGCTCCACCTCCTCGGCCACAGTGCGCAATCGCCGGACCGTCGCATCGAGGAACAGACCGTGCAGGGCGTTGTCCGTGCCCAGTGACGTCAGCAACTCGCGCTCGCAGACCTCGGCGTCCGCAAGTTGTCCGTCCAGGCTGCGCAGTCGCCATTCCTCGGCGAGCTTCAGCTGCTCCTGGGCCCTCACGATGCGCCGGATTTTTTGTGCACGCGTCTGCATCGAAGCCTAACCTCTGGCCAACCAGGTCATGAATCCGGCGGTGAATAGCGTCAGGAATTCCGCGATCGTGAAGTAAAGAAGGAGAATGCCGCCGGCGACGACGAACGGCATGGAAATGAAGTAGACGGGAATCTGCGGGATGAGCTTGTTGGCGAGGCCAAACAGCAGATTGATGATCAGCGCATAGATCACAAACGGGCTGCTGATCTGCAGACCCAGGACGAAGGCATCCCCCAACGCCAGAGACAACTGCGCGATACCGGCTTCAATCGAAAAGCCGGCTTTGACGGGTAGCGCAGTATAGGAGGCCAGGAGCGCGCGGAAGACCTCCCAGTGCTGGTCCGTCAGAAACAGGAGCACTGTTGCCGTCATCGTGATGACCGTCCCAACCGATGGCAACGGCTCGGTATCTTCAACCGGCGCGCCGGGCATGGCAGCAAAGCCGATGAACTGGGCGATGGCCGTGGCCATGAACTGCAGCGCCAGAAAGAACATGCGCCCCATCAGGCCAATCAGCGCGCCAATCGCGCATTCGGAGAGGATCACACCGGCCATGCCTGGAAGCGACAAGTCCTGCACCGCAGCTTGCAACGTCGGCAGCAGAACGGGGACCATCGCCAGCGTCGCAGAGATTGCGATGAAGAGGCGGACCCGTGGCGGAATCCGCGGGCTGGAGAAGCCCGGCATTACCATGAGGCATCCACCGATCCGGCAGAACAGAATGAAGGTGTAGAGGATCGTGTCGGACGCGATCGGCGTCACGAGATCGCCCCCAGAGACTTGACCGTGACTCCGCGCGCGATCTCCAGGTGCGACAGGACAGGCAGTGTCGCAAACAGACGCTCGGTGACCATTCTCACGTAGGGGCGCGCGTCGGGCGCGGCAACGACCGCAAACTGATGGCCCTGCTCCATCTGAGCGCGGATGACCTTGGTTGCCTCGGCACCGAATTGCTCAATGAGACGAGGATCGATGTCGAACTCGATGACATCGCCCTTGGCATCCCGCTTCAGCGCCTGATGGAATGCCAGATCCCATCGATTGCCGAGGCGCAGCACTTTGAGAACACCACCTTCGGACAGATCGCCACAGATCTGCTGCGCCATGCGCATTCGCACATGCTCGGCGAGCTGTTCCGCGCGCCGCACGTGCGGCGCGATCTCGGCTATAGCCTCCAGAATGAGATGGAGGTTCCGGATGGAGATGCGTTCGGCCAGCAGCAGCTTGAGTACGGCCTGCAGGCCGGAATAGGAAAGTTGCGACGGAATAATCTCGTCCAGCAAACGCCGGTATTCGGGCTCCAGCCTGTCCAGCAGGACGCGCATATCCTTGTAGGACAGGAGCTGCGAGAGATTGTTGCGGATCACTTCGCGCAGATGGGTGAGCATGACCGACATGTTGTCAATGGGCGTAAAGCCTTCGCGCTTCACGTTGCTGGCGAAAGCCTCCGACACCCAGACGGCCTTCATGCCGAAGGCCGGTTCGCGCGCTTCGTCGGCGGGGACATCGGGCAGTGGGCCATCGCCCACCACGACCATGACATCTCCCAGGCGCAGATCCTCACCCGCAGCCACAGTGCCATGGATCTTGATCTGGTAGCTCTTCGGGTTGACGGACAGATCGTCCGACAGCTTGATCTCGGGAACGACAAAGCCGTATTGGCGGGCAAAGGCGCGCCGCATCTTGCCGACGCGCACTGCGAGCTCGCCGTGGGCGGGCAGAAGGGCGCTGGAAAGCTGCTTGCCCAGGCAGAGCTCAATCTCGATGGCGCGCAAATGCTCTTTGACGGAGTGGCGTGCTTCCTCGTCGGCGGACTGCTGCATTTCCAGCACCTTCGCCTCCTCGGCTGCCAGGACTTCGGCCCGGCGCTTGGGAATGGCGTAGGCCACGAATCCCATCGCCGCTCCGAGCACGGCGAACGGCAGCACGGGCAAGCCGGGAGCCAGGGCCAGGACGAACATGACGAGCGCAGCCACGGACAGCGCCCTCGGATAGTTGCCGAGCTGCCCGAAAATCGCCTTCTCGGCCGAACCGCGCGTGCCACCCTTGGAAACGAGCAGGCCTGCTGCCAGTGAAATAATGAGGGCCGGGATCTGGGTCACCAGGCCGTCACCGACGGACAGCTTGACGAAGACGTCTGCTGCCGAGGAAAGGCTCATGTCGTGGCGCGTTACGCCGATGACGATCCCGCCGAAAACATTGACGGCCGTGATGATGAGGCCGGCGATGGCATCGCCGCGCACAAACTTCGAGGCACCGTCCATCGAGCCGAAGAATGCGCTTTCCTCTTCGAGCTCCCGCCGCCGCCGCATGGCCTCCTTGTCGTCGATCAATCCGGCGGACAGGTCGGCGTCGATGGCCATCTGTTTGCCCGGGATGGCATCGAGCGTGAAGCGGGCACCCACTTCGGCGATTCGCGTCGCGCCCTTGGTGATGACGAGAAAGTTGACGGTAACGAGGATGACGAAGACGATCGTCCCGATCACGAAATCGCCGCTCATCACGAAATTGGCAAAGCCGGCAATGACGTGGCCTGCCGCCGCGTAGCCGTGATTGCCTTCCGACAAAATCAATCGCGTGGTCGCAATGTTGAGCGCGAGACGCAACATCGTGGCAATGAGCAAGACCGTCGGAAAGGCGGAGAAATCGAGTGGTCTTTGAATCCAGAGAGAGACCATCAGTATCAGAACGGCCAATGCGATGGAAAATGCCAGCCCGACGTCGATCAGAACTGCCGGCAGCGGGAGGAAAAGCACCGTCAAAATGAATACGATGCCGATTGCAAAGCTGACGTCTTGCCCACCTTTGCGCTCGGACACCTCAGAGACGTTAGCGATTGAACCGGCCATTCATCATCCCCGCATCATCCCGGGATCGCAGCTTGGAGCACGAACCTTGCGCGAGGGTCTTCACCGGAGACAGGGCTTCAGAAGCCGTGCTCGATCCGCGAATAGATCTGCTCGGAAAAGGCGAAAATGACAGCCCCGATGAACGGCGCTGTCAGGGACGTCACAATCAGGATCGCAACGATCTTTGGAATGAAGGTCAGCGTTATTTCCTGGACCTGAGTCAGCGCCTGAAGCAGCGCGATGCCGACACCAATCAGCATCGCCGCCCCAACCGCCGGGCTCGAGGCGACGATCACGGTCCAGATCGCGGACTGGACGATGTCAAGCGCGTCTGCCTGATTCATGGTTCAGGTGATGGTTATGCCCGGCCCCAACAGAACTTCTCGCCCGGTGTGGAGGACAGCCACGGCGCCGCCGGAAACAACCCGGACGGCCGTTACCGTGCCCGTTATATCCCCATTGGCCGACGTGATCGTCCGCCCGATGACCCCATCGGCCTGCGTCAACGCGAAGGAGGTCATGAGCGCGTCGAGCTTGGAGTTGGTCTGGACGGCCTGCTCCACGTTCGAAAACGCTGCGATCTGCGACACATATTGGGTCGCATCGATCGGCTTCGTCGGATCCTGGTTCTTCATCTGCGCGACCAGCAGCCGAAGGAAAGAGTTGTAGTCGGGCGCGACCGACGAGTTCGTCGTCTGCGTCTGCGATCCCGGCAGAAGCGAGGTTGCTGAACCGATTTCCACTAGGCGATCTCCAAGGTTGCGTTGTTTCGGACGGTCCGCTTGCCGAGAATGGCGGCCTCGAGCGGAAAGAGGAGACGAATGACTTTCAAGGCCTCGTAGACCCGATCCATTGCCACCAGATCGCGCGCCTTGGTCAATCCCGCCAAGAGGTCCTCGTTCTCGAGCGAGGATTGAAGCAAAGCGTACGACGTCTCGAAAAGCGCGCGGGTCGCCGGCACGCTCGACGGCTCCATCAGCATCGTTTGAGCGACGAAATAGAGTTGCCGGAGCGGCGTGGTGGTATCCTCGGTCTGCAAGACATGACTTTCGAGGAGAAACGAGACGTCATTCAGGAACTCAAGCGAAACCTTGCGGTCTGACCGCAGAACGGCGCCGTTCACGTAGAGGCGTTCGCCAGCCCGCAGGGAGATCCGCAAGCTCTTCATTTGAGGCCCTCGGATATGGCCGCGCAGACCTCGATGAGGTCCTTGAAACTCGTCGATTTCTCCAGCCGGATGTCGTCCGCCTCGCGCATGATCCACAGGCCGATCGAAATCAGGTCCGCCCTCAGGACCTGAGGCAGATCATTTTCGGGGCTTGCAAGATCCTCGATCAAGGTGGTCCACAGCTTACGCAGGAACAGCAGAGCGTCGATGGCTTCACGCGACTGGGGTCCGCGCTCATCCGCCAACCGGAGCAGGCTGATGCAGTGCTCCAAGGCCTGACGCTCGCGTTCCCTCGACGCTTGAGGCGCATCCTCCAAAACCTCGGCATATGAGAACTTGTACATCTTCCATCCCTTTGATCTGTTGACCTGCGATGCCCGCGCTTTACAGGTAATTGAGGAGGCTCAGCCGCTGGATGCGAGCCGTGAGTGCGTATGATGTCTCGATCTGGGTCATCAGCGTGGACAGGCGAGTCGAAGCCTCGTAGGGATCGACCGATTCGAGCGTACCGATGTGCGTCGTGATGATGTCGACTTGAAGCGACATGCGCTCATTGGCTACCTCGACACGCTCCTGCACGATGCCGATATTGGCCTGAATCTTAGCCATCTCCTGGATGCCCTGGCCAACGGCGCGGATGGCGGTATCAACGAGCGTCTGGAACGTCTGGTCGTTGAGATTCTCGACGCCGAGATCGGCAAGCATCGTGTAGACCGAGGCAAGTTTGCGAATGCCCGGGTCGTTGGCGTTCATGGAGGTTTCGACAAGCTCTTGCGTGGAGATTCGGCTGCGCAAGTTCTGATCTGCGGCAGAAGACCAGTTCGCCGCCCAGGACGTCTCGTCGAACAAATCCGCAAATGCACCATCGAGGAAAGTTTGCATGTTCGCAGGCGTTATCGCGTTGACGGTCGGATCCTGCTGGGTCACGCCGAAGGCTGTGAGAAAGGCGTCGGCAACGGATTGCTTGCTGGCTCCGGGCGGCGTCTGATTGTACTCGGCGAGCGGTTTGACATCGGTATTGATGCCGGCGAAGAGGTGCAAACCATTGAAGGCGGCATTCAGCGTGTCGATCAAGGCCGCCTGCGCACCTTCGGCCTGCCCCTTGATAACCCCAGGCCCGGTCTCGCTATTGCGCGCGCCGATCAACTGTCCCAGGAAGGACTGCGCACCATCCAGCATTTGCTTGATCGATGCCTGTGTGAGCTCCAGGCGAGTCGCCACTTCCGTATTGCTATCGACGATCGTGGAGAGGCGCAAATGCTCCTGACGCAAGGAGACCGTCTGGCCGGCTTGGTGGCCCAGGCTTTTGCCGACATCCGCCAAGCGCCCGGTGGCGACCTCCTTCTGGGCCACCAGCAACTTCGACTGCATCTTGATCATCGAAAGCCGCGTGGCCTCGGAGATGGCGCGCGTCGATATGAAGGTGGATTTCATAGCGTTATCCCACCGCCGTCAGCAGCGCTTCGAACATGCTGTCGATCATTGTGATGAGCTTCGACGATGCCTGGTACGACCGTTCCAGCTCAAGCAGTGCCGTCATCTCCTCGTCGAGATTGACGCCATTGACCTTGGACAAAGCCTCCGTCGATCGCTCCAGCAAGGCCGTGCGGTACTCCGCGTCGGCACTCGCGGAACTGCGTGCCTCCTGCAGCCACGCCACCGAGGCCGCAGAGAAATTGGCGATGGTGCCTCCCGCCCCTGATTGAGCCGCAGGGTCAAACGCCCGCGACGCGTTCATGCCGTCCACGAGCTCCTGAAGACGGTCGGAAAAAGCCGGGGCGCCGGATGTGTTGTAGACGTAGGCTGGATTGCCGCCGATACCGCCATCCCGCAACAGATTGAGGTTGCCGCCTTGAGCAGGATCGACGCTCGCCGCAACGCGGATCGACGCCGCCAGACCGACGACAAGCGTGCCCGTGGGAGGCATCGGCGGCGCGCCGGGATAGGTGAACAGCCCCGGGACGTCGGGCAGCGCCGGCACGGCGCTTTGGTCGCTCTCCGCGAAGGCCTCCACGAGCCCGCGCGCCATCTCATCCAACTGCGACTGATAGGTGACGGCAACATCGTCGCGCACGGCCGCCAGTCCGACCAGACGGCCCGACGCAACCGGCATGGTGGCCGAGGCACCGATGACGGGCACGCCATCGATATAGACGGCATTGCCTTGCGTGCCCGGGCCAAAGCTGGCTGTCGATTGGAACGTCACCGAGCGCGCAGACCCTTCGAACAACGTTACGCCGCTATCGGTAAAAATGGCGAGATCGCCATCCGCACGCGATACCGTGCGAATGCCAACCTCTTCCGAAAGGCTCGCGAGGACGCGATCGCGCGCGTCGAGTTGATCCGTAACGTCGGCGCCTGCGCGGGTGCCTTTGACGATCGCGCTGTTCAGGGTCTCGTATTGCGACAGGAGCGTGTTGATGCGACCGACCGAGTTGCTGAGATCCTTGTCGGCCTGCTGACGCACCTGCTGGACCGTTTGGGATGCGGCGCGCAGTCCGCTGGCCAAATCGCTTGCGGCCGATATGGCGCTGCGGGCCCGAACAGCATCGTTCGGTGCTTCGGCATAGTGCTGGAGCGCGGCTGACAGCTTTCCGACCAACGCTGCCGGCGATGCATCGAGCTCCGGATCGTTGACCGTTTGATCGAGCATGTCCAGTGCGTCCAAAATGGCGCGCTGGCCGCTTGCCACCGACGTCGTGGACAGGACGTTGCGAAACAAAGCATCGTTGAAGACACGTGTTATCGAGGCGAGACGGGCCCCGCCGCCCGCCGCCGTCACGACATTCGCCGTCTTTCGGGATGCATAAAGATCGCCCGCGTTCGCCACGTTGCGCGAGACCACCGCGGTCTGGTCCGCGGTGACTGATAGTCCGGAGTTGGCGATTCCAAGACCAACAGAGAGCGTCATTCCACCGCCTTCTTAACGTATTCAGCGAACGTGAGAACCGTCGCTAGTGTCCCGATTCCGAAGTCCGCCTGATCTGGATGCTAGGCCCGGGAGCGAACTTCGGAATAAGAAGGGACACTAGATTCATATTCTTGCCAGTGTGATTTCAGATCGAGAAATTCGCTCCAGAGTCTGCGGCAAATGTCGGCGAATTCGATCATCACACTAGCGTCTGAGGTTGATCAGCACTTCCATGAGTTCAGTGCCGGTTTGAAAGACTTTCGAATTGGCGGTGTAGCTGTGCTGCGACTCGATCATCGTCGTCAGCTCTGTGGCAATATCGACGGTCGATTTCTCGAGCGCACCCGACACCACCGTGCCGAAGCCGGATGACCCCGCAAATCCCATCTGCACATCGCCCGAGTCCAGGCTGGGCGAATACACGTTGCCGGCGAGAGGTTGAAGGTTGTCAGGACTCGTCACCCTGGCGAGTGGGATCTGGAACGTCGGCGCACGCGCCCCGTTCTCGTAAACGGCGTAAAGAATGCCGCTGTCGTCGATCTCGACGCGCTCCACGGCGCTCGGCGCATTGCCGTTGATCTGCACATCGCGCATGGAGTACTCGCCGGCGAGCTGCGTCGTCTGCGAGATGTCAAGGGTGAGCGATGCACCATTCGGCACCGTGAAGGAGAACGAGCCTGCGCTGGTGAGCTGCCCGTCGGTGCCGCTGAAGGTCATCGGCACGCTGGTGATGGCGCCGCCCGTATAGGGGAAGCCGCCGCCGGGCGCAGCATCCGCGCGATCAAAGACGGCCACCTCCCACGCGTTGGGACCCGTCTTCGTGTAGTACACGTCGAGCGTGACCTCGGCGCCCAGGTTGTCGTAGGCGACGATCGAGGTCTTGGCCGTGTATTCAGCGCTCGGGTCGTTTGCGGATGGCAGAAGGAGCGCCCCCACCGCCGTCGCGTCGGCGGGCAGGTTTACGTACAGATTGCCGGCGTCGGACGGATCAGCCTGCAGCGCGAGCTGACCGATGCTGACCTGGGTCAGACCGGCAAAGCCGTTGGCGACAACGGCGGGCGTCCCACCATTCAAGGCGTAGCCCATCAGATTGAAGCCGGCGGCGTTCACGAGATTGCCTTCGCCGTCAGGGACAAAGGAGCCGGCGCGCGTCAGATAGGGCGTTCCATCCGGATCGGAGACGACAAAGAAGCCGTCACCGCTGACGGCGAGATCGGTGACGGACGTCGTGAACTGAAAGGCGCCCTGCTGGGCAATTCCGTAGCGAATCCTGGTCTCCACACCACCCGGCACATAGTCGGCCGAGCCGGACGAAAGGATCAGCGAGGAGAACTCCGTGGAAGCTCGCTTGTAGCCCGTCGTGCTGGCATTGGCGATGTTGTCAGAGACCGTCCCCAGCCGGTTAGCCTGTGCGGCCATGCCGGAGATACTCGTTCTCATCATTCCCGTGAGGCTCATGGGCTTTCAGTCCTGTGTGTGACCGGGCTTCGCTCTCTTACAAAAGAGCATTCAAATCTTGTGCGAAGCTGATTTGCGCTCAACAGCCGAACTCGAGCCGCACGCTCATCGACGGACACCGGCCGCATGCCTTGCATGTGCACCTCGCCCATACGCAAACGCACGCCTTCATCACCAGCATTCAGGGAAGTCAGGACCGTACGAGGCTGTAACCCAGGTACCGCTGGGAGTGGATCGGGTCGTAACCGAGCCGATGCCTCAAGCGCTTGCGCAGCTTGCTGATGTGACTCTCGACGACGTTCTCGTCGATGTCCTCGTTGAACAAGCCGTAGACGGAGTTGAAGATCTGAGCCTTGGTCACCCGACCGCCCTCGTGCGCGACGAGGTATTCCAGGATCCGACGCTCTCGCCGCGGCAGGGTCAGCACCTGCCCTCTGACCTCAGGGTCGCGCCCATCAGCGAAGACCCGGATCTCTCCGATATCGATGTGACCAGCCTCGGCGCGCTGCCGGCTGCGAATGGCCTTGATGCGCGCCAACAGCTCGCGCACATGGATCGGCTTACGCACCACGTCGTCAACGCCCGCAGCAAACAAATCCAGCGTGTCTTCCAGAGACTTGTTGTCGTTCATGGCTATGACCGCAGCCGTCGACCGACCTTTGATAATTTTCGGAAGGCCCGCACGGCCCTGGCAGTCGCCAAGCAGGAAAGCCTCGACCGCGACCATGTCGCGCTCACAAACGGTCTTCACCCAGTTGTCGAAATCGGTCGGCGCAATCCCGGTCGCCGATACGCCCTCACGACCAAACCAGGAGGTGTAACCACCATTCACAGTCTCGCGGTCATCGACGATGACGATCATTAGCCAGCATTCCCCCGCTGAAGATAGCCTGAGCGCATGCATTGAGTCGTGACTCGGCCGCCGTGTGCCCGCGCACACAGCGATACATTTCACGCAGAACGTTGGAAGGAAGTGGCGATTCGATGAGCTACGCGCCAAGCACAAAGGACACGTGTTCGCACGTCATTTCCAGCACAATCCCAAGCTGATTTCTGACCTAGATCAGAAATGGACGTGGCGGCATCGAATCATGGCAAGGTTGCAACACATTGTTAACGACCGCGGCAACACCTCGTGCGGCAGGCAGTGATGAAAGCGTCGCAACCATGACTTCGGATGTCGCCGAGATGACGGAACCTGGCGTCTCGGTTACGAACTACCCCACCCATTCCGCGTTGACCGGTGTGTTTGCCCGAGCCGGGACGCCCGTGCGCCTGTCACGTCACCAACAACTGGCTTTGCCGACCGATACGCCTGACTGTGCCTATCTCATACACTCAGGGACCATTGCGCTCGAGACGGTCACGACACACCGCCAGATCATCGATTTCGGGTACACCGGCGACCTTTTGGAAGTCTCGCTGTTGCCGACCGTTCCACACCTACGCCTGTTTGCGATCGAAGCGTGCGAGCTGTGGCGATTGCGTCAAAAGCCGCACAAGCCGCTGTTCACGGAATTGCCGGACGTCTTGCGCGACTACCAGCTTCTCTCCACGGCCATGGTAAAGCGTCTTGTCTTTGCAAATATCATGCTGGGCTCGCTGACCGGGGAGCAGCGTGTCGCCTCGTTCCTGGTCTCCAGCGGACTCCGGCAAGGCCGCGTTGCGTCCAACAGATGTCTGCTGCGGCTTCCGATGCTGCGGGCCGATATTGCGGATTACCTCAGTCTCAATCCCGATACGCTGAGCCGCATCACGTCCGATTTGCAGGACCACGATCTGATCGCGACCCAGGGGCGGCATCAGGTCCAAATTCTCGACTGGCAGAGCCTTTGCGCCCGCGCGCCACTGTCGGCCGCGATGCTGCAGTCTTGAGGGCTCAGCCGATCCCGAGGTAGACGCGCTGCACCTCGGCGTTTCCGGCCAGCTCCAATCCCAGTAATGCACGTCCGATCCAAAGCATTATCGTCTTCTCCCCAGAATTGTCGTGTCGCGCTGATGAGTTGATGGCGTGACCTCTCGCGCCCACTCTGACATGGCGCGCGGCGCCGCAAATGGACGAACCAAGTGCGGAAAGGGCGGTCGGATCGCAACCGGCCATTGCCCAACTCCTCGCAGCGGTGCAGAAGGAACCCATGATCCTCAGAGGGAGGGCGCCCTACCTTTGTCTACGGACCACCACAGCGACCCGGCGTCGTGCGCCAAGGCCATCGTTGATCGTGTAGGATGGGAGCTGGTCGTTGCGGTGCCCATCGGCATCGGCAAGCCCAACTTGCTGCTCAACGCACTTTACGACCTGGTGGAGAACGACCGGCGCCTGAAGATGACGATCTTCACCGGCCTGACGCTGGTGCGGCCGATGTATCGGAGCAGCATCGAGCAGCGCTTCGTCGAGCCGCTGCTCGATCGCCTGTTTGGGAGCTATCCCAATCTTCACTATGTGGAGGCGCTCCGCAAAGGCCGCCTGCCGCCCAACATCCAGATCCATGAGTTCTTCTTTCAGGCCGGCGCGTGGATGTCGGTACTCGGGGCGCAGCAGTCCTACGTCAGCATGAACTACACGCATGTTGCGAGGCATCTGGCGCATCTCGGCATCAATGTGATGGCGCAGCTCGTGGCGCCGCATCCGAAGGAGGGTGCGCGCCGATTGAGCCTGAGCTCCAACCCGGACATCACGCTCGACCTGGCGCCTTACATCGCAGCGCGGCGCAAAGCGGGGCAACCCATTGCCGTTGCTGGCGAGATCAATTCGAACCTGCCGTTCATGCCGGGTCATGCCGAGGTCGCGGCCGCGGACTTCGATGCGCTCCTGAATCCGAAGGGCAAGCATTACGATCTGTTCGCGCCGCCCAAGGAGCCCGTGCCGCTCGCCGACTACGCCATGGCGCTGCACACTGCCACACTCATCAAGGACGGCGGCACGCTGCAGATCGGCATCGGCTCGTTTGCCGACGCGCTCGCGCACATTCTGATCCTGCGGCACACGCGCAACAGCGATTTTCGTGATTTGCTCGATGCATTGGGCGTGCCGGACTCGCCCGAGGCCGAGCTTGGCCCGTTCAATCAAGGCCTATACGGCTGCAGCGAGATGCTCGTTGACGGCTTCCTGCACCTGAAGAAGGCCGGCATCCTGAAACGCCGTGTCTCGGGTCCGGCGCGCGGCGGCGTCGGCGAAATCAACGATGCGCTCGTCCATGCCGGATTCTTTGTCGGCAGCCAGGCCTTCTATCGCGAGCTACGCGAGATGTCGCCAGCAGACCTCGACGACATCTGCATGACCGCCATTTCGTTCACCAATGCGCTGTACGGAGACGAAGCGCTGAAGCGGCAGCATCGGCGCGACGCGCGCTTCATCAATACCGGCATGACCGCGACCCTGCTCGGCGCGGCATCGTCCGATCAGCTCGAGGATGGCCGCGTCGTCAGCGGCGTCGGCGGGCAGCAGGACTTCGTCGTCATGTCGCACGAACTCGAAGGAGCGCGATCGATCATCGCTGTGCGCAGCACGAGCCGGCGCGGCGGCGGGCTCAAGTCCAACATCGTCTGGACCTATGGCAACACGACCGTGCCCCGGCAACTGCGGGACATCATTGTCACCGAATACGGGGTCGCGGATTTGCGGGGCAAATCCGACCGCGACGTAATCGCGGAAATGCTGAAAGTGGCGGACAGCGCCGCCCAGTCCCAGCTGATGCACGCGGCCAAAACGGCGCGCAAGCTGGAACGCTCGTACGCACTTCCTTCGGAGCAACGCAACAATTGGATGGAGCGAATTCGGGAAGCCCTCGGCCCGATGCGCGCGCATGGGTTGCTCCCGCTCTTTCCGCTCGGGACGGAAATGACGGAGGCGGAGCAGTCCCTGATCGCGCCACTGGCGATGCTCAAGTCGGGGTCGCGTCGGGACCGGCTCACGGCAGTGCTGTCGGGCCTCAACCCGCGCGCCCTCCATCCTTATCACGCGGCCGCTTTGGAGCGCATGGGCTTGCGTAAGCCCAGGGGCGTTAAAGAAAGGATGATACGCGTCATCGTGCTCGGCGCATTGCGCCGAGCCGGAGCCATGTCATAGGCCGTTCGACCGCCGTTATGAGGCGATCTTGCCGCCGCCCTTCTTGCGGACCGCAACGATGGACGGGCGCGGCGGCATGTCCGGCTGAAAATCCGGCCAGCGTGTGGCGGGATCCTCGAACGTCGACTCGCGACCGAAGGGCTTCCAGTCCTTCACGCCATCGGTGGCGGGATGCTGGACGGCGAGGAACAGCGTTTCGCCATCCGGCGTGAAACAGAGCCCGCACATCTCGGCACCAACCGGGCAGCGGAAGAAGAGCTTCGGCAGTCCTCGCTCCTCGCCTTCGGTCCCCATAGCGAAAAAGCCGTCCGCACGCTGCGTCTTACGCGGCCAGGCACTCCCTTGGTCGGTGCCGACCCAGAGACGGCCCTGCGAGTCGAATGTGCAGTTGTCGGGCGAGGAAAACCAGCCGTCGCTTGCGATAGCCGGATTCCAGAGCGCGCCCATCTCCGCAACCTTGGGATCACCGCACTTGACCAGGAAATCCCAGGTGAAGGTGTCTGCAGCGTGGTCCGCGCCTGGCGCCGTCATCTCGATGATGTGGCCGAAGTCGTTCTCGGGGCGCGGGTTGGCCTTGTTCGTCTGCTCCGGCCTCCGGCGCTCGTTGTTGGTGAGTATGACGTAGACTTTGCCGGACGTGGGATGCGGCTGCACGTCCTCGGGCCGGTCCATCGGCGTGGCCTTGAGCAGATCGGCGGCGATGCGCGCGTCGATCAGCACATCGGCCTGCGATTGGAAGCCATTGGCCGGCGTCAGCGGTCCCTGCCCGAAGACCAACGGCAGCCACGTCGCCGTGCCATCATCGTTGAAGCGCGCAACCGAAAGACTGCCTTCGGACAGCAGCTTCATGTTGGCTGTTTTATCGCCCGGCTTGACGGCATCCTTGGAGACGAAACGATAGACATATTCGAAAGTCGAGTCGTCGCCCGAATAGACGACCACGCGGCCATCCTTGTTGACGATCATCTCGGCGCCTTCGTGCCGGAAGCGGCCCAGCGCGGTGTGCTTCACGGGGATCGACGCTGGATCGTGCGGGTCGATCTCGACAATCCAGTTGAAACGGTTGCACTCGTTGGCTTCTTTGTCGACGTTGAAGCGCTCGTGATACTTGCCCCAGCTGTACCAGTTGCTGGGGATGCCATAGCGGTCGTAACTCTTCTGCTGCGCGCCACCGAGGCCCTTGTTGAGACGTTTTCCGTCCGCGGCCTTCTGGTCAGTCCAGAAGTAACCGTTGCAATTTTCCTCGCCCGTCAAATATGTGCCCCAAGGTGTCTGTCCGCCGGCGCAGTTGTTGAGCGTGCCCCAGAGCTTCAGCCCCGTGGGATCGGCGATCGTCTTCAGGCGGTCATGTCCTGCGGCAGGCCCGTCGGTCGTCATCTCGGTCGACGCCGTGATGCGACGGTTGTACTTGCTCGACAGAACGGGCTTCCAATGTCCGCCTTCGAAAGCGATCTCGAAAACGGTGACGCCGTGCGCGGCCATCTCGACCCCGACATGCGCCTGCGTGATCTTGATGAAGTCATTGCGATCCGGACGAACGCCGACGCCGGGGAACATGACCTCCGGACTTGCATACTCGTGGTTGACGCAAAGCAGGCCGCGCGAGCCGCGCTCGTCGAGTGGGAAGAAAGCGATGTAGTCGTTGTTGTAGCCGAAACGCTGCGCCTGCTCCTCGGCGGTGAGCGTGCGGGGTTCGAAGGCGGCTTTGCCTTCCGTCAGCGGATCGCCCCAGCGGATCAGGATATTGGCATCGTAGCCTTCGGCGACGTGATGTTTCTCGTCGGCGCCTGCGGGCACCGCTTGAAACGAGAAGGAGGGGGAAGGCTTGGGCTGGGCCAGCGCGCTCCGCAAGGCTGCATCGCCGAACAACGCGGTCGCTGCGGCGACGCCAAGCGATCCCTGGAGGAGGTCCCGGCGACTGAAGCGGCGCGCTATGACCGCGCCGATGGCGTCGGCATGCGCGGGCGACAGGGGTGTATCGTCAAAAGCCTCGAACGCTTCGGCTTTGTTCGAAAAGCTGTCTTTGGTCATCGGCGATGTCTCCAGGGGCGCGACTGCCCTGGTTAGTTATGCCGCAAATGCAATGGTTCCGTGACAACCGGCAGGCGGCAAATGCGTCAGGTTCCCTTTGTGTTCCAGCCAACGCCAGTAAGGACGCGTCGCGGACACAGATCGAAGTGCTGCTGGGGTGTGGTGCCGCCGAGAGGAATTGAACCTCCGACCCCACCCTTACCAAGGGCGGGGCCAATAGTGGTAATGTCATTGTTTTTGCTCCAATTTCTTGGGTGACAAGAACGTTCGTGTCTCCAGCGTGCCAATTGCTTCACGATCAAACTTATTGACGATCGCGCGGCGATGTTCAGAAGCGTCGATGACATAACCCATGACGGAACGTTCATCACGCCAGCCGCCCTGGTCCATAGCGCCTCAAATGTCGCCGCGGAACCGCGTAGCGAGCAAATGACGGAACCAATGCTGCGTTACGCGTCCAATGAGCCGATGATCAACGCGCGCGTCGATCATCAACTTTGCCGCTATTTCAGCGCGACCTTGGGCCACGAGGATGCGGGCCTCAGCAATAGCGCTTCTTCGCAAAGCTCGCCGAGCTCTGCGTTTCATAGCGTTGAAAGCCGTCTTGTTTGCCGTACCCTTGGACCTATCGCTATAGGGCCGTCCTAAAGCTCAAGGCAGGGATCTCTCATTGGGGGAGCGATGCCGAACGCGTAAGCGCTAGGCGTCCGGTCAACAACGCCAAGCGGACTTGAGCAGGGAAATATCTGTTAGCGCGGCTTGCGCCGTGATTGACCTCAGCTATTGGGATGTCGATGGCATGGAGCGCATTGTAGGCTGTTTGGCGTGACGAACGTCCCGACCACCAACGCGCCAGTTCAGCGGAACCAACGGGGGATCAGGCCTTTCTCGCGGCCCATGCGCTCAAGTCCCTCGCGGAAGTCGGGGTGCGCGATCGAGATCAGCGCCAGCGCACGCTCGGCAATCGACATGCCCTTCAGATTGACGATGCCGTACTCGGTCGCAACGTACATGATGTCGGTGCGCGGTGTGGTCACCACGTTTCCGGGCGTGAGCTCGATGACGATGCGGCTCTCCGATTTGCCATTGCGCGTGTAGGTCGACGAGAAGCACATGAATGACTTGCCTTCGGGCGCGGCATAGGCGCCGCGCACGAACTGCAGCTGACCGCCGGTGCCGGAGATGTGGCGATGGCCCACGCTCTCGGAGGCTGCTTGGCCCTGCAGATCCATCTGCGTAGTATTGTTGATCGAAACCGCGCGCGGGTTCTGCATGATAATGTGCGGCAGGTTGGTGTAGTCGACCTGCCGGCAAAGAATGTCGGGATTGTTGTTGATGAGCGCGTACTGCTTCCGCGAGCCGAGCGCGAACGTATAGACTGCCTTGCCGGGATCGACGGCCTTGCGCGCGCCTGTGATGAGTCCGGCCTCGAACAGCTCGACCATGCCGTCGACCATCATTTCGGTGTGGATGCCGAGATCCTTGACGCCCGCCTCCTTGAGCATCGAGCAGACCGCGTTCGGCATGGCGCCGATGCCGATCTGCAGGCACGAGCCGTCCTCGATCTCGGCGGCGATGAGGGTGGCAATGCGGCGGTCGATCTCGGTGATCGGCGGGTTGGTCACCTCGGTGATTGGCGCGTGATCGCCCTCGATGACGTAGTCGACCTCGCTCTCGTGGATGCCATTGTCGAAGCCGTGGCAGTAGGGCATCGCGTTCGACACCTCGACGATGCGGATCTTCGCCTTCGCCATCATGGCACCGTGGTAGGTACCAGCGCCCCCGAAATTGTAAGAGCCGCAGGAGTCGCGCGGGCAGACCTTCAGGCACGCGACGTCCACTCGTTCTATGAAGCGGCGGTAGTTGTCGGGCGCCTCGCCGAAGTTCATCGGGATGTAGTTGGTACGGCCCTTGTCGTGCATGCGCCGGTCGTATCCGCCGAAGTGCCAGTTCAGCATGCCGAAGGCGCGGCCATCGGGATCCTCCTCGAGCACGGCACGCTGCTTCACCGACAGACAGGCCCGCACTTTGACGCGCTCGAGCTCGTTACGGCGGCCGCTGAGCGCCTTGTCGAAGGTGTCGGGCTGACCCATGCCGAAGCCGTAGTCCACCCAATCTCCGGATCTCACCAAGTCGGCGGCTTCTGCCGGCGAAATACGGCGCGCGCTCCTGTTACCTCTGCTCGACGACGCCATGCTGTTCCAACCGCATTATGTGAAGATAAGGCAGATTATAGCGACGGCTCGCGCCGATGCGAACGGCTCGTCGGTCTAGGTGGTGCAGAGTTAACGGCGGTCTGCGGCCCCGCAGGGCCTCGGACGTACTTGGCGCGATGCCTCGCATAGCGGACAGGCTTGCTGACCAGGCCAGAAGCATCAGCTTGACCGTGCTGGATGCCTCCTAGTGGGATGTCTCGTCTCCGGTCGCTGAACCTCGAATAGCGGATATATAGATGCTGACGATGCTTCTGGTGCCGACCATAGAGGTGTCGACTTCCGCTAATGTATACGCGCACCAACTCGTGCTTCGGCGATATCACGCCTGTGACGGTTGCAGCGATCCAAAATCTGACCTCCGCCGACCGACGCTTCGTTCCAAGAGCTGCCGCTGAAGCTAACTCGGAGCCCGCGATGTCGGCACCCACCTCCCAAGGTACCCAGCCATGAAAGCGTCGCTCGCACACCGCGAACAAACGGCCGATACCATTGTTCATGTCATCGGCGTCGTTGTGAGCCTCTTGGCGGTAACCGCCATGATGGTGGCAGCCGTGTGCCATCTCCCTCTCGCCTCAACGTCCTGTCTGGCAATCTACGGCGCGGGCATGCTCGCCATGTTCGCATGCTCCGCCGCCTACCACAT
>JBJXDX010000121.1:0-11983 GCA_046154585.1 Hyphomicrobiaceae bacterium | reverse complement strand
GCGTTCTGCAGGATGAACAGGGGCCCCGACTGGATGCCGTGGATGGTCAGCGCCCCGAGCATCACCGCGGTCACCGCATCGCCGGGGATGCCGAAGGCCATGATGGTGACCAGCGATCCGGCCACGTTGGCGTTGTTGGAAGCCTCGGAGGAAATGATGCCCTCGGGAATCCCGGTGCCGAATTTCTCCGGGTGCTTCGAAAACTTCTTCGCCTGGTCGTAGGCCAGCATGTTGGCCGCGCTGCCGCCGATCGCCGGCAGCACCCCGATCAGGATGCCGACGATCGTTGACCACAACAGCAGGAACGGCCGCGATACGATCTCGAAGATCACCTTGAGGTGCGAGACGCGAAGCGTCGGCCGAGCCGCCAGCTCGGCGCCTGCTGCCTTCGGCTGCCCGACCTTCTCGATGTCCGACATGGTCTGGGCAAAGGCGAAGATGCCGATCAGCACCGGCAGGAACGGGAAGCCGCCGGCGATGAACTCCGACCCGAACGTGAAGCGAGCGGCGCCGCCGATCGGGTCGGTGCCGATCACGGTGATCAGCAGGCCGATCGCGGTAGAGATCAGGCCCTTCACCAGCGATGCCTCCGCCAGCCCGGCCACCATCGCCATCGCAAGCACGAACAGCGCGAAATACTCCCAGGGCCCGAACTCCAGCGCGATGGCCGCCAGCGGCGCCGTCACCAGGATGAGAAAGAGCCCGCCGATCAGCCCGCCGAAGAACGATGCCCATACGCCCAGCCAGACCGCGCGTCCGGGCTCGCCCTTGCGCGCCATGGGAAAGCCGTCGAACGTGGTGGCGATCGCTGAGGGGGTGCCCGGAATGCCGAGGAGACAGGCGGTGATGAGTCCGCCGGCCGAGCCGCCCACGTAGACGCCCGTCATCGCGGCAAGGCCTGCCAGCGGGTCGAGCCCGTAGGTGAAGGGCAAAATCACGATGATGGTCATGGTGATGGTGACGCCGGGCAGCGCGCCACCAACGACGCCGACGAAGGTACCGGCGAACAGGGGCAGGAGGTATTGCCACTGCAGGATGGTGAGAATGCCGTTGCCAAGAAGTTCGAGCATGGCTCACCAGCCTGTCCAGCTGCCGCGCGGCAGCAGCACCGTGAGGTACTGCTCGAACACGAAATACGTGACCGCCGACGTTCCGATGGCGACGCCGATCAGAACCACCCATTGGCGCAGGGTCGACGGGCGCTCCAGTCCGAGCTGGAACGCCGCAACGAACAGGGCGGTGGCGATGCGAAACCCGAGCAACGGCAAGAGAAGGATATAGGCGGCCACCTCGGCGAAGGCGGCAGCCACCAGGCCATACGCGCGCTGCGGACCTGCCGGCTCGCCCACATCCCCTACCGCAGTGCGGCGCTGGGCGACAATGTCCTGGAGCACCAGCAGCGCGCTCATGGCGCCAAGGAAACCGAGGACGATGGCCGGATAGAAGCCAGGCCCGATGGGAACGATCGGCAGCTTCGGCAGGCCGAAGGCGTATGGCAGCAGCAGGAGACTGATCGCGAGGCCGATCAGCCCCGCGATCCCGTCGCGCCCGAACCTCATGTGGCCCTCATTTTTTGATGAGCCCGAGCTCCGTCATGATGGCCTTGTTCTCGCTGTCGATCTTGTCGAGGAAGGCGGCGTAGTCCTTCTCATTGAGGTAGGCGACACGCGTGGCCTGCAGCTTCATCGCCTCCTTAAACGCGGGTTCGGCGGTCGCCTTGGCACAGGCCTCGCCGAGCTTGGCGCGCACCGGCGCCGGTGTGCCTTTGGGCACCACGAGGCCGCGCGCGACCTCGTAGACGATGTCGTAGCCAAGCTCCTTGAGGGTCGGCACGTTGGGCATCTCCGGGTCGCGCTTCTCGCTCGCGATAGCGATGAACTTCAATTGCCCGGCTTCGACCTTGCCCTTTTGCGTGAGGTTGGAGTCGGTGAGGTCGATGTGCCCGCCCAGGATTGCGTTCATGCGCGGGGCGAGGCCTTCATAGGACACATACTTGAACTTGATGCCCGCTCGCTTCTCGATGGTTGCCGGAAAGATGTGGCTGGTCGAGCTGAGAGTCGCGCCGACGGTAATCTGGCCTGGCCGCGTCTTGGCATCGGCCAGCAGCTCCTTCCAATCCTTCCACGGCGTCTTCGGACTGGCCGTCAGCACAGACGGCGTCGCCGACACCAGGCAGATGGGGTCGAAATCGGTGTACTTCACGTCGGTGAGGCCCGAGTAGTGCACAAGGTGGATATAGTCGTGCATGGCGTAGACGGTGTAGCCGTCGGCCGGCGAAGCCTTGGACTCGCGTGCGCCGACCGTGCCCGACGCGCCCGTGACGTTGGCGATGACAACCGTCTGCCCCAGGTGCTTCTGCAGCATCTGGCCCAGCGGGCGGAAGATGTTGTCGGTGTCGCCGCCGGCCGCCCACGGCACGATCATCTTGACGGGCCGATCAGGATACTGGGCGCTGGCGGGCGCAGCCAAGCCGACCAACCCCACAGCAGCGGCAAGTGCAAGAACGAGCCGTTTCATGAGGAGTCCTCCCATGAGCTTCAATGTTCTTTGGTTCGGACCACACTATCGCATTGGAAATCGCGCGCGCAATGAGCTCGGCCCATCTGGCTGAAGTTCTTCGGGCTGCTGGTCCGCAAGCTGTGCCGAGGCCTTCTGCTTCTGACACACCCTGGCACACTGACACTGGGCCGTTCCCGCTAGTCTGCTTTCAAGCCGAAGCGGACGATGGGCATCTCGTCCCCAACGTTGCATCTGGGTGTATCGCATCAAGGCGAGCTTGAATCGGGCCTTGCGGCACCTAGATGCAATGCTTCACGTGACGTTTACACCGTGGCTCAGGGTGTACTCAGATGCAATCGAGGGGCTAGCGGTCCACCCTAACGACGCGCCACGCGTAGCGGCAACCGCGTGGGTAATCAGGGCGGTGGGAGTACCGCCTTAACCAGATCGTCGACGGATCGCATCGAGATGCCGTGCACGCGCGCCGGCCAGAAGTGGACCAGGTCCGGTCTCAAAGGCATCGGTTTCTAACATCGGCCGCTGGCACTGTTTTCCCTAACGGCGTGTAAGACCCCATGGCGCGCAAAGACTTTGCGTCAAGGTTAGGGTCAAGGAAGGTCATGCGTCGAGCCGCCGAGGCCGGCCAGTGTTTTGCCATCCCCAGCATCACGCGGCCCGCGCTACAGAAGTCCCCCCAACGCGCCGCAAGGGGCTGCCACAGCGTGCTATAATGGGGTGACCCTCCCAGGCCGCGGCACTATCTTGCACCAGATGACCGACTTGCGGGCCGTCGTTCACGGTTCAATCAGCTTTGCTACAAGTCCCGTTGACCACAATTCCTTTTGCTCCTCAGATAGAAACGGCGTCGAACCGAGACAACCATAGCGGGGCTGAGAAGGCGTATGTCGCGCTCATTTGCGTTTGCCGTCACTCTGCTCGTCATGTTGGCACCCTTGGCCTTTGCCAACAGCTGGTTGCCGTCGTTCAATCTCGGCGGCAGGAGCGCACTGGTCTTTGACACAGATCCCGTCAGCGTCGGGCCCATCCGCCGCGTTATTGCCACCTCGGGGCCCGTTCGCCCGCTTGTGACCGTCAGTGTCGGCTCACAGCTCTCGGGCCAGATCCGCGCCCTCAAAGCTGATTTTAATTCCGAGGTCAAAGCCGGCGACGAGCTGGCCGTGATCGATGACACGATGTTTGCGGCGCGCGTCGAACAGGCTAAGGCCGATCTTGCCGCAAACAGGGCCGCGCTCGTCAATCACGAGGCGGTGCTGCTGAAGGCCGAGGCCTCCGACCGTTTCGCGTCGCGCCTGTTATCGCGCCAGCAACGGCTGTCCGATAAGGGCGTGGTTGCCGCATCCGCGTTGGACAATGCAACGCGCGATGCCGCCTTAGCACAAGCCGAGATCGCGATTGCCAAGGCCCAGGTCGAGCAGACGCGCGCCATGGTCAGGCAGCGCGAAGCGCAGTTAGCGCAGGCGCAGATCGACTTCGAGCGCACCCGCATCCGCTCGCCCATCGACGGTACGGTGATCACACGGACGGTCGACGTCGGACAGACGGTGGCCGCCAGCCTGCAGGCGCCCGAGCTTTTCAAGATTGCCCAGGACTTGCGCAGCATCCGCATCGAAGCTCAAATCAGCGAGGCCGATGTGGGGGCGGTGGCAGCCGGCAGTGCCGTGGAGTTCAAAGTCGACGCCTATCCCGAGCGTCGGTTTCGGGGACGTGTGGCCCACGTTCGCCTTGGGCCCGCCGAAACTAACAATGTCATCACCTACACGGTGATCATCGATACCGACAACGCCGACCGTAAGCTGCTGCCTGGCATGACGGCGGAAGCGCGCATCGAAAGCGAATTCGTGGCGGGCGCGCTCCGAGTTTCGATCGATGCTCTGCGCTTCAAACCGCGGCACGTGCCAAGCACGCGCGACCTGCGGCCAACGCAAAGCCACCTCGAGCGCGAGATCGCGTTTGCGCGCACGGCGCTGGCATTGACGCAGGCTCAGATCGACAGTGTCATGGCGCTGATCAAGGCGCAGGGCATCGAAACATCCTCGGCGACGCCTGGGCCCGCGACCGTTGCGGTTGCCACCGAGGCGCAAGACCGTGCCCGGCTGATGGCGGCGGTGTCCCACATAGTGGCCGACCCCCACAGCAAGGCGTTGGCGGCTTGGAAGCAGCGCCTGTCGCAGATGGCTGATCGCGTTCGCCGCCGCGATGTCCCGGTGTGGGTGTTGAGCAACTCCGGAGCCCTCGAGGTGCGCCACGTTGATCTGGGCGTTATGGATGAGCGTTTCGCGGAACTGGTCGGCGGCAGTTTGACCGAAGGCGACAGGGTGGTGGTGAAATCTCGAGAAGGAGGGCGGTTCTGAGTGTCGTCCTCGAATTCCGCAGCAATTGTTGTCAACGCGCAAGGGCTCGGAAAGAGCTATCAGCTGGGCGAGCATACGGTCACGGCGCTCGAAGACATCTCCCTCACCGTTCGCGAGGGGGACTATGTCGCGATCACCGGGCCGTCGGGGTCGGGTAAATCTACGCTCATGCACCTTATTGGATCGCTTGACGTGCCAACCTCGGGGCGGCTCGAGATTGCCGGTCGCAACATAACCCACCTTTCGGCTAGCGATTTGGCCGGCGTGCGCAACGAGGTGATCGGTTTCGTGTTCCAAAACTTCAATCTCGTGCCACGCATGTCGGCTTTGGCCCAAGTGATGCTGCCGCTCGCCTACGCCAAGAACCGACCGAGCAACGCGCGCGCCTTGGCGCAAAGGCGGTTGGAGGACGTTGGTCTTGGAGATCGTGGTCATCACTACCCCCAGCAGCTCTCAGGTGGTCAGCAGCAGCGTGTGGCCATCGCCCGCGCCCTCGTCACCAATCCCCGGCTACTGCTCGCTGACGAGCCGACTGGCGCGCTGGATTCGCGCACCTCGGACGACATCATGACGCTCTTTGAGACGCTCAACGCGTCCGGAATAGCGGTTGTCATCGTTACGCATGATCGTGACATCGCCCGCAGGTCACGCCGCCAGATTGCATTGCGCGACGGCCACGTCGTAGTCGACACGCCGGCCCTCGATCTGACGGGGGCGGCATGAGAATTGTGGACTATGTGGCATCAGCCGCCAATGCGCTCGGCGCACATCCGCTCAGAAGCGGGCTCACGACGCTTGGTATCGCCGTCGGCGTCACAGCCGTCATCGTCATGGGCGCCGTCGGCGCGGGCGCACGGGCCGAGATCGATCGGCACATCACAAGTCTCGGGACCAACATCCTGGTGGTGAACACGACGGCGCGTCTCTATGGCGGGCGCTCGAGTGGTCCGGGTAGCAATTTGCCGTTGTCGGAAGACGATGTGGCGGCGCTCTCGGCCAAGGTGGCGGGCGTTGCAGCTATCACAGGCCAGTTATGGGCGAGCAATGTGGTGGTGCGCGGCAGCGCCAATACCTGGACCCGCATCTGGGGGGTGCATCCTTCCTACCTGGAGATCCGCAACTGGCCACTCGCGAGCGGTCGCGAGCTGAACGATATGGATCTGGCGGGCGGCCGCCGGGTTGCGGTACTTGGACAAACCATCATCAAGGGCCTATTCGGCGCCAATGATCCGCTGGGTCAAGTGATCCGCATTCGCAATACAACATTCGAAGTGGTTGGCACGTTGCTGGCGAAAGGCAAGACGCCCACGGGCGAAGACCATGACGACGCCATCTTCGTGCCGATCTCGACCGCCCGGCGATATCTGGTCGGATGGCGCCAGGTGATCAAGAACGACGTCGGGCAGATCTCTATCAAGTTCGACGATGCCGCGCACTTGAGCGATGCGAAGGAGGACGTGGAGCGCGTGCTGCGGCAAAGCCGGCGCATCCCGCCAGGCGATGACGACTCGTTCGTGGTCGGCGATCTGGCCGAGATGCTGAACGCGCGCGTGGCGACGCAGGCGGCCTTGAGCTGGCTCTTGGGCATCGCCGCCACGATTGCGCTCCTGGTGGGAGGCATCGGCATCATGAACATCATGCTGGTGTCGGTCAGCGAGCGTACGCGGGAGATCGGCTTGCGTATGGCATTGGGCGCGCGGCAATCGCAAATTCAAGGCCAGTTTCTGGCCGAGGCGGTTGTGCTGTGCATTTGCGGTGGCCTGATCGGTGTCTTGTGCGGTCTCATGGCCGCCAACGCGACGGCCACGATTGCGGGCTGGTCGCTGGTGATCTCCTACCCTAGCATCGCTCTCGCCATGGCCTCGGCGGCTGGCACGGGAATTTTGTTTGGCTACTTGCCCGCGCGCCGAGCCGGGCGTCTCAACCCCATCGATGCGCTCCGAAGCGAGTAACCGAGGTTGCCAACGCCCTCCTACCGCGGCTCGATAAAAAGGGGACTTAGGGCGCGACGGCTCCGCGCGTACGGTTCGAATGCTACAGTGGCGTATGCCCTCCTGGAGGTACCCATGAAGCTGCCCAGCCACAACCGCTACGACTATGTGCCGATCGACCGCCGCAAGGACTACACGTGGCCTGGTGGCAAGCGGCTGGCCGTCTACTTCTGCAATAATATCGAGTACTTTGCCTTCGGGACGGGCCTTGGCTCCGACTCGACCGGTGGCTCGGCGCCACAGACGCAACGCAATTATGCGTGGCGCGACTACGGCAACCGCGTCGGCATTTGGCGCATGTTCGACCTCTTCGACGAGGTCGACGTCCCGCTCGCTCACAACCTGAACTCGATGATCCTCGATCACCATCCCGAGATCGGCGAGCGCATTATGGTGCGCCGCGACGAGTTCGTGGCGCACGGGCGGTCGAACTCCGAGCGCCAGGGCGACATGTGGGAGGACGACGAGGCCCGCCTCATCGCCGAGACAACGGAGACGATAACAAAGCTCTCGGGAAAGCCACCTGTAGGTTGGATGAGCCCGTGGCTATCGCAGAGCCGCCAGACGCTCGATCTGTTGCAGGAGGCCGGATACCTCTATCAATGCGACTGGCCGCTCGACGATCAGCCGATCTGGATGCGTACGCGCCGTGGCAGGATCCTCAACATGCCATATCCGGTGGAAACGAATGACTCCCCGATGATGCTGATGCGACAGCATACGGCGACGGAACTCTCGACGACCTGGATCGACCAATTCGACGAGATGCTCGACCAGTCGCGCAAAGGCCAATCGCTGGTCTGCCCGTTCGTGCTACACACCTTCATCCTGGGCCAGCCATTTCGCCTACGCCAGCTCAGGCGTGCCATGCAGCATATCCTGCGTCACCGCGACGAGATCTGGCTGACCCGACCCGGCGATATCGCGGCGCATATCGAGAAGCAGCCAGCCGGCACGGTGCCGGGCTCCTGAGGACGCGCTCGCGGTAACGGGCTAAAGGCGAAAGCAGATCGCGGGCTGCTGCTGATCGAATAGCAGTCGGTGAAATGGATGCGGACGGCGGTGCCCGCCACATCAAACAGCCGGAATGACCATGCCTTTCAAATTACCGGGCGGAAGAACGCTAGAAGCGGCTTCCGAAGACCTGGGCAAAATCGCTGTCCGGGTAGATGGCACAAGCCTGGGACGCGAGTTCTTTGACGCATTCGGGGAAGGTGTCGCCTCTGACTTTGGCGAACTTGGGCGATTGGGATCGCCCGAGACGGACAGGAACATCTCCAATAAGATCAGCCGTGGGGGATTCACAGCGGCGTTCTTTCTCCAATGTCTGATCGCTATCGGCGTCCAAAGCTTGCGTTTGGAGGATGGCTAGCAGCTCCGCTGCTCGCCTGCAGCATTGCCCTAGCCCAACAGCCACAGCAGCCCGCCCTCAAAGGCGAGCCAATACCCAAAGCCGGGCAGCAAGAGAGCGCTCAGACCGGCCAGCAGGCACCCGCCGCAAAAGAGCAGCACAGCCCGGACCTTCTGCCCGTTATCAAGGGCATCGAAACCGCGATACGCGAGCAGATACCCAAGGAAGACAAGGCCGAGAACGAGAGGAAGGAAAAGCGCGAGATAGCCGATCTGGAAGCTCAGCAAGATATGGCTCGCTGGGCAAAATTCATGCTTTGGACAAGCGCTGCGGGTCTCGTTTTGACGCTCGCCGGCCTTCTTATGCTGTACGGCACTTTGCGCTACACGCGCGACGCGGCTAAGGCCGCAGAAGCCTCCGTTTTGCAGGCGCGTAGAGCAGCCGAAGCTGCCGAGGCCACGAATCGTCTCGTGGCAAGCAATGCAGCACTGGAACTCCGTGCCTATTTGAGTGTCCTTCCTGCCGGCATCAATGAGTTGATCGGCACGCAAGAAGCCATGGGACACGTGCAAGTTAAGAACGTCGGAAGGCTGCCGGCGCGAGAAGTTTGGTTGCACGTGAGAATGCGCATTGAAGATCGGGACGATCTCAAGCCTGCTCCTAGCAGAGGACCAGCGAATGGCTTTGAGATGCCCGGCGATCCCTACGGCACGCCCGGTTTCAATGTTGACCGCGCCATCCAGCCAGGCACGCAAATGCGGCAAGGCGCTGCACAAAGCGACTTAGTGCCGGTGAGAACGTTGTTGGGACAGAAAGACCGGCACGTCTATGTGTGGGGCATCGTCTGGTACAGCGATGGGCGACAGCGGCGGTTCACCGAGTTTCGCCATCGATACGCGATTGCCAGCCAAACCGATCGCAAAGACTGGAATAAGCCTGCGCGCGAAACCCGCGCCATCATCGCCGTAGACAAGGCTCGTTTTCACCCATACGGCAACAACGCCAACTAGTACCGTCCAGATGCTCATCGCGTTTCCCCTCCTTAGGGAAGCGGCATCAGGTAGCTCGGAACGAACCCATTTGCTTCGGAGTTTGATGCCCGGACCTCGTATGAGGTCCGTCCCTCCCCAGGGGCGCCGGAGCTTCGTGAGGGCTCCGGCGCTCTGTTAGCATTTAGTGCTCTCTTGCTACCTAATGCCGGGAACAAGCCCCGCTGTCATCCGTTGAGCGAACGTTCCTTCCGGGAACCGCAGTCGCCAGATGGAGAGTGGCACATGGCTGTAGAGGCTGATCGCAAGTGCTCGTTGAGCGTCGGGTCGTCATGGACGAGCGGCTAGGCGGACCGCTTGCTGCCGTCGTGTTCGTCCTGGGAGTGATAGCCATTGTAGTATTTGCGTGGTGGTCAGTAGGCACCCAGCCACTCACGCCTGCCCGAGTTTCTCAGGTGCCCCAGAAGTAACTTCTCCACACCACCGTGCAGGCCCGCACGGACGTTGCCGGGAGGCTACCGTAGGAAATCACCTCCAATGACCGCGCTCTTGCGCGGTCTTCCAGTGCAGGAGAGATGTTTGAAAAAGCTTCTGTTCGTGGTCGCCGTTTCAGCCCTTTGTCTCGGACCAGCGATTGCGCAAGAGGCAAGGCCCGCCGCCGATGAACTGGCCGCTTTCCGATCAGCTTATACCTCGGGCAAAGGCTTAACCTATGTTGTCGTCAAGGACGAAAAGGGCGAAACCGTCTACCGATATGGTGATGCTTCGCGTGAGGCAGCAAAACGGGACAAGCGCGGCTTCATGCTCTTCACCTGCGCCCTGCCACGGCCTTTCGTCGCCCAGGATGCAAAAGCCATGGAGTCACTGAAGACAGCGCGCGTCGTGCAGGCAGGAGAGCCTGAGTTCGCAGAACTGGATCGCAGATATATTTCCGGGTGTCGCAATCCGTGGGTCAGGTCCGCGTTGCCGAAGCGGTGACAATGTCGAGATTGATCACGGGCATGCACATGCTCACCGAGCCAACAGTCCGAATCGAATCTAGCGAAGTTTGATGTCTTAGTATCAAAGGGAAAGCACCGGCGGGCGACGCGATTATGCTGAGCGCCTAGGCGTTGCCATGTCAACGATGCAGCCGTTCATCCTGCTGTTTGGTGCGCTGTACGCGGCGTTCGGTGCGGCCTCCCCATTTCTTCCCGCTCTGGTGGAAGCCAAAGGCTTGTCGTCTGAGCAGATCGGCTTGCTGTTCGGCAGCGCCACCGCCGTTCGCCTGCTGTCGGCCCCTGTGGCCGGACGCATCGCCGATGCGACAGGCGCCCTCCGGGCCACCCTGGCGTTCTGTTGCCTCGCAACCGCGCTGTCGGCGCTGGGTGATCTGTGGGCTTCGGGGGTCTGGGTGCTAGTCGGCGTCGGTCTCTTGCATGCGATTGCGCTTGCCCCAACCACCAATATTGCCGATGCCCTGGCTGTCGTCGCCTCGCGGCGCCAGGGCTTCGAATACGGTCGGGTGCGCGGCGCAGGGTCGGCCGCGTTCATCGTGGCGTCGGTGCTGGCGGGCGCGGCGGTGTCAAGACTTGGGCTGATGTCACGGTCATCGTGCAGGCCGGGCTGATGCTGACCGTGCCGATGATATTGTGGTTCGTCCCGCCGGCTTTCGCTTCTCGCCTTGCCGAATCCGTCGAGTTGGGCAGCATCAGGAGCCTGTTCGAGCTTGCCATTTTCCGGCGTGTTGTTGTTGCTGCGGCTCTGATCCTTGGCAGTCATGCGCTGCACGATACCTTCTCGGTCATCCGCTGGACCAACGCAGGCATCTCAGCGCAAACCGCAAGCCTGCTGTGGTCGCTTGCGGTCGTGGCGGAAGTGGTCGTGTTCTTCCTGGCCGGGCCGTGGCTGCTCAAGCGCGTGACGCCTGCGCATGCCATAGCTATTGCTGCGGTTGCCGGCGCGCTCAGGTGGGCTGTCTCGGCCATAACTTTCGATCTGACGGCCACCGTTCTGATCCAACCCCTGCATGGAGTGACATTCGCGCTGTTGCATTTGGCGTGCATGCGTCTCTTGGCAGAGAACGTCCGGCCGCACTTCGCCGCCACCGCGCAGGCCGTCCATGGCACGCTTGGAGTGGGCATCACTTCGGCCCTGCTCACAATCGCCTCCGGCTGGCTATATGGCGCCGCCGGACCAGCGGCCTTTTTCATCATGGCAGCCATCTGCCTTGCGGCGCTGCCGGTCGCGCTGTCCATCCGTGCTATCGCGGCTCATCCGACGCCAACGCAATTATGATGACGGTGTAGACCACGGTCAGCAATCGGCACTTGCCACCTACAGTGTTTTCCCCGCCAATACATACCCCGTGCCGATTTGGTGCGCATGACCACGGTCACCACGCCGCAGTGGTACTGATTGCCCGAGCGCAGCAAGCCCATAAGCTCATGTTCTGCTGTTGATGTAGTGGACGGCGCCCGCTCCCGAACCTGCGACTTGGCCACTGGGGGGCGGACCTATGCTGACCCGCATCCAGGCGGCTTCATGGCTCGATGTAGGCGTGGATCTGGATCAGGATCACGATCCCCGGACGCCGATGGCATTCACGATCAGGATGCCACGGTTGGGGTAGGCGGCTTGAATTTCTTGGTCCATTCCTCGTTGAGCACCGGGACGTGAGAGCTGGCTCCACAATTTCGGACGGTAGGGTGAGTGGATTGTCTGCCTGACAGCGGGCACGGTTGTGCCTGCGAATCAGGAGCATTCGATGAGCAGACGACCGAGGCGGAACCACTCGCCGGC
>JBJXDX010000120.1:0-29056 GCA_046154585.1 Hyphomicrobiaceae bacterium | reverse complement strand
CGAGGTCTTCCAGCGTGGCGATTACCGGCAGACGGCCGATGAACTCGGGGATCAGGCCGAACTTCAGCAGATCCTCCGGCTCCACGCCTCTCAGTATGTCGCCGGTGCGCCGCTCGTCCGGTCCCGTGACCTTGGCCTGGAAGCCCATCGAGGAGCCGCGGTCGCGCCGGGAAATGATCTTCTCGAGCCCTGCGAACGCGCCGCCGCAGATGAACAGGATGTTGGAGGTGTCGACCTGCAGGAACTCCTGCTGGGGATGCTTGCGGCCGCCTTGGGGCGGCACGGAGGCAACCGTGCCCTCCATGATCTTGAGCAGCGCCTGCTGAACGCCCTCACCCGACACGTCGCGCGTGATCGAGGGGTTGTCCGACTTGCGCGAGATCTTGTCGATCTCGTCGATGTAGACGATGCCGCGCTGCGCCCGCTCGACGTTGTAGTCGGCGTTCTGCAGCAATTTCAGGATGATGTTCTCGACGTCCTCGCCGACGTAGCCGGCTTCGGTGAGCGTCGTGGCATCCGCCATCGTGAACGGCACGTCGAGGATGCGCGCCAGCGTCTGGGCCAGCAGCGTCTTGCCGCAGCCAGTCGGGCCGACCAGCAGAATGTTGGACTTGGCCAGCTCGACGTCGTTGTTCTTGGTCGCGTGGTTGAGGCGCTTGTAGTGGTTGTGGACCGCAACGGACAGCACACGCTTGGCGTGATCTTGACCGATGACATAGGAATCGAGCACCGAACAGATTTCCTGCGGGCTCGGCACCCCGTCGCGGGACTTCACGAGCGTATTCTTGTTCTCCTCGCGGATGATATCCATGCACAGCTCGACGCATTCATCGCAGATGAACACGGTCGGTCCGGCGATCAGCTTCCTGACCTCATGCTGGCTTTTCCCGCAGAATGAGCAGTAAAGCGTATTCTTTTCGTTGGCCATCCGACTCTCTTGTTGCCGAACAGAGCCCTTCCAGGGGGCGCTAGTTGCGCGTGCACCGCAGTTTATGCAGGATCCTGGCCATGCCGCACTGGCCCACCCTTGACTCCAACTCAGCCGATCTCAGCATGCTATGGATAGGCAGATCAAGATTGGATTAACAGGCCGATCCTCAGTCCTACTTGCGGTAAATGGGATTGCGACGGTTCTGTGTCCAACCCGCCGCACAGATAACCGACGCGGCCCGGTTCCGGGCCGGGCCGTGCGTCATTCTGGCGCGGCGCGAGACCCGAACGAAAGCCGGCTCAGGACGGCTTGCCGGTGATCTCCAGCTCGACCTCGTCGCGCCGCGTCAGCACGCGGTCGATGATGCCGAAGCTCTTCGCCTGCTCGGCCATCATGAAATAATCACGGTCGAGGGTTTGCTCAATTTTCTCATAAGGTTGACCAGTGTGCTTAACATAAACCTCGTTAAGCCTCCGCTTCATTTTGACGATATCCTCGGCGTGCCGCTCGATGTCGCTGGCCTGGCCCGAGAAGCCGCCTGAAGGCTGGTGCACCATGATCCGGGCATTGGGAAGCGCGTAGCGCATGCCCTTGGTGCCGGCGGTCAGCAGCAGCGAGCCCATGGACGCGGCCTGGCCGATGCACAGGGTCGCGATCGGCGGACGGATGAACTGCATGGTGTCGTAAATCGCCATGCCCGAGGTCACCACGCCGCCCGGTGAGTTGATGTACATGGCGATCTCCTTCTTCGGGTTCTGGGACTCGAGGAAGAGAAGTTGCATGCACACGGACGAGGCCATGTGGTCTTCGATGGGGCCGATCACGAAAATGATCCGCTCCTGCAGCATGCGCGAGGGCAGATCATAGGGCCGCTCGCCGCGCGCCGTCTGTTCGATCACGGTCGGCCAGTAGGTGGCGGTCAAGCCGCTGAATGGATCGGTCATAGCTCTTACCCCGCTAAATGCGCCCTGGCCCTGCGGCAGCTCGAGAAAATGCAGAAATCCGCGCCGGCTCCGCCAGCCGCAGATCAGGTTTTCTCGCCGCCGCGGCCATGCGAATGGCCGTGATCGTGGTCGTGATGATGATCATGGTCATGACTGTGGTCATGATCATGGCTGTGGTCGTGACCATGATGGTGATGCTCGTGGTCGTGATGATGGTGGTCATGATCGTGAGGCTCATGGCCGTGATGCAGATGGCCGTGCTCCTCGCCTTCGATCGGTTTCAGCAGCTCCTCCCGCGAGACCTTCCGGTCCGCGGGCTTCGCCTGATCCACTATATAGTCAACGACCTTGTCTTCGAAAATAGGTCCCCTGAGTTCGGTCAGAGCGCCCGGGTTTTTCTCGTAGTATTCGTAGACCATGCGCTCCTGGCCCGGAAAGCGGCGCGCCTGGTTGAACAGGGCATTGCGCAGTTCGTCCTGCGTGATCTCGATCTTGCCCTGGGTGCCGATCTCGCCGATGACGAGGCCGAGGCGCACGCGGCGCTCGGCGATCTTGCGGTATTCTTCCTGCATCGCGTCTTCCGACTTGCCCTCGTCGGCGAACGTCTTGCCGGCCTGCTGCAGGCTGTCGGTGAGCTGCTTCCAGATGCCCTGGTACTCGTTCTCGACGAGCGTCGGCGGCAGCGCGAACTCGTGCGCCTTGTCGAGGGCATCGAGCAGCTCGCGCTTCAGCTTGTTGCGGCTGATCTGGTCGTACTCGCGCTGGATCTGGGAGCGCACGCCATCCTTGAGGGCCGCGAGGGAGTCGACGCCGAAGCCCTTGGCGAAATTGTCGTCGATCTGCGGCGTAACAGGCTTGCCGACCGACTTGGCCTTGACCTCGAACACGGCTTCCTTGCCGGCCAGCGTCTTGACCGGGTATTCGGCTGGGAAAGTCGCGGTGACGACGCGATCCTCGCCGGCCTTGACCCCTTTCAAGCCATCCTCGAAGCCCGGAATGAAACCGCCGCGGCCGAGAACCAGCGGAACGTCGGTGCCGGTGCCACCTTCGAACGCCTCGCCGTCGATGCGGCCAACGAAGTCGAGCATGATCTGGTCGCCGTCCTCGGCTGCGCGGCCGTCCTCGGTCTCGTAGGCGAGGTTACGTGTGGCGAGCTCACTGACGGCCTTGTCGACATCCTCGTCGGCGACGTCGGTGGTCAGGCGCTCCAGCTTCAGGCCGGAGAAGTCGGCGAGCTTGATCTCGGGCAGGACCTCGAACGACATCGTGAAGGCAAGGTCGTTCTTGCCCGCCATGACGTTCTCGATCTCGGCCTTGTCCTCGGTGAGCTCGATGCGAGGCTGGAACGCGGGGCGCTCCTTGCGCTCATCGAGCGCCTTGCGGCTCGAATCCTCTAGTGCCTGCTGCACGACCTCGGCCATGAGCGAGCGGCCGAAGACCTTGCGGATGTGCTGGACCGGCACCTTGCCGCGACGAAAGCCTTTCAACTGGACCGTGTCCTTGACCTCGTCCAGGCGCGCAGTGAAGCGGTCGTTGAGCTCATTGGTATCAACGACGACCTTGAGCGTGCGCTTCAGACCTTCGTTCGCGGCTTCCGTGACTTGCATGCTGCTCTGCTACTCGTTTGCGTGATGACACAAGACTGCAAAAACTTGGCCGCGGAGACCTGTTCGGCAGCGCCCCTTCCGCGGCGAAATGGTGCGGACGGAGGGACTCGAACCCCCACGACTTGCATCACTGGAACCTAAATCCAGCGCGTCTACCAATTCCGCCACGCCCGCCGCTGAAACATCGGCCATGGGCCAACCCCACAGGCGCGCGTGACGCCCGCAGACAGTGGTCATGGCGACTTCTCGCGGCTTTTAACAGGAAGCGGCTCGATTGCAAACATTGCCGCGCTAGAGGGCGATCGTTTCGCATGGAAACGCTTTCGGCTTCCATCCGAAGCGACCCCGCTCCCGGCGTTGGACACAGATTGGGCCAAGTCTTGGTCACTCAATGTCGCCATCGGGCTGATTCACGGGGGAAGCAGCCGCCGCACCGACGCCGAGGGGACCCTGATGACGTCAGCGCCGCGCACGCCGGCTGCCCTGTACAAATTCGCCCTGATCATGCCACTGATCGGCCTGATCACCTGCCTGTCCGGCGGGGTGATTGGCTGCTGTCCTGCACAGGCACAAGGTCAACAACCGGCCTTCGTCTCCCTCGGCGCGCTGGAGCGCGTCCAAGGGGAGGCAACGGTCTGGCGTGGTGAGACCGCCATTCCCGCCAAGACCGGGGATGAGATCACGCGTGGGGATACGCTGAGCACGGCGGCGGATTCCCGGCTGCTGCTGGTGTTTACGGACGGCACCCGACTGACGCTCGGCGAGCGCGCGGAAGCCTTCATCGAATACTTTGTCTACAACCCGATCAAGAAGAAAGGCGCGGCCTTCGTCGAGATCGTCAAAGGAGCGTTCCGCTTCACCTCGGGCCGTATCCGCGAGTTCAGCGACAAGCGCATCGAGGTCCGCGCCGGATCTCTGACATTTGCGGCCCATGGCAGTGACTTCTGGGGCGGGCCGATTGACGACGCTTACGCCTTTCTCCTCATCTCGGGCCGCCTCGAGGTCCGCAACGACGCCGGAATGGTGATCCTGCATAAGAAGCGCTTGGGCAGCACGATAGCGAAACCGGGGCTTGCGCCCGACGTGCCCGAACAGTGGAACAAGGACAGAGTCAATCAGGCGGTCGCCACCATCGCCTTCAAATAGCGGTCGCGCGCGCCACTCGCCTCTATTCGCTGCGCAGGATGACGAGGCCCACGAGATAGACGCCGGGCAAGAGCAACGCCCACGCGACTTTCTCATCAAGTCCAAATGTGGTCCAGCCGTACTCATGCAGGAGCACGAACCCCAGCCACAAAGCTGCAAACAGAAATACGATGCGTGCCATTTTGGGCCTCTTGCCCCAAACCGTGCCAGCCGACAACCACTCGGCAAGGCTCATGGCATGGCTGACGCAAGAGGCGCGCCATCCGTCATCGGATGACGGATAGCACAGGCGCAAGGCGGCTATTGTCGCTGGAAGGGTTAAATGGCGGCCGTTACTTGAGTGGCCCAGAACTGGCGCCGAGGTGGTAGCGCAGGCCGATTTTGACCTCGTGGGCACGCATGTCGTTGACCTCGAGCCGTGCGCCGCCAGCACTGCCGGACTGCGCCGAGCCCAAATCGATGTAGCGGTAGCCGACGTCCAGGATGGCACGGTCCGTCAGCTGGTAGCCGAAGCCCGCCATGAGCGCCCAGGCGAATGACACCTTGTCGTCGCCCGACTGGGCACCCGGGACTACGTCACTCGTCACATCGCTCATGTGATGGTACGCGAGGCCGATGCCCGCACCGAGATAGGGGACCAGGCCATTCATGTTGCCGAGGTCGTAGTAGGCGTTGAACATGGTTGTATAGGTGGTGATATCGGCCGAGAGCTGTCCGGCCAGCGGGCCCGGCGCGGTATAGTCGCCTCGGAAGTCGGCGGATTCGCGAATGCCGAAGATGACGTCGCCGCGCAGACCACGCGATCCCGAGCCGCACCCTATGCCGGCTTCCGCGAACCAGACATCCTTCAAGGCCTGTGCACCCATGCCCGGTTCGAAATTGCCGGCAAATTGGGAGTCGGGATCCTGCGACCACGCGTGGCCGACGTCAGCTCTGAGATAGCAGGGCCCGACCGCTGATTGCCCTGCCGACCATCCCCTGTCCTTCAGCGATCCGCCACCAAGATCCGCGGCCGCCACAGGCGCCGACCAAGAGACGGCGCCAACCAGCGCGAACGCGGCGAATTTCGCCTTCAGAGCCAGTTCCATAATCGTACCCTTTACAAGCGGGCTTATCTGGCTGTCCCGCAAACACCACATTGCGGAATCATGAGCTGTTAGCGTTAAGGCTGGGTAAACCAGCGGCTCGTTTGGGCAGCACGCCACCTGGCCGAGGCGCACGAGATCGCCTTGCGAGGCGGTCAGGCCAGTTCTAGGTTGAGCACCCCATCGAGGGCCATTCGGGAGAGCGCACCTTGAGCTTCGCAAACGGCGTCACGGCCGCGGTCGGGAATACACCGCTCATCAAGCTTCGGCGCGCCTCCGAGGAAACCGGCTGCCTCATCCTCGGCAAGGCCGAGTTCATGAATCCAGGACAGTCCGTCAAGGATCGGGCGGCCCTCTTCATCATTCAGGATGCAGTCAAGAAGGGGCAGCTGCGGCCGGGCGGGACCATCGTCGAGGGAACCGCGGGCAACACCGGCATCGGCCTGACCGTCGTCGGCAACGCGCTCGGCTTTCGCTCGGTGATCGTCATCCCCGAGACGCAGAGCCAGGAGAAGAAGGACACGCTGCGTTTGCTCGGTGCCCAGCTCGTCGAGGTGCCGGCGCTGCCTTACAAGAACCCCAACAACTACGTGCACTACTCGCAGCGCCTCGCCGAAGCTCTCGCCAAGACAGAGCCCAGCGGAGCCATCTGGGCCAACCAGTGGGACAACACGGCCAACCGCCAGGCCCACATCGAGACCACGGCCCAGGAAATCTGGAAGGACACGGACGGCAAGATCGACGGCTTCGTCTCTGCCGTCGGCTCCGGCGGTACGCTGGGCGGCTGCTCGGACGGGCTCAAAGCCAAGCGCAAGGACATCGTGATCGCTCTCGCCGACGTGCCCGGCGCGGCACTGCACAGCTACTACACGACCGGCGTTCTCAAGTCGGAGGGCTCCTCCATCACCGAAGGCATCGGCCAGGGCCGCATCACCAAGAACATCGAGGGCGCCGTGGTCGACCGCTCGTACTTTATTCCCGATGCGGAGGCGGTGGCAGTCGTGTTCCAGCTTCTGCTGGAGGAAGGTCTGTGCGTCGGCTCTTCGTCCGGCGTCAACGTCGCCGGCGCCGTCCGGCTGGCCAAGGACCTAGGTCCGGGCCACACCATCGTGACGCTGCTGTGCGACTACGGCACGCGCTATCAGTCCAAGCTCTTCAATCCCGACTTCCTGCGATCGAAGAACCTGCCTGTTCCGGAATGGCTTGCGTCTCCGCGACCGCCGGTGACAAAGGTGTTCGTCGATCCGGACAAGGCGTGAGATGACCGAGCAGCTTTTCCGCACCGACGCCTATCTCAAGGACTGCGAGGCCAAGGTCGTCGGCATCAACGACCGTGGCGGGATCATCCTGGACCGCACAGTGTTCTATGCCTCAGCCGGTGGGCAGCCCGGCGACACAGGCGAGCTTGAGATCGCGGGACGCAGCTGTCCGATCGCAACGGCGGTCTGGGAGGCCGACAAAACGACCATCGCGCACGTGCCTGCGGGCGACGCGCAGCCGCCAACGGCGGGCGACACCGTGCGGGTGGTGCTCGACTGGGACAAGCGGCATCGGCACATGCGTATGCACACGGCGCTGCACCTGCTCTGCAGTCTTGTGAAGTTTCCGGTCACCGGGGGACAAATTGGGGCGGATGAAGGCCGGCTCGACTTCGACATTTCCGATCCGTCGGGTATCGACAAGGACAGCCTGACGCGTGCGCTGAACGATCTCGTTGCCGGCAATCACCCGGTGTCCGAGCGCTGGATCACGGACGCCGAGCTCGACGCCAATCCGCATCTCGTGCGCACCATGTCCGTCAAGCCACCGACGGGCAGCGGCAAGGTGCGGCTCGTCGTGATCGGCACCGACGGCGAAGTGGATTTGCAGCCGTGCGGCGGCACGCATGTGCGCAGCACCGGCGAGATCGGCACGCTGGCCATCGCCAAGATCGAGAACAAAGGCAAGCAGAACCGACGCATCCGCGTCGTGTTCAGCTGAGACAATCAATCATACAGAATCAGGGAGAGCCCAAAGATGCCTGACGCCTCACGATGGCTGGTCGAGACCGCATGGCTCGCGGACCATCTCAGCGCGCCGGACGTGATCGTGCTGGACGGCTCCATGCATCTGCCGACGGCCAAGCGCGATGCGCGCGTCGAATATGAAGCCCAGCACATTCCCGGCGCCTATTTCTTCGATATCGACAAGATCGCGGACAGGAGCAATCCGCTGCCGCACATGCTCCCCTCGCCGGTGGAGTTCTCCAGCCACATGAAAAAGATGGGCATCGGCGACGGCATGCGCATCGTCGTCTACGATTCGGAAGGGCTCTACTCGGCTGCGCGGGTGTGGTGGATGTTCCGCACTATGGGCTTCGACGACATCGCCGTGCTGAACGGCGGCCTGAAGAAATGGAAGGCGGAAGGGCGTCCGCTCGAGGACGGTACGCCGCCGGCACGCACGCCACGGCATTTCACGCCGCGGTTCAACGCAGGCCTGGTGCGCGATGCCGCGGAGGTGAAGGACCTCATCGGCGACAAGGTGGTGCAGATCATCGATGCGCGTGCAGCGGCGCGGTTCGCCGGGTCGGTGCCGGAGCCGCGCGCTGGGCTTCGTTCCGGACACATCCCGTCCTCCAAGAGCCTGCCGTTCACGAACTTGCTCAACCCGGACGGAACACTGAAGGATCGCGTAGGGCTGCAAGCGGCGTTCGATGCGGCAGGCGTCGCTATCGACAGGCCGGTGGTGGCGAGCTGCGGCTCGGGCGTCACCGCCGGCGTGATTGCTTTTGCGCTAGCGCAGCTCGGCGCACCGGATGCGGCCGTTTATGATGGCTCGTGGACCGAGTGGGGCGCCCGCACGGATTTGCCGATTGAGACGGGCACGGGCTAATCCGGCAACGGAATGAACTCCTTCTCGTCGCCGGGGACGAGGCCGAAGCGCTTGGCTTTCCAGTCGGCTTTGGCGGCTTCGATGCGGTCCTTGGAGCTCGAGACGAAATTCCACCAGATGTGGCGCGGTCCATCCATGGGCTCGCCGCCGACGATCATCAGCCGCGATTGCGCCAGCGCCAGGATCGAAATGCGGTCGCCGGGCTTGAAGACCAGCAGGCGACCGGCCTCGAACTTGGTCCCTGCAATGTCGATTTCGCCGGAGACCACGTAGACGGCGCGCTCGTCATAGTCGGGATCGAGCGGGAGCACGGCGCCGGGCGCGAGAACGGCCTCGGCGTACAGGCTCTCGTGCGGAAACTCCACTGGGGAGCGCGCACCATAGGCCGAGCCCATGATGAGACGCACGCGCTTGCCGTCGCCGGTGATGCGGGGCAGCGCGTCCGCATCGTGATGCGCGAACGCAGGTGCCGTTTCCTCATGGCTCTTGGGCAGCGCGACCCAGGCCTGTATGCCGAACAGCCGCCGCTTGTGCTGCTTTGCCTCCGGACTTTCACGCTCGGAGTGGGCGATGCCACTCCCCGCGGTCATGAGATTGACCTCGCCGGGACGGATGGCGGCAGACGTGCCGAGGCTGTCGCGGTGCCACATCTCGCCTTCGAACAGGTACGTGACGGTGGCAAGGCCGATGTGCGGGTGCGGGCGCACGTCGATGCCACCGCCGACCAGCAGCTCGGCCGGTCCCATCTGATCGAAGAAGATGAACGGCCCGACCATGCGCCTCTGCGCCGAGGGCAGCGCGCGGCGCACCTCGAAACCGCCGATGTCGTGCGAGCGCGGCACGATGACCTGCTCGATGGCGTTGCAGGATTCCGCATCGCCGGGGATCGGATCGTTGCTGTTCAGCCAGCTCATGTGGGCTCCTTATTCGCTTTTGCGATTTTCGGGTCGGCCTTGCGCGACAGCAGCTCGACTGCGTCGGCCAGATGCTCCTCGGCGATGTTGTAGGCGCCGCGCTCGACGCGGATGTTGTGGGCTTCGCGAAGCACATCAGCGTGGGTGGCCCCGGCCGGCGGCTCGAACTTGTAGCAGGCCAGCTCCATGAGCTGGCCGAGCGGATCGCGGAAGTAGAGCGAATTCATGAAGCCGCGATCGATCTCACCCGAATTGGCAAAGCCGCGCTCCTTGAGGCGCGCAGCGGCCAGCGTGTAGGTCGCGCGTGACACCGCGAAGGCCAGATGGTGCACGTTGCCGATGCCGTTCGGATTGGGCGTGCGGTCGGGCTTCCAGGATTCACTGGTGAAGATCGTGATCAGCCGGCCGTCGCCCGGATCGAAGTAGAGGTGGTTCTGCTCGGGATCATCGAGATTGGGCTGCTCGAAAACGAAGGGCATACCGAGCACGCCCTGCCAGAAATCGATGGAGGTTTGGCGATCCGCGCCCACCAGTGTGATGTGATGGACGCCCTGAGTCTGAATGCGCTGCATGGATTGCTCCCGGTTGGCCCACACTTAGTGTCACCGGAGCGTGAATAAAAGGCGCAGCCCTAGCACTCCAGCTTTGTAGCCAGCTCGTCGAAGCCATCGACGATGAGGTCACAAGCCGGATTTGGAATGGGGTCAGGCGGCCCGCCCGGGCCCCACTCATCGGGGCGCCGTACGAAGCAGGTCTTGAAGCCCTCGCGACGCGCGGCATCAAGATCGAAGTTGTGGCAGGCGACCATCAGGATGTCGGCGGGTGCCAGTTGCAGCAGCTTGGCCGTGGCCTGGTAGGCTTCGGGCCGGGTCTTGTATACGCCCAGCATCTCACACGAGATGATGCAGTCCCAATCGATGCCGTTCTTGCGCGAGATGGCGATGACCAGTGCGGGCGTCAGCAGCGTGAAAGACACGCACGGATAGCGCGTCCGCAGACGCTTCAGGGCTTCGGGAAAGTCCGGCCACGCATCGAGGGTGAACCATGTGCGCCAGATCTCGTCGCGGTCGGCGGCATCGAATGCGGTCAAGCCGCGATCGTTGAGCACGCGGTCGAGTTGGTCGTGGTGGACGTCATCGAAATTGAAGCGCGGGCCGATCTGGTTGACGATCGTGCCGAGCGACCGGCGTCGGTACTCGTTGGCCACCTCACCCCAATCGGCCTCGACGTTACGCCGACGGCCCGCGCGCGCCAGTGCGCGCACCAGCCCGCCGTGCCAATCGAGTATGGTGCCACCCGTGTCGAATGTGAGGGCCTTGCATGCAAGCTCTGCAGCCGCCATCGCGCATTCCTCCTTGCAACGCCCTGTGCCGCTCTGCACCCTATCATTCTACCAAAGGAGACCATGCCCATGGAAACGCTGCTCCCAATCGCCGAAAAGATTGCGCAACGCCTGAAAGCGCGCGGCGAGACTATTGCCATCTCGGAATCCTCGACCGGCGGCCTGATCTCGGCGGCCTTGCTGTCCGTGCCGGGCGCCTCGGCCTATTTTCTCGGCGGCGCGGTGGTCTATACGCGGCAGGCGCGCAGCGCGCTCGTCGGCATCACCGACAAGGACATGACCGGCATCCGCTCGGCGAGCGAACCCTACGCGGCGCTGCTGGCGCGCACGGTGCGCGAGAAGCACGGCGCCTCCTGGGGTTTGGCCGAGACCGGCGCAACAGGCCCGACGGGCAACCGCTACGGCGATCCGGCCGGACACACCTGCATCGCGCTCAACGGCCCCGTGACGCGCACACTGATGCTGCGGACCGGAAGCGCGGACCGCCAAGCCAACATGCGCGCCTTTGCGACCCGCGCCCTCGAGGAGTTGCTTGCGGCACTGGCCTGATCTACGCGCCAATCCCCTCTGCAAGGCGGCGCGCCCAGGTGCACATCTGCGCATCCCGGCCAGGCCTGGCGGCGACGATGACGCCGAGCGGCAGGCCGTTGGCCGCTTTGCCCGCCGGCATGGTGACGATCGGGCCGCCCAGTGCCGTCCATGGCGCGATGTATTTCGGATCGCCGGTCCAGCCGAGGCCTTCGGGGGCGGTTCCCGGTGCCGCGGGCCAGAGGAACAGGTCCGCGCTGGTTTCGGAGAAGAACGTGCGCCGCATCCGGTCGATCTCGGCGCGCTCGTCGAGGTAGCGCGAGAGCGGAATGGCGAGCCCGTCGCGAATGGCGCCCAGAAGCTTCTCGCCGACGCTGCTTTGCGGCGCGTCGAGCAGATACCTAAGCGCGCCGCCGGTCTCGAACAGCATGGTGGAGCGCTGCAGCTCGAACAGCCTTGTGAAGGAAATCGGAGACGGCACGCGCTCGACGCGATGCCCGGCGCGCGCAAAGCCGTCGGCAATACGTTGGTGGGCTGCCTTCATGTCGGGAATAGCATCGCCCAGGTGCGCATCCTCAGGAATGGCGACACTCAGCAGTCCATCCTTTGCGGCCACGGCATCCGCACGCATGAATACAGGCGCGGCCGCCTCGAAGGCCAGAACCGCGTCATCAACGCTCCATCCATAGAATCCCGCCGTATCGTAGGACGGAGCGAGCGGCGTGATGCCGAACGTCGAGAGGCTGCGCGAGCTCGGCTTGAAGGCCGCGATGCCGCAATAGGCCGCCGGCCGGTTGACCGACGCCACAGTCTGGGTGCCGATCGCCAGTGGCGCCATGCCGGCCGCGACGGCGGCCGCCGATCCCGAGCTCGATCCGCCCGGTGTATGCGCCAGGTTGTGCGGGTTGCGCGCCGGCGAGGGATCGAAGAACGCGAACTCCGTCGTGTGCACCTTCCCGAGCACGATCGCACCCTGCGCTTTCAGCGCCAGGACGACCTCGGCGTCTGCTGTCGCCGGCTTGATGTCGGCGCGCGACCGGCTGTTGGCGCGTGTCGGCAAGCCCTCGACATCGATGATGTCCTTCACGGCTACCGGAATGCCGTGCAGCGAGCCGCGGACGAGGCCCTTCGCTGCCTCTTTTTCGCGCTCGGCCGCAACCGCAAGCGCCCGCTCACCATCGACCACCCGCCAGCATTGGACGTGAGGATCAGCCTCGGCAATGCGGCCAAGATAGCCTTTGACGAGATCAACCGGCGACAGGCGCCTTCCGGCAATCGCCTCAGCCAAAGTCCGGACCCGGCCAGGGTCGGCTACGTAAGACGGGAGTTGGACGGCTGCTGGCATTATCTTCTCCAGATCGGCGCTTCGCATCGCACAATGATGCCTGATCCGGCCCTCGGATGCAGCGCTTTGTGTGCCCAATCCGCGGGCAAAATGATTATCTGTCGTGCCTTGACACGAGGTCATGGGCAGGTTGGAAGTATGCACAAGTTCACGACAGGGGCTACGAATTCGCATGGCCTGCCGTTCTTTTGGGCGGCTATGACGCGTGATTAAGAGTTCGGCAAAGCGCCAATCACAAATGGGTTTGGCCAAGGGGAGTACCGACGAATGGATCGCAGAACCTTTTTGAAGTCCACGCTGAGCGCGGGGACCGTGGCTGCCACCGGCGGCCTGGCTGCACCGGCCTTGTCACAAGGCGCCGCCGCCAAGACGCTCAAGTTCGTGCCGCAGGCGAACCTCGCCAACTTCGACCCGATCTGGGGCACGCAATATGTCGTCCGCAATGCCTCCCAGCTCGTCTGGGACACGCTCTATGGACTGAACAGCAAGCTCGAGCCGAAGCGCCAGATGGTTGCGGGCGAGGAAGTCTCGGCTGACGGTCTGACCTGGACGTTCAAGCTGCGCGACGGCCTGAAGTTTCACGACGGCGAGAAAGTTCTGGCCAAGGACGTGGTCGCGTCCATCACGCGCTGGACCAATCGCGACGCCATGGGCCAGATGCTCAAGGCCATCAACAAGGAGCTCACCGCCGTCGACGACACCACCTTCAAATGGGTGCTCGCCAAGCCCTATCCGAAGATGCTCTACGCGCTCGGCAAGGTCGGCACGCCCTGCTGCTTCATCATGCCGGAACGGCTCGCGAAGACCGATCCCTTCAAGCAGATCGAAGAGTACATCGGGTCGGGCCCGATGAAGTTCGCACGCGCGGACTGGAAGCCCGGCGCCCTCGCCGCCTTCGAGAAGAACAAGGACTACGTGCCGCGCAGCGAGCCCACTGATTGGTGGTCGGGCGGGAAAGTCATCAACTTCGACCGCATCGAATGGGTCATCATGCCCGATCCGGCGACGGCGTCCGCCGCCCTGCAGTCGGGCGAGATTGACTGGTGGGAGAGCCCGCTGACCGATCTCATCCCGCTGCTCAAGCGCAACCGCAACATCAAGGTCGATATTGCCGACCCGCTCGGCAACATCGGCTCCTTCCGGCTCAATCATCTGCACCCGCCCTTCAACGACGTGAAAGTGCGGCGCGCGGTGCAGATGGCGCTCAGCCAAGAAGACTACATGCGCGCGGTGGTCGGCACAGACACCACGTTGTGGAGCAAGCTCGGCAGTGTCTTCACGCCGGGCACCGCCACCTTCAGCGATGCGGGTGGCGAGGTCCTGACGGGCCCGCGCAACATCGACGGCGCCAAGAAGCTGCTGGCCGAGGCGGGATACAGCGGCCTGCCGGTCACCTGCCTCGTGGCCCAGGATCAGCCGCCGCTCAAGGCCATGGGTGAGGTCACGGCCGATCTGTTGAAGAAGATCGGCATGACGGTCGACTTTGTCGCCACGGACTGGGGCACCGTGGGCCAGCGCCGCGCCTCCAAGAATCTCCCGGGTCAGGGCGGCTGGGGCATGTTCCATACTTGGCATGGCGGTGCCGACGCCGCCAATCCCGCTGGCCACATCGCTGCCCGCGCCGGCGGAGAGAAGGGCCCAGCCTGGTTCGGCTGGCCCGACGATCCGAACGTCGAGAAGGGCGTCTCGCAGTGGTTCGACGCCAAATCCGCCGAAGAGGAGAAGGCCGCCATGGCCGCCATCAACAAGGCATCCATGGAGAGCGTCACCTGGATTCCAACCGGCTTCTACAAGACGTTCCAAGCCTGGCGCAGCAATCTCGAAGGCGTGACCGACGGGCCGCTGCCCTGGTTCTGGGGCGTCAAGAAATCATAAACCTGCTTGGCCCTCTCCGCCTGCGGCGGGGAGGGCGCCCCGAGGGCCCTCCATGCTTGCCTACATCGTGCGACGGCTGTTCGCGACCCTGATCGTGATGGCTATCGTTGCGCTGTTCGTGTTCAGCCTGCTCTACATCGCACCCGGCGATCCGGCGGCCGTCATTGCCGGCGATCAGGCGAGCCCGGAGGACGTCGAGAAGATCAGAACCGCGCTCGGCCTCGATCGCCCCTTCCTCGTCCGCTTCACCGAATGGTCGTGGCAGATCGTGCGCTACCAGAACCTCGGCACGTCGATGTTCACGGGACTCCCGGTGACCGAGCTCATCGCCCAGCGCATCGAGCCGACGCTATCGCTGGCGCTCCTCACGCTCATTCTTGCTATCGGCATTGCCGTGCCGATGGGGATCATCGCCGCATGGAAGGCCGGCGGTTGGATCGACCGCATTCTGATGGCGTTCGCGGTCGCCGGCTTCTCCATTCCGGTGTTCGTCGTAGGCTATCTGCTGTCCTATTTCTTCGCGCTGTACCTCGAATGGCTGCCGTCGCAGGGCTATACGCCGCTCAAACAAGGCCTGTGGCCCTGGTTTGAGAACCTCATCCTGCCCGCAACTGCGCTCGGCTTCGTCTATATCGCGCTCATCGCCCGCATCACGCGCGCGACCATGCTCGAAGTGCTGTCACAGGACTACGTGCGCACCGCGAAGGCCAAGGGCGTCGGCCAGGGCAGCATACTTTTCCTCCATGCCCTGAAGAACGCCGCCGTGCCGATCATCACCGTGATCGGCATCGGTGTAGCCCTGCTCATCGGCGGTGCCGTGGTCACCGAAAGCGTGTTCGCGATACCCGGCCTCGGCCGGCTGACCATCGATGCCATCGTGCGCCGCGACTATCCGGTCATCCAGGGCATCGTGCTGATGTTCTCCTTCGTCTATGTGATCGTCAATCTGTGCGTCGATCTCGCCTACACGGCGCTCGACCCGAGGATTCGGTATTGATGCAGGACAGCGCCGCCACCACAACGATCCCGGGAGCCGCCACGCCGCTGCCTGACATCCTGCCGCCGGTCAAGGAACGCCGCGGCATCTCCGGCTTCATCTACCGGCACCCGACCATGGCGATCGGCGGCATCATGCTGCTCATCCTGCTTTTCATCGCAATATTCGCGCCTCTCCTCGGCACCGGCGATCCGAACGCCATTGCGCCCGCGAACCGCAACCGCGAGCCCTCGGCGGAGCACTGGTTCGGTACGGATGCCTTCGGCAAGGATATCTACGCGCGCGTGCTCTACGGTGCCCGCATCTCGTTGATCGTCGGCTTCTCGGTGGCGATCCTCGCCGCGGTCGTGGGACTGGCGATCGGCCTCGTGTCGGGCTTCGTGCGTTGGACCGACGGCATCATCATGCGCGTCATGGATGGGCTGATGTCGATCCCGTCCATCCTGCTCGCCGTGGCCCTGATGGCCCTGACGCGGGCGAGCGTCGAAAACGTGATCCTGGCGATTACCGTTGCCGAGATTCCGCGCGTGGCGCGGCTCGTGCGCGGCGTCGTGCTGTCGCTGCGCGAGCAGCCTTATGTGGATGCGGCCATCGCCGCCGGCACGCGCACGCCCATGATCATCCTGCGTCACATCCTGCCCAACACGATCGCACCCGTGACCGTGCAGGCGACCTATATCTGTGCCTCGGCCATGATCACGGAGGCGATCCTGTCGTTCATCGGCGCGGGCGTGCCGCCGACGATCGCTCCGTCCTGGGGAAACATCATGGCCGACGGGCGCGCGCTCTGGGAAGTGAAGCCCTACATCATCTTCTTCCCAGCCGTATTCCTGTCGCTCACGGTGCTGGCGGTGAACCTGCTCGGAGACGGCCTGCGCGACGCCGTCGATCCGCGCATGGCCAAGAGGCTTTGATCGCGGATGGCCTTGCTCGAGATCGAAAACCTGCAGACCCATTTCCGCACACCCGAGGGCGTCAACCGCGCCGTCGATGGCGTCTCGTTGAAGCTCGAGGCCGGCGAGACCTTGGCCATCGTCGGCGAGTCTGGCTGTGGCAAATCCGTGACCGCCATGTCGATCCTTCGCCTCATCGCCCAGCCACCCGGAAAGATCGCCGGCTCAATCCGTTTTCAGGGTCGCAACCTGCTCGACGTGTCCGAGCGTGAGATGCGCTCGATCCGCGGCAACGATATCTCGATGATCTTCCAGGAGCCCATGACGTCGCTCAATCCGGTCCTGACGGTGGGCCGGCAGATCACCGAGACGCTGGCGCTGCATCAGAAGCTCGGCCGGGAAGCAGCCGACGCACGTGCCGTGGAGATGCTGCACCTTGCCAACATTCCCGAGCCGGAGCGGCGGCTGACCCAGTATCCGCACGAGCTTTCCGGTGGCATGCGCCAGCGCGTCATGATCGCGATGGCGCTGGCCTGCGATCCGAAACTGCTGATCGCCGACGAGCCGACCACAGCGCTGGACGTAACCGTGCAGGCCCAGATTCTCGATCTCATGCGCCAGCTGAAGGAGAAGACCGGGACCGCCATCATCCTCATTACACACGATCTGGGCGTGGTCGCCGAAATGGCCCAGCGCGTGGTCGTGATGTATGCGGGCAAGACGGTGGAGGAAGCGACGGTCCAGGATCTTTTTGCTCACCCCAGGCACCCCTACACGAAAGCATTGCTCGGCTCCATGCCGCGCCTGGCGGCTAGGCAGAAGGACGGCGGGGGTAAGCGGTTGGCGGAAATCCGCGGCGTCGTTCCGGCGCTGACAAAGAAGATCCCGGGCTGCATTTTCGCGCCGAGGTGCGCGCACGTGACGGACCGATGCCGCGAAAGCTACCCGCAGCTTGAGGAAAAGGCGGCCAGCCATTGGGCTGCCTGCTGGGAGTCGGATCGTCTTGCGGAGGCCGCAGCGTGAAGCCGCCTTCCTCTCCCGTGCTCGAGGTCAAGAACCTTACCAAGAACTTTCCGGTTCGAAGAGGGCTGCTGGGCCGGACGACCGCCAATGTTCATGCGGTCGACGGCATCAGCTTCTCGATCGGCGACAGCGAGACGCTTGGCCTGGTCGGTGAGTCCGGGTGCGGCAAATCCACGGCCGGAAAGCTGATCCTGAAGCTGATCGAGCCGACCGCCGGGGAGATCCGGCTGTCGGGCGAGCACATCGAAGGCATGAGCCGCGGAGCCATGCGCGCCAGGCGCCGCGCCATGCAGGTTGTGTTCCAGGATCCCTACTCGTCCCTCAATCCGCGCATGCGCGCCCGCGATATCGTCGCCGAGCCGTTGCGCAATTTCGAATCCCTGCTGGAGAGCGAAATCGATACGCGCGTCGCCGAGCTCTTCGAAAACGTCGGCTTGAGGCAGGATCAGCTCAGACGCTATCCGCACGAATTTTCGGGCGGCCAGCGGCAGCGCCTGGTCATCGCGCGTGCGCTCGCGCTCAGGCCGAAGCTCATCATCTGCGACGAGCCCGTGTCCGCGCTCGACGTCTCGGTACAGGCGCAGGTGATCAATCTTCTGATCGACCTGCAGAAGGAATTCGGGCTCGCCTACCTGTTCATCGCGCATGATCTCGCCGTCGTCGAGCACATCAGTCATCGCGTCGCAGTGATGTATCTCGGCCGGATCGTCGAACTGGCCGACAAGGAGTCGCTGTTCGCAGGCCCGCAGCATCCCTATACGGAAGCGCTGTTGTCGGCCGTGCCCGTGCCTGATCCCACCGTCAAGCCTCAGCGCATCATTCTGCAGGGCGACGTGCCGAGCCCGATCAAGCCGCCGCCCGGCTGCCACTTCCACACGCGCTGTCCTTACGCGTTCGATCGCTGCAAGATCGAGCGCCCGGCCATGCGTGAAACGAAACCAGGACATTTCGCGGCCTGCCATCTGCGGGATGGTCCCGTCGCACAAGGTGTGTGAGGCCGAATGTCGAGAATAGTAACGGTCGGAGCCGCCCAGGTCGGACCCATCGCGCGGTCTGAAACGCGCGCGCAGGTGGTTACACGCCTCATGGCGCTCATGCGGCAAGCCATAGCGACAGGTTGTGATGTCGTCGTCTATCCGGAGCTGACGCTGACGACGTTCTTTCCGCGCTGGTACATGGAGGATCAGGCCGAGGTCGACAGCTTCTTCGAGCGCGAGATGCCGTCCAAGGAAACGGCGCCACTCTTCAACATGGCGCGCGAACTCGGCATCGGCTTTCATCTGGGCTACGCCGAGCTGGTGCAGGATGGCGCGCGCACGCACCGCTTCAATACGGCCATCCTCGTCGACAAGTCGGGCGCCATCATCGGCAAGTATCGCAAGGTGCATCTGCCCGGCCACGCCGAGCACGAGCCCTACCGCCAGTTCCAGCATCTGGAAAAGCGCTACTTCGAAGTGGGCAATCTCGGCTTTCCGGTCTGGCGCACCTTGGGCGGCATCGTCGGCATGTGCATTTGCAATGACCGGCGGTGGCCGGAAACGTATCGCGTGATGGGCCTGCAAGGCGTCGAAATGATCATGCTGGGCTACAACACGCCGCTCCACAATCCACCGGCACCCGAGCACGACGCGCTCGCCAATCACCACAATACGCTCGTGATGCAATCGGGCGCCTACCAGAACGGCACCTGGGTGGTCGGCGTGGCGAAGGCCGGCGTCGAGGAAGGCGTCATGCAGATCGGGCAGTCGCAGATCATCGCGCCGTCTGGCGAGACGGTGGCCATGTGCTCGACGCTGGGCGACGAGCTTGCCGTGGCACGCTGCGATCTGGATCTGACCGTGTCGTACAAGACGACGGTCTTCAATTTCGCGAAGCACCGCCGGCCGGAGGCTTACGGCCTCATTGTCGAGCGCACGGGTGCGGAGCCGCCCGACTAGGCCCGCGCTATGCGCCGGATGCGGCGCGGTGGAGCTTTGCGGCCGTACGCGCCTGCAGTCCTTCGAACGAAAGCTCCGGAATGATGTCCAACACTTCAAAGCCACGTTCGGTCACATCGATGACGGCAAGATTTGTATAGATCCGCTTGACGGCGGTGACTGCGGTCAGTGGCAGCGTGCACTTTTGCACCAGCTTGCTCGTGCCGTCCTTCGACGTGTGGTCCATGAGCAGCCACACCCGTTTTGCGCCGGCGGCCAGATCCATGGCGCCGCCCACGGCCGGCACGGCTTTCGTCAGCGACGTCGTCCAGTTGGCGAAGTCGCCGTTCTCGGCAACTTCGAATGCGCCGAGCACGCACAAGTCCAGATGGCCGCCGCGGATCATGGCAAAGCTGTCGGCGTGATGAACGATCGAGGCGCCGGTGCGCAGCGTGACGTTCTGCTTGCCGGCGTTGACGATCCAGGTGTTGAGCTCTCCGGGCTCCTGCAGCGGCCCCATGCCCAACAGTCCGTTCTCGGACTGGAGGATGACCTCGCGATCCTCCGGGATGAAGTTGCCGACGAGAAGCGGGATGCCGATGCCGAGATTGACGTACCAGCCGTCCGGAATGTCCTTGGCCAAGCGTTCGGCCATGGCGGCACGTGATAGCGGCGTAAAGTTCTCCGCAGAATGGTCTTGAATATGCGGGGCAGCGGTCGTTCTGGTCACGCGGCGCTCCTTGCAGCTCTAATCTGGATTGGCCATGGCCGGCGGCGGATCACCGTACGGCACGTGAATGACGCGATCGACATAAATACCGGGCGTAACGATCGCCTCCGGATCGAGTGCGCCGAGTTCGACGAAATGTTGTGTTTGCGCGATCGTGAGCTTTGCCGCCGTCGCCATGATCGGATTGAAGTTACGGCCGCTCAGCCGGTAGGTGAGGTTGCCCCAGCGGTCCGCCTGCCACGCTTCGACGAGTGCGACGTCGCCATGCAACGCGCGCTCGAGCACATACATGCGACCGTCGATCTCGCGCGTTTCCTTGCCCTCGGACAGCACGGTGCCGTACGCCGTGGGCGTGTAGAATGCGGGGATGCCGGCGCCGGCCGCACGAATGCGCTCGGCGAGCGTGCCTTGGGGGACAAGCTCCAGCTCGAGCTTGCCGGCCTTGTGCAGCTCATCGAACACCACCGAGCCCTGACTGCGTGGAAAGCTGCAGATGATTTTGCGGACACGTCCTGCTGCCATCAATCTCGGCAGCGCCGCGACCCGTCCGGTGCCCGCGTTGTTGGCGACGATCGTGACGTCGCGCGCGCCTTGCTCGAGCAGCGCTTCGACCAATGCATTGGGCTGGCCGACTGCGCCGAAGCCCCCCACCATGACAACCGCGCCGTCTTTGATACCGGTCATGGCATCGGCGAATTTCTCCACGAGCTTCCTGATCATTCCAATTTCTTTTTTCTCGCAGCGGCCGCGCGCCCAACACCACTTCTCACTAACCAATGGAGCTTAGATCCTATTCGGAGGCAAGCTGCGTGCAGTGCCGGTGCAAAACGACGCCTCTTGTCATCCCGCTGTTGTGGGACCCTGCCATTCCAGCAAACCGCGCGCATCCTCCGTGCGCGCGTGCCTGCCGCCACGGGGCTAGGTTCCAGCAGATGACAGGCGTACGCGGATACAGCCTGAGAAGTAGTCTTAATTGCCAAAAGGCGAGCCGGTTGATGGCACTTTGCATAAAGTGTGTTTTGAATATGGCGAAATACACTGCAGGAGGATGTGATGCCAGCACAATGTCACTCGATTGCCACACTCTCTTCGGCATTATGACTGCAACGAGAGGCCGACGTCAGCTGCTGGCTGGCGGTGCTCCAATAATGCAGCGCACAATAGCCGTTAATACGTTGTAATTCAGCTGTTCTTTCCGACTCGACGCCTCTGTCTCCGAAGATGGATTGCCACCGGAATGCGCGATACAACGCCCTTGCTTTGCATCAAAGGAAACACTAATTTTATGAGCATCTTGAATAGCAGGATTGAAGAGTTCGGTTTAATCCTTTCGGGTTAACCGGATGTAGGTAGGCGTTTGATTGTCAGTTCTCGGGGGCATCATGGTAAAGCGTACCTCCTATGGTCTATCGCGCCGCTCAGATGTTGCAGGGCGGGTCAATTTTACAGATCGCCAGCACGAGCTTGAGCCTCACCAGGCTCTAGCCGCAAGCGAGGTAGGTCACGGCTGCATTGTCATCATAGAAAAGCGCGCACTTATCCGAGATTGTCTGCGGCGTTGCTTTGAGTCTGCCTCTGAGATGAAAGTCATTGCTGTCCGCAGCGTAGAAGAATGCCTTCAGATTTCTACGACAACTGTTACGTCACTCGTCATGTATAGCGCCGTGAACAGCCTCAAGAGTCCGGAGACACTTCGCGATATCGGACGATTGGTGCAGGGCGAAAATGCGCGCCCGATGATCGTGCTGTCGGACGGAGACGACCTGGAACAGATCGTCAGCGTTCTGGATAGCGGCGCGAGAGGCTATATCCCGACAGACCTCGCGCTCGAGGTTGCTGTCGAGGCCGTGCGGCTGGTGTGCGCGGGTGGCGTGTTCATTCCGGCCAGCAGTCTGGTGGGCGCCAGGCAGTCAAGTGGCGAAACACCGCGTCCGGCGCTGCGCAGCAATAACGGCATTTTCACTGCCAGACAGGCTGCCGTCGTCGATGCCGTTCGCCGCGGCAAGGCGAACAAGGTGATCGCCTTCGAGTTGAAGATGCGCGAGAGCACCGTCAAGGTGCACGTGCGTAACATCATGAAGAAGCTGAATGCCAAGAACCGGACCGAAGTGGCCTTCATGGCGAACGAGCTTCTCAAGAGCGCAGACGTCTCCTCGATGCAGGTCGTGCGGTAGCGCTCAAGGCCCGGCAGGCCTGCATTTGTTGACCCGTTTGGATTACCGAGGCGACAGAAACCTGTCGCCTCACGTTTTTTGGGCTGGTGAAATGCTGGCCGCCAAAGGCCGCCGGACAGCCGCACACCCGTCGATCGCCAAGCAGCCATTGGTGAACGGCCACTCGCAGACCAGCCCTCTCGCAGCTGTGAATCCACCCGCCGGACGAGACTATGATGGGCTCGCGGCGCGGCAGCCTCGGCGATACTTTTTCTCTCGCAGGATGCGGCGGTCCAAAAGGTGAGAGCGCCTAACACCTAATGCTACTGCGGATGGGCGTGAGCACTCCGACTCCCCTACGCCCTTTGCCCTGCTTGTGCACGCGGCTTAACAAAGCAAAAAGGATGTTTGCGGATTTCATCGCCGCTGATCAGTTGCGGGTACGGGCGCGATGCAACGGCATCAATCGGAGCTGAGTTCTCACGCGCGTGGGAGTTTTGACGGACGGGTTGCAGAGGACACCTCGGGGACAGTTATCGCTCGGGGCGCACGATCGCGTAATGGTGCACTGCAGAGAACCCTCGCGCATCAGCACTCGATTTCTCGCCCCGGCAGCAGCGAAAGAGCGCAAGCTACCTCTTTAGGCTGGTGGGTCATAACCCAGCCGGATGCCGGCCTCACCCCGCCGCCCGAGCAGCCAACTTCGGCCGCCGCGCAAGAGGCGCCTACGGGCCCAATCGGCGGGTGGCTGAAGCGGAGCCTCGATATCGTGGTCGCCTCGCTGGTCCTGCTTCTCCTGTCCCCATTGCTCTTGATGGCTGCCCTGTGCATCAAGCTCACAATGGGCGGACCAGTGCTCCTTGCGCATTCGCGTGTCGGACTGAATGGTAAGGTCTTCCGCTGCTACAAGTTCCCTGCGATGGTCAACAGCGCCGAGGGGAGCCTCCGCCGTCATCTGGATCAGGATCCGCGCGTCGTTCGGGAAGGGCAGGATGCTTGCGAGCCGGCACATGATCCGCGCGTCACTGCATTTGGCCAGATCCTTTGCAAGGCCGGCATCGATGAGCTACCACAGCTCATCAATGTCCTTCGCGGCGACATGAGTTGCGTCGGCCCCCGGCCGGTCACGGCCAGGGAGCTCCAGCGTTACGGCGCACATGCCGCGGACTATCTGAAGACCCGGCCGGGGCTTACCGGCCTGTGGCAGGTGAGCGGCGGGAACAACCCGAGCTACGCCAATCGCGTCGAGCTGGATGGCCTGTACGTGCGCAACTGGTCGATGCTTCTCGATTTGGCGATCCTTGCCCGCACCATCCGCGCCATTTTCAAATTCAACCAGACGGCATAGGCGGGCGCCCAGGCCTGTTCCTCCCTCGTGCTGCTGCGGCATCAGAGCGGGTGATAACCGTGCGAAAGATGTTGGCGCGTTTCAGCAAAATCCTCGGCGCCACGCGGGCACGCTGCTCAAGCGCTTGAGTCAGAAGTGTATTCCCAACACCAACCCCGCGAATCGGGTTAATGCAGCATTAACGTCGACCCAGTGCGGAGGGCGCCGGGCGTCGCCGAACGGGGGATTGCATCAATGTCGCCGTTGATTCGGAAGGTCGTTGATGTTGCCGCTGCCGTCGCGCTCACTGCGGCGGTCGCGTTTGTCATCGTTGTCGTCAACAGCTTCCTGATGGCCCGCGGCAGCTCGGCTTATGGCTTCAAGCTGTGGGTCGCCTACATCGCCCGCCCGGACATCATCGGCACCATGGTGCTGACCGCGCTGGTCACCGTGGCCTACCTGTTCTGGCAGCAGACGCGCAGCCCGCGCGGTTGACCCCAGCCTGCGTCGCGGCACGATCGCCGTACCCTTCAGTGGGTTGCCTTGAACGGGTTGAAATCCGTATCCCGGTCGTAATAGTCCTCCTGCTCGGCGCGCTTGAGGAAGGCGACGATGCGGTAGGTGATCGGCAGGAACGCGATCTCGACCAGCGTCTTGGTGATGAACTGGCTGAAGACCAGAGTGATCACCAGCTCGTTCGGCATGATGCCGGAATTGTAGAAGGCCAGCGGGTAGAACAGCGCCGAGTCGACGGCTTCGCCGGCAACCGTCGAGCCGACGAACCGCGCGCCCATGAAGCGGCCGTTGGTCGCCACCTTCATCTTAGCCAGCACGTAGGAATTGACGAACTCGCCGCAGAAGTAGGCGAACATGGACGCCAAGGCGATGCGCCAGGTGTTGCCGAAGGCGATTTCGTAAACCTTTTGGTTGGGCCAGTTGGGAGCGGGCGGCAAGGAGACGACGACGGTCGCCATGAAGGCGGCAAACAGCAACGCGGCGAAGCCCGACCAGATCACCCGCCGGGCGCGGGAATAGCCGTAGACCTCGGTCAGGATGTCGCCGAAGACGAAGGAGATCGGGAAGAACAGCGCGCCGGCGCCGAACGTCACGGCACCTATCAAAGGTAGATTGACCTGAGCCGCCTTCGCCGGGCCGATCAGGTTCGAGCAGACGAGCACGACCACGAAGGCGACCATGACGAATTCGAAGTACCGGTATTGCCGGGCCGGCTGCTGCATATTATTCCCCGATAGAGCGCGCGGGAGCCTAGACGCAGGCAGCCCCGGCGCAAAGTCGAAATTGGGCTCGCATTCCAGGAAATGGCCGAGCCCCTCGGCATCAAGGTCAGCAGAGGCAAACCATGGCTAAGAAGATGTCCGGGGCTGTACTGCTTGGGCGCCAGGCGCCACTGCCCGCGAGCCCTGGCGAAGCCCAGCTTGACCGTGTCCCCAACCCGCACCCGGACACGCTCTACGTCGCGCGCTTCACCGCCCCGGAATTTACCTCCCTGTGCCCGATCACGGGCCAGCCCGACTTCGCCCACCTGATGATCGACTACGTGCCGCGCGACTGGCTCGTGGAGTCGAAATCGCTGAAGCTGTTTCTCGGGGCCTATCGCAATCACGGCGCCTTTCACGAGGACTGCACGGTTGGCGTCGGCAAGCGGCTTGTCGCGCTGCTCGATCCGCATTTTTTGCGCATCGGCGGCTACTGGTACCCGCGCGGCGGCATTCCCATCGACGTGTTCTGGCAGACGGGCGCACTGCCGGATGGCGTGTGGCTCCCTGATCAGGGCGTACAGCCCTATCGCGGTCGGGGTTGACGACGGCGCGCGGTGGTTTTTTGCGCCCGCCGTGAACCATTTCTGGTCCTCCTGCAACCCATGTGCGTACGGCCGCTTCGGCCGCACGAGGAACGCAAGGAAACCACGTCATGCCGGCCCGCCGCCATCTGCAAGCCATCGCCTCTATCGGCATGGCGCTGGCTCCAATCGCCCTTCCAACACACCTGCAGCCAACGCTTATCGGCCGCCGTGCGGCGCAGGAAATCATCGAACGGGTAGACCAGCACTCCCGCGAGCTTGCACGGCAGAGCAAGCAGGCGCAGCAGGCGACCGCCCTGTGACCATCCGGACTACGACGCCGTAGCGCCTCGCTTGATGTCGGGCGGAACGGCTTCGTCGGTCAGCGTGGCGATCGCCTGATCCAGCGTCATGACCTCGCTCGCCTGGCTGCCAAGGCGACGGATGGAGACCTTGCGCTCTTCCGCCTCGCGCTTGCCGACCACGAGCATGACCGGCACCTTCTTGAGCGAGTGCTCGCGCACCTTGTAGTTGATCTTTTCATTCCGGAGATCGGTCTCGACGCGAAGACCTGCAGCCCCGAGCGCCGCCGCGACCTCCGTTGCATACGAGTCCGCATCTGAAACGATGGTGGTGACCAAAGCCTGCACGGGCGAGAGCCACAACGGGAAATGGCCGGCGTGGTGTTCGATCAGAATGCCGATGAAGCGCTCCATCGAGCCGCAGATCGCGCGGTGCACCATCACGGGCGGCTGCTTCTGCCCGTCGGGGTCGATGTAGAAGGCGCCAAAACGCTCAGGCAGGTTGAAGTCGACCTGCGTGGTACCGCATTGCCAATCGCGTCCGATGGCATCGCGCAGCACGTATTCGAATTTTGGCCCGTAGAACGCGCCTTCGCCGGGGTTGATCGCCGTCTTGATCCGGCCGCCCGACTCGGCGGCGATCTGGTTCAGAACCTTCGACATGACGGCTTCAGCGTGATCCCAGGAGGCATCTGAGCCGACGCGCTTCTCGGGCCTCGTCGAAAGCTTCACGACGAGGTCGCTGGTGAAACCGAAGTCACCGTAGACCGAGAGGATCAGATCATTGATCCTCAGACACTCGGCGGCAAGCTGCTCCTCGGTGCAGAAAACATGCGCATCGTCCTGAGTGAAGCCGCGCACGCGCATCAGCCCGTGCATGGCGCCCGACGGCTCGTAGCGGTGCACGCAACCAAACTCGGCGTAGCGGATCGGCAGCTCGCGATAGCTCTTGAGGCCGTGCTTGTAGATCTGCACGTGGCCGGGGCAGTTCATCGGCTTGATGGCGAACACGCGCTTGTCTTCCGCTTCGTCGCCCGCGGACTGTGCCGCAAACATGTTCTCGCGGTACCAGTCCCAGTGCCCGGAGGTCTCCCACAACGCCTTGTCGAGCATCTGCGGGGCGTTCACCTCGTCATAGTGCGCCGCGAGCCGGCGGCGCATATAGGCGATGATCTGCTGGAACAGCGTCCAACCCTTGGCGTGCCAGAATACGACACCCGGCCCCTCCTCCTGGAAGTGGAACAGGTCCATCTCGCGGCCGAGCTTGCGGTGATCGCGCTTCTCGGCTTCCTCGATCTGCTTGAGGTACTGCGCGCGATCCTCGTCCTTGGCCCAGGCCGTGCCATAGATGCGCTGGAGCTGCGGATTGTTGGCATCTCCGCGCCAGTAGGAGCCGGCGATCTTCGTCAGCTTGAAGGCATTGCCGACCTGGCCTGTGGAGGTCATGTGCGGGCCGCGGCACAGGTCTGCCCAGTCACCCTGGGCATAGATCTTGACGTCCTCGCCTGCGGGGATGGCGTCGACAAGCTCGACCTTGAACAGCTCGCCCTTGCCTTTGAAGAAGGCCTTGGCCTTGTCCCGGCTCCAGACCTCCTTGGTGAAGGGGGCGTTGCGCGCGATGATCTCGCGCATCTTCCTCTCGATCTTGGGCAGATCGTCGGGGTGGAACGGCTCCTGCTTGGCGAAATCGTAGAAGAAGCCGTTCTCGATCACGGGGCCGATAGTCACCTGCGTTCCGGGCCACAGCGCCTGTACGGCTTCGGCCAGAACATGCGCGGCATCGTGCCGGATCAGCTCGAGGGCTTCCGGGTCGGCGCGGGAAATGAAGCGAATAGCGGCGTCGGACTCGATCGGTTCGGCAAGGTCTGTCAGCACATCGTCAAGCGTCATCGCCACGGTACGCTTGGCGAGCGACTTGGAAATGCTTTCGGCGACCGCAAGCCCGGTCGTGCCGATGGCAAACGACGTCTTGGCGCCGTCAGGAAATGTCAAGGTGATCTGCGACATGCGGTAGGTTCCTCTCACTCGCTGCCAACCACGCAGGTAAGATGGAAAGTTCGTTGTGCGGCGCCGCTTGTGCCGCTACGCCATGGCGATGTCAAGGGCGCCGCCCGGATTCGTACGTCTGCTCACGTTCTGGCGTCGGACGAATTTTGCCATCATTTTTCCCCTTTCAAGTCACAAATCCGACGACAATTTGGCACGATGGTAAGCCCATGACGCCGGGACGTTGCGCAGGGCGTGCAACCGTCGCGCTGGCACGAAGGGGCAGGAGAAATTCGACGCGGCTCAAGGGATTGGCGGCAGTTCTGCGCCCGATGCCTGCGATTTAATGCATCCGTATCCAGTTTGCCTGAGAGCTTAACCCATCGGCCGCGCCGTCGTGCCGTGAAGCCGGAGCCGTAGAGATACCATGACAAAAGCCTTTCTCACCGTCGCCGCTCTTGCCCTGGGCGCCGTCGTCGCGCTTCCACCTGCGTCCTGGGCGCAGGGCAGTGCAAGCGATGCGAAGTCGTCCACGACGGTAAAGGCGGCGGCCAAGAAGAAGTTGACAAAGACCAGCAGCACCAAGACGACCCACAAACTCGCCATTCAGGTGGCCGAGAACAATCCGCAATTGATGAACCTCGCCCTCAACAACGCCCGTAACGTCGTGGAGTACTACAAATCGAAAGGCGAGGAGGTCGCGATCGAGATCGTGACGTTCGGGCCCGGCCTGCACATGCTGCGCGACGACACGAGCCCCGTGAAGCAGCGCATCTCGGCCATGGCCTTGGAGACGCCGGACGTGACGTTCATCGCCTGTGCCAACACCCAGGCAAACATGAGCAAGCAGGAAAGCAAGCAGGTCATGCTCATCAGCGAAGCCAAGGTGATGCCGTCCGGCGTCGTGCGCCTGATGGAGCTCCAGGGCAAGGGCTACTCGTATATTCGTCCGTGACGCCGGGCGACGAGAGAGAACGTGTGAAGCGTGCTGGTCGCGCTTTCGAAGTGTTGTGACAGCAAGGTGAGATGCTGTGCCTGTGCGATAAGGGTTGCGCACAGTAGTCGATGCCGTCAATTCGCCTGGCTGTATCGTGTAAGTGAAGCGGAGACATTGACGTATGCGTAAGAGTCTAGGCCGCCTTGCAATCCTGGCGTTTGTGTTCGCCGTTGCGGTGCAGTCTCAGCCCGCTGAGGCTCAGACACTTGCGCAGGCGGAGACTCGATCGAAGGCTGCCCGGGTCAAGGCCGAGCCGCGCCCGCCGCTGCTGCGCTCCTCGACCGAGCAAAAACGCAAGGAAGCCATCAATTCCTGGACGGTCGGCCTGGCGGCCGGACGG
>JBJXDX010000119.1:0-18998 GCA_046154585.1 Hyphomicrobiaceae bacterium | reverse complement strand
TTACCAGTCATGCGTTTCGATCTCGTCGATCTCAAGCTCTTCCTGCACGTTGCGGAAGCGCGCAGCATCACGCACGGTGCCGAGCGTGCCAACCTGGCGCTCGCGTCGGCCAGCGCGCGCATCCGTGGCATGGAGGATGCGCTTGGCGTTGCGCTGCTCAAACGCAACCGCCGCGGCATCGATCTGACCGACGCCGGCCGCAGCCTCGTCGATCATGCCCGCGTGGTGCTGCAGCAGGTCGACGTCATGCGCGGCGAGCTTGGCGCCTTCGCGCGTGGTCTGAAAGGCAGCGTGCACATTCTCGCCAACACGTCGGCGCTGTCCGAGCGGCTGCCGCGTATCCTGGCCGGCTTTCTCGCCGCCAATCCGAGCATCAGTCTCGAGGTGGAGGAGCGCGAAAGCGGCCAGATCGTCGAGGGCATCGTCTCGGGCAGCGCCGACATCGGCATCGCCAGCGCCGCGGTGATCCCGGACAGTCTCGAGAGCTATTCCTTCTGCACGGACCGGCTGGTGCTTGTAGTGCCGCGCACGGATGCCCTGGCAACGCGTCGGCAGGTCGCGTTCGCGGACGTGCTCGACCGCGATTTCGTCGGGCTGACCCACGGCAACGCGCTGCAAATCCACTTGGCCGGTCATGCCGCGCGGCTCGGGCGCACCATCCGCCATCGTGTGCGCGTCAAAGGCTTCGATGCCATCTGCTCCATGGTGGAGGCGCGCGCCGGCATCGGCATCGTGCCGGAAACCGCGGCCCGGCGCTGCCGACGCACCATGGCCATCGCGCTCGTGCGGTTGCGCGATGCCTGGGCGGATCGAACGCTCGCCATCTGCGTGCGCGACCTGAAAGGTCTTCCCGCCCCCGCCCGGCGTCTCGTCGGGCATCTCAAGGCGGCGGCGGAGGGGTAAGGTCCCATCCTCGATGCGCAGCCGAGTGCTGGAGACAGACGATGGGAGGACGATCAGGCCGGACGGGTCGTCCGCTCCTGCAAGCGCTCGATGTCCGTGAATAGCCGCTTGCTGACCAGCTGCAGGAAATAGAATCCGAACTCCGGGTTCTGGAAATATAGCTCCTTGACGTGGTCATAGCTGATGGTGAGCAGATCGCCGTCCTCGATGCATTCGAGGGTGAGGGTGCGCTTGTTGTCGGGCGCAATCAGCCCGATCTCGCCCACGACCTGTCCCGGCTCGAGGTCCAGACCGATCTCGTTGAGCCGGTAGCGCCCCGTCAGCGTATAGAACATGTCCGAGGAGACGTCGCCCTTGCGAAAGAGCGCTTCGCCCTGCTTGGCGGTGCGCCGTTTCATGTAAGGCTTGAGCCAGTCCATGTTGAGGTCGCCCTGCGAGGCGCCCTTCACCTTGCGGATGAGCAGAAGCATCTCGTACAGGCGATAGACGTTGATGGGCAGCAGCACGGAGTGCAGGATCATCTGCGGGTATACGGCGGCGACAAACCCATAGACGATGAACACGCAATTGGCGCCGATCCCGATGATGCGAAGGGGGATCATCCGTTTCATGGAGTAGACGGTGATCGTCAGCGATGCGCCGAAGTAGCCAAGTATCTCCGCCCAGGACATAACGTTCTGCTCACTCGATGACGCGTTGGGATTGATTGGAAGATACAGACACGAAAGCCGCTCCAGGCTTGCGATAAGGCAAGGGCCGGGCGACGCCAGACTGTCAGAATGGGGATACTTTTTTGAGCGTTCGTTCGATGGTGCGGCCGCCGTCCTCCAGGACCTTCAGGTCGTCCGAGATGGCCTTGTGATGGGAGCGGGGTACGGGGTCGATAACGAGTTTCTGACCGACAAAGGGGAACGCTTGAGCGACGCCAACGCCGCGGGCGAGCTTTGCGCTCCATTTCATCGGCTGAGAAACGACGCCCAGGGCCGTGGCCTGCACCACGCGCCCTACGGTCCGGTGACCCTGGCAGGTGCCCTTTTCCGAGCAAACCTCCACTTTGCCCTTGTGTATAAGCACAAAGGTGTCGCCGCTTGGCGCGACGTAGACGTCGAAGATCGTGCCGCGAACGCCGATGGTCGCGGCCGGGGTCTCGATCTTGTAGCTCAGGCTGGCGCTCTTGCCGGTGAGGAAACGCAGAGTTCCCTTGATGAACTTGAGACCGATCGATGGCGCGCTGCTGCCGGACCCGACGGCGTACTCGTCGAGCCGCAGCTCCGAATCCGGGCCCAATGCCAGCTTCGTGTCGTCGTCGAGTTTCAGTTCGGCCTGCGCCTCGGGGCCGGTGCGGATCAGCTCGTTGCGATGCACGCGCGCGCCGGTTTCGATCTGCCGCTCGGTGGTGCCAAGCGTACCGGTTACCTGCTTCTTGATCAGGACGGCCGCGCCGACCTCGGGCTCGGCCGCGGCCACAGACGATGCCGCGAGGATCGCCGTCAGCCCACCCGCTGCGCAAACCGTCCACGTCCAGCGGACGAGGCCAAGGGCACGCGCAGCAACCATCCTCTTTCCCCTGATTTGATTGTAGATTGTTCGCCGTGAGCGACGCTAGCATGCGGCCATCTGAGCGTACAGGCGATCCGGCAGACGGAAGATGTCGCGGTTTGAAGTCCATACACTTTCGTCGTCCTCGTCCACGCGCGCTGCAAGCGCGTCGCCGGACGGGGATCCAGCGCAAGGATTCGTCGAAGACACTTTAGATATTGAGCCTTCGGCACTTCTTATGCTGGATCCCCGAGACGGCTCGCCCGCCATGGCGAAGCCATGCTTCGCATGGACGGCTCGCCGCTCGAGGATGACGGATGGAGGATATTTCAAACTGAGACACCGCCGGCAGGTGATCCGGACAGCTGACCCTGCGTCGTCCGAGGGGGCAATTTGCGCGTCCGTTTGATGTATTGGCTGGCGGTGATGCTCGCGCTCGGGGCAGCGGCTGCGGTGCGCTGGATCGATCCGGAGCCGCTGGCCCGGGTCCGGCTCGTCGCCTTCGATACGCTGCAGCAACTGCAACCTCGCGCAGTCGATCGCGCCTACCCGGTTCGCATCGTCGACATCGACGAGCGATCGCTGGACGCGATTGGAGCATGGCCCTGGCGCCGCGACATCCTGGCCCGTCTGGTCGAGCAGCTGCTGGCGCTTGGGGCCCGGGTCGTTGCCTTCGACCTCGTGCTTCCGCATGCCGAGCCCGATGCGCTGTCCAGCCTTCCGCAGGCGTTCAGGAGCACGCCGGAGATGCAAGCGCTGCTGCAGACGCTGGAGGGGCTTCCATCCGGCGATCGACTGCTGGCGCAGGCCATCTCGGGCAAGGCCGTGGTGCTGGGCATGATCGGGCGGCGTGGTGACCCGGATCGCGCCGTCGCATGGCGTGCCAGCTTCGCGCTGCTCGGCAGCGATCCTGCGCGCCACGCCCCGTCCCTTCCAGCGGTGACCGGCAATACGCCGAAGCTGCAGGAGGCGGCCTCGGGACTGGGCGTCTTGAACTGGTTTCCCGAGCATGACCAGGTCGTCCGCAAGGTGCCCATGCTGGTGCGTCTCGGCGGCGATCTCGCTCCCTCGCTCGTGACGGAGGCCATTCGCCTGTCGGACGGCGCCAAGACCATCGCCGTGCGGTCGTCGACGGCGAGCGGGGAGACGCCGCTCGTCGGGGAGACCGGCATCACCTCGGTGCGCATCGGCAGGCATCTGGTGCCGACCGACCAGGCCGGCCAGATGTGGCTGTCCTTCACGGCGCACGATGCCGGCCGCTTCCGCTCAGCCGTCGACCTGCTGGAGGGACGCGTGGCGCGCGAGGACATAGCCGGCCGCATCGTTCTTATAGGGGCGAGTGCGCCAGGCCTGTTCGATATGCGGGCCACGCCGCTCGATACGGTGGTCGCCGGCGTGGAGATCCACGCGCAGGCCATCGAACAGATCATCGCGGGAAGCATGCTGCATCGGCCGGACCTGTCCACCGGACTGGAGGTCGTGTTCACAACGCTGGCAGGGCTGCTGCTCGCATTTCTGGTACGCCGTGCGGGTCCGGTTTCCGGCGCCATCATGGGCGGGGCCACCCTGATCGCGGTGGTGGCGACGGCGTGGTGGGCACGCGCGCAGCTCGGCTCGCTCCTCGACCCGGCCTACCCGGCCATGATGCTGACCGTGCTGTACATCTTCTGCACGGGCTTTTTCTATTTCCACACCACGCGCGAGCGCAACCAGGTCCGCACGGCCTTCGGCCACTACATGGCGCCCAGTATCGTCGAGGAACTGGCGCGCCGGCCGGACAAGCTGAGACTGGGCGGCGAGAACCGCACGGTGACGCTCTACAGGTCCGACCTCGCCGGCTTCAGCAAGCTGTCGGAGGAACTCGCGCCGCAGGAGCTCGTGCAGCTGATGAACGAGTATCTGACGGCCATGACCGACATCGTCATGGACCACGAAGGCTTCATCGACAAGTACATCGGTGACGCCATCGACGGCGTGTTCGGCGCGCCTGCCGACGACCCGGAGCATGCCTTGCATGCCGTCAAGGCGGCGCTGGTGGCACGCGCCAAGCTGCAGGAGATGAACGCGGCCGGGTTGGCTGTCTTGCGCGGGCGCGTGCTGCAGCAGCGCATCGGCCTGCACACCGGCGGCGGCATCGTCGGCAACATCGGCTCGAAGCGGCGGTTCAACTACACGGTCATGGGCGACAGCGCGAACCTGGCCTCGCGGCTCGAAGGGGCGAACAAGTTCTATGGGACGACGATCCTGGCGTCGGAGGCGACCGTCGACCTCGCCGGCCCCGCCGTGGCCTGGCGGGAGATCGACACGGTGAGGGTGATGGGACGCACCGGCCCGGTGCGGATCTATGAGCCGATGGGGCTTGCTGGCGAGACGACGCCGGAGTGTGCGTCGCTGATGCAGGTTTATGCCGAGGGCCTGAGCTGCTGGCGGTCGCGCGATTTCGCAGGCGCCTGCCGGAGCTTCGAGCGCCTCGCGGAGACCGATCCGCCTGCCCGCTTCTTTCTGAAGCGCAGCAGGCACCTTCTGCAAGAGCCGCCCGGCGCCGGCTGGGATCATATTCACGACCTCGACAGCAAGTGAGGGAAGTGCAGGGGAGGCGCGGGCCTCCCCTGGCCGTGGAAAAATCGCATTACCGGCGGGCTTCGAGGATCAGGTTGAAGGGCGTCTCGATAGCGCGGCGCACGGTGCCGAGCCCCGCCGACTTCAGGATGCCTTCCAGCTGACCCGGGCCGGCCTGGGCACCGAGGACGTGCGTGCCGTTCTCGGAGATGGCGTGGGCACAGCACATGGTGGTTGACGCGGAATAGTAGAGACGGCCGATAGGATTGATGTTGTCCTCGACGCGGTCGCTGGCAAAAGGCTCGATCAGCATGAGCGTGCCGTCCTTCGCCATGGCACTCGCCGCATGTCGAACGGCATCGACCGGGCGGCCCATGTCGTGCAGGCAGTCGAAGAAGCAGATGAGATCGTAGTCACGCTTGGCGTAGGTGTCCGCCTTCGCGACCTCGAAGGTCACGCGATCCTCAACGCCGGCATCGCGCGCGATCTGGCGGGCCACGACGATCGATCCCTCGTGCACGTCAAAGCCCCAGAAGCGGCTCTCGGGATAGGCCTTGGCCATCAGCACGGTCGAGTGGCCGTGGCCGCATCCGACGTCGGCGATCATGGCGCCCCGCTCGAGCTTGCCGGTCACGTCGGTCAGTGCGGGCAACCAATCCTTGATGAGGCTCGCGCTATAGGAGTTGCGAAAGAACGCGGCGACGCCGCAGAACAGCCGCTCGTCGTGCTCGCCCCAGCTCAAGCCGCGGCCCGCCTTGAAGGCGGCGCGGGACTTCGCCTCATCGGCCCACATGGAAGCGACCACCTGCCAGGCATGCGGCAGGAAAACGGGGCTCGTGTCGTCGGCGAGGACCGTGGCCTGCTCCGGCGTCAGCTCGTACGTCTGCGACGCCGGATGATAGTCGAGATAGCCGCCCGCGACCTGGGCGTTGAGCCATTCGCGCACGTACCGCTCGCCGCAATCGCTGCGCTTGGCGACCTCGGTTGCGCTCAGAGGCCCCGCGCCTGCCATCGCCCGGTAGAGTCCGAGCTTATCGCCGAGGCTTACCATGACGCCGCCGTATCCCGCCGAAAGATCCGCGAAAAGACGCCCGACAAGCACGTCGAGCTTCTGCTGATTGACCGCCATTGCCTTTTCTCCGTAATTCGTGTCCGGCGCGGCATGCGCCGAAGTGGGCGGACAATGTCGATTGGCCGATCGCGGCGTGAGTGCGAGACTGGTCAAAAGCGGTTCATTCGTGCCAGGAGGCACAAATCCAATGGCTGGCCAGACACGGCCGCTGCACGTGAGCCTGATTGCGATTCCCGATGCGGCCATCTCGACGCTGGCCGGCATCTACGACGTGCTGGGCTCGTTCGCCATGCTCGCGCGCACGGAGCCGTCGATTCCGTCCGAGCCGCCCTTTGCGGTGGAGATCGTGGGGGAGCGGCGCGGGCGTGTGGCGCTGGTGAGCGGCGTGCCTGTCGATGCGCGCAAGGCGGTATCGGACATCGCGGCAACGGACATCATTATCGTGCCATCGGTCGTCCTCGGCCGCGATGGCTGGAAGACCGGGCGGTATCCGGAGCTTGCAGCGTGGGTGAGCCGCATGCATGCGCGGGGCGCGCTCTTGTGCTCGGCCTGCTCGGGCGTGTTCCTGCTGGCGGAGACGGGTCTGTTCGACGGTCAGAACACGACGGTGCACTGGGGCTATGCCGATGCCTTCAGGAAGGTCTTTCCCAAGGTGCCGCTTCAGCCGGAGCGTGTGCTGATCGTTGCCGGGGCACGCGAGGAGCTCATCACATCGGGCTCGTCGATGACGTGGCACGACCTCGTGCTTTACCTGATCGCGCGGCACGTCGGGGCGACGGCGGCGCAGGGAGTGGCGCGCATGTTCGCGCTGCAATGGCATCATGACGGGCTGGCGCCCTACATCGTGTTTCAAGGTCGCACGGACCATGGCGATGCGGCCATCGCGGAGGCGCAGGCGTGGCTCGCGACGCACTTCTCGGTGGCGAGCCCGGTGGAGGAGATGGTGCGGCGCTCGGGAGTGGCGGAGCGCACGTTCAAGCGGCGCTTCACGGAGACGACGGGATTTTCGCCGATCGACTACGTGCAGCGCCTCAGGATCGAGGACGCCAAGCGGCGGCTGGAGCGTACGGACGCGCCTGCCGACGAGATCGGGTGGATGGTCGGCTACGAGGATGCGGCGTTCTTCCGCAGGTTGTTCAAGCGCGTGACGGGCATGACGCCGGGGGCCTACCGCCGGCGATTTCAGGTGCCGGCGTTTGCGCGGGGGCGAGGTGGGTAGACCCCGGCTTGCCCCCTACTTCTCCAGCCACACGTGATCGAAACGCCAGTTATTGTAGATCGAGTTCTCCTGCTGGACGTGGCCTTTGAAGTGGGGATGCCAGCAGGTGCCCTGCTTGCCGTGATAGATCACCGGGCGCGCAACGTCCTCGACCAGGATGCGCTCGATCTGCCAGACCAATTCTTTGCGCTTTTTCTGATCGGATTCCGCCGACTGCCGATCTAGGAGAGCATCGACCTGCGGATTGCAGTACTTCGAGAAATTCGCGTCCGACCGGCAGGAGAAGCCCATTTTGAGGACGCCGTCGGGGTCATCGATGCCGGCGCCGGCGAGATTGAGGGCGACGGCGTAGTCCTTCTTGAACAGGCGATTGTACCAAACCGACGACTCGATGATCTCGAGCTCGGCATCGAAGTAGATGCGGTTGAGCTGATCGACGAGGATGACGGCGGGGTCGCGGAAGGTATTGAAGTCGCGCGTGCCCACTTTCACCTTGAGCTTGTTGTCGGGGCCGTAGCCGAGCTTGCGCATGATCTTGTGGGCCTGCTCGCGCTGGACCGCGGGATCGCCGTAGCTCGGCAGCTTCCGGAGCTCGTCGAGCGGCATGCCCCAGCTGCCCTCGGGCGGGGCCATCATGTTCACGGCGAGATAGGCCTCGCCGAGGCTCAGGATGTCGATGAACGCCTGGCGGTCGAGGCCCAGCATCATCGCCATCCGCAAATCGGCATTGTCGAACGGCGGCTTTTCGCGATTGACCAGCATGTGCACCGTCACGTTCGTCGGCCGCATCGCGCATGTCGCCTTCGGCGCGGTCTTCTTCAGGTCGTTGAGCAGCGGCGGCGTGATGTCGGCCGTCTGCGTCAGGTCGAACTCGCCGGCGGCGAAGGCCAGGATGCGCGTGGAGCGGCTCGGCACGATGCGCCACTCGATGGCATCGAGATAGGGCGCGCCCTTCTTCCAGTACTCGGTGTTTTTGGTGAGCCGGATCGCCTCGTTGCTCTTGAACTCGACGAACTTGAACGGCCCCGTGCCGATGGGCTTCACGCGCATGTCGCGTGCGGGAACGTGGCAGGGATAGATCGCCGTGTAGCCCGAGGCCAGCATGGCGAGCAGCGACGGCTGCGGCTTCGACAGGTTGAACGTGACCTCGTGGTCGCCGTTGAGCGAGACATCGACGACATTCTCGTACCAGATGGCGCGCGGGTTGCGCCGCTGGCTGTCGGGCTCCTTGCCGTTGAGGCGGTGGAAGGTGCATTGCACGTCCCGGCCGGTGAAGGGCTTGCCGTCGTGCCAGGTGACATCGGAGCGCAGCTTGAAGGTGAGCTTGGTTTTGGCCGCGTCCCACTCCCAGGAGGCCGCGAGGTCGGGGATGATGGTGTCGAAGCCGTTGCGCGGCTTGACAGGGTCGAAGACGACGAGGTTGTTGTAGACCGCCATGAACGACATGACGGTGGCGATGGTGGTCTCCTCGTGCGGCGAGGCGCTGGGCGGGTTGGAGCTATTGTAGATGCGCAGCGTGCCGCCGTGCTTTTGCGCGGCTGCCGGTGTGAACATGGCGGTGGCGAGTGCGGTGATTGCGGTGCTGAAAAAAGCGAGCGCCCAGGCAAAACGGCCCATTGGTTCCCTCCCTTGGCGTGTCTGTTTCGTGTTGGCCGGATTGCTTTGAGCAAGCCGGCGAACGAGGCCTCCGGGCGTCAGCGACGGTCGCGCCCGTGTTGGGCCTCGTTGGGGGGAGTCATAGCAGAAATGGGGGTGGGGGGGAGAGTCTGTTCCTCGAGGTGTGAAAGTGGCCGCGCTGTCAGTTCTGCGCGCGTTGCAGTCGCAGCGAGACGCTGCTCTTGATGGGGCCGATCATCCACGTAATATCCGACTGGAATCGGCCGTCCCCCGCCGCTCTTGGGCTTCGTAGAGCGCTCTTGAAGTTCGCCTCCTCATGAAGGCTGTCGCCGCTGTAGATATAGCCCCCGCCCGGACAATCTTTTCGCGGAGCCGGCGCAACTTCGGGCTCGATGAGCTGGATCGACATCACATCGGGCGTATACGAGCCGACCAATTTGCCACGCAATTTGTTGGGAATGGTTATGGCCCAATTACAATCCGGGTGGTTCTGCACGTTGAAACTGCGGTTCCCGACGAGCGAACCGGTCAGGTTGCCCTGTCCGTCGTAGTCGAGGACGATGTCCATGTGGTCGGTCAAGGTTGTTGTCACGCCCCGGACCACGCCGTCCCAACTGAACTTAAGTGACCCATGCCAATCCCCCGTCGGGAACTCGCCGAGGTCGTCATCTTTGTTGCCGGCAAAGTCCTCAGCAACAGCGCGCAAGCGGATGATCGGCGGTGGATTGGACGGCACTGTGTAGGTGACGTCCAAGGTTTGCTTCCACTGCTTCTGGGCGCATGAGCGCGCGGGTCTCCGGCGGCTTCCCACAGCGGCGGCACGACCTGGTTCCGGCTTTCGTCGGTTAGTTGAATCTTCTTTACGCCGGTCTGCCAGCCATAGCGGGTGCTGTTGTACTCTTCGCTTGCCTCCATCCTGACGTTGATGGTGTCGCCGGGCTTGACCTTTGTGCCTTTGGACGGCGTCGAGGTTGTTTTCAAGGTCGGCTTGTCCTTGTCCGGTGCGAGGGTCAACATCCTCGAGGTGTTCGCCGGTCGCGCGTCGGATTGAAACGACACGGTCAGCTTCGCGCCAGGTAAATCGGAGCCGCCGTCCAAACCACACGGCCGGACAGTGAAAATCCTGACAAAGCCCCGGTCGCTATTGGCCTGCGGATTCAGCGGCGCTAGGAGAAGGTACGGCACTGGTCCTTGCTCGAGCAGGATCGTGCCCGGCACACAGGCTCTGAGCTGTAAATCTTGTTCGCCAGAGGCCCCTTCCAGAAGGCCTCCTTCCGGTCCGTAGAGCTCCAGTCCGTAAAGCTCAGTAGGCTGGCATGGCGCCGGTTGTTGCGCCGATGCGCTGCGCCCACCGCCAGCGCCGAGCACGCCAAACGCCGCCGTCAGCGCTACCGCAAACACTATGCCCGGCACGCCTCGCTGCGTTTCAGTCCAACTGCCGCCGATCCCGTCACAACGAAGGACGTTTGCCATGCTGGTCTCCGGCTATTGCGGCTTCACCTCGAACACCTCGCCTTCGGTCGCCGGAAAAGGCAGCTTGTTGCCGTCGACCTCGACGATGTAGTCGCCCGGCGGCAGCGCTGCCTGCGTTCGCATCGCGTGGAAGTCGGCGACCTCCTTGCCGTCCTGCGTCGTCACCCGCGCCTTCTTAAATTTCAGGTCATTCGCCAGGATGACCGCGGCCGGTCGCAGCATGGTGGTCTTGCCGCCGTCGACCTTGATGAAGCGCCACTCGGTCTTGGCGAACCGCACATCATAGACGCCGGGCATCACGGTCACCGACGACGACATGGGGGTAAAACCTCCATGCTTCTCGCCAGTCTCGGAATCGACCACGCTCGCGTTGACATGCACGCTGGGATTGGCGACCTCGATCTTGAGAATTCCCGGGTCGATCGTGGTGGTCTCGCCTGAGCGCACTTCGATCCCCTTCCAGCTCGCCGGTCCGAACTTCACCTCATAGACGCCTGCTGGAAGTGTGATCTCCCTGTGTGAGCTATTGAACTCCCCTGCCTTCTGCCCGGTCTCGGCGTTGAGCACGGCGTGTGAGGCGAGCCAGGTCGCGGACGTGGTGCGCAGCTTGCCCGGCTGTGGCTTGGGCGGCAGCTTGACGACCGTCTTCTTGCAGGCGTTGAGCGCCTGTTTCAGCGTGTCGGGCAATTCCGGCCCGACCGGCGCATCGAAATAGGTCCCGCCGGTGGCGCGGGCGATCGCCTGGAGCTGGCCGCGGGCAGCCGTATCCACGATGAAGCCGACGGTGTGAACGGTGATGCCCTTGGCGGCGAGCGCCTTGGCTGCCACCACGGGATCGCCCTGGCAGGTCTCCTTGCCATCGCTGACGAGAACGATCACGCGTTCCTTGGCGTCCGCCGGGAAATCGTTCACTGCTTGGTTCAGCGAAAATGCGATCGGCGTGTAGCCCTGCGCTTTCGCGCCGTCCACAGTCGCTGCAATAGCGCCACCGCTCGCGCTCGCCGGGCCGAACGGCACGGCGAGATGGGTGTCCTGGCAATTCTTCTGGCTCGCCGCCGACTGCGCCCCGTACATGCGCAACGACAGCTGCGCCTGGGCGGGGATGAAGCCTGCCACGCCCTTGATCGCGCGTTGCGCCACCGCGAAGCGGGTCTCGCCGTTCGGCAGCTTGGCGTTCATGCTGCCGGAGGCGTCGAAGATCAGCAAAACCGATCTATCAGTAGAGTTGCAGACCTGCGCCAGCGCGAGGTGTGACCAAGCAAGAATGCCTGCCAGGACCAACAGAATGAACCGCAGAGGGCGCATCGAAGACCTCCAATGCAGAGCTCTCTAATGAACGTGGGCAGAATATCCGATTGCGCCACGTTGCGCATAAGTAAAGCGGAACACCGTTACGCAGACACCCACTAACGATCCAGCACCCGGTCCACCATGGCCGGCGCGGTGCCCAGGTAATTGGCGGGGTCGACGAGGCGGGCGAGACCTGCGGCGTCGAAGTGGGCGGCGACTTCGGGGCGGCGGCGGAGCTGGTCGATGAGGGGCGTGCCCTGCTCGAGGGCGTCGCGGCAGGCGGCGTAGACGATGTCGTGGGCGGGGCCGCGGCCGGTGTCCGGGGCGAGCGCCATCATCACCGCCTCGGCGACGATGAGGCCGCCGGTCATGTCGAGGTTCTTCCTCATGCGGCCGGGGTCGACGATCAGGCCGTCGAGCATGAAGCGGGCCTGATGCAGGGCGCCGGCCGTGGCGATGAAGCTCTCCGGCACGGCGATCCATTCCAGATGCCAGGGGCCGGTGGCGCGCTCGTGGTCGGCGGCCATGGCGTCTAGCATGAGGCCGGCGTGCTGGCGCACCGCCTTGGCGAGCGCGACGATCATCTCGCAGGAGATGGGATTGCGCTTCTGCGGCATGGTGGAGGAGGAGCCGCGGCCTTTGACGAAGGGCTCGAAGGCTTCGGCGACCTCGGTCTGCATCATCAGCATGACATCGACGGCGATCTTGGCGAGGCTGCCGGTGACGAGGCCGAGGAAGGAGACGGCCTCGGCCATGCTGTCGCGCGCAGCGTGCCAGGTGATAGAGGGCTGGCCGAGCCGCAGCTCGCGCGCGAGGGCGGACTGCACGGCGAGGCCTTGAGTGCCGAGCGAGGCGAGCGTGCCGGCGGCGCCCGAGAACTGCACGACGAGAAGGCGCGGCTGTAACTGGGCGAGACGCTGGCGGTGGCGCTGAATCATCGACAGCCAGACGGCGGCCTTGTAGCCGAAGGTGACGGGCAGCGCATGCTGCAGGTGCGTGCGGCCGGCCATGACGGTGTCGCGGTGGCGTTTGGCGAGAGCGGTGAGGGTGGTGTCGAGGGCGGCGAGATCGGCCTCGATGATGACAAAGGCGTCACGGAGCTGCAGGACGGTCGCGGTGTCCATGATGTCCTGCGTCGTAGCGCCCCAGTGCACGTAACGGCCGGCGTCGCCCGCATGTGCGGCAAGCTGATGCACAATGCCGACAATGGGATAACCGACGATATCGGTCTCCGTCTTTAATTTGCCGAGATCGGTTGCTGTGGTGGCCGCCTGCTCGGTGATTTGCGTCGCCGCAGTAGGGGGAATGACACCAACCTGTGCCTGCGCTTTCGCGAGCGCAACCTCGACCTCGACGTATTTGCGGGCAAGCGCCTCGTCGCTGAAGACGGCGCGCATGGCCGGAGTGCCGAACAGGTCGCGGAAGATGGATGAGTCGTAGACCGTCGATGGCATGGGCGTGTCCGGATGGCGTGGATGACTAGGTGTGTGGCGGGAAACATAGCCGAAAATCGTCGCAGGTGCGGCGAATGTCGAAACCGTCTGGAACCGTTTTCAGATGTGTGAGTTTAGCCGCTTGGCCCTGTTAACTGCCCACCTGGAGGGTGCATGGAAGCCATGATCCATCCGTTGAAGCCCAACGGATTCATCAAACGCGAGATTCAAACGGATGCGCGCCCGAGCCGTGCCGAAGTCGAGCACGCCGTGCGGACGCTCATCCGGTGGACGGGGGACGATCCCGATCGCGACGGCCTGCTCGAGACGCCGAAGCGCGTGGCGAAGGCGTATGAAGATCTGTTCATGGGATATGGGCAGGACGCGGCCGAGGTGCTGCGCAAGACGTTCGACGAGACGGAGGGTTACGACGAGCCGATCGTCATGCGCGGCATCCGCTTCGAGAGCCATTGCGAGCATCACATCGCACCGATCATGGGCCGCGCGTGGATTTCGTATGTGCCGACGGATCGAGTGGTGGGAATTTCGAAGCTGGCGCGCGTGGTGGAGATTTTCGCCAAGCGGCTGCAGATCCAGGAGCGGCTCACGTCGCAGATCGCCAACACGATCGAGGAGGTGCTGCAGCCCAAGGGCGTGGCCGTGGCGATCAAGGCGCAGCATCTGTGCGTCGGCATGCGCGGCGTCCGCAAGCACGAGACCGATCTCATCACGACGCGGATGCTCGGCTGCTATCGCGACGATCCGGCGATGCGGCGGGAGTTCATGGGGATGATGGAGTAGGGGCGCTGCTGTTGTGGCCTGCGCAAGCTGCTCAGGTATTCAATCGCGAACGCTGAGCAAGACGCACCGCGTCTGGGTGTGCCGGATGGTGCCTGAGGGGGTCTGGCGTCGGCGAAGGCGCAACGAGACCAGCCCTAGTGTCCCGATTCCGAAGTTCGCCTGATTGCGATGCTGGAGCAGGATCGCTTCGGATCATCACACCAGCCGGGAAACGTCCCGAGCATTGCAAGTTGGCCACGGCGGCGGACAAAAATGTTGCCGGCGCGTTGATCCGCGCACGTCTTGGATGGCGCTGAGCCAAAGATTGACGCACATTCCGGCCTTGGAGCATGAGCGTTTCGCATGGAAGCAGCATGGCTTTCACGCGAAGCGTGAATCGCACTCTGAACTTCGGACGTAGGGCAGGATTCACGCTTCGGCCGAGTGTTTCGCGTGAGGCATCCGAAGCGATCCCGCATGAGAATCATCGCCAATGAGGAGCCTCCAATGCTGAAGTCATTTGCCATCGCCGGGCTTGCGGCTGCCGGCTTGATCCTGGGGTCGGCGGGCATATCGACGGCCGATGCCAAGACATGCGTGAACAAGGCCGGGCAGGGCACCAACACCACCCAGGACGGCGCCAAGTTCCAGGCCTGGGAAGCTGTGCTGCAGGCAACCGACTGGGGTTCCTGGGGGCAGTTTATGTCGTCCGGCCAGAAGATCGGGACGGCACCGGGCTATGCCGTGAGCAAGGTCAACTTCCGCTGCAAGGCGGGCGGCCTCGGCCAGGAGTGCATCGCCCAGGCCACGCTCTGCAAATAGCGCGCACTTTTTGAGACGGGGTGCGACGACGGAAGGCCGCGGTGGGGACTGCGGCCTTTCTCTTTTTTGGGATCTCCAGGTGATCCTTGAACAGCTCGCTGCGGCTTCCGGGAAAGGTGTTGCGGGAGTATGGTGCCGCCGTAACAACGCGTCCGGCGGAGGAAGAAAGTGTCGAAAACACTCGTGCAGCAGCAGTTCGGCGCCAATGCCGCGAACTACACCACGTCGGTCGTGCACGCGAAGGGGGCGAGCCTGGCGCGGCTGGTGGAACTGGTGCAGCCGGGCAAGGGCTGGGTCGCGCTCGATATCGCCACCGGCGCCGGGCACACCGCGGCTGCGTTCGCGCCGCACGTGGCGCGCGTCGTCGCAAGCGACCTGACGCCGGAGATGCTGGAGGAGGCGCGCAAGCTCGCAGCCTCGAAAGGCCATGCCAACATGGAGACGGCGCAAGCGGATGCGGAGAAGCTCCCGTTCGCGGACGCAAGCTTCGATCTCGTGACGTGCCGGATCGCGCCGCATCACTTTCCCGACGTGGCGGCGTTCATGGCCGAGAGCTGGCGCGTGCTGAAGCCGGGCGGCACGTTCGCCCTGGTCGACAATGTGTCGCCCGATCCCGAGACGGCGCCGGGCTTTTCGACTGCGGAGCTGGCGGAGGCGGCGCGCGATTACAATGCATTCGAAAAGCTGCGCGATCCCTCGCACGGGCGCGCGCTGCAGACCAAGGAATGGACCGATCTGATCGGGCGCACCGGCTTTCGCGTGGTGCATGTCGAGCATTCGCCCAAGGCCATGGACTTCGGAAGCTGGTGCAAGACCATGGCGGTGGCGCCAGACACGGTGGCGACGCTCAAGACCATGCTGGAGGGCGCGTCGCCCGCGCTGAAGGCCTATCTCAAGCCCAGCAACGACAACGGCAAGCTCGGCTTCGTGCTGTCGGAGCTCATTGCCATCGGCAAGAAGCCTTAGCCCCTTCACAATCAGACCGAACCCGGGAGGATCATGACAATGCTGACGATCTATGGCGTCTATCGCTCGCGCGCGTCGCGCAATATCTGGCTCTGCAATGAGCTCGGCATTCCTTTCAACCAGGTGCCAGTGATCCAGGCCAATCGCCTGAAAAATCCGGAAGCGGCGGATGCGCCCCTACATACGCGGTCGGCCGAGTTTTTGAAGATCAATCCGAATGGGCATGTGCCGGCCATCAAGGACGGCGATCTGGTGTTGAATGAGTCGCTGGCGATCAACCTGTACCTGGCAAAGAAGCATGGCGGTCCGCTGGCGCCGGCCAATGCGGCGGAAGATGGGTTGATGACGATGTGGACGATCTGGGCGGCGGCCGAAGTGGAGCCGCATGCGATCCAGGTGCTGTACAACCGTGTGGCGCGGCCGCCGGCGCAGCGCGACGAGAAGGCGGCGCAGGCAGCCGTCGCGGCGCTCAAGATGCCGCTCGCGGCGCTGGAGAAGGAACTGTCCGCTACGGGCTACGTGGTGGGAGGACGCTTCACGGTGGCGGATATCAACCTGGCGGAGGTGATGCGCTTTGCCACGGGTGCGCCCGAGCTGTTCGAGGCAGTGCCGCGCGTGAAGGCGTGGCTCGCGGCATGCCACGCCCGCCCGGCGTTCAAGGACATGATGGCGAAGCGCGACGCCGAGCCGGCGTAGGGCTGCGCAGCTCATGGTCGGGGAAGATCCGGATAGCCGCGCGTCGCGCCTGAGGCGCGAGCGTCGCTTCCGGGAACGCGGGGGTAGAGATCACGAGTTCTCCCAAGTCACAGATGTCATCCCGGCATTTATTGCCGGGATCCATCGATCCGCAGGGTCGAAGGGTCGCGGTGATGTGGCGCGGCTCCCGCAGACGCCGGCCGTCCGGATTCGCACCTCGTTGGGTCCCGGGGACAAGCCCCCGGGATGACATCTTTGGACGAGGCGCGGCCGTGACCTCAAGGCGGTCTGTTGAGGTCAGGCTCATTGTTGAAGTGTTTACCGAAATGTGATTATCTGCCGGCCATGGTTCTTGCTCGCACAACGATCATTCGAATTAGCGCCCCGGCGGCCTGAAGGCTTCCGGGTTTGACGCATTTCGTGTTCGTTGTGGTCGAGGGGATTTCCCAAAATGTCCGTACAGTCTCAGGCGCCGGCCGTCGTTGTCGGTGCTGCCACGCATGTCAATGCCCGCTATCTCGTGGTGGGTCCGTCCGATCCCGGGTTTCTGCCGCGGCTGTTGGAGCCGGTGGCCAAGCTCGGCGAGGTGCCGACGCGCGTGCACGCCTCGCGCGAGTCCGGCGACGGCTCGGAGCTGTCTGTGGATGTGCGCCTTAGTGGCGTCAGTGCGCGAACAGCAGAGCTGGTGGAGAACGCGCTGCGCCGCATCGTCGGCGTGCGCCAGGTGATCGCGGTCGTCGAATAGGCTTTGCTGGCAAAGGCCGCGAAGTTGCCCTATCACCGCGCCGATAGGACCTGACCATCGAGGCGGCCCATGTCAGTGGATTGGCGCAGCGTCACGGCGCCGAGCCTTGCGGAATTCGAAGAGCTGGCGGTCCAGACCTGGGAGCGGCTGCCGCAGGAGTTCCGCAGCATGTGCGAGGGGGTCGTCATCCGCATCGAGGATTTCGCCACCGACGAGGTGCTGAAGAGCCTTGATATCGAAAGCCCCTTCGATCTCATGGGCCTCTATCAGGGCGTGAGCCTCGACCGCAAAAGCGTGATGGACTCGGGCCGCGAGCCCGACATGGTGTTCCTCTACCGGCGCGCGATTCTCGATTATTGGGCTGAAGGTGATGAAACGTTGGGCGGTCTCGTCACGCACGTGCTGGTGCACGAGATAGGCCATCATTTCGGCCTGTCAGACGCAGACATGGAGGCGCTGGAAGCTCAGGCCGGCGCGGAACCGTGACCTGTGCGCCTCGCCTCCCCACATTCGCGCACGGGCACAACATGGCGCATTGAAGGAGCACGGCCATCGAGTGCAAGGTGCGGGCTTCTTCCACAGACCCAGAATACGGGGGATCGGGTTTGAGACGCGAAGGTGGGCGCCGTTCCAAGCTGTTGACGTGGCTTGCCATTGGGTCGGCGCTGCTGGTGGCGGGCTCTGCCGTCGCCGGGCCGACGCCCGAGGAATACATCGCCCACGTCGGCGGTGAGGCCAAGATCGTCACGGCCGGCGAGCTGAAGCTCGACGGGCGCAAGATGACCTGCGGACAGCGGCCCACGGTGCTCGACGGGCAGCTCGACGACTACGGCGCGGCCTACCCCGGATTCCTGATCCTCAATCCGAAGCTGATCGCCAAGGTGTCCACGACGGTAAAGTTGTGGATCTTTGCGCACGAGTGCGGGCATCAGTTCCGCGGTCCCGACGAGGAGACGGCCGACTGCTTCGCGGTTCAGCGCGGCCGCCGGCAGGGCTGGCTGACGGCCGACGGCGTGGAAGAGGTGTGCAAGTTCATCAGCCCGGCCAAGGGCGACAGCATGCATTTTTCCGGCTCGCACCGCTGCGAGTCCATGCGCAAGTGCTTCGCCGATCCGTCGATCCGTTAGGCTTACGCAGCGAAAGCGCGGGCGGAGTTTATCCCCGGCTGGGCGGGACGCCTTAGCCTTCGCGCATGCGTCTGCGCTTCGTCGACTACACACTGAAGCTGCTGAGACTGTCGCAGGTCATGCGCACGTGGCACGACCTGCTGGCGGCGCTGGACGGCACGCAGCGTGAGCGAATTGCGCGCTTTGCCGAGCACATCGCGGGGACGCTCGGCCGGGCGGCGGAGGCGTTCGAGCGCATTGAGCGCGATCCGGGAGAGCGGCACGCCAAGCGCGTGGCAGTGCGCGAGTTGGGGCGGCTGTCGGGCTATGTGGAAAATATTGTGACAGCGCTGGAGGGCCGCGTCGATGGGCGGCGGCTGCGTGGGATCAGACGGCGGCTGGAGGGGTTGACCGAGGAGGGTCTGATCAGCGGCACGGTGCAGCGCGCGGACGCGGCGCGCATCGATCGCCTGCTGGCGTCTGAGGGTTATTTCCGGGCGCTGGCGGATTCGCTGCGGACGTGAGGGGGTGCCGGCAACTCCGTGTCATCCTCGGACTTGGTCCGATGATCCAACGAGCGGCAGGCGTTGTGCTTCGGTACAATTGGTGTGCGGGAGCGCTATCGCCCTTCTTCGCATGTCCCAGACTCGTGGAAGGATGGGTCCTCGGGACGAGCCCGAGTGACTGTCTTGCGGGTCAAGCGATTTTCCATGGGATTTTGTCTCTGAGGATGGCGTTGAGGATGGTGAGGAGTTTGCGAGCGACGGCGATGAGAGCG
>JBJXDX010000118.1:0-35638 GCA_046154585.1 Hyphomicrobiaceae bacterium | reverse complement strand
AGGGAGCGGGGCAGCCGGGACATCTCTTCAGTGCGACGGCGGTTGGGGTTGGTATGCCTGTGTCGGGGGCGACTCGAATGTGGTGCCGGTCGACTTGCACATCCGCGGCTGCCCGACCCCGACAGCGCTGCTGCAGGGTCTCATTGCCGTGCTTGAGAAGGGGGCAGGGGGGCCTAAGCGGAAGTACGGCGCGCTCACCGATGCAGCTCAGGACGTCGATTCCTCGGAGTCTTGCGCCGGGAGGAGCCTGTATCGACGCTACCGCCCCTCGGACAGACGCCGCGTACCCGCCCTTGGCTGGCGGCATTCTCGCTGACCAGCTCGATGCCGGCGGCGTCGAGGGTTGCGATCAGCGGTACCGACGCGCATCCGTTTGCCACCACCGGGGTAAGCTATTGATACCGTTTGGGGGAGTCGTGCGCCGTTTCGCTGGCTAACGCATTGAAGAAGCTCAGATAGCGAGCAATTTTCAATCTGAAAAGACGGGTTCTGCAGGCTTCGGCGACACCTCCGCCAATGACGCGCAGCCCTCCGGCGAGGGCGGGACCGACTTCGCGGAGCCCTGTCATACCGAGATTCAGACGCGTCGCGGCATCTGGAGCCTGGAGAATGTCGACACCAAGTCCTTGATCGACGCCAGGGTCTATGGAGGCGCCTTCATCTGGGCACCACTGCGCAACGTTGGCGGCACCGGCTCGCCCGGGAACCCAGTGGTGTTGTACTAATTTGCGTCTAAGCAGGCTCATCAGTTTGCAGGAAGGAGCGGTGCCCGAAACGGCACCGCTTTTTCCCGGCCGTTCGACGATTTCAGCAGGGCGAGTCAAGATTGCACGGTGATCCGGCCAACCTTGGACGCCGGTCAACATACGTCCTCTTGAGCGGGCAGGACGGGCAGGGAAAAGCGCCGACGGTATGCTTCCGGCATGGCTGGGCAACGCGCGTTGACGGGTCATAGTTTCGGCCATATGTCAGTGGAGCGTACCGCGGGGTTGGGCGCTCTTGCGCAGGTCCACCAATGACAAAAGCTGCCAGCGTGCCAGGCGATCTCTTGCGCTCATGGGTCGTCAAGATGGCACCCGGCGATGCTGCAAACTGGTTTGAGCAGCAGATCTCAGTCCTCAATTCGGCGCCGGGCGAGAAACATCTCTATCTGGCTCTCGGCTATGCCATCGGCCGGCTCGGTAAGGCTGATCTCGGTCTGTCGCGCGCAGATCTGGTCGCCGCCAATTCCGTCCGGCCCGGTTGGGATCCGAGCGATTGGAGCATCGACCAGGCGGCACGCCTGGCTTTCATACTCGCCGGCCAAGACGGCGACGCGGCAAAATTCAAGGACCGGCTGGAACAGCTTTTCCGCACCGCCGATGTCGGCGAACTCATCGCCTTCTATCGCGGCCTGCCGCTCTACCCCCATCCCAAGCTGCACAACGCCCGGGCCCGCGAAGGCGCACGAAGCGCCATGCAGCCGATCTTCGAGGCTGTCGCGCACCGCAACCCCTATCCCATGGAAGAGTTCGACGAGAACGCTTGGAACCACATGGTTCTCAAAGCGCTTTTCGTCGGTAGCAAGCTCGATCCCATTCAGGGCCTCGATAGCCGCGCCAATCCGCGACTGACGCGCATGCTATGCGACTACGCGCATGAGCGCTGGTCGGCCGGCCGGCCCGTCAGCGTCGAGTTGTGGCGGTGCGTGGGACCGTTCGCCGATGAAGATGCGCTCGCAGACCTAGCACGCGTTCTGCGCACAGGCGGACTGGCCGAGCAACAGGCGGCGGCCTTGGCGTTGACGGCCTCGCCCTCCGCGGCGGCGCGCGAGCTTCTGGCACAAAGGCCTGAGCTTGCGAAAGCGGCAGCAGCCGGCGAGCCTGGTTGGGCAGCCCTGTCCGTGACCGCACCACAGTGATTCGTCCGCGCCCAGGCCAAAAGCTCAGGAGGCCAGACATGTTCATCGACTCCCACACCCACATGATCTCGCGCACGACGGATGACTACGAACGCATGGCTGGAGCGGGCGTGGTCGCCTGCATCGAGCCGGCATTCTGGCTGGGCCAACCCCGGACGCACGTTGGCACCTATATCGATTATCTTTCGATGATTTGCGGCTTCGAGCGGTTCCGTGCCGGACAGTTCGGCGTTCGCCACTACTGCACCATTGGTCTCAACTCCAAGGAGGCCAACAACGAGGAGTTGGCTGACGCAGTGATGGAGATTCTGCCGCGCTACGCGCTCAAAGAGGGCGTCGTGGCGATCGGCGAGATCGGCTACGACGAGCAGACAGCGCTCGAGGACAAGTATTACCGCCTGCAACTCGAGCTGGCGAAAGAGCTGCAGTTGCCTGTGATGGTGCACACTCCTCATAGGGACAAGCGGCAGGGGACATTGCGCTCCATGGCCGTCGCCCTCGAGCACAAGATCGATCCGAGCTGGGTCGTTATCGATCACAACAACGAAGAAACCGTGCGCGATGTCTTGGATCGTGGATTCTGGGCTGCTTTTTCCATCTATCCCTTCACCAAGATGGGCAACGAGCGCATGGTCGAAATCGTCAAGACCTACGGCGCCGAGCGCATCTTTTGCGACAGCGCATGTGATTGGGGCGTATCCGATCCGCTGGCCGTGCCGAAAACGGCAGAGCTGATGCGCCGCGCCCAGATATCGGAGGATCACATCCGCAAAGTCACTTATGAGAACCCGCTGGCCGCCTACGGAAAGAGCGGTCAGATCAAGGAGGAGGACTGGCTCAATCCTCCCTCTATCGATCAGCGAACGCTCTACATGGGAAATTCCGTGCTGCGCGGTGGCCAGGCGCCGAGGATCGATGAGGGCGTGCGCAGCGTCGAGGACAATCTGAAGATCTCCTAGAGCGCGATCGCCTCATAGGGTTTATCGGGCATCGCCCGGCTTCTTGAGCGTGCGGACGTAGGCGATCATCTTGAGTGTCTCGTCTTGCGTAACACCGCGCCTGAAGAAGGATTGCATGGCCCCCGCAGCACCGGCATAGATCACCTCGAACATGCCGATGTCGCTCTCAACGCGCTTGTACTTCCAATCGCCGCTGGTCAGGCTCGGACCGAGGCGGCCTGAGCCGTCGGGCAGATGGCAGCTTTGGCAATGCCGCTCATACAGCTCCTTGCCTTCGGCTAGCGCGGTTGTGTCGTTCCGGTAGAGATTCTCGCCGGTCGCACGAAATTGGGTGACCGCCTCAGTCTCCTTCTCCCCGGGCAGGAGTTTGAGCTCAATAGGACTGTTGTCCATGGGGTGTTTGAACGTGACGGACTGAGCATGGGCTGGTGCCAATGCCTCAAACACCAGCCCTGCCAGCAGGACGAGCGCCTTTTTCAAGGGCGCGTCCTATTTCGTGACGACCTTGGCGACTTCTGCACCCGAGGGCACTTTGTCGGCCGGCATGATTCGCCAGAGCGCCCCGACGGGATTGGCCGTCGGGCCCTTGTCGTCGGTGTAGAAGCAATAGCAGTTGACGGCGAGCACGTTTCCGTCCTCGTCGACCTGACCGGCGGTGAACTGCAGGCTGGTCTGCATGAACTCTTCCATCTGCCACTTGTTGGCACTCTTGTCCCAACCGATGCCCCATAGGCGCCCCGAGCACCAATCGCCGACCAGATAGACCTTTTCCATGCCGGCATAGTTCGCGACGCCAAGGCCTTGGGCCGAGCAGCCATGGCCGTCCTTCAGCTTGGGCGCGCCTGGATACGGCTCCTCGTGGGGATATTCGGCTACGGGCAAGACTCCCACGATGGCGCATTTCTCATTGGGGCCTTGGTGAGGATGGCACTTAGACGCTTGATTGTGCTTCCAGCCGTAGTTCTCACCACCTTTCGAGGCGGCCGCCTGCCAGTTGATCTCCTCCCAATGGTTCTGTCCCACATCGGCAATGAACAGGTCGCCCGATCTCTTGTCGAAATGGAACATGTAGGGGTTGCGCAGTCCGTAGGCCCAGATCTCGGGCCTCGAGCCGATCTTGATGGTCGAGAAGCCCTGCTCAGTGATCCCGAACAACGACATCATCTGCGGCTTGTCGGCCTTGGCGAACGGATTGTCCTTCGGCACGGCATAGGCGAGGTCGTCATCGGTGTCGACATCGATGCGTAGCATCTTGCCCCAATGCACATCGAGGCGCTGCCCGGCATCGAGCGGGTCGCCTTCCCACCCGGCATCTCCCTTGCCGATATAGAGCTTGCCGTCAGGCCCGAAGGCAATCATCCCGCCGTAGTGATTGTAGTACGGCTGCGGAATATTCATGATCACCTTGACGCTCTTGGTCGCCTGTTCGGTGGTGATCTCGTTGGCGCTCGCTGGCGCAACGGTGTAGCGCGCGATAATCGATGCACCGTTGAAGGGAAGCGAGGCAAAGTGAACGTAGACGTAGCCGTTCTCCCTGAACTTCGGATGGAATGCGATCGACCAGAGACCCTGCTCGACAAACCCGGTTTGAACTTCCGTACCCAGGGGATTGGTTTTCGTGAGATCGAGGAAAGGCTTCGGCAGGACTTTTCCGTCCTTGCCGACAACCTTCACGCGCCCTACGCGCTCGACCACGAAGATCCGGCCGGAGCCGTCGTTGGCTGCGGATACGCCAACGGGATCATTGAAACCGTCGGCAACCTTGACCAGCGCGAGCTTTTGAGCTCCGCCGATCTTTCCTCCTGGTTTTGCAACTTCCTCAGGCGTCTTGGGTATTTGCTGCGCGAGTGCGGAAGTCGCCAGTAGCAGTGCCGAAGCTAAGACAGCGAGGCATGTGCGTGTCATGGGCGCTTCTCCTCGCCCCAAATCTGACATCTCGGCCGCGACCCCGTTGCGTATCGGCGTGACCTGCTTGGTCATGTCGCGGCAGTATGGGGCCATACAACTCTAGACCTACACGCGCCGGGGGACAATACGACACACGCGCCAGACTGTTGTGCTGGGACGGAAGCTTTCTGGTTCTGTCCTGGGCAGGCGCGGCTAGCTCGATCCTGTGATTTCCGGCCAGTGATCCCGCAGATATATGCGAAACCAAAGCGAATACCGGACCGGTGCCCGGTCTACTTCCTGCCGTAATTCGTCCAGGTCTATCCAGGCGTAGCCGTCGGCTTCGCCTGGGTCGGGCCGCACCATACCCGCGTAAAGGCCGCCGAAGCAGTGCACCAACTCGTGCTCGATCATGCCGTTGTCGACCATCGCGCGATAACGCGTGGTGAAAAGATGCGTCAGCGGGCAGGAGATGTTCATTTCTTCCGACAGCCTGCGACGCGCCGCGCTATGAACCTCTTCACCCGGCCGTGGATGGCTGCAGCATGTGTTGGTCCATAAACCTCCCGAATGATACTTGCCGATATGCCTCTTCTGGAGGAGAAGTCGACCGCTGGCGTCGCGCAGTTGAACGGATATGGCGCGATGCAGACGTCCCTCCCGATGTGCGGCGAGCTTGGCCGCGACACCGATCGCCCGATCGTCCTCGTCAACGAGGATGACCTGCTCCTCTTCGACGCCCGGCATCATACCGAGCCTCGCTTGTTGTGGAGCACTGAAATCGGGACGGGGGTCGCGCAGAGGACGCCATGGACGATGCGCATCTAATCCGCTCCTGACGGACTGCTCACTGGCCGCGACTGCGGACGCACTATCGCGCGACACATCCTTCGCCGCAAGCTGCTAGGGCGCGAAGACGTGAGCGAGAACCAGGTCCTTGAAGTCGGCTGCAGGCAACGGTCCCTGCGGCAGCAGGTTTGCCTCATTCGACATGAGCAACGGACCATCGCGCGCCTGCGGCGTCACAAGTCCATGCGAGCCTCGAACAAGCGCGGTGCCGTTGACCGGCGTGACATCGAGCAAGTTGCGAAAGCCGAGCTTCCTCGCCAAAAGGCGGAGCGCAACTTTGAGCTTCGGCAGCGGAATTGCGGGATCGAGAAACAGCTCCATGGGATCGTAGCCGGGCTTGCGATGAATATCGACGGTTCGCGCATAGTCGGGCGCCTTCGTGTCGTCGAGCCACCAGTAATAGCTGAACCAGCGGTCGGGCGCTGAAAGGGCGACAAGCTCGCCGGAGCGGGGATGGTCGAGCCCCAAGGCGCGTTTCCCATCTTCATCCAGGACCTGCGCGATGCCGTCGACGCCTTCGAGCAGAAGCTTTACCGCACGGTCGTCAGCGCCATGCTGAAGATAGACATGCGCGACCTGGTGGTCGGCGACCGCAAATGCTTTCGAGGCACCTGCATCGAGTAGTTCGCGGCCCATTTCGTTACGCACGCGGATCAGGCCCGCCTGTCTGAGTGCCCTGTTGATGTGAACCGCCTCGCGGACCGGCACGATGCCGTACTCCGAAACGACAATGATCCGGTCGCCGCTCTTTTCTGCCTCATCGATCAGCTCGCCGGCGATGGCGTCGATATCGCGCAGATCCTGGGCGATGCGCGGATCCTCGGGATCAGGTCCCCATTTCTGGAGGCCGTAGTCGAGATGCGGCAGGTAGCAGAGCGTCAGCGTCGGCTGCCGCGTGCGGCGGACGTGCTGCGTCGCCCGCGCGATCCACCGACTCGCTTCGATGGAGGTCATCGGCCCCCAGAACGTGAAGAGCGGGAAGGCCCCCAACGCCTTGTTGAGCTCATCCCTGAGCTCAGGCGGTTCGGCATAGTGATCTGGGATCTTGCGACCATCGGCTGGATACATCGGTCGCGGCGTGGCGCTCATGTCCACGGTGGAGTACATATTGTACCACCAGAACATGTTGGCACACGTGAAGGCTGCGTCTTTCTTCTTTGCCGTGTCCCACACCTTTTCTCCGGCAATCAGCCGGTTTGACTGACGCCACAGCCACACCTCCGCCTGCTCGCGATAGTACCAGCCGTTGGCGACCGCACCATGGCCAGAGGGCGGGAGCCCCGTCAGCAATGTAGACTGCACGGTGCACGTAACCGCAGGCACGACAGTGCGAAGTGGACGCATGCCGCCCCGGCGCGCCAAGGTGGAGAGGTTGGGTGTGTTCGCACCGAGAAGGCGCTCAGTCAATCCGACGATCAGGAGAACCAGTGTCGTGCGCATTCATCGTCCCGACTAAGTGCTCGCAACACACAAGCGCCGTCTCATAAAACATGAGCGCCAAGCATAAATGAGAGCACGTTGGTCACTGTAGTCCGGCCTTCCGGCTCCCAACGCACAGCTTGACACGTCAGCGCGCGGCTGCAAAATCTGGTTGTCCCAGATGCGGCCGGAGAAGCTGACGCGAACGAAAGCCGGGGAGCCCATGGGTGAGGTTGTCAAGCCGATTGTCGCCGAGCCGTCGCCCGATCGCGGGCAAGTCCATCTTCAGCGCTTCGCTGTCACTTACGAATATCCCGTACATTTCACCGAGCGTCTATTCGACCCGGGCAACGTTGTTTTGCGCGATACGATTATTCGCCTCGAGCCAGAACGACGGCATCGCTGCATCGTCTTTGTCGATGACGGCGTGTGCGCCGTCCGGCCGAAGCTGCTCGACGAGATCAAAGCCTACGCCGGCGCGCACGCCTCCAGGATCGAACTCGTTGCCCCGCCCATCAAAGTCGCAGGCGGCGAGAAAATTAAAAACGAACTCTTTCATGTGGAGTGGATGCAAGGGCTGATCCAGGACCATCGCATCGACCGGCATTCCTTCGTCATTGCCGTAGGCGGTGGCGCCGTGCTGGACGCCGTCGGCCTCGTGGCCGCGATCAGTCATCGCGGCATCCGCTTGATACGCGTTCCCACCACCGTCCTGGCGCAGAACGACTCGGGTGTCGGCGTGAAGAACAGCGTCAATCTGAAGGGCTCGAAGAATTTCGTCGGCACATTCGCGCCGCCCTTTGCCGTTCTCAACGACCTGAGCTTCATCGACGATCTTCCGCCTCGCGACAAGATCGCGGGCATGGCAGAAGCGGTGAAGGTTGCCCTGATCCGCGATGCCGAGTTCTTTCACTGGCTTGAACGCAACATCGATGCGCTCTCGCTCTTCGAGCGCTCGGCGATGACGTTCATGATCCGCCGCTGCGCCGAGCTTCACATGCGCCAGATCGCACACGGCGGCGATCCGTTCGAGAGCGGCAGCGCGCGCCCCCTCGATTTTGGCCATTGGGCGGCGCACAAGATCGAGTCGCTGACGCGCAACCACGTCCGCCACGGTGAGGCAGTCGCCATCGGCATTGCCCTCGACACACGCTATTCCGTGCTTATGGGACTCCTGCCGCCCGGAACTGACCATCGTGTGGCGGCCCTGCTGGAGCTCCTGGGTTTCCGGCTCTGGCACCCCGTGCTCGAGGCGCGGACATCCGACGGTAGCTCGCCGTTGCTGGACGGAATTCGCGAGTTCCGAGAACACTTGGGTGGTGAGCTCACCATCACCTTGCTCGAGGGCATCGGCCGTGGTGTGGAGGTGCACGAAATGAACGAGCGCCGTATCTTCGACGCCATCGCGTGGCTGGCAGCCCGGCAGAGTGTGCGATGAAAATCGAACACGGCGCGCATCTCACCTATTGCACCAACATCCATCGCGGCGAGACATGGGAGGATACGCGCGGTGCGCTGGAGCGTTACCTGCCTCAAGTGAAGCGCCTGTTCGTCCCCAGTCAGGACATGGGCGTGGGCTTGCGACTTTCGGCCGTCGCCTCCGAAAAGCTTGCACAGCCGGAGGAACTGGCCAAATTCCAGGATTTTCTCGCTCGCGAAGGCCTTTACGTCTTCACCATCAACGGATTTCCCTACGGGCCTTTCCACGGCACGCGCGTCAAGGAAGACGTCTACCAGCCGGACTGGCGCTTTCCCGAGCGCCTTGCCTACAGCAATAGGCTGGCCGACCTCCTCGCCGCCCTTTTGCCCGGCGATGCGGCGCTCGAAGGAAGCGTGAGCACGGTGCCCGCCACGTTTCGGCCGATCGGCAATGAGCCGGGCGCGATCGGGCGTATCGCGGACAATCTCCTGCAGCATGCAGCACATCTTGCGGCCCTCTCGGACAAGACGGGCCGTGTCATCACTCTGGCGCTCGAGCCTGAGCCGATGTGCTATCTCGAAACCATCGAGGAAGCGGCGCGGTTCTTCGAGGATCATCTTTTCTCATCGGCAGCCGTTCGCCGATTTGCCGATTTGACGCGGCTCAATGCACCTGCCGCGGAAACAGAACTCAGGCGTCATCTTGGGATTTGCTATGACGTCTGCCACGCCGCGGTCGAGTTCGAGAGCGCTCCGGAAAGTCTGGCGCGACTGGCGCGTGCCGGCATCGGCATCTTCAAGCTGCAGCTCTCCGCCGCGCTGAAGGTCCCACGCGTCGATGCACACACTGTGGAGCAACTCCGACGATTTGATGATGGCGTCTATTTGCACCAAGTCGTCGAACGCAGGGCAGATGGCAGCCTCATCCGCTTCCTCGACCTTGCACCGGCGTTTGCCAAAGCCAGCGAGGCACACGGACACGAATGGCGCGTGCATTGCCATGTGCCGATCTTCATGGCGGCGCTACCGAGCCTGGGTACGACCCAGGACTTCCTCCGCGACATACTGGAGCTGCACAAGCGCACTCCGATCAGCCGTCATCTCGAGGTCGAGACGTACACCTTCGATGTGCTGCCCCCGGAACTACGCGACGTCGATGTGGCCACGGCAGTCGCGCGCGAGCTCGACTGGGTACAAGGCGTTCTTTCGGAATGAGCCCGGCAGTCGCGCTTCGACTGGGACGCGTGTCCAACCTTCCGACTGTGTGGACCAATGCTCTGGCCGGCACAGCGCTCGCCGGTGGTCAGATCTGGACCCTGTCCACGCTGCTGATCGCCATCGGCCTCTCGCTGCTCTACGTCTCGGGCATGTACCTCAACGATGCCTTCGACCGCGATATCGATGCTCTGGAAAGACCGTCCCGGCCGATCCCTGCCGGCCTTGTCACGGCCGACAGTGTATTTGCGGCGGGCTTCGGTCTCATGCTCGGCGGCCTCGTATTCGTGCTTGGCGCGAGCGCCGCCACGTCCGCATCCGTGTCGACGGCTTGGCGACAGATGCTTGCTGCGCTGGCACTTGCTGGGGCAATCCTGTTCTACGATTGGCATCACAAAGGCAATGTTCTGAGTCCCCTCTTCATGGGGTTTTGCCGGGTACTGGCTTATCTCACAGCGGGATACGCGGCCGCGGCTGCTCCATCCGGTGCCCTGTTTGCCGGCGCTCTGGTGAGCCTCTGCTATCTCATCGGACTTACGTACATCGCCAAACAGGAGACGCTCGATCGCCTTGGCAGCCTGTGGCCGCTGCTCTTCCTCGGCATTCCCATCGTCTATGGCGCGGCACACGCCTGGAACGGCACTCTTATGAGCGTCTCATTGCTCGTCGCCCTCGTGGCCTGGATCCTGTTGCCTCTTTATTTGCTGAAGCGGCGCGCCAAGGGCGACGTCCCGCGCGCGGTCGTCAGCCTGATAGCCGGGATCGCGCTGCTGGACGCTTTGTTTCTGGCCATGACCGGTGCCATCGCCGCGTCGATACTGGCTCTATTTTGCTTCGGTCTGACCCTGGCTCTTCAGCGGTGGGTAAGCGGCACCTGAAAATCGCCTAAAAGAACCTGTAGGTTGCGCTTGCTCTCGGCTTCGGACGGTTGCAGGCATTGGACACTGCATTGCTTCCCCGGTAGCCTTCGAGTGCGCGATTGCGGGGCTCTCGCCAATACAAGAACATTGAACGCCCAGTTCGAGCACGGGAGGAACGTCAAATGCGTCGTAAGTGCATTAGCATTGCCGCGGCCGCACTCCTAACTATGGCCGCTCCAGCTTTCGCTCAAGTCAAGATCAAGCTTCAGGAAGTCGCCGGCGGTCTTATTCATCCGTTGGCGATGGTTTCCATTCCTGATGGGACAGGCCGCATGGCTGTGATAGAGCAGCACGGCCAAGTGCGCATCATCGACAACAGGGGACGCCTACTGCCCGATCCATTTATCAACATCGGGCCGAAGATGATAACCCAACATCACTTCTTCGATGAGCGCGGGCTGCTCGGCATGGCGTTTCACCCCAACTACCGAGAGAACGGCAAGTTTTACCTTGCCTACTCGGTACCACTTCGCGGCAGCGAGCTCGATCGCCGTCTGTGGTGGTCGCACACCAATATCGTCTCCGAGTTTCAAGTGTCGAAGACGGACCCCAACAAAGCCGATGCTACCTTGGAACGTGTGATCTCGCAGATTGACTGGCCGCAGTTCAATCATAACGGTCACTGGATCGGCTTCGGCCCCGACGGCATGCTTTACCTCTCGACCGGTGACGGCGGCTATGCCAACGACTGGGGCATTGGCCACAACGTTACGATAGGCAACGGCCAGGACAAGCGATCGTTGCACGGCAAGATCCTACGCTTGGATGTCAACAAGCCCGACCTGATCCCAGCTGACAACCCATTTGTTGGCCAGGCTGATGCGTTGCCCGAGATCTGGGCGTTCGGTCTGCGCAACCCGTGGCGATGCTCCTTCGATATGGCCGGCGACAAGGCGCTCTTCTGCGCCGATGTGCAGCAGGACTCCTACGAGGAGGTCAACATCATTACCAAGGGGGCGAATTACGGCTGGCGTCGCATGGAAGGCGACAAGTGTTTCGACTTCGCGGAGCCCAAGAAGCATCCCGCAAGCTGCGACCAGACGGGTTTGACGCCGCCGATCATCGTCTACAACAACTGCACTGCGGTGAAAGCAGATTGCAAGGGTATCTCCGTGACCGGCGGCTACATCTATCGTGGCCCGCATCAGGCATGGCAAGGCAAGCACATCTTCGGCGATTGGTCGAAGTCGTTTGCAACGATGGATGGCCAGATCTTCTTCGGCACCAAGGCCGCCGATGGCAAGTGGACGATGGAAACGGCGGTCGTGGAGGGCATGCAGACGCTGCCCTATATGCTGGCGTTCGCCCAGGACGACAAGGGCGAAGTCTATGCCTTGACCAGCATTGCAACGGGGCCGGTCGGCGGTCACGACAAGATCTATAAGATCGTGCCAGCAAACTGAGTTGCGAGAATTCGCCTTTCAGGCGATGCAGGAAGCGGCGGCGCTGCACCGCCGCTTCCCTATCGCAGGGTGCCCAATTTCCGAGACGCTCTAGTGATGCCTTGGCAAACTTTCCGGGCTGTTGTGTGCGCTGTGGCAATCGCACTTATGCCGATTGCCGCAGTGGCGCAGACAAAGGAGGAATCGGAGCCTCCCAAAGATCCGCCGCCACCGCTGCTCGCTGAATTCCTGAAGAACGGTGCATTGATTGCCCAGGGCGAGAAGCTATGGCAGGAGCAGTGTACGCACTGTCACGGCGCCAAGGCCTATCCGGGCAAGGCGCCGAGGCTCCAGCCGCGCCTTTACAAGCCCGAGTTCGTTTGGGATCGCACTCACAACGGATTCCGTGGCATGCCGCCGTGGAAAGACGTCTACAAGCCGGACGAGATCATCGCTCTTGTTGCGTATGTTCTGAGCGACGATTTCTTCCCTTAGACTTGCGCGGAGACCGTGCAGAGGTCATTTACGACAAATACGCGTATCGGACACGATAGGCAGGGCGCCAAGCAGCTTGCGGTCATCCAGGCATGGGCCATTAAGAAAGGTCGGGTTCCGGCACGTGGCCGACGGACACCGATGGTCCGCTTTCGGCATCATCGCGGACTTGATCAAGACTAAGGGAAGTGATGCGCCGCGCTCCTCATGTCCGCTTTCTCTGCAAACCAGACATCCATCACGGGTCGCGCCCTCACGCGGTGGACGTCTGCTTCTGGCACTTCCTTGCCGTTCGTGCACTACAGCTGGTCCGGCGGCTGTAAGGGGTTCATCTGCCGCAACTCAGCAGCAGTGACATGGTACTGACGCGTATCTGTTTGCCGGCGGTGCCTTAAGCCATTGATGACACAAGGCCGGAAATCGCACTACCCAACTGGCTAACGCATTGGAGAGGCTCAGATAGCGGGCAATTTTCAATCTGAAAAGACGGGTTCGACTCCCGTAGGGAGCGCCATTAAAATCAATGACTTAGTCTGAGGTTCGACGAGGCGATTTCGACTGCTTTAGTCGACTCTGCCATCACCTGGTCGAAAGCCGCTTTGAATCGCCTCGGCAATTTTCAGAATACGCATCTGGATTTTGCTCGACCGAACGCTTTTCTGCCAGTCCCGGAAGCTCCGCTTTTGGGTTGCGCAAAGCTATTGGGAAGGCACGCTGACCGCTCGTTGTTACGCAGACGACAACGCGTGTGCCGCATTACATCACCTTGCGAGCGAGAGAGCGGATGACCTCGAAGGCGACGTCGAGATGCCTTCGGTTGTCCCCATCGATCCGTTCTGGAAGCCAATGGCAATGCGACCCTCGACCCGGGGCTAAGTCAGATAGAGGCGTCCGTCATCGTTGATCGCGGTCCCCAGGGAGGGATTGTGAGCATCGAGGTCCCGCCCATCGCCCAGATCGTGACGGAACGAGAGCAGTGACAGCACTGGCTGTGTCACCGGCGAGAAGCCAGGCTCGCCAATCTCTTGGGATTGGGCGAGAGCAAGCGCGTACGTCTGCGGACATCTCGGCGACACCAGGCGCATGAACGTGCTGTTCGGCCGTGCGCGGTGGCAACTCGTGCTCCCGCCGCCAAGGGGAAAGCGCCTTTATCCGGAGTGCCTTTCGCGACCTGCCAAAGCGACACCTGCGAGCTAGGCGGATCTTGAGTCCATCCGCGGAGCAAAAAGCAGACGCACGGATATCAGCACCGTTGGCCGTTTCGCAGCGTTGTGATGTAGTCGGGCGGGGGTGCGAGTTGTAGGCTAGGGTTGTTTAGACCGTCGCGGCAGATCAACTGGCGGGCGGAAAGCGGTGGTGGAACGAGCCACGGACAGTCATCGATCCTTGGGAGGATTCGACATGAAACGACTCATCGGGACAGCTGCCGCTTTGGCGTTGATGCTGCCCGGCGTAGCGGTCGCGCAAGACACGATCAAGGTGGGCATCCTGGTTGCCCTGGAAGGAGCCTTTGCGGCCGGTGGCGCGGACGGCGTGCGCAACGTCGAACTGGCGCTCAAACTGGCGGGCGGACAGGCCGGGGGCAAGAAGATCGAAACGGTGGTTGCCGCCACCGACACGACGCCTGCTACCACGACGCGAATGGCGCGAAAGCTCATCGAGCAGGACAAGGTCGATATCATCGTGGGTCCGCTCTCGGGGTCGGAGGGCATCGCCATGCGCGATTACTCCAAGACCGTCCCGGACAAGACCGTGATCAATGGGATTTCCGGAGCGCTGGAGACCACCTGGGTTGACCCGTCGCCGAACTTCTTCCGCTTCAATCTGGACGGCGCGCAGTGGGGTTCGGGCCTGGGCGCCTACGTTGTGAACAAGAAGGGCTGGAAGCGCGTCGCGACCGTGTCGGCCGACTATTCATTCGGCTACACCAACTTCCTCGGCTTCGCGGTCGACTTTTGCAAGGCCGGCGGCGAGATTGTGGAGCGCCTTTGGGTTCCGCTCGGCTCGGGCGACTATGCCGGTGTGATCGCCAAGTTGCCCGATAACGTCGACGCCATCTACCTGGGCGTGGGCGGCACGGATGCCATCAACTTCCTCAATCAGTACCAGCAGGCCGGTGGCAAGGCCAATCTGATCGGCGGCACCATCATGGCCGACCCGACCGTGCTGAGCTCCAAAGGTAAGGCAAAGGAAGCCCTCGTCGGCACCCCGACGTCGGGTTGGTTAGCTACCGATAACCCTGCGCCGGAGTGGACGAGCTACGTCAAGGCCTATCAGGATGCGTTCCCGCCTGACAAGAGGTTCCCTTCGCCGTCGCTGTTTGGCGTCGGCTACCATGTGGCAACACTGGCCATGATCGCAGGATTGAATGAGGTCAAGGGCGATCTTGGCGACGGCCACAAGAAGTTCCACGCCGCGCTGTCGAAGCTGAAGCTGCAGACTCCGTTGGGCACTATCACGCTCAACGAGAACCGTCAGGCCACGGGTTCGGTGTTCGTCAACGAGGTGACCGAGAACCCCGACGGCACGCTGACGAACAAGATGGTGGCTCGTGTCGACAATGTCACCCAGACGCTCGGTATGACGCCCGAAGCCTTCCGCGCGATGGGTCTGCCGTCCCGCACGACGCCGGATTGCAAGGCCCTCGGCGGCAAGTAAGAGGCCCAACACGACAACGAGCCCCGGGGTTAAACCGCTTGATTTCGCCCGGGGCTTTTTTGTCGGTTCGGCGCGCAGGCTCATGGCGCGACCACGGCCACGGCTGACGAAGGTGGGGCGCCGTCTGTTAAACACATTTTGTGCGCCGCAACGGCGCCCGCTTGTAACGTAAGCACCATCAAATATAGTCGTGGCTAAACAACCTCAAACGAATGCCGACGGGAGGACGATGAGTGAAGCTGTGTCCGTGCTCCATGGCTCATTCGGGCGCGTCTGCCTCTACTCCATGAATCGCACGATGGTGCCGCACGCGCATCGCGAAGGGCACCTGGTGTTTCATGTCGAGGGCGACCCTAGCGAAGTCTATGTCGATGGATGCGCCATACCGCTAGGTCCGGGTCAGGCCGTCGCTGTGAACCCATGGCAGACGCATTACTACAGTCAACCCATCCCGGGCGGGCTGACGTTGGCGCTTGTGCTCTACATCCGGCCCGCCTGGTTCCGGAACGCGATCGGAGGCAGGGCGTCGGCGTTGCGATTTGGACGCGCGGCCATCGAGGTATCGTATGTACTTGGGCGGCTCGTCGACGTGAGCACGATGCTCGATCGCGCTCAGGGTGATCCCGCGATCAACGATTGGCTGTTGACCCTTACCGAATACTGCTTCGATCAGTCCTGGCGCGGCAGCGACGCCGTTGGGCGGTTCGCGAGCGTTCACGATTTCCGGCTGCGCAAAGCAATCCAGTTCCTCGAACAGCGGGCGTGCGAGCCGGTCGAACTCGACAGTGTCGCGCGCGAGGCGGGCCTGTCTCGACCCCACTTCTACAAGTTGTTCCGTCAACAGGTCGGGGTTACGCCGAATATCTATCTGAATTCGCTGCGCATGGAGCGTGCTATCGAACGGCTGACCGCAACTACCGAGGCCGTTGCGGCGATCGGGCTCGATCTGGGCTTTTCTAGCCAGGCAAGCTTTTCGCGTTTCTTCATCGCCAACGGCGTCGTCCCGCCCAGTAGCTATCGACGCAGTGCACAGATTGCCTGCTCTAAATGAACCATAAGTTTGCTTCGGACGCGCACAAGGCGGTGAAATCATTAGACTGTCGGATACGGCCGGTGCGGCCGCGGCGGCTAATCTGTCGAATGAGCATGTGGCAACTGCTGGCACCATGGGCACCTTGCAGAACCTCAGCACGCGCCATCCGATCTGGACCCTCGCGATCGTTGTACTGGTTGTCGGTCTGGCCTGGTTGATCATTGCGCCGTGGCCGCCAGGCCTCGAGCAAGCCATGGGCCGCAAGCGGATATTTCTGAACGCGATCCTATCCGGTATTACGCTCGGCGCGCTCTATTTCCTTGTCGCGTCGGGCTTCACGCTGGTGTTCGGCTTGATGCGCAACGTTAACCTCGCTCACGGCTCGCTTTACCTTCTGGGTGGCTACGTCGGCTATGGGGTGGTTGAGGTCACGGGCTACTGGCTCCTCGCCTTTCCGGTCGTCTTCATTCTCGTCGGCGCGCTCGGCCTGCTCCTGCAGCATCAGGTATTCCGCCGTATGGAAGGCGAGGAGCTGCGCCAGACGCTGGTTACGATCGGCATCTCGATCGTGCTCGCTGACCTGATGCTGTGGTACTGGGGCGGCCAGAGCTATCAGGTGCTCTCACCGCAATGGCTGAGCGGCCCAGTCACGCTGCCGCTCGTCAGCTCCGTCCGCTCCAATGGGCAGGCGGTATATCTGACCTATCCGGTGGTTCGCATCGCGATCCTCTTCGCCGCGATCGTGATCGGAGTTGCCATGTGGTTCGTGCTCAACCGCTCGAAACTCGGTATGCTCATCCGCGCCGGCGTCGACGACCGCGACATCCTCGCCGCCTCGGGTGTGCGCATCCAGTACGTGTTTTTGGCCGTGTTTGCCTTTGGCGCCGGTCTCGCCGGTATGGCCGGCATCATCGGCGGCACTTTCCAGTCGCTCTCGCCGGGCGAGGACACGCGGTTCCTGCTCGCCTCTCTCGTGGTCGTCATCGTCGGAGGCATGGGCTCGATCCCGGGAGCCGCGCTCGGCGCCGTCATCATCGGACTCGCCGAGCAGATTGGCCTTGTCTACGCGCCTACGTATTCGGTCGTCTTCACATTCCTGATCATGGCTGCCGTGCTTGCATTCCGTCCGCATGGCCTGCTCGGGGGGCGGCGCTAACATGGCTGACGTCCTGGCCACCGTCGCACCGAGAAGGTCCCTGCTGGCGCTGGAGCGGATCCCGGCACCGATCTGGGTGATTGGCTTGCTGCTACTGGCGATGCCGGCCTTTGCGAGCAACTTCGTGCTCTACCAGATCTTCGGCTGGAGCTTCATCCTCGGGATGATCGCCCTGTCGCTAATGGTACTTGCGGGCTATGGGGGAATGGTGAGCCTGATCCAGATGACTGTGGCCGCACTGGCCGGCTACGTCGTAGCGATCCTCGGCACCAGTGGCGTGCCGCAGATCAGCCTGGGATGGCCGTGGTGGATCCATATCCCGCTCGCGATCTTGGTCGCGATCTTGTTCGGCACGCTGGTCGGTACCCTCGCGGTGCGCACCGAGGGCATCTACACGATCATGATCACGCTGGCGATCGCGGCGGCGTTCTTCTACTTCACACGTCAGAACTACGGGATCTTTAACGGCTATACCGGCTTCAACAACGTCGTCCCGCCCGCCCTGTTCGGCGTCGACTGGCGCCAGTCGGTGCCCTTCTATTATCTGACGCTTGGCTGCGCGACGCTGTCCTATCTGGCGGTCGTGTGGATGGCGCGCACGCCGTTCGGACTCGCGCTGCAGGGCGTGCGCGACAACCCGCGGCGCATGAGCGCGCTCGGCTTTTCGGTTACTACCCACCGCATTCTGGCCTACTCGTTCGCGAGCGTCATTGCGGCGTTCGGCGGCATCCTGCTCGTCTGGCAAAATGCCCAGGTCGCGCCCGGAACGGCCGGCATTCCGCAGGTGATCGACATTCTGGTGATCGCCGTCGTCGGTGGTCTGAAGCGCCCAATCGGCCCGTTCATCGGGGCGCTTATCTACGCGCTGCTCAGCGTGTTCTCGTCCGATATTCTGCATGCGTTCGGCATGTCGGGAGAGCGATTCAAGCTTGTCGTCGGATTGGGCTTTCTGGCCGTCGTGGCCTTCTCCCCGGATGGCGTGCTCGGTCTGTGGGACAAGTATCAGGCGCGACGTCAGGAAAATCGCGATCCATTGCTCGGTGGGAGGCGCTAACGATGGCGGCGCCGCGCAACCCGATCGGGAGCAGGATTGATCGAAGCGCGGTCGAGCGGGTTGCTTCGGTCAGCACCGGAAACGCGCTCGAGCTGCGCGGCGTGACCAAGCTCTTTGGCGCGCTGGCGGCCATCTCGGACGTGACGCTCTCGGTGCTCCCCGGCGAGCGGCGTGCGGTGCTCGGATCCAACGGCGCAGGCAAGACGACGCTGTTCAACTGCGTAACTGGGGACTTCCTGCCAACGTCAGGAACGATCCGGTTGTTTGGCGAGGACCTGACCAATTTTCCCGCCCACGAGCGCATTCGTCGCGGTCTGCGCCGGACATATCAGATCTCGCTGTTGTTTGGCGGAATGTCGGTGGCCGATAACGTCTATCTGGCGTGCCTGGGAGTTTCGCGGGGCCGGTTTTCGCTGCTGAGACCCCGCCCGAGCGATGCGATCGTGGCGCGCGCTAACGAACTGATCGAAGCCGTCCATCTGACCCGCGTGCGGGATACGCTCGTTTCGTCACTGTCCCATGGCCAGCAGCGTCAGCTGGAGATTGCGCTCGCGCTGGCCGGCGCACCACGCTTCATCCTGTTCGATGAACCGGCAGCCGGCCTGTCGCCTGCGGAGCGGGCTGACCTGGTGGCGATCCTTTCGGGGCTGCCCGACCACATCGGTTACATTATCATTGAGCATGACATGGACGTTGCTCTACGCGTTGCTGAAAGCGTGACGATGTTGCACAACGGTCGTGTCTTCAAGGAAGGCACGCCCGAGGAGATCGAGAACGACGCGGAAGTGCAGGAACTCTACCTCGGAGGTGGGCATGGTTGATCGCAGCCGCGCGCCAGCTCTCGAGATCCGCGCGCTCAATGTGTACTACGGCGCATCGCATGCGCTGCAGGGCGTCGACCTCAGCCTCAAGGGCGGCGTGCTGTCCGTTGTCGGCCGCAATGGCATGGGCAAGACCACGCTCTGCAAGGCCATCATGGGCCTTGTGCCGATCGCCTCCGGTTCGATCAACGTCGCCGGGCAGTCTCTCATAGGTCTCGCGCCGGCCGACATCGCCCAGCTTGGTATCGGGTATGTGCCGCAGGGCCGGCGGTTGTGGCCCTCGCTGACCGTCGACGAACACCTGCGGCTCATGGATGGGCGGCGCAAGGGCGCGTGGACCATCGATCGGATCTACTCAACGTTCCCGCGCCTGGCCGAGCGCAAATCTAACGGCGGCGGGCAGCTATCCGGCGGCGAGCAGCAGATGCTGGCGATCTCGCGGGCGTTGCTGGCCAACCCGCGGCTCCTTGTCATGGACGAACCGACGGAGGGACTTGCACCTGTCATTGTCGCCCAGGTCGAGGAGATGCTCCAACAGTTGGGCGAGGACGGCGACATGGACGTCCTCGTCATCGAGCAGAATATCGGCGTCGCCTGCGCGGTCGCCGACAACGTCGCGATCATGGTCAACGGCCGCATCAACCGCATCTCGGCGGCGCGCGAGCTCGCTGGCGACCGCGAGCTGCAGCAACGACTGCTCGGTGTCGGACGGCATGGCCACGAGGATGCTGAACCGGCCACCAGCACGCCCCCCGCAGCAACAGCAGGCAGCACGGGCGCCGCGGCAGCCCCATTCAAGATCTATAACTCAAATCCGGTGGTGCCGACGCGGTGGTCGCAGCCCGTCCCTGTCCAGAGACTTGAGCAACTAGCCCGCCTCGTCACGACCCGGCCCGTCGCGAGCGCCATGAGCAGCGTCGAGATCCGGCCGCTCGCCGGCACCGGCCGGCCGGTTGTACTCGTTGCCGGAACGCTGGACACGAAAGGCGACGAACTGCGCTACATGCGCGATTTGATCTGGGCGGCTGGTCTGCCCGTACGGATGGTCGATTTGTCCACCACCGGCGGCTATTCCGGTGCGGAAGTCCCAGCCCACCAAGTCGCGGCGTTCCACCCGCGCGGCGCCGCCGGTGTCTTCACCGGCGACCGCGGCCAGTCGGTGGCCGGCATGACGGAGGCGTTCCGCCGTTGGATCTTGCGCCAGAGCGGCATTGCTGGAGTGCTATCGGCTGGCGGCTCAGGTGGCACGGCTATGGTGGCGCCGGCGATGCGCGCCCTGCCTGTCGGTGTCCCCAAGCTCATCGTATCGACCGTGGCATCCGGGGAGGTCAGCAAATACGTCGGCCCCTCCGATATCATCATGATGCCATCGGTTGCTGACGTGCAGGGCCTCAATGCCATTACCGAGGAGGTCCTCGCCAACGCTGCGCAGGCCATGATCGGCATGGTCGCGGCGCGTCAGTCCGCCAAGCCGCGCATCTCGACGAAACCGGCGATCGGGCTCACCATGTTCGGCGTCACGACGCCTTGCGTACAGCAGGTCACCAAGCAGCTTGCCTCAACTCATGATTGCCTCGTGTTTCATGCGACGGGGGTCGGCGGACAGGCGATGGAAGCGCTCGTCGACAGCGGCAAGATCGTCGGCGTCCTCGACATCAGCACGACGGAGATCTGCGATCTCCTGATGGGAGGCGTGTTCCCGGCGACCGAGGACCGCTTCGGCGCGATCATTCGCACCCGCATTCCCTATATCGGCTCGGTCGGTGCCCTCGACATGGTCAACTTCCGCGCGCCGGAAACTGTGCCCGAGCGCTACGCCGGGCGGCTGCTCTACCGGCACAATCCGCAGATAACGCTGATGCGCACCACGCCGGAAGAGTGCACCCGGATGGGGCGTTGGATCGGGGAGAGGTTGAACCGGATGGAAGGCCAGGTCCGTTTCTTCCTGCCGGAAGGCGGCGTCTCCGCGCTCGATGCCCCGCGCAAGCCTTTTCATGATCTTTCGGCCCGTGCGGCTCTCTTCGCGGCGCTTGTCGAGACGGTGCGTCAGACGGCATCGCGCCAGTTGATCCAAGTGCCCCACCACATCAATGCACCGGAGTTCGCGGCTGCCCTCGTCGCCGCATTCCGCAACCTGCATGGCGATGGCCGTGCGCGAGCCCGCGGAGGGGCGAAACGGTGATCCCGCGCCAGAAGATCTTGGAAAAGCTCCGCGCCATGGCGGGAGAGGGTGTGCCAATTATCGGCGGCGGCGCCGGCACAGGGCTGTCGGCCAAATGCGAGGAAGCCGGCGGTATCGATCTCATCGTGATCTACAACTCCGGCCGCTACCGCATGGCCGGACGCGGCTCGCTCGCGGGACTGATGGCCTATGGCGATGCGAACCAGATCGTCGTCGATATGGCGGCGGAAGTTCTGCCCGTCGTCCGCCACACGCCCGTGCTCGCCGGCGTCAACGGCACCGATCCGTTCCGCAAGATGGACGTGTTCTTGGACGAGTTGAAGCGAATCGGCTTTTCCGGCGTCCAGAACTTTCCCACCGTCGGTCTTATCGACGGCGTATTTCGCGCCAATCTTGAGGAGACGGGCATGTCCTACGGGCTGGAAGTGGACATGATCGCTACCGCACATGCCAAGGACATGCTGACCTCGCCCTATGTGTTCGACGAGGACGAGGCGGCGGCCATGGCGCGGGCTGGCGCCGACATCATCGTCTGCCACCTCGGGCTCACCACGGGCGGGAGCATCGGCGCCGAAACCGCCCTCAAGCTGTCCGAGTGTCCGGCCCTGGTCGAGGCCTGGGCAGAAGCAGCCCTCAAGGTCAACCCCGAGGCGATCGTTCTGGTCCATGGCGGTCCTGTCGCCATGCCCGAGGATGCCGAATTCATCCTGAACAATACATCCAATTGCCATGGCTTTTACGGTGCGTCTTCGATGGAGCGCCTGCCGACGGAAATCGCGCTGACTGAACAAACGCGCAGGTTCAAGCGCATTGTCCGCCGAAGTCGGGCCTGACGGGCCACGACACGGTGCGTAGGGAGGAACAGTTATGTCCATATCTGGAGAAGTGATCGGCCAGCTGATCCTCTGGCTCATCATCGCGGTGGTAGTCATCGCCATCGTCTTCTGGATTCTGCAGCGGCTCTATCGCCGTTCGACCAAGGAGATCGCATTCGTCAGGACGGGGTTCCTCGGCGAAAAGGTCGTCATCGATGGCGGCGCGTTCGTCTGGCCGATGATCCACGAGATCACGCCTGTGAACATGAACACCTTGCCTCTCAAGGTGTCGCGCACCACCAACGACGCGCTGATCACAAAAGATCGCATGCGCGTCGACGTCGAGGCCGAGTTTTACGTGCGGGTCCAGCCAGAGCGGCGCGCCGTGGCGATGGCGGCCTCCACGCTTGGACGGCGCACGCTGGAGCCTGAAAGCCTGCACGCTCTGCTCGCCGGCAAGTTCGAAAGTGCCATGCGGGCGGCCGCAGCCACGATGGACATGAGCGGCATGCACGAGAACCGCACGAACTATGTGGAGCGCGTGCGACACGCCGTGGAGGCAGATCTGTCGCGCAACGGGCTTGAGCTCGAGTCTGTTGCCATCCTCGACATCGATCAGACGAGTCTCGAATTCTTCAATCCTTCCAACCGGTTCGATGCCGAGGGCCTGACTGTCCTTATCAAGGACATCGAGGATCGGCGCAAGCTGCGCAACGACATCGAACAGGATGCAACGATCCAGATCCGCACGCGCAACCTGGAAGCCGAGAAGCAAACGCTCGAGATCGAGCGTGCCAGCGAAGAGGCCCGGCTCGAACAGGAACGCGACGTCGAGTTCCGCCGGGCGCAGCAGCGCGCGTTGCTGGCAAAGGAGCGCGCCGAACGCGAGACGCAGGCTGAGTCCGCTCAGATTCTTGCCCGGGAAGCCATCGAGCGGGCGCGCATCGCGAACGAGCGGGCCATTGCAGAGGCGCGGATAGCATCGGAAGTCGAAATCCGCCAGCGCGAGATCGCAAGGACTCAAACGGTCGAATCGTACGAGATCACCGCCCGCGAGCAGGTCGAGACCGCTCGTATCCTGCAGGAGCGCGCACTCAAGGAAGCGCGCATTGTCAATGAGCAGGAAACGACTTCGCGTGAGATCGAGCGAACGCGACTTCTCGAGGCAGCGGAGATTGCGGCGCGTGAATCGGTCGAGCGGGCACGTATCCTGCAGGAAAAGGCCCTGGCAGAGGCGCGCATCCAGAAGGACCGTGACATGCAGTCATTGGAGATCGATCGCCAGCGCGCCGTCGAGCAGGCCGAGATTGCCGCCCGCGAGGAAACCGAAAAGGCGCGGATGGCGCAGACACTGATCCTCACGCAGACCCGGATCCGGGGCGAAGAGGATGTGCGCCGGCGCGAGATTGCGCGTCAACAGGGCCTCGAAGAAGCCGAGATCGCTGCGCGCGAGGCGACTGAACGCCAGCGGATCGCGCAGGCGGCCAAGATCTCCGAGTCGCGCATCAGCGAGGACCTGCGCATCCGGGCGATGGAAATCGAGCGGCAGCAAGCGGTGGAAGCGGCCGAGATCTCGGCTGGCCGAGCCATCGATGCGGCGCGCATCGCGCGCGAGAAGGGTGTTGCCGCCGAGAGGATCGAAGCCGAACTCGCCACTCGATCGGAGGAGATCGCGCGCGACAAGGCGATCGAGGCCGCCGACATCGCACGGCGTGAAAGCGTCGAGCGGGCGAGGATCGTCTCCGAACTCAAGCTGGAGCAGGAACGCATCGTGAGCCAGCAGACGCGCGAAGTGATCGACATCGAGCGCAAGCGCGAGGTGGAGGCGGCCGAGGAAAGCCGTGCCGTCGACCTTGCACCGAAAAAGACCGCGCGCGCGGCCGCGGAAGCCGAAGTCCGCCGCGCCCAGTTGACTGCCCAGGCATCCGTCGAGACCGCCGAAGTCGAGCGCGAGAAGGCTGTCGAGGTGGCCAAGGTGGCGCGGCGCCGGTCACTTGAGCAGCTCGAGATCGCCCGCGTTCAGGCGCTGCGCGAAGCCGAAATCGAGAGCCGCGAGGATATCGAGCGCGCCCGTGTTGCTTCGGAACGTGGGCTCGATGAGGTCCGCATCTCGCACGAGGCGGAGCGGCGACGGCTCGAGGTCGAGCGCGAGAAGCAGGTCGAGACAGCCCAGATGGACAAGGCTATCACGCTCTACCGCAAATCGCTCGAGGAATCGGCGGCCCGGCTCGAAGCGGACACCGCGCGAGCCAATGCGGCCGCTGCCGAGGAGCGGATCGCGACGGCCCGCGAAACTGAGGTGGCCAACCGGCGGAAGGCTATCGACGTGCTGTTGGCGGAAAAGGCTGCCGCCGAACGCACGATCGCGGCCGGCGCCGAGAAGGTACGGCTCACGGTCGAGGCCGAGGCTCAGCGCCTCCTCAACGAGGCGGAGAACGTCCTCACGGACCCGGCGCGCGTGTCGCTGTTCCGCCGCAAGCTGCTCGAGCATGTCGAAGGTATTGTCGCGGCATCCGTGAAGCCGCTGGAGAAGATCAAGGACATCCGCATCATGCAGCTCGACGGCATGAGCGGCACCGGCGGCGAAGGCCGTTCAGGCAGCCCGACCGACGAGGTGATCAATTCGGCTCTGCGTTATCGCGTCCAGGCGCCAATGATCGACAGCCTGCTTGCAGACATCGGCATTGACGGTGCCAATCTGGCGAAGCAGGGCGGCCTCATACGCGAGGCCTCCGACATGCAGCGCATTGCCGGCGAAGCCCGAAGGTCCCAGCAGAGCGGCGGCGACAAGGGCAAGGTCGGTAAGTCGAAGCCGTCCGGACCCAAATCCGAATCGGAAGGCAGCACCTAGATGCCACGTGTCTATGCCTCCTCGGTGATCGACGCCCCGGCCGCCAAGGTCTGGGAGAAGGTGCGCGACTTCAATGCGCTGCCGCGCTGGCATCCTCGCATCCGGGAAAGCCGGATCGAGAACGGCGAACCGTCGGACAAGGTTGGCTGCGTGCGGGACTTCCGCTTGCAGAACGGCGATCGCCTGCGCGAGAAGCTTCTCGGCCTCTCCGACTACGACATGTTTTGCACATATTCGATCCTCGAGTCGCCGATGCCGCTTACCGACTACATTGCCACGTTGCGGTTGACGCCGATCAGCGACGGCGACCGCACATTCATCGAGTGGACAGCCGAATTCGACTGCGCTTCGGAGGCGGCGGCCGAACTCGTTGACGGCATCGGCAATAACGTTTTCCAGGCCGGCTTTGACGCGCTGAAACGCCAGATGACGGGCTGACAATGGTGCACATTGTCGAGAGCACGATCCTTGACGCCCCTGTGGAAGCGGTATGGGCCGTGCTGCGCGACTTCAACGGGTTCGATCAGTGGCATCCAGCGATCGCCGACAGCCGCATCGATCGCGGCTACACCTCCGACAAGATCGGCTGTGTGCGCCGCTTGCATCTGGCCGATGGGGCGGAGCTGCGTGAGCAGCTGCTCACGCTTTCCGATGCTGACATGGCGTTTTCCTACTGCCTGTTGGATACGCCGGTGCCACTTCTGAACTATGTGGCGCACGTGCGGCTCGCACCGGTGACGGATGGCGACCGCACATTCTGGCATTGGCAGTGCCGGTTCGATACGCCGCCGGGCCGTGAATCGGAGCTGCGCGACATGGTGGCCAACAACATCTATCGCGCGGGCTTCGACGCAGTGCGCGAGCACATGGGGCTGCCGGTCTCGCGACAGGGGGGCAATGTATGATCCAGTCGGTCGAAACGCACGCGACGCTGGCCGAGGCACAGCGGGCTATGGCATCCGATGCCATTTTCATGGCCGGCGGCACGCTGGTGATGCGGGAGGTGAACGCCGGCGCGACAGCCACACGGATCGTGCGCAGCACCGACCCGGCGCTTGCCGACATACGCCTCTCCGGCGATGGCTTGGTGATCGGCGCCGGCGTTACCATGACCATGATCGCAACGCATCGGGATCTGGCATTCCTAGCGCCTGTGGCGCGCGTGGTCGGCGGGCCGCAGATCCGCAACATGGCGACGGTCGGCGGCAATCTGTTCGCGCCACATCCTTACGGCGATTTCACGGTAGCGCTGCTGGCGCTTGGCGCCCGCGTGACTTTTGCCGGCCAGAGCGGTGCGCCACGGCCGCTCGCCGATGTCCTGCGCGACCGCGGCCGAGTGGGCCTCGTCGCATCGGTTCATGTGTCACGACCGCAAGCACCCGCCGACTTCGGTTTCCTGAAGGCGAGCCGGATCAAGCCGAAGGGCGTGTCTGTGCTGTCGGTTGCAGCCCACCTGCCACGCCAGGGCGGGCGCATTCGGGCCGCCCGCGTGGCCTTCGGCGCGATGGGCCCCATGCCGCTCCAGGCAACCGCCGTGGAGCGCGTTCTGGACGGCCAAAGTCTGGATGCGGCCACCATCGCGCGGGCCGTTCAGGTGGCTGTCGAAGGGCTTGATCCGCCGACCGACGCGCTCGCGACAGCATGGTATCGGCGGGAGGTCGCCGGTGTGCACCTCAAACGCCTGCTCGAACGGATGGCGCGTGGCTGATGGCAAAAACACCCATTGTATTCATTCTGAACGGTTCGGAGCGTGCCTCCTTCGCCGAGCCTGGACAGAACCTGCTGGATTTCCTGCGCCGCGGCGTCGGCGATCTCAGCCCTAAGTATGGCTGCGGTCAGGGCACGTGCGGAGCATGCACGGTCGCAATCGACGGTGAGACCCATCTGTCCTGCCTGACGCTTGCCGAGAGCGTTGCCGGTCGGCGGGTCGAGACCGCTGCGGGGCTCGCAACCGGCAACCAGCTCCACCCGCTGCAGGAAGCGTTCATGGAAGGCTTCGCGGCGCAGTGCGGCTACTGCACGCCCGGCATGCTGGTCTCGGCCAAGGCGTTGCTCGATCGCAATCCCACACCGACGCGCGAGGACGTGGTTGAGGCGATCTCTGGAAACATCTGCCGCTGCACGGGCTATGAGCCGATCATCGAGGCCATTCTGGCGGCTGCACGGGGGAGGGCGCGGGCATGATCGAGTTTCGCAAGGAATTCTTCGCCGATGAGCGCGACGACAACTTGAATGAAATCGGCAAGCCGACCCGGCGCCAGGACATCCTGGGCCACGTGACGGGCCGTTCGCCGTTCTTCGACGACCACCTGTTCGATGGCCTGCTCCACATTCGCTGCGTGCGCAGTCCTCATCATCACGCCCGCATCCGCCGGATCGACACGGCGGAAGCGCAGGCCATGCCCGGCGTCGTGCGGGTGCTGACGGGACGCGACGTGCCGCGCAACCTCAACACGCTATTGAGCCTGCTCGATTTCGGCATCGACGACGAACCGCTGCTGGCGGAAACCAAGGTTGCCTACATGGGCGAGCCGGTCGCCGCTATCGTCGCTGAGACCGAGGCGCAGGCGCGCGCCGCCGTGGCGCGGGTCCGCGTCGATTGGGAAGTGCGCCCCCACGTTCTCGACGTCGAAGAGGCGATCCGGCCGGGTGCGCCCGTCGTCTGCGAAGTCTATAAGACGAATAAGTTCATCTATCACGGCAAGTACGACCACCAGAAGATGCGCTACGGCGATGTCGAGGCCGCATTCACGCGCGCCGACCACATCGTCGAGGGCCGCTATCAGATGTCGCCGATCGAGCAGGCGCCGATCGAGACCTGCGGTGCCATCGCAGCCCCTGAGGTCAACGACCGCTTTGTCTGCTATACCTCGACCCAGGCGCTGTTCTTCTCGCTCGGTACGGCCGCCAAAACGCTGACGATGCCGTCGAACCGTCTGCACTTCATTGGTGGCACAGTTGGCGGCGGCTTCGGTGGCAAGGTCGATAGCGTGCACGAGCCGATCGCGATCCTGGGCGCGATGCTGACCGGGCGGCCGTGCAAGTTCGCCTGGGATCGCGAGGAGGAGATGCAGGTCGGTGCACCGCGCGGGGCGGAGCGCTGGTACATCAAGGATGGCGTGGCCCGCGATGGCCGCATCCTCGCCCGCAAATTCACCGGCTACTTCGACAGCGGCGCCTATACCCGGCTCTCGTCCTACGCGATCATCAAGGGCGTCGGCCACTTACCCGGGCCCTACACAATCCCCAACGTGCACGCCGACGTCTACTGCGTCTTCACCAACCGCACGCCCGCCACGGCCATGCGCGGCTTTGGCATCACCGGCGTCGACTTCGCGATTGAAGCGCACATGGACAAGGTCGCGGAGGCTGTCGGGATGAATCCGATCGACCTGCGCATCCTCAACGCCTACCGCGACGGCGACATGAAGGCCCATCGCCGGGAAGCCAAGAACTGCGCGCTGGTCGAGTGCTGCCAGGTGGTGGCCGACAAGGCCCGTGTGCCCCTGCAGGCCTCCTCGCGCGCAGCCTCATCGCTTCGCGACGGCGGGGGAGAGCGTGGCCGATTGCCGGTCCACACCGCCCTCGATCAGCATGGCGTGGTGACCGGCATCGACACCGGTGGCTATGCTCGCAAGGGCGGTGCTGCGGGCCGACCCGCCCAGCAGATTCAAATGCCGGGTTACACGATGCCGGCCGCGGCCGGCGCGGGCCGCGCTTCCCCGCAGTCGACGGCATTGCCAACGGCAGCGTCGACTGCTTCATCGCAGTCGGCCGAGACGGTGCCCCCGCATTCAGCGCCGGCCGATGGAGTCAACCGTCCGCGCCAAGGCGCCATGCGGTTCTCCTCGATTTCCGGTTTCAGGAGGCGCTGATGGGCCTGCACCGTGGCCGCGGATTTGCGGCAATCAACTATCCGATCGGCATGAACCTCGGTGGCGATCCGTCCCAGGCGCTGGTCCACTCCAATCCGGACGGCAAGTTCACCGTCGCGTTGTCGTCGATCGATCTCGGCCAGGGCATGAAGTCCGTCACCCGCCAGATCGCGGCCGAGACCCTTGGCATTCCCGTAGCCGATGTGTACGTCGATACCGCCGACAGCGACACCGGTCCGCACTGCATGGGGTCTTTTGCATCGCGCGGCACACACCGTGTCGGCAACGCGGTTATCCAGGCCGCCCAGGAAGCGCGCGCCGTGATGCTGGAAGCCGCCGCCGAGGAGCTGGAAGTCGACGCGGCCGATCTCGTTACGGATGGCCGAGGCAACATTCACGTCAACGGTGCGCCGTCACGCTCGATCACCACGATGGCCGCTTGCCAGGCGGCCCAGTTCAAGCAGGGCCGCACGGTCTCGGGGCGCGGCATCTTCCTCATCCCGCTGTCGGAGGTTGATCCCGAAACGGGCGAGATGACGCCCGTGTCCTGTTTTGCTCATGCAGCCCTGCTCGTCGAGGTCGAGGTCGATGATGAAACCGGCGAGGTTGCGGTACGCGACATGCAGTCGGCCTACGAGCTCGGCCGCGCGCTCAACCCGAAGCTCGTCGAGCAGCAGCTCGTCGGCGGCGCCTGGATGGGCATGAGTCACGCTTTGTGGGAAACGACCGAACCCTATTATCCCGACCGCAGTCATGGCCCCGTCGACTTCAATCACTACCTGATGCCGGGGCCTGGCGACATCTCGCCCCATCACATCTCGGTGCTGGAGCGCCCCGCCCCGGATGGTCCGTTCGGCGGCAAGGGGCCTGGTGAAATGTGTGCGAACCCGGTCCTCCCGGCCGTCGCGAATGCCGTTTACGACGCGGTCGGCGTGCGCATCGACGACCTGCCGATCACGCCGGAAAAGGTCCTGCGCGGCATCCGTGCCAACGGCGGTGCCAAGCCCCGCCAGCGGTTGAGCGGAGGAGCCCGCTAGTGTGATGATCAAGCAATTCGCCAGGGTATCGAGCGAATTGCTCGATCTGAATCACACTAGCAAATCTATGATTCTAGTGTCCCTTTTGATCCCGAAGTTCGCTCGGGACGCCAGCATCGAGGTTAAGCGAACTTCGGGATCGGGACACTAGTCATGCCAGTGCGCCGCTCCATCCTCGGTATCGATGGTCCGCAGCCGCTGGCCCGCTCCCTGCGTGACGCCCAGTACATTGCTGACGAAGGTCTTGCCACGGCCGCCTATCTGGCGCTGGCGCTCGGCAAGCCGCTGCTGCTCGAGGGTTCTCCCGGCGTCGGCAAGACGGAAGCGGCCAAGGCGATCGCCTCGGTGCTGGGTCGCGAACTGGTTCGGCTCCAGTGCTACGAGGGGATCGACGCGTCGGCTGCCATGTACGAGTGGAACTTCCCGCGCCAGATGCTGGCGATCCGGCAGGCGGGCTCCGAGTACGTCAATCTCTACGCCGACGAGTACCTGGTGGCGCGGCCGATGCTGCTGGCACTGCAGACGCCGCGTGACCGTATCCTGCTGATCGACGAGCTTGACCGTTCCGACCACGAGTTCGAGGCATACCTGCTCGAGTTCCTCTCCGACTTCTCGATCTCGATCCCGGAGCTCGGCACGATCCGCGCGATCGAGCCGCCGGTCGTGATTATCACGTCCAACCGGACCCGGGAGCTGCACGAGGCGCTGCGGCGGCGATGCGTCTATCATTGGATCGGCTATCCGGATCCGGCGCTCGAGGCCGAGATCGTGATGATGCGATCGAGCGTCGTTGCGCGAGACACCGCTCATCGCGTGGTTGCGGCTGTCGGCCGGCTGCGTGGCGAACCTCTTGCCAAGCCTCCGGGAGTCGCCGAGACCGTCGAATGGGCCGAGGCTGCAACGATCCTGAACGAGCAGGGCGTGCCCTGGCCGCGGGCATTCGCGCGCGCCATTGGCGTGGTGCTGAAGGACCAGGACGACCTCGCCTACGTGGCGCCTCGCATCGATGCGCTGATCATGGGGAACGCCGCATGACGTTGCCGCGGCCGCTTGCCCCGTTTCTGAACTTTGCGCAAGCGTTGCGGGCGACTGGACATCTGGCCGCCCCCGAGCAGACACAGGCATTCATTGCAGCCGTCGGACTCATCGGTCCGAACAACCTCATGGACGTGCGCCGTGCCGCCCACGCCACGTTCGGGCCGGGGCCCGAGCAGCGCGAGGAATTCGACGCGCTGTTCGATGAAATCTTTCTCGGTCGCGTTCTGACGGCGCCGGCACCGGGCGAGCCCGAGGACATGCCGAATGCGTTCGATGCCGGCGCGTTCGAGCCGATTCTTGCCCCCGAGGACGAGGAACCCTCGGGCGCGGATGCGTCGGTCGCAGAGCGTCTGTTTGCGCGCCGCTTTGTGGATGACGAGGCCGCAACGCTGCGTCAGTTTGCAAAGAGGCTGCCGCACGCGTTGCCGTGCCGCCGCGCCCGCCGCATGGTGCGTGGTAAAGGCCGCATGGCCGATCCGCGCCGAACGTTCCGCCATATGATGCGGCGCGACGGCGAGGTCGCACGCCTTCTGCGTCGAACCCGGAAACAGCGCCAGCGCCGTGTTCTGCTGCTGATCGATATTTCCGGTTCGATGAAATCCGGTACCGAGGGCGCGCTGCGGCTGGCGCACGTGCTCGTCCAGGCGGGCGAGCAGGTCGAGGTCTTCACGATCGGCACCCGGCTCACCCGCGTCACCCGCGCGCTCGTGCGGCGCAATCGCGAGCAGGCGCTGGAGCTCGCGTCCGGCCTTGTCGCCGACTGGGATGGTGGTACACGCCTCGGCGAGGCGCTGCAGGCGTTCCTGTCGGTGCCGCGTTTTGCGAGCTTTGCGCGGGGCGCGATGGTGGTCGTGCTTTCCGATGGTCTCGAGCGCGGTGGTCCGGAGGCGCTGAGCCAGGCGATGACACGCCTCGACGGGCTCGCATGGTCCGTGCTGTGGCTCACGCCATTGGCTGCTGACGCCCGGTTCCAGCCCAGAACCGAAGCGTTGCGCGCAATCGCGCCGATGATCGACCGGCTTGGCGACGGCAGCAGTCCGCAGGCGATAGCCGGTGAAATCCTGCACTTCGCGAAAGGAGCGCGCCGATGAGGTCGATCGACGCGCACTTTCACATCTGGCGGCAGGCCGATCTCCCCTGGCTCGTCGGCCCGATGCAGCCGCGCATCTTCGGGCCCTACGAGGGGATCCGCCGCGACTACCCGATGTCCGAGTACAAGGGGGAGGCGTCGGCGGCTGGCGTCGAGAAGGCTGTTTACGTGCAGGCGAACTGGCCGGTTGAGAAGGGCGAAGCCGAGGTTGCCTGGGTCGAGACGGTCGCGCACCAGACGGGCTGGCCGCACGCGATCGTCGGTTATGCCGACATGACCGTCGCCGATGTCCGCCCCGCCTTGGATCGTCTCGCGCGTTATCCGCGTGTGCGCGGCGTCCGCCAGCAGTTCCACTGGCACGAGAATCCTCTGTATCGCTTTGCGGCCGATCCGGATCTCTGTCGCAGGCCCGCTGTGCAGGCCAACGTTGCCCGGCTGACGGACTATGGATGGTCGTTCGACCTCCAGGTTTTTGCCGACCAGATGGCGGGGGCGGCCGAACTCGCGCGCGCCTGTCCCCAGGTGCCGTTCGTCCTCCAGCATGCGGGCATGCTCACGGACACTACCCCGGCAGCGTGGTCCTACTGGCGCGACAACATCGCGACCCTGGCCAATGAGCCCAATGTCTACGCGAAGCTCTCAGGGTTCGGCACTTTCATCCATCGCAATGATGAAAACCATATCGCGCAGCTTGTCCAAGAGACGGTGGCCGCGTTCGGACCACAGCGCTGTCTGTGGGGTTCGAATTTTCCGATCGAAAAGCTCTGGACGGACTACGCGAGCTTGATCGGCGCGCACCGGCGAGGAATCGGGAGATTGGATGCGGAAAGCGGCGGAAGCGCCGAAGCGGCAGCCCGCGCGATTTTTTACGACACGGCAAACCGGGTCTACCGGCTGTGACACAGGGAGCCTAGGGATGGCGTTGGAAATCAAGGTTCTGGACTTTGGCGACATCGAGCTCGAATCGAGCTTCCTCGTGCTTGGCCGCGGCTGCGGACGGACGAGACGCGTGCCGGTCTACGGTTTCCTGATCCTTGGCGGGCAGTATCCCGTCGTCGTCGATACCGGCTATCGCGACAATGCGATCATGGAAACGCTGGGCATGCGGGGATTGCAGCACCACGAGAACATGATCGAGAACCAACTCGCCCGGCATGGGGTCAAGGTCGGCGATGTTCGCTACGTCTGCCACACCCACGCTCACATCGACCATGCGGGCAAGGACGACCACTTCCCGATGAACACCACCGTCGTGATGAACCGGCGAGAGCTGGAGTGCTCCGTGTCCGGCTTGATGCACCCGCAGTATCCCAAGCCCGACATCCAGCACCTGATCGAGCGGCTGCACACCCGCGATGCCCTGCGACTGGAGGATCTGGAGCTGTCCGGTCCGATCGAATTGATCCCAGGCGTCGTGATGGAGGCGGCCAACGCCCACACCGAGGGATCGATGAACATCCACGTGGAAACGGCAGAGGGGCTCGCCACCATCTGCGGCGACGTCATCTACGACTTCCAGGACCAGATCATCGAGCCCTACCACGTCATCTACTCGCACGAGGTGCAGGTGACGGGAAACCATGCCGGCACGAAGCGCTCCGAGAAGGCCGCCATCAAGAAGCTGCTCAACTCGTCCAGGTTTCTGCTGCCGGTGCACGACAAGCCAGCGAAGGTCGAGCGCGGCCAGGTCGTCGGGCGGCTCGACTATGCGGTGCCGGGGCCGGTCAGCCAGACGGTCCATCGGCGTGATTGGTTCCCAGCCTGATGGCCCGCCATCCGCGGTTCGGCACACCGCAGCAGACAAAGTCGCCCCCGGAAGGTTACAGCCATGGCCCACGACGCGCTTGATCCCACGTTCCGGCGTCTGATCGACGAGCATGCGCCGGTGCGACAGCTAGGTAGCGGCTTCACCTTCACTGAGGGGCCGATCTGGCACCCGGTCGACCAGTACCTGCTGTTCTCCGATATGCCCGCCGATGTGCGGCGCCGCCTTGACCGTAGTGGCGTGCGCGAGGTGCTGCAGCCGTCGAACAAGGCCAATGGGCTCACCTACGATGCCGACCTCAACCTGATCGCCTGTGAGCATGCTACCTCCTCAGTCGCTCGCTTCCGGCCGGACGGCACGCGTGAGGTCCTGGCAAGCCATTTCGAGGGACGCGAGCTAAACAGCCCGAACGATCTGTGCATTCATTCGGGTGGCGCGATCTATTTCTCCGATCCCTGGTATGGACGGATGCCGCACTACGGGTTGGAGCGCCCGCGGGACTTGGGTTGGCAGGGCGTGTTCCGGATCGCGCCGGGCAGCGGCGAACCCAAGCTGCTAGTTGACCGCTACATGTTCTCCCAGCCCAACGGGCTGTGCTTCTCCCCCGATGAATCCAAGCTCTACGTCAACGATACCGAACAGGCCAACATTCGCGTGTTCGATGTCCGCGCCGACGGTACCCTGGCCAATGTGCGCATTTTTGCGAGCGGCATTCGCGATGCGATGAAGCCCGGTCTGCCCGATGGCATGAAATGTGATGCGCAGGGCAACATCTGGGTGACGGCTCCGGGTGGCGTGTGGGTCTATGCACCGGACGGCCGCCACATCGGCAATGTGGCGATCCCTGAGCTCAGCGCCAACCTGCACTGGGGTGGGCCGGATTGGCGCACGCTTTACGTCTGCGCGACGACCTCGGTCTACGCCATCGACGTGAGGGTCGGGCCGCGCAACGAGCCTTTCATGCGCGCGCGCAAATCGGCGGCCGCGGCTGTCTCATCGAAGCCGGCCTCGGCTTCCGCGTCTTCCAATGTCTCCACCGCCTCCGGCAACTTGCAGCTCGATCCCTCGCGCTGCGCACTCATCATCCAGGACATGCAGAACGACGTGGTGATGGAGGGGGGCGCGTTCGCCAGCTCAGGCTCGCCGGTCCACTGCCGTGAGCAGAACGCGATCGAAAACGTGCGGCGTCTTGCCGAGCACTGCCGGCGCCGCGGCGTGCCGGTCATCCACGTATGGTTCTCACGGCGCGCGGACGGGCGCAACATGACGCTCAATGCGCCCCTGTTCGAAGGCGCGCTGGATGCCAATGCGATGGTCGAAGGCACCTGGGGCGCTGAACCCGTGCCGGGGCTTGAAGCCCGGCCTGGCGACCACGTCATCCGCAAGACCCGTATGAGCGCCTGGGAGGGAACGAACCTGGAGACCATCCTGCGCGCCGAAGGCCGCGACATCATCATCGAGACCGGCGCCTGGACCAACATGTCCATCGAGCACACAGCGCGCACAGGCGCCGACAAGGGATACGTGATGATCGTTCCGGAGGACGGCTGCTCGACCATGAATGCCGACTGGCATCGCGCCTCGATCGAGTATGCGATGCAAAACGTTGCCCTGGTGACGAAGGTCGATGCCGTGATCGCTGGATTGATCTAAAGCGTCACGCTGCCGTTTCTTCTGGCCCCGAGCAGCAAGCTCGGCGACGACCTCTTTCAGCTCCTGGGCCTGGCGTTTGAGATCTTTCACCTCGCTGCTGGTCGCCGCTCGGGCCGTGTCACCAGCCAACCTGCGCTTGCCGGCTTCGAGAAACTCCTTCGACCA
>JBJXDX010000117.1:0-14407 GCA_046154585.1 Hyphomicrobiaceae bacterium | reverse complement strand
TCCGCGGATCACATCAGGGCCAGCGGTCATGCGCCGCAACAACAGGCCGGACACATGACTTGCACCCGACCACACGCAGACAAGTCAGATTCCTCTTGCAATGAGGGCGTCGTCCACACATGACCCTGATCTGCCGTCGACGCGAGTTGACGGCCATGGTCGCGGAAGTGAAAATTGCAAGGCGATTGTGCGCAAATCTTCAGTTCTGCTTCCGCCTGGAGCGGAGCTCGCGCTCGACCTGCGCAAGATCATCCGTGACAAGGGAAGCATAATCCTCGGCGAGTCGCGCAAATTCCTTCTGCACCTTCTCCAAAGCTTCGTCGGACATGCGGTCGAGATCGACGAAGCTCGTGCGTGCACCTTCAACCCCTCGCAACAACTCATCCAGCCGGTGTAGCCCTGATCGGCCGCGAATTTCGGAGTGTTGGTCGGCACCAGAGTAAATGTGCCGGGGTTTTTCCAGTTGATGTGTGAAGCCGCAGCGTCAACCGCTGCCATCACTTACAGAACGTCCATCAGCGTCTAGGAGCCCGCGTCCACTAGGTCGCGGACCAACGTATCGATCAAAAGCCTCCTAGCTTCAGTCGGAAGCGTCGTCATCGCCCGCGTGATCTTGTGCGTCTCGGAGAGAAACTTGTTGATGTGAACCGCGGGCATGAACAGCATTACTGTAGCGCCTGCACGCTCAAGAGGGAGCCGCCGTTCTACTCCCGGTCGTGGCGATCCCAACAATCCCGAAGCCGGCATCGACCAATGCCGCCTCCATCTGGCTTGCGACGAGAAGGTCGTCTTCGACGATAAGGATGCGGGCGATCTCGCCCGACTGCGTCCCCGATGCGGCACCCTCAGCAGCCAGAGCCAATTCTCCCCACCAACCCGGCCGGTTCCATTATCGCGCAATGCGGCTTCTGAGCGCTTCTGCTCGGTTATATCGCGCGCGATCTTCGACGCGGCGATGATCCGTCCGGCACCGTCATGGATTGGAGAGAGTGATAGGGAAATATCGATCAGGCTCCCGTCCTTGCGCCGGCGCACGGTATGGTAGTGATCGATCCGCTCGCCACGACGCAGCCGCGCAAGAATCCCGGGCTCCTCGTCATATCGTTCCGGTGGCATCAGGACCGTCACCGGCTTGCCGATGACCTCATCGGCGGTGTAGCCAAAAATACGCTCGGCGCCACGGTTCCAAGTCTGGATGATGCCGTCAAGGTTCTTGCTGATGATGGCGTCATCCGAAGTTTCCACGATTGTCGCAAGCCGCCGGGTCGTCACTTCAGCGCGCAGGCGTTCGAGGCCAAAGCCGAGCTGCCGAGCAATGGCGGTGCCGGCATCGGTCTCCCTCTTCGCGAAGACGTGCGGCGCATCAAAATACGCCATGAATTTTCCAACGACTTTGTCGCATACAAAAATCGGAATGAACGCAAGCGCGGCAATCCCTTCAGCTGTAACGACGGATTTCAGCTCTTCGGAAATGGCGCCAGCGTTTTCGATGTCGTCAATGCATATCGGCGCGGCGAATCGGTCGTCTGGTTTCCACGGCGAGTGACCTTCGACAGCTCTGCAATATTCGTCCGACAGAGAGCGCGAAGCCACAAAGCGCATCACATTGGAATCGTCGAACAACAATATTGATGCGCGGTCGCAACGCAGGACGCCGAGAATCGCGTCAAGGCCAGCTTCGTAAATCTCATTGTGCGACTCGGTCCGAAATAGTCGGTCCGTGAACGTGTATAATCCTGTCTCTGTCTCCTTGAGCCGCTCCAGGGCACGCGTCTGCTCTGCAACCTGTGCCTCAGACTTCCATCGTTGCACCGCTATCGCAGCCTGATTGGCCGCTACCCGCAATAACATCTGCTCGGTGTCGGTTGGAAAACCAGACCTACGACTCAATGCGACGATTCCCGATCCGGGATTGCTGCCAATTGGCACGCACGTTGCCCGAAGCGGATCACGATGCCCGTCATCAATCTCGAACTTTGAGTTCGGCCGATAATTCACGAGCACTCGTGCGAGGTCAGTCGGCCTTGCGGTTGATCTCTCGTGGTAATGAACTTTCTCTAATTTGGGCTCGCGCAGGAAGACACATGCGAACTCGGCGTCGAGGATGCTCACCTTACTTCGAGCTTCAGATGCTCTTGGGAGCGGCCGGTGTCGCCGGCCTCATGTTGTGGGGATAGGAGCATGAATCACAAACTATCGGTCGGTCCTGGTGTCGCTTCGCCGGCCCTTGTGTCCAAAGTCGGCGCTTGACCAGCGGCCCATATCTTCATTGATATTAGGCCGATCCTGGTCAGCAGTTCGAGGCCGTTTGACACGCTCGACCCACGCCAATACCTGCGCATCGATGATGCGTTAGGCCTGCCGGCCCGAGCTCCAAAGGCCCAGGTCGCGTAAGGCTGCCTCAAGCTGCCTGCCATTGTACGGCTTGCCCAGGAACCTGGTGAACGCATCCGGGCTTAGCCGCTCCCTGATCTGTGCTCCGCCGTAACCGCTCGCGATAATCAGCGGCAGCACGGCGTTGCGCTTGCGCAGTTCGGCCGCAAGTTCATCGCCCTTCATGCCGGGCAAACCGACATCGATGATGGCGGCGCAAATGCCGTTCGCGTTTTCCAGCGCCTGCGCCGCGGAGGCTGCTTCCTCTACATCGAAGCCGAGGGCCTCAAGGTCCTGCGCGAGACTCATTCGCAAAAGCGCTTCATCCTCCACGACGAGAATGCGCGAACGCGCGCCGCCACGCAGCACGGCGCAGAGCTTGGCGCCAAGGGCTGCAAATTCAAACGGCTTGGCAATGATCTCCACGCCGGGGGGCAGCTTCTCGCCTTCGCCAATCGCGCCGCGTGCGTAACCGGTCGCAAGGAGGATCTTGAGCCCGGGGCGCAGCCGCAGCGCCTCATCGGCAAGTTGCCGCCCGTTCATGCCGCCCGGCAGGCCGAGATCGGAAAAGAGCAGGACGATGGCGGGTTCGCGGCGGATGACGGCCAGGGCTTCCTTCGCGTCCGGCGCTTCGAATGTGGCGTAACCGAGCTCCCGCAGTATCTCGATCGAATGAGCCCGCACGTCGGGATCGTCTTCGACAACGAGCACCATCTCGCCTGCGCTGCTCGCTGGCTGCGCCGGGTTTACGGCTTGATCCTTTTCCTGCGCAGCCGCCGCCGCTGCGCGCGGCAGGAAAAGCGTCACCGCCGTACCCTGGCCCGGTGCACTATCGATCCTGACATGCCCGCCCGACTGCTTGGCAAACCCATACACCTGCGAAAGCCCGAGACCCGTTCCGTGGCCGACATCCTTGGTCGTGAAAAACGGCTCGAAGGCGCGCGCCGCCGTTTCCGCGCTCATGCCCGATCCGGTGTCGCTCATCCGGATGACGACATGCGGCCCCGGCGCAGCCTCAGGCGGGGTTTTGTCCTCATCTCCGTTTGCCGTCTCGATCGTCAGCCTGCCGCCCTCGGGCATGGCATCCCGTGCATTGACGGCAAGGTTGAGAAGGGCCCCTTCAAGCTGGTTGGGATCGGCGTAGGCCTGCCACAGCTCTTCCCCGAGCACCGTCTTTATCTCGATACGCTCGCCGAGCGAGCGGCGCAAAAGGTCCGACATGCCGGCCACGAGGGCGTTAACGTCGATCGCCCTCGGGTGAAGCGGCTGCCGGCGCGAAAAGGCCAGAAGCTGGCGCGTCAGCGCTGCGGCGCGCTGCGCGCCGCGCAGGGCGTTACCGGCGGACTCCGTAAGCCGCTCCGCGTCGTGGCCTGGCCGGCCGAGCTGGCGCAGCATGCGCTCGAGATTGCCGATAATGATGGTCAGCAAGTTATTGAAGTCGTGCGCAACGCCGCCCGTGAGCTGTCCGATACTTTCCATCTTCTGCGACTGCGCAAGCTGTTCGCGCGCCGATTCAAGCGCGCTGTGCGCCTGCTTATAGTCGGTCACATCCTGGCAAATGCCGATCATCTGCACGGCAGCGCCGCGGCCGTCGCGGATTACCTGCCCCGTGCTCTGCAGATGCCGGACCTCCCCGTCCGGCCGCACGATCCGCTCTTCATGCCGGAACCCGTGCCCGGCGCTGTAGGCCTCGTTCACCGCGGCCTCGATGCGAGGGCGGTCCTCAGGATGAAGGCGCGCAAGGAAATCGTCGAACGTCCCGCCAAACGCTTCCCGTGTAATGCCGTAGATCGCAAGCAGCTGGTCCGACCAGATCACGCGCCCGCTGGCGACATCCCACGACCAGCTCCCGAGACTTGCGAGGCGCTGTGCGCCGAGGAGCTGCGCCTCCAGGCGTGCCCGGCCTTCGATCTCCTCAACCAGCTTGCGGTTCGCCTCGGCGAGCGCGGCGGTACGTCTTTTGACGCGCATATCGATGCGCTGGTTCGCCGTGCGCAGCATCTCTTCGGTGCGCCTGCGGGAAGCCGCGTCAGCGCTGAGCACCAGGCTTGGCACCACTGTGCTGATGCCGAACGTCAGAAGCAGCAGGAAGGATTCATTGAGGTCCGGTCTTGCGAACGGCCCGCCGCCGGCCGCCGCTCCCCAGATTGCAAAGCCGTAGAGGATGAGCGCTGCTGTTGCCGTCACGCGCGGCCCGTGAAGGAGCGCCGCCCACAGCAGCGGGATAATCGCGAGGAAGGCAAGCGGGCCGCGCATACCCGTTTGCGCCACGACTGGGCTGAAAGCAATCAGCCCGATCAGGATTGCCGCGGCATAAACCGGAGCGGAGCGCTTGAGTTCGCTAATCCCGGGCGGCGGTCGTGGCCGCAGCCACAGCAGGATCGCAGGGGCGACGAGAAGCTGCCCTCCCACATCGCCCAGCCACCACGTCGTCCATATGCTCGTGAATGCCGCCGGGTTAGCCGCACCGCTTAGCACGAGGGTTCCCACGCCGATGGTTGCTCCGATTATGGTTCCGGTGGCAAGGCACAGGCCGGCAAAACGCGCCACGCCCCATGGCGAGCCGAACGTGCGCGCGCCGTTTGACCATTTCCGCACGAGCCATCCCGTGATGCAGGCTTCGAGTGTATTGCCCGCCGCGATCGCCGCGGCTGCCGCTACGCCTGACGACTCGATGTTCGCCAGAAAAGCGCCGGCAAAGATCGCCGGCCACACGCCGAAACCCCAAAGCAGCACTGCCGCCAGGGCAAGACCGCTCGGCGCCCAAACCGGGCTTGCGCTCGGATGGATCGAAGCAAGGGCAAAGCCTGCCTTGGCAAGCACAACGTAGATCGCCGCGAGCACAGCCAGCTTTCCAGCCGCGATGGCCGGTGCATGCCAGCTTCGCTGCTGGGGCAAAGTCATCGAACTCCCTTCAGGCAATCCCTCCGTCTCTATTGAACAGGCTTTCCTCATATTGCCAAGCCGAAGCCGTGGTCATCCGCTACATCAGCCGGCCGGAGCGAGATCGAGACCGAGCGCATCGCCCTGAAAGCTTTGCGGGGTGATTTCGGGACCATTGGGCCTGCAGGCTCTGAGCGCGACAGCGCTGCAAGCCACGCAGTTGCTCGCCCCACAACGATCCGTCAACAGAGCACCGAAATGCGAAAGCGTGTTCTCAAAGCAGTCGTCATCATTGCCGCCACCGTCGCGTCCAGCCATGCAGCTATCGCCGCTTGTCGCAAGATTCAGGACATCGACATTAAACAGCCCAAGGAAAAGTAGCCGCTAACTCCGTCGACGCTGATGAACTTACCCTTCGGCATGTGCGACCCGAAAACGATCCGCAGGCACCTTCGGCCACGGAAAATAGTCTCTAAAAACCGCCAAACCCATCGAGAAGACAGATGACCGAATAATTCTATTCGAGCGAAGGATCGTCGGGGACCAGCCTAGAGGTGATGAGCGCGGCGACGGGTTCCTTCCGGCCGTGCAGGACTCCGCCGTCGCCGGCGTGAGACCGCGCTGTTGGCGTGTTTCATTACACTTTCAGCAAGCGCGGCCGGCTCTGCCATACCTTACGCAGCCGCCTTCTCGTTTACGGCCGCTTCGGCGATCTGGCTGAGCAGCAGGTCGGCGTTCTTTTCCTCTTCGAGATTGGCCTCCAGGAGTTCGATGGCGTCGCCGCGGTCCAGCTGCTTGGCCCACGCAATCAGGGTTCCGTAGCGGGTGATCTCGTAATGCTCGACCGCCTGAGCCGAGCCGATCATGCCGGCGTCGAGCACCTCCGGGTCCTTGATATCCTGCATGTGCTCCTTGGCTTCAGCTATGATGCCCTCGATGGCCTCGCACTTCTTGCCGCGGGCCGGGACGTCCATGCTCTTGAAGACCTTTTCCAGGCGGTCGACCTGTCCTTCGGTCTCCTGACGGTGCGTTTCGAGCGCGTCCTTCAGCTTCTTGTCGCCCGCTTTCTTGACCATGGCAGGCAGGGCTTTGAGAATCTTTTTCTCGGCGTAGTAGATGTCTTTGAGGGTTTCAACGAACAAGTCTTCCATCGTTCTTACGGTCACGGCGGCATACTCCTGGCGTGAGGCGGAACTGCCACAGCAACGCGAACGAAAGCGTTCAAGTTCCTCTGCGGTCGGAACGATTTCCTTCGAGTAAGCTCACCGCCTCATCCATCGGGGGCTTACACATGAGCGAGACATTTCGCGCGCCTGCAGAGCTCGCGGCTGTTGTTGTCGGCAGCTATTGGTCTTGCATGCTGGCATTGCTGGTGGTCATCGTCTGGGCGGCATGGACCGTCTTCCGCTGGGAGCAAGGGCGGTAGCCGCCGCCAATGAAGGCATGCAGACGCGTGGTTATTCTGCAGCGCAATTGGTAGCTCTTGGCGCAAACGAGGATGCGAGGGCCCAAAGGCGCGGACGCCAGTCAGGTAGTATCATGCGAGGATTGGCTGCGAGGTTCACGATCTTTGTTGGGGCCCACGTTGGCTTCGTGGCGTTCGCCATTCAGGCGTACTCGTTTGCCTAGCGCAGGTAAGCTCGGCATTCTCGGCAATTATCGGATGAGCGCCGAGTTCTAAAGGCCGCCTCGCTATCACCCGAGCCTCTGCCCACAAAAGAGAGCGGGATGTTTCCCGCTCTTTTTCATTTTCGCTTATCGGCGGTCGCGCCGGTCGTGATCGCGATCACGATGACGATGCGTCTTGCCGACGCGAATGGAAACGCTTGGCTCACTCCCGTATACGCGAACGCTGCGTCCGCAGCGAACACGGTCTCCGTCCCTGGCGTGGCGGTGCCATCCGCCGGGACCGGCACGGCAAGAGCGATGCCCGCCATGAACAAGTTCAATGCCGCTGCCGACTTCTGGGTTTACCTGCGTTGCCGAAAGTGGGGCGGCATTTGCCGCGTTCACGCCCATCATGAGCGCAGCTGCGAATAGCGCTGAAGATAAACAACGGTTTCATAGTCATCCCTCCTTGTGGGGCTTGGGTGTCAAAAACAACCTCAAGACCCTCGTTGCGTTCCGCAATCGCCCAACTGAATTGGATTGTGGTGAAAAGAAGAGACTATTGCACCCGAGAGCGAGGCGCCGAGGAACGGTCCTATGTTCAAACACGTTTTGCGGAAAAGGATCGTCCGTCATGCGCTACTTCTTCGACATCCACCTCAACGGCCAATGCTATCTAGGCGAACACGGTCAAGATTTCACCGTGGAGTCAGCACGCCGCTACGTTATCACGTGCGGGTGCATCTGCCTGACCGCAATCCCCGCCGCATTCTGCAAAAAGCCGCGCACCACTACGGCATCGGTTGATCGAGACAGACTGGCAACTACGCGGCATGGAGAGCGCATATGTGGACATTCAAAGTTCTGGCGGGAGCCATAGCGCTGCTCTTTGCCGCCATGTCCTGGCATGCGCCGGAGAGTCCGCAAAAATTGGCGGAGGCGACCACCTTACGAGGTGGTGAATGGGACAAGCTGCGGCAACAGATTCGCGCTCACCGACAGCACTTCTCCCAGACTCCCCCCGCCCGCAGCGACCACGCGAGGCGCTTAGTGGAGAACGCGAGTGCGCCCCAGCTCACAGAGGGATACGACCGTATCGCAGACGCTCCGGTGCAGGAGGAGATCGAGGCTCGCGAAAAGCCAAGGTCAGATATGCCGGTCGTTCACAAAAAGCCGGGATCGTCTCTGTCTTTAAAGCCGGCGATAGCGAAGCCTCTCGCATCCCGCGTTCAAGACCGCAGCGTAGACGCGTCGTACGCATCACGACCTACGAGAATGGCCGACCTATTCGGGTGAGGACTTTGACACTGCCATCGCCTCGTGACAGCGGCCCAAGTCACCGGCGCTTCTACTTGGCCTGTCCGCACGGCAAATGCCGTCTGGTACATGCCGCAATGTTTCGGCCAGGAGGTGTGTTCAACTAAGCTGCGGCCGCCAAGCGTAGCGTTGCCCTTGCGTGCCCCTCCCGCGCCATGACCGCTGGGGTATGGTCCCGGACGGGCCACACACGTGGAACGTTCGAATTGGAAGGAGGCTGACCTATGGCAAACGCAATGCTCGACAAGGTTCCGCAAGCCCTGAAGTCGATGTACTACGCAGAGAACGAGTTGCGCCGAGCCCTGTTCAAAGGAGTGATGCTGCGCACCGACGAGGCGCGCCAGCATCTGGCACAAGCCCGCCGCCACCTCGACGAAATGCTGGGCTCCAGCAAGCCTGTGCCGGTCAACCCGCCAGCTCCCACCGAAAGCGATAAGGCGGCACCGCGCAAGGAAGGCGATATTTAGCTCGTCGCCCGAGGTCAAGTATCCACCATTACGAAACGGGCTGGCAAATAGTTTTGGGATGACGCTGAGCGGCTTCCACCTACGAGTGGACGACTCGCGCTTCAGGACAAGAACACTAGGTCACTGGCAGATGCAGAAGACCTAAGTAGATGTGCTCGCATGCACCTTCAAGCAGGTTACGGGGCTTAATGCTAAGCCGCATGCCGTACCGGGTCGACAAGCTCGTCCATGCTGTCGCGCATCGCGACGACGCGGCGGACATGCGCGCGGTCGGTAATGTCAATCGTTGCATCGTAACCTACGAAGTCGGAGGGATGACCGCCCAATCTGCGGAACTCGCGCAGCGTATGGATGAGGTAATCGTGGGCGTGATCCAGCGAGGCGAACTCTGCGCCGGTCTCGTCGAGAAACAGCTCGCCTTTGTGAAAAATGTCGAAGAACAGATGCATGACGTTTCACCTCCGGGAGCCCCACAACGTGGAAGGCAGATGACCAGTTCCTATTCACTGGCGCTGTGCCGGTGGGGACTCGACGCCCGCCCTCTCGCTTCGGAAGAATCAACCCGCATCACCTGGAACTTATTTTCACGCCAAGCCTTATGCGCGTCCCGGAAATGGGAGGTGAGCAATGAATGGCATCATTTATCTGGTCGGTCTGGTGGTCGTGATCATGTTTGTGCTGAGCCTGGTAGGTCTGCGCTGACGCGCAAGAAGGAGGTTGCGCTATGGCTGTGGTGGCAGTGGATACGGTGACGGAAAAGCCTGGGTTCGTGTCGTGGGGGGCGGCTATCGCAGGTTCTTTGCTCGCCTCGGCTCTCAGCTTCGTCTTGCTGACATTCGGATCGGCCGTAGGGTTATCGCTGGTCTCTCCCTGGACCAGCACCGCCTCAAGCGCCAAATGGGCTGGTGCCCTCGCGGTCTTCTGGATCATCGCGCAGCAGATCGGCAGCTTCCTTGCTGGAGGTTATGTTGCCGGACGGTTGCGGTCGCGGTGGGCAGAGGCCAAGCCCGACGAAATCGAGTTCCGAGATGGCATTCACGGCGCACTGGTTTGGGCCATCGGCATTGTTGTTGGCGCTATGCTGGCAGCGTCCGTAGCGGGCTCAGTCGCAAGTACAGCCACAAGTGCTATTGGGCACGTGGCCGGGGCGGCCGCATCGCAGGCCGATTCGCTGTCCTATCAGGTAGATGTGCTCATGCGACCCGCAGGACAAACGCCAGCGGGTGCAACCGCAGCACCGTCTGACCCGAACGCCACCAAGACCGAGGTATTGCGGATTTTCGCCACTGCGACTGCGCGCGGCGAGCTCAGCCCGGCTGACAAGACATATTTGGCGCAACTTGTCGCTCAGCGCACAGGCTTGCCCCCGCAAGAGGCCGAAGCGCGAGTCACCCAGGTCTACAATGAGGCTGCACGCGTCACCAAGGAAGCGGCCGATAAGGCCCGTAAGACAGCAGTGGCGACCGGCTTCCTGACGGCCGCAAGCTTGCTCCTGTCACTGGCAGCCGCTTGGTGGGGCGCCCAGCGTGGAGGCCACCATCGCGATACATCGCGCCCGGCACGGTTTTTCTGACCGGGGCGATCAGGGAACGTGCGCTGCCAGCAGCTCTTCCAGGAGGGTGAGGGCGGAGCGCATGGCGGCGTGGCAGATATCGCCTTTGTCGCGTTCGCCCAACGCGTGCTTCTTAACCCGTTGGCGTCCATCTCTGGTGACGACGGCGACAAAGACGAGACCGACCGGATGGCCGTCTTCGTCTGGCTCAGGCCCGGCCACACCGGTAATCGCGGCGACTAGTGTGGCCGGGCACCGGGCGAGACCTCCGCTTGCCATTGCCAGTGCGACTTCGGCGCTGACGGCGGTGTGCTTTGCCAGCAAGTCAACGGAGACCCCCACGGCTGCCGTCTTGTTCTCCTTGGTGTAGACGATAAATCCGCCATGCAGAGCCTCGCTCGCCCCTTCGGACTGGGCCAGAAGGTGCGCCAGCGCTCCAGCAGTGCAGGATTCCACCGTCGCAAGCGTCATGCGCCGGTCATTGGCGAGCTGCACCACGCGCTCTGCCTGGTGTTCAAGGGATGGCTGCAATGGTTGTCCTCCGGGTTGGCCGGTACCAACGCGGCAACCATGTCTTGGCTCCTCGGCCGACTGCCTCTCTACGCACCTGCCTTGCGTGAGGAACCATTTTCCTAAAACCGATCTTAGTTTGCATGCGCCCGCCCGCAGATCGCGCAGCGCCACCGTCCACTGTTGGCGACCATTTCCATCCGCAAAAGGAGACCTACATGCACACGTTGAATGAGCTCTTCGAAGAAACCCTAAAGGACGTTTATTTCGCCGAGAACGCGATCCTCAAGGCCTTGCCGAAGATGGCGAAGCAGGCGAGTTCGAAGGACTTGAAAGCCGCTTTCACCGAGCACGTCGAGCAAACCGAAGGTCAAGTCGAGCGTCTCGACAAGATCTTCAAGCTGCTGGGCAGAAAATCGGAAGGCAAGGAGTGTCCTGCCCTAAAGGGGTTGGTCGAGGAGACGGAAGAGCTGATTGGAGAGGCCGACCGTGGTCCGGTGCTGGATGCTGGGCTCATCGGCTGCGCCCAAGCCGTCGAGCACTACGAGATTGCCCGGTACGGCACGCTGTGCGCGTGGGCCGAACAGTTGAAAATGGACGAGGCCGTCACGCTTTTGGAGGAGACACTCGAAGAGGAGGAGGCAACCGATGAAAAGCTTTCCGAGCTGGCGCTGTCAGGCATCAACGAAAGTGCCGACGCGGGTAAGGATGAGAACGTGAAGGAAGACAAGCCTGCGCACCGCAAGCGCAAAGCCAAGTAGACAGACCCACCCCGTGTTTCTGGGCACATCTTGTGACTAATCTCTGAACGTGGGGCCGGCCAGGGCTACTCGTTCCAGATACAGAAAAGGTCCTGCCGCGAAGCAGGGCCTCCTCCGCATGAGCGGTGCACGTCATAGATTCTAGGAACCGGACATCACTCGTTGATCTCGACCCAAACGCCTTGGCGCCACTACCCACGGCGTTCTGAAGGAGCCTCGCGCCAGCGATAGCGCGCGTTGTCGCTCTCTTCCCACCGCCAGGTGTCGGGATACACGTTGAGGCGAAGCTCCGGCTTGTATTCGTAGCGCTCGCGCACCCGCCAGCAATCGCCGTCTTCATTGCACACCACGTCCGCCGAGGCGACAGTGGCACCCAGAACAAGGGCACCCGCGCCAATGAGAAGCGGCTTGAAGAAGCTTTTCACGACTTACGCCCTCCAGATGGCGCCGATCACAAAGGCTACGGCCGCGACCATCGCCAAGGTGGCAGCAGGGTTCTTCTCGACAGATTTTTGCATTGCGGTAGTGAAGTTGTCGGCCACCTGCTTGGCGCCGTCTTTGGCAGCGTTCATCTGGGCCATGACGGACTCACCCGACGGACCGAGGCTTGCAAGCCAGTTCTCGACTTCCTCCTTGGCCTTGTCCTTGCTGTAGCCGTAGCGGGCCTGGATGCGCCCCATCAGCTCATCCTTCTTGCCACCAATCTGGGTCAGCTCGTTGTCGGTGAGATTCCCCCACTTGTGCTTGGCTTTGCCCTTGAGCTCTTCCCAAGAGCCCTCGATGCGATTGGAGTCCATGGTGATCCCTTCCTTGCGATTGCTCGGTGCACAGCAACCCGGCGCGGTCGCAACAAGTTCCTGGCAGCAAGGAACGAATTCTCGGTGGCCAAGCTTTAGAGCGCACTTCACGTATCCAAAGGAGACGCCCATGCATTTCATCAAAGCAGCAGTCGTGGCCGCTTCTGTTGCCCTCGTTCCGGGCGCAGTCGCAGCACAGACTTCCACCCCATCCACATCCACCCAAAGCGGCACACAGCAGTCGCTTGTAGCGGGGGCCAACAGCTTTACCGAGGCCCAGGCTCAGGACCGCATAGAAAAGGCTGGGTTCACCGAAGTGAAGGCCCTCAAGAAAGACGACCAGGGCATCTGGCGGGGCACCGCCATGCAGAGCGGCAAGCAAGTCAACGTGGCCTTGGACTTCCAAGGCAACATCGTTGCCAACCCATAAGGACACGTCCATGACCACGACAGTCACGCATCTGTTTGACGACTACGGTCGCGCGCAGGAAGCTGTGCGCGCCCTCGAAGCTGCCGGATTTACCTCCAACGAAGTCAGCATCGCCTCTCGCGTTCGCGAAAATGGCGAGCTCGTAGACGATGCCACCGGCGCCGCCACTGGTGCCTCGGTGGGTGCTCTCGCGGGCGCCGGAACCGGGCTTCTGACGGCTCTCGGCGTCATAGCTATCCCCGGAGTGGGTCCTCTTGTGGCCGCTGGGGTGCTTGCTACCACCTTGGCCGGTGCTGTGACCGGCGCAGCGGCTGGCGGCATGGTTGGCGCGTTGACGGACTACGGTGTGAGCGAGGAGGACGCGCATGTGTACTCGGAAGGGGTGCGCCGGGGCGGCACGCTGGTGTCGGTACGGGTTCCTGAGGAGCGGGCCGAAATGGCAACTGACATCATGAACCGCTACGACCCGGTCAATATTCCGGCGCGGCGTCGGGCTTACACCGAGGGCGGGTGGACCGGGTACGATCCAAAAGCTCCCGGCTATACCAAGGACGAAATTCGCGCCGAGCGCGACCGCTACAGACGATAGATAAGTGACTGCCGGTCCAAAAGACCGGCAGTCTACTTTGCAGTCGGACTCGTGAGTTTATGTCAGAGACTTCTAAAACGTGGTCGTTCTCCGAATTGGCCCGCCAGGCGTCTTGCGTCCTGGGAACGCCAGCAGCATTTGCCGTCGCGTGTGCAGTCGTCGTTGTGTGGGCCGTTACTGGGCCGCTGTTTGGATATTCGGACACTTGGCAACTGGTCATCAACACCGGGACAACCATTATCACTTTCCTGATGATATTTTTGGTGCAGCACACGCAAAATCGTGACTCTCGTGCGCTCCATTTGAAGCTCGATGAGCTCTTGCGAAGCTTTGATGCGGCGCGCAATCGATTGATTGATTTGGAGAACTGCACAGACGAGGAAATCGACCAGATTCAACGGCAATTCAAAGCACTAAAGCTGCGTCAAGACCGGCAGGCGAGTCCGCAGGCGGAAGCCAAGCGCGCAGATCGCGAGAAGAAAAGCGAAAACGTCTTCCAAATGGAATCCCGAGAGGCTAGGATTTCAGAATAAAATGGTCCACTCGCGGAAGATACGCCAGTCGGATCGGCCTACACACCCTGGCATAAGGTCCCCGATCCCCCATGTCCTTGTCGCGTCGGCGATATACTCAACCAGCATTCCAATTGGCCGGCGGCCAGAACTGCGCTTAGGCTTTACTGCTCAGCGATGCCGACAAGGGCATACGTCTTACCGCCGACGTCCTGACGGCTGTCGCGTTCGATATTAAAGCTCCTCCAATTCGACCGCCTGACCCCATGTGTCGAGGTTAAAATATTGCTGGACGGCTTTCAGTTTCGTCGGGTGAACGTGGACCAATCTTAAGAGCTCCCCCTCGATGATCCACGTCTCGTTGTGCGTGTAGGCGATCAAAGCCTCGGGATCGCTCACATCGACGTAGACATCGCGATCCGCGTCGGTCAGCGGGCGAAAATTGAGACGAACGAGCTCCTTGAAGGTCACTGATCGCCCCTGATGTGACCCCCGATCTTTATCCAGCGGGGACTGGAATCCGGTCGTCATTGAACGCTCCCGATGAGCGTCCTTCAAGCTCTTCATTCTGTTGCCAGCGTGCTGCGTAGCCGGCCGGCGTCAGCCAG
>JBJXDX010000116.1:0-2990 GCA_046154585.1 Hyphomicrobiaceae bacterium | reverse complement strand
GGCGGATCATTCGACGTTATTTCAGGGCACATCATGCGAGCCCCAGTCTTGGTTCAACAACTGGGTCTGGAGTGGTTGTTTCGATTGCTTCAGGAACCCCGTCGGCTTGCCCGCCGGTACTACGTTTCGAATTCCCAGTATCTCATGCTTCTGATGCGGATGGCGATGCGTAAGATTGCGACCAACCTCGGGTAACAAGTTTGAAGAGCCAGCGCGCCCTGGCTTTTTACGACATCCGCTCATTGCCGCTGAACCAGGCCCTTCAGCCGGCGCACGAGATTGAACCTTCAATGCTCACACACTTCATTCGCAAAGCCATCGGCGATTGCGTTAAGGACCGGACGGGTGTTCGCGCGGCGGCTGCGGGCGATCGCGTGCCCGAGGAGAATCTTGGCGCCGCCATCGGATGGCTTATGAAATCAATTGAGGCTTGCGACGGCCACGCCTCCTCGAAGGGCTATCGCTTTATGAAGGGGTGGATGCCGCCCTATCCGGAAACAAGCGGTTACATTATCCCAACCCTCCTCGCCCTAGAACGCCAGCGCAAGGACGGCACGTTCGCGGACACGGCCAGCGCAATCGGCATTTGGTTGACGCAGATCCAGCGTCCCGACGGCGGCTTCTCAGGGGGCGAGCTTGGATTGCAAACCGAGCCCGACGTGTTCGACACCGGCATGATCCTGCTTGGCTTCAACGCGCTTATTAAACGAGGCGACCACGATCATTTCCTCCGACCGGGGCGGATGGCAGCAGAGTTTCTAGTAGGATCGATGGACGATAGCGGGTGTTTCGTCCGCAACATGAGCCACAATATTGTCCATGCCTACAACGTACGCGCTGCTTGGGCGCTGATGGCGTACGGCAGCCTGACCGACGACCGTCAGCTCATAGATCGGGCGGCCGACTGCGCGATGTGGACGATAGCTCAGCAAAACGAGCACGGGTTCTACCTCAAGAATAACTTCAAGCCGGGCGGCAACGCCAATACCCATGGAACCGCGTACGTCATGCGTGGCCTTCTCCAGATCCACTATTTGACTGCCGACGAGCGCATCTTGAGTTCCGTGTGTCGGGCTGCCGACAAGGTCTGCGAGCTCTACGAGAGGCGGTCCTGGATCGCTGCCGAGCTAGGGCCGCAATGGGAGTACCTCTCCTCCCATATCTGCCTGACCGGCTATGCTCAGCTCTCTATTGTGCTGTATCGGCTGTTCGTCGTTACCAGGAAGCCCCACTACAGGGACACCGCCGACCGCCTGCTCGAAGCCGTTGCACGATTGCAATCTCTAGACGCTCCCGGCGCGCCTTGGCATGGCGCGATCGCCGGCTCGTTCCCAATCTATGGCCGATACGCGCCTCTTCAGTATCCCAATTGGGCTACGAAGTTTTTCATCGATGCTATTCTAGCCCAGCGCGCAGTGGCGGAAGGCGTCACTGACTGGCCCTCTATCGACCGTGACGCCGGCTAACAGCGCAGCTGTAAAACGGTACGAACTCGCCTGATATTCTCCATGATGGCCAATAACGGGAGGGAGAAGAGATCGAATGAAGATTTAGGATCTGAGCAATCAGCGCAATCTCAAGGCGATGGAGCTGCCCGAGCAGCGTGTCGACCTGCACGTTGCAGGTCTCGAATTACCTTGCTGGCCATATCAACGACCCGAGTACCGCATTACACAATCGGGATTGTTTAACTACACAATAGGGCAGAGCCCGCAACTTTAACGGCGCCACAGTCGTATCAGCAAAGTGGCTTAGCCTCGCAAGAGAGGTCATCAGCTGAAAAACACAGAGCCGGAATGGCTCGGCGCCGTTGATTAACTTGAAGCGCGAGTGTCGTGATTGCCGGCAGCGGACAACCGGCCGGCTGGCGCCGCTACTGCGAATACGTGGAGGATCAGCTCATGCCGACTGGCCGTAATAGCAGCCGCAAGTGGAGGACTCGGGCCCATTTCGCCTCAGATTTTGCGCTGTCGCTGGTCATTTGTTTGATTTCATCGAGCGCTGTTCTGAGCGCACCAGTCTCGGAGCAGACCTCGATCAAGTTTTTTGTCTCGGGCCACAGCCTAACCGATGATCCTTTCGCCGATTATATTGTGGCGATCGGCCAGAGCCAAAGCTTGAAAATGTCCTATGAGGAGCAGATCGTCATTGGCTCTCCGCTGAGATGGCGGACGCTTGGCGACACCGACAAGGATCCTCCTTGGTCGGGGTACGGATACGGAAACAACAAAGGCGGTCGGACCGGTCTCGACGTCCGAACGGCTTTCGCACAGTCGAAGAGTGACCCTTTTGACGTTCTGATCGTGACCGAGGGCCACCATTCGGTATCCGAACTCGTATGGAACGATACGCCGCGCTATCTGCGCCACTTCCACGAGCACTTCATCAGGCAAAATCCCTCCGGTCGGACGTTCTTCTTCGAGCCATGGGAAGGGATCTCGGACAAGGCAAATCCGCAGCCTTGGATCGCGTTGGAGCAACAAGGCACGCGCGTTTGGCGCTGTATGGCCAATCGCATCAATGCCAGCCTAGCCCACGAAGGCCGTCGCGACCGTATCCACTCGATTCCAGCAGGCGCGGCCCTCGCCATGCTCATTGACGCGAGCCTGCGCGGCGATGTCTCGGTGCTCAAAGCCGACACCCAGGCCGCAACGGTCAACCTATTCTTTAGCGACGACGTTCACCTAGCGCCGCTCGGGCGATATTATCTCGCGCTCCTCAGCTATGTCTGGATGACGGGCAACGAAGTGAATGGGGCATGGCGGCCAAATGGTATCAGCGAGGCTCAGGCTGAAGCAGTCCAGAAGTTCGCATTCAGCTACTATCAGTCGGTGCAGAATGATGCCGGCAAGGACCTCGACCTTTCGGGCTGTCGCAAACTGATGACCGGGGGATTCTGCGATGCCTGGAACGCCTACGTTCCGGGCAAGTGGATCGGGAAGATTGACCAATGCACGCCATTTTTCGCGCGCGAAACGCCGGCTCTCGGA
>JBJXDX010000115.1:0-33167 GCA_046154585.1 Hyphomicrobiaceae bacterium | reverse complement strand
TTCCGAGGATGTCAAGGCCTGGTAAGGTTCTTCGCGTTGCATCGAATTAAACCACATGCTCCACCGCTTGTGCGGGCCCCCGTCAATTCCTTTGAGTTTTAACCTTGCGGCCGTACTCCCCAGGCGGGATGCTTAATGCGTTAGCTGCGCCACCGACAAGCAAGCTTGCCAACGGCTAGCATCCATCGTTTACGGCGTGGACTACCAGGGTATCTAATCCTGTTTGCTCCCCACGCGTTCGCACCTCAGCGTCAGTACCGAGCCAGTGGGCCGCCTTCGCCACCGGTGTTCTTCCTAATATCTACGAATTTCACCTCTACACTAGGAATTCCACCCACCTCTCTCGGACTCGAGACCAACAGTATCAAAGGCAGTTCCGAGGTTGAGCCCCGGGATTTCACCCCTGACTTGAAAGTCCGCCTACGTGCGCTTTACGCCCAGTGATTCCGAACAACGCTAGCCCCCTTCGTATTACCGCGGCTGCTGGCACGAAGTTAGCCGGGGCTTATTCTGCGGGTACCGTCATTATCGTCCCCGCCAAAAGAGCTTTACAACCCGAAGGCCTTCATCACTCACGCGGCATGGCTGGATCAGGCTTTCGCCCATTGTCCAATATTCCCTACTGCTGCCTCCCGTAGGAGTCTGGGCCGTGTCTCAGTCCCAGTGTGGCTGATCATCCTCTCAGACCAGCTACGGATCGTAGCCTTGGTAGGCCATTACCCCACCAACTAGCTAATCCGACGCGGGCTCATCTAATGGCGATAAATCTTTCCCCTTACGGGCGTATACGGTATTACTCCGGGTTTCCCCGGGCTATTCCGTACCATTAGGAAGATTCCCACGCGTTACTCACCCGTCTGCCACTCCGTATTGCTACGGCGTTCGACTTGCATGTATTAGGCCTGCCGCCAGCGTTCGTTCTGAGCCAGGATCAAACTCTCAAATTGAAAATTTGATTCTGGTTGGCTTGGAGGAATCACTCCAAGGATATTCTGCGTAACGGGCACCTTCACATACAATGCATCGAACCTGAGTTGCCCCAAATTCAACGCATTATTGGTGATGGCTTGAAACGCAGTATCGCCAGAGTCTGTTTGGTCCACCATGCACTCGCGTGCTGGGCCGGACCCGCCAGGACTCCGCCGCCTGCGTTTCTCTTTCTTCCGATTCAATTGTCAAAGAGCGCCGCATCGAGTGAACAGAAATCCCCGACTAAGTCGGTTTCCCGACCCATCGGCGACAATACGAAACCCCGTCAGGAAGTCCCTGAGAGCTTCGCGCCGGTTCCAGATTTGCTGTCTTTCGACGTTGACGAAGCGCTTAAGCAGCGCGTCGTCGAAGACCCCAATAAACATCACCTGAACGCGAGTGTCAACCCCGAACGCCAAAAAAGTTTACCTAACTTTCTCCCGTGGGAACTGAGCCTTAGTTTAGCCTCATAAAATCGGCCAAAATCAAGGTCGGAACGGGGATTGGGAAATTTTTGGCGCGTCCAGGGCCGGATAGCCTCGCGACGGCATTGCAGATGGTGGCTGCGGTGCGCCATTGAAAGGGGTTGGGGGTCTTGCTCGATCGCAGGCGGCACGCACTCGTCGGGGGGATACGGCGCACGGCACTGGCTGCCCGGTCGCGCGGCCTGCCACAGCTCTACCACACACATAAGCGGCGTCCGCTGCCTGACCTCTACAGCGCGGATAGCGCCGAATCCCGGCGCGGCGGCTTCCGCTGGTTCTTCAGCACGTGCCTAGCGGCGGCTGTCGGGGGCGTTGCCATCGTGGTGGTGATTTTCGGTTCCGCCGACCCGATCGAGGGCCGCGGCGGTATGCTGCCCACGCTCGCCCGCATGAGCGAGCAGACCCGGATGGCCTACGAGCCGGCGGCACTGGCCATGGCGCGCGTAGACGGGTTGGCGTGGTCGCTGCCCAAGTCCGATCGCCTGCAGCCCATGAGCGGCGCGATGTCGACCAAGTTTATCGTCCAGGAGTCGATCCGCCAGCGCAAAGGCACCCGGGACTATATTCACAACAAGCCCTATGCGCGCATCGTGGCACGACTCGGCGCCGTGTCGGTGAAGGACGCGGCGAGCATTCCGCCGTTCAATCCGTTCCGCCTGTACGCCAACAACGCACCGGTCGGCGAGGCCCTGGACGACGACGGCGACGGCAACCGGCCTTCGGGCGGCGAAGTGACGGTGCGGGTGGTGGAGTTGCTCGGCAGCAGCCTGCCCATCGAGGACGGTCAGGAGATGGACCTCCAGGACGTCGCCGAGATCGTGAAGCGCACGCAAGAGGCGCAGCGCGAGGAGGCAGGCATGAAGCCGGGCTTCCTGCCTGAAGGCCTCGACCTGGCGCAGCCGCGCGGACTGCAGGGCGAGAGGCTGGCAGAGCAGGAAGCAATCCCGCCCTATACCACGGTGCTCGCCAAGACCGCGGTCGAGGGCGACGACGCGGCCGAAGATCTGGAAGGCCGTGAAGTGCGCAAGGTGAAGGTCGCACGCGGCGATACGCTGACGAAGCTGCTGCAAGCTTTGGGAAGCGAATCCTGGCTGGCGCGCAGCATGGTGGAAGCGGCGCGCGGCACGTTCGCCGACAGCGACCTGACACCCGGCAATGAGGTGGAGTTCGTGCTGGTGCCGTCGCTGACGCGCACAGGGCGGCTGGAGCCGATCCGGCTCTCGGTGCGTGACGGCGGGGCGCACAAGGTTACGGTGAGCCGCAACGCGGCGGGCGAGTTCGTGGCCTCCGCCACAGCCGTCGGCGACCCCGCGGGCGGCGGCAATCAGACGACGGCCACGAGCCTCTACGCCAGCCTCTACCAGGCCGCCCTCTCGCAGGGCCTCGCCAAAGAGACCATCGAGCAGATCATCAAGATCCACGCCTACGAGACGGATTTCCGCCGGCGCGCACGATCGAGCGACGCGATCGAGCTGTTCTTCGACGTGAAGGATGAGGAACGCGCCGTCGACAGTCAGCCGGGTGAGCTACTCTTTACGGCCATCACGACGGGCGGCGACACGCAGCGCTATTTCCGCTTCCGCACGGCGGACGGGCAGATCGACTTCTATGACGAGTCCGGCAACAACTCGAAGAAGTTCCTCATGCGGCGACCCATCCGCAGCGAGGACGTGCGCCTCGCCTCCGGCTTCGGCGTGCGGTTCCATCCGCTTCTGAACACGCGCAAGATGCACACCGGCATCGACTGGGCGGCGACGCCCGGAACGCCGATCCTCGCGTCAGGCACGGGCGTGATCGAGGAGGTAGGGCCCAAAGGGCAGTACGGCAACTACATCCGCATCCGTCACGCCAACGGCTATCAGACGGCCTACGCGCACATGAGCCGCTTCGCGCAAGGCGTGCGCGAGGGCGTGAAGGTGCGGCAGGGGCAGGTGATCGGCTTCGTCGGCAACACCGGCTTTTCAACCGGGCCGCATCTGCACTACGAGGTGCTGGTCAACAACCGCTTCGTCGATCCACTGTCGATCCAGATGCCGCAGGAGCGCAAGCTGACTGGCAGGCAGCTCTTGGATTTCCAGAAGGAACGCAGCCGCCTCGACGAGCTGATGCGGCGGCCGCCGGTGCGCGTGGCGCAGGTGGAGAGCAAGTAGGCAGAGGCGCCCCATCGCGTTGACCGCGTATACCGCGCGCCCTGGCCCTTACAATGCCATCTGCTCCAGCATTTCTCCCATGTGTGGCATACCGCTGCGCAACCCGGCCGTGCGTGCTAATGTCCGGCAGCACGGCAGATTGCCGGCGCCGGCGTGATCCTCGCGCATCCCTCCAAGCTTTGGACCTACTCAATGCAAGAGTTGAAATCGAGCTACATCGGCGAGCTCAAGATCGGCGTGGCCGGTTCCTACATGCTGGGCAAATCGCCGCTCGGCACGCGGCGCCTGGACCGGCTGGACTTCGGGCACTTCAAGGGACCGCGCATCAGGGGCGAGATCATGCCGGGCGGCGTCGATCTGCTGCTGGCCGGTAATGACGAGGCGCTGCGGCCTGACGTGCGGTTGATCGTGAAACTGGATGACGATCAACCCTTGCTGATTCAATACCGCGGCGTCCGGCATGCCTCCGCCGAGGTGATGGCGCAGATCGCGCGCGGCGAGGCGGTGGCGCCCGACAGCCACTATCTGCGCACGTCGATGGTGTTCGAGACGGGATCTGCGCGCTACGACTGGCTCAACCGCATCGTCGGCGTGGGCGTCGGCCGGCGCGAGCCCGGATTCGCGGTCTACGACGTGTACGAAATTTTGTAACGACGGGCCTAGTGTGATGATCGAGAAATTCGCTCCCGGACCTAGCATCACGATCAGGCGAACTTCGGAATCGGGATACTAGCGGGAATGGCGCGCAAATCGATCGGCATCATCGGCGCGGGGGCCGCCGGCCTGACGGGCGCCAAGCACATGCTGGAGGCGGGCTTCGACGTCACGCTATACGAGATCGGCAGCCATGTGGGCGGGCTGTGGGTCTACAAGAACGACAACCAGCGCTCGTCCGCCTACAAGACGCTGCACATCAACACGGCGCGCGACCTGACGGCGTTCTCCGATCATCCGTTTCCGCGCGACGTGCAGCCGTTTCCCAATCACCGGGACATGGCGGCGTATCTCAGGAGCTACGCCGAACGCTTCGGGCTCATGCAGCGCGTGCGCTTTCGCACGCGCGTCACAAGCGTGAAGGCGGCACCATCCTACACGCCCGATAAGCCTTGCTGGCAGCTCCAGACCGAGCGCGGCGAGACGCACGAGCATGACACGGTCATCGTCGCCTCGGGGCATCTGACCAAACCGCTCGAAGTGCCGATGTTTCGCGACACCTTCAAGGGCCGCTATCTGCATTCGCACCACTACAAGGACCCGGCGGAGTTTGCGGGGCAGCGCATTTGCGTGGTGGGCGTTGGCAACAGCGCACTCGATATCGCCAGCGACGTGTGCCCGGCAGCGGAACGCGCCGTGCTGGTGGCGCGCTCGCGTCCGCTGATCATTCCGAAGCTCATGTTCGGGCGGCCGTTCTGGGATCTGGCGAAACCGCTATACAAGCCCTGGGTGCCGACAGCGGTACGCAACCGCATCGTGCGCTTCCTCGTGTGGGTGGTGCAGGGCGACATGGGCAAGCTCGGCTTTCCGCCACAAGGCAAGAAGATCCACGCTACCTCCAACGCCAACATCGTCAACCACCTCCACTACCGCCGCGTGGTGGTGAAGCAGGGCATCACGGCCATCGACGGGCAGCGGATCACGTTTGCCGATGGCACGAGCGAGGAGTTCGACTCGCTGATCGCGGCAACCGGCTACCTCATCGATCTCGATTTCATCGGGCCGGAGCTGGTGGCCATCAAGGACAACGGCCTCGATCTCTACATGCGCATCGTGCCGCCGGATTGGCGCGGGCTATATTTTCTTGGTTTCTTCAATTCGGACACGGCGGCCAACTGGATCTCCGAGGCGCAGATCCGCTGGATTCGCGAGTTCGAGATGGGGCGGGCCACACTGCCGAGCCATGCAGACATGAGCGCCGAGATCGAATCGCGACGCGCGGCGGTGGCTCGCGACTTCAAGGAGACGCCGCGGCACGGCATCGAGGTGGAGCACATGCCCTACTTCGCCGACCTGAAGCGCACCATTCGCGAGGCGCAGCAGCGCGCGCACACCAAAGTTCGCGACATCGGCATCGGCGCCAAGAAGCCCGTGCCGCTGCTCGACGCCGCCGAGTGAGGCTCGCGTGATGATCGAGAAATTCGCCGGCAACTGCCGCGGATACTGGAGCGAATTTCTCGATCTGAATCACACGAGCAACTCTATGCTGCTAGTGTCCCTTTGGATTCTGAAGTTCGCTCCCGGACCTGGCATAGAGATCAGGCGAACTTCGGAATCGGGACACTAGCCATTTCATCCACAACCGCCAGTGCCGGCCAGTCGGCGACCCTCGATGAGGACAAGCCGCGGATGGAGCTGTCGGTGGGCCGGCGGATGCTGGTGCTCGCGGTCGTTGTGATCGGCTCGGCGACGTATATCGCGGCGACGTTCACCGCGACGGCGATCCTGCCGCAGATGCAGGGCGCGGTAGCCGCCACGCAGGACGAGATTTCCTGGACGGTGACGTTCAACATTCTGGCAACGGCCATCGTCACACCCATGAGCGGGTGGCTGGTCGCCCGCTTCGGCGTGCGCAACGTCATGTTCTGGAGCCTGATTGGGTTTTCCGTCGCCACGTTCTTCTGCGGCGCGGCGGACTCGCTGGAAGGCCTCGTGATCTGGCGCATGATCCAGGGCGCGCTCGGCGCGCCGCTGATCCCGCTCGGGCAATCGCTGCTGTTCGACGTGTTTCCGCGCCGGCAGCACGCCATGGTGATCTCGCTGTTCGGCATGTCGAACACGTTTGGGCCGGTGATCGGGCCAACGCTCGGCGGCTATCTCGCCGAGCACTACAGCTGGCGCTGGGGTTACTACATGATCGTGCCGGTGGGCATCATCGCCTGCATCGGGACGTTGATGGCGCTGCCGAAGGATCGCCCCGACGCGCGCGTGACACTCGACTGGACCGGCTTCATCTCGCTGTCGGTGGCGATTGCCGCCGTGCAGCTCGTGCTGGCGCGGGGGCAAAGGCTCGACTGGTTCGAATCGGGTGAGATCATCATCGAGACGATCGTGGCCGCGATCGCGCTCCACATTTTCGTGGCGCATAGTGTGACGGCGGACAAGCCCTTCCTGTCGCCGCGGCTGGTGCTTGACCGGAACTACGCCATCGGCCTGCTGCTGATCGCCATCTTCGGCATGCTCAACTTCACGCCGATGGTGCTGCTGCCGCCGCTGCTGCAGGGACCATTGGGTTTTCCTGACTCGCTGGTCGGGATCATGGTGAGCTGGCGCGGGATCGGCGTGCTGGCAGGCTTCTTCGCAGCGATGTTCACGAACCGCGCCGATCCGCGCGTCGGCATGGTGCTGGGCTTCGGCATGCAGATCGTGTCGGGGCTATGGCTGATGAGCATCGACTTCAACGTCGACCTAGTGACACTCAGCGCCAACGCTTTCCTGCAGGGGCTGGCGGTCGGACTGATCTGGACCCCGATCGTGACATCCTCGTTTCTGACCCTGAGCCCGGAACTCAGGCCAGAGGGCGTGGCGGTGCTGCACCTGATGCGCAACATCAGCTCGAGCTTCTTCATTTCGGTGTCGGTGGCCGAGGTGGTGCGGGCGACCGGCGCCAATTACAGCCGCCTGATCGAACACCTGTCGCCCTTCAACAAGGTGCTGACGCTGCCGGATGCCACGGGCGGCTGGAACCTGGAGACGGCGCGGGGGCTGGCGGGCTTTGCCCAGGAGGTCACGCGGCAGGCCCTGATGATCGGGTATCTGAACTCGTTCTATCTCTATACGGCGGCGTCTGTGGCGGCGATCCCGCTGGTGCTGCTGGTCGGGCGCAAACGGGCACGGTAGGCGTTCATAATTCCGTCATCCTCGAGCGGCGGAGGCGTGAGCCGGAGCCGTCTCGGAGATCCAGCGCAAAAAGCGCTGAAAGCTCCATATTTGAGGTGTCTTTGACGAGTCTTGCGCTGGGTCCCCGGGATCGCGATGCGCTGGCGCACGCGACCCGAGGATGACGGTGGTTGCACGGGTTGGCCACGGGTGGCGCAGGGCTTACAATAGGCGTCATGAAACTGACACCCTCGGAAATCGAGCGCTACAAGCGCCATCTGGTCCTGCGCGACGTGGGCGGACAGGGCCAGCAGAAGCTGAAGGCCGCGCGCGTGCTGGTGATCGGCGCGGGCGGGCTCGGCAGTCCGGTCATCCTGTACCTGGCGGCGGCGGGTATCGGCACGCTTGGCATCATTGACGACGACCGCGTGTCGCTGTCGAACCTGCAGCGGCAGATCGTGCACGATACCGCGCACGTGGGGCTGGCGAAGGTGGAGAGCGCGAAGGAGACGGTGGCGCGCATCAATCCGCATGTGGCGGTACGCCCGCACGAGGCGCGCCTGACGGCCGCAAATGCGCTCGAGATTCTGAGCGAGTACGACCTGGTGGTGGACGGGTCCGACAACTTCGCGACGCGGTATCTCGTGTCGGATGCGTGCTACCTGGCAAAGAAGCCGTTGGTGTTCGGCGCCGTCGGACCGTTCGACGGCTACGTGACGACGTTCAAGCCGCACGAGACGGCGCCTGACGGCAAGCCGCGGCCGACCTATCGCTGCCTGTTTCCGGAGGCGCCGCCGCCCGGAACGGTGGCCAACTGCGCCGAGGTGGGTGTGCTCGGCGCCGTGGTCGGCGTGATCGGCACGCTGCAGGCGACGGAAGTGCTGAAGGAGTTGCTCGGCATCGGCGAGACGCTGGCCGGCCGCCTGATGATCTACGATGCGCTAGGCCAGCGCTTCGAGCAGGTGAAGGTGGCGTGGGACCCGGACAATCCGCTGTCGGGCACCAGCCCCACGATCAGCGACCTGTCGATCCATGAGGGCGCGGGCGATGGCGCCGTGTGCGCACCCGAGGCCGTGGATGTCGCCCGGTGAAAATCCGCGGCATTCTGTTCGATAAGGACGGCACGCTCCTCGACTACTGGAAGACGTGGGTGCCGATCAACCGCACGATCGCGACGTTTGCGGCGAGTGGGGACGCACGGCTGGCAGCCCAGTTGCTGCGCGCGGGCGGGCATGATCCCGAGACCGATCAGGTGACCTCAGGCACGGTGCTGGCAGCCGGCAGCCACGATGAGATCGCCGAGGTTTTTGCGGATGTGCTGAGGGCGCGGACGCCACGCGATCTCGCCATGCATATCGAGCGCCTGTTCCGCGAGGGCGGGGCGAAGCACTCCGTGCTGATCGACGGCGTGACCGACGTGCTGCAGCAGCTCAAGGCGCGGGGCATGCCGATGGGCGTGGCGACCAACGATTCCATCGGCGGGCTGGAGGCGTCGCTGGCGCCGCACGGGCTGCTGGGTGAGTTCATGTTTCTGGCGGGCTGCGATTCGGGATACGGCGCAAAGCCGGAGCCCGGGATGGCGCTGGCGTTTTGTGAGGCCGCGGGATTGCGGCCGGAGGAAGTCGCGATCGTCGGCGATGCCGTGCACGACCTGGAAATGGGCCGGCGCGCGGGCCTCGGGCTTAGGGTTGGCGTCACGACCGGCACGAGTCCGCGGGCGGACCTAACACTGCATGCGGATGTGATGCTGGAGGGGTTGGGGGAGCTTCTTTCTTTGCAAGTCTTAGAGTGATGCTTTCCACTCGGCGAGCGTGAGAAAGGTTGGCTCGTCACGGTAGACCCACCAACCGTTCGCTTCCTCTGACAGCAGCCGCAATAATGCCGAGCGCCGCTCCGTGATAATGATCCGGCCGTAAAGCTTGCCTGGCGGCGCTTGCCAAAGTTCGCGTTCCAGATCTTGCATCCAGCCGGCGCACCAAGCTTCCTCGCTGATGCCAGTCATGAGCGCGAGCAAGCCCAGCGCGGCGCCTTCGTTGGCAGTTCCGCAGAAGGCGTCTCGGGGTGACATTTCGAACACCGTGTTGGCTCCTCGTTCTGCCGCTGCCCCTCACCCTAACCCTCTCCCCGTCAAAACGGGGAGAGGGGATTAGACTGCCCGCCGCCGGAGGCGCCAGGTGAAGGTGGGGTCGCCGTAGTCGAGGCGCGACAGGGTTTCGAGGACAAGGAAGCGGTTGTGCACCGAGAGGGCGCCTTCCAGCAGGCCATTCCAGGCTTCGAAGATCGACGGCGAGAGGGGGCCGAGGTCGCGCGTCAGGCGCCAGCTCGAGCGATGCACGAGCACGGCGCCATCGGCGTGGGAGATGTGGGCCACGTCGCCTTCGCCCGCCGCGACCTGCAGCATGTAGCGCGCGAAGTCCTCCGCGCTGTTGCCGCCAATGCCGAGTAGCGCGGCGCATTCGCGATAGAGCTGCGCGCCGATGAGCTGCCCTGTGACGCGGCCGAGATGGGCGGCCTCTGCGGGTCCGAACAGCTCCGCCAGACGCGGCAGGCCGGTGCGGATGTACTCCATGGCATAATTGCGCTCGGCCTTGGCGAGGCGGTCGGCCGGCCATTCGCTTGCCGGAAGCTTCGGTGCCTTGGCGGGATCGAAGGGCGGTGCCAGTTCGCCGGGGCGGAACTGCAGCCGCTCCTCGGGCGCGAGGTCGCGGTCGTGCTCGAGGAAATAGCCCGACAGGCCGTGCTGGCCATCGGTGGTCTGCGCGGTGCACACGAAACCGAGGCGCGGATTGCCGAGCGAGATGCCATTCTGCGCGTACCAGCCGCGGAGGATGGCGCGCGACACCTCGCTCGGCACGCCGCAGATGCTGGCGGCCGGGTAGATCCAGCGCGGCGGCACGAAGTTCACCCACGCCTTGCGGTCGCTCTCGCGCATGAATTCGACGGAGACGCCGCCGATGCTGTTCGACAGGTAGTGGTAGGCGGCGCAGGCCACAGCATCGGGCATACCGGTGAGGCCGAGCTTGCCGAAGCTCGACAGAAATTTCTCGTGATGCTGGTAGCGGAAGACGCGGACGATCCATTCGGCGGCGTCGGAGGCGCTGCGGCGCGTGACGAGCGTGAGGATGAGGCCGGTGAAGTAGGCATGATAGAGCATTGCGACAGCCTGCATCGCGGGGGCGCTGGGGTCCGCACTTGCCACCTTCAGTTTCTCAGTCATGCGATGGCCCTGCTGGGAATGTTTCGGGCTGCGCCATGAACCACGTCTCGCCGGTCCCACTCACTCCTTCCGCGGCGTCCCACCCTCGCCGATGTCCCAGTACAACCCCGCCATCACCTGCAGCGCGTTGCGCGTCAGCGGCATCAGGATGTGCTCGTCGGGCCAGTGCTGCGAGCACGACGCGTAGGAATGCGGGATCCACATGGTCGGCAGGCCGAGGTCGTCGGTGAAGATGTCGTTGCAGATCGAGCCGCCCATGGACGGCACGATGGCCGTCTTCACGTTCGAAGAGCGCTGCAGCGAGCCTTGCACGAACGCGGCCCAGGGATGATCCGGCTCCGTGCGCGTCGCCGCGAATGTGCCGTCGTTGACCGTGGGCGGCGGTACCACCTTCACCAGGTCATGCCCCTTGGCCTTCAGATGCCGCTGCACCACCTCGATGATGTTGTCCACCTTCGTGCCGGCGATGAAGCGAAGCTGGCAGTTGGCGACGGCCTTGGGTGGGATGGCGTTCACCGGCCGGCCCGGCGTGCCCGTCCAGTAGGTCAGGATGTTGAACGTGTTGGCGCCGTACACGCGCTCGGCCGGCTTCAGCTCCGGCTCGCCCCACCATTCGTCGACCGGCGGACCCTTGTCGCCGCCGTCGATCTCCACGTCCGCCAGCGCCGCCTTCACCGCGGCCGACATCGGCGGCGCCTTCAGCTCCTCGATCAGCAGCTCACCCTTCGGCCCGACGATGGACGCCAGCGCATGCGCCAGGAGGAATCCGGGATTAGCGATCAGCCCGCCCCAGTTACCGGAGTGATGCCCGCCCTCGCGCAGATCGACGACCAGATCGAAATTCACCGCGCCGCGGCAGCCGAGTGCCATCGTGGGACGATCCTGCTTCACGCGCGGCCCGTCCGACGCGATGAAGGCATCGGCGGCGAAATCCGCCTTGTGCTGCTGCACCAGCTCCTTGAGCCCTTTCGATCCTGCTTCTTCGCCCATCTCGATCATGAACTTGGCGTTGAAGCCGAGCTTGCCGCCGCGCTCGGCCATCACCGCGCGCATCGCCGCCATGTTGATGGTGTGCTGGCCCTTGTTGTCGGCCGTGCCGCGGCCATAGAGGCGATCGCCGTCGCGTGCCGTGATCCACGGTCCCTTGCCTTTGGTCCACTGATCCTCCAGCCCGCGCACCACGTCGCCGTGCCCGTAGCCCAGCACCGTCGGCAGCTTCGGGTCTTCGATGCGCGTGGCCAGCAGCACCGGCCCTTGACCCTTGAATGGATTGTCGTACTTGCGGCAGGTGAAACCCATGGCCTCGAACGCCGGCTTCATCTCCGCGTCGAGATAGCGGTGACACTCCGGCACGCTCTCGGGAAACTTCTGGCTCTCCGACTTGATGGCCACGCGCCGCGCCAGCTCAGCCTCGAACTCGCCCTTGTCGAAATACGCCTCCGCCCGAGTGACCGCGCCCGCCCTACTGCCCGTCGCATTCGCCATTGTCTTGAGCTCCGTTGCTATTCAAATGAAATGCCTGGTGGGTGAGCGCCACTCAAGCAGCCACACCCTGCGCCACCTGCGGATCGTACAGGTGGCATTCCACGAACGCGCTGCCATCGCCGAGCGGCTTCGGCGCGACGCTGTCGCACGGTACGAACCGCCGCGGGCAGCGCGGATGGAAACGGCAGCCCGATGGCATGTTCAGCGGATTGGGATAAGCCGCGCCGAGGTGCGTGTCCGGAATGCCGAGGCCCGGCTCCGGAGTCAGCACCGAGCGCAGCAGCGCTTCCGTGTAGGGATGCTTCGGCGACCGGAACAGCGTGTCCGTATCCGCCTGCTCGACGATGCGGCCGAGGTACATGACGGCCACGCGGTCCGCCATGTGCTCCACCCCCGCCAGGTTGTGGCTGATGAGCAGGTACGTCAGCCCCAGCTCGCGCCGCAGATCCTGCAGCAGGTTGAGGATCTGCGACTGCACCGACACGTCCAGCGCGGAGGTCGGCTCGTCGCAAATGACGATGCGCGGCCGGTTCACCAGCGCCCGCGCGATGGCGACGCGCTGCCGCTGTCCGCCCGAAAGCTGGTTGGGATAATTGTCGTAAAGCCCGCGCGCCAGCCCCACCAGCTCCATCATCTCTTCCACGCGCCGGCGCATGGCGCGCGCATCCGTGCCGCCCTGCACCTTCAGCGGCAGCGCAATGATGGAGCCGATCGACTTGCGCGGATTGAGTGACGAATAGGGGTCCTGGAACACCGGCTGCACCAGCCGCGCCACCTCGTGCCGCGCCAGGCCCGTGATCGGCAGCCCGCCGACGCGGATCGATCCCGACGACGGCGGCAGCAGTCCGAGCAGGATGCGCGCCAGCGTCGTCTTCCCGCAGCCCGACTCGCCCACCAGCGCCACCACCTCGCCCTCGCGCACCGTCATCGAGACGCCGTTGACCGCATGCAGCGGCCGCTTGCCGCGCATGAAGCCCTGGCTCACCATGAAGGTGCGGGTGATGTCGCTGGCCTCCAGCATGGCCGCGGATGTCTTGGCTGCGCTCATGCCGCCGTTCCTGCGGCCTGCAGGGCGCCCGCGGCCACGTCGGCCGCGCGGATGCAGCGCACCTGACGTCCGCGCCCGCCTTCGCTGGTCAGCGGCACCGGCGCGGCCCGGCACTGATCCACCACGATCGGGCAGCGGCTGGCGAAGTGGCAGTACGGCATCTCGCCGACCAGCGACGGCACCATGCCGGGGATGACGCCCAGCCGCTCGCCGCGCCGCGTCTTGCCCGGCACCGGGATGCACGCCAGCAGCCCCTGCGTATAGGGATGGCGCGGCGCCCGGAAAATCTCGTCCACCGGCCCCGTCTCCACCACCTCGCCGGCGTACATCACCACCACGCGCGTGGCGATGCGCGCCACGATGCCGAGATCGTGCGTGATGAGCACGAGCCCCATGTGGAATTCACGCTGCAGCTCTGCCAGCAGGTGCAGGATCTGCGCCTGGATGGTCACGTCGAGCGCGGTCGTGGGCTCGTCGGCCACGATCAGCGCCGGCCCGCACATCAGCGCCATGGCAATCATCCCGCGCTGCCGCAATCCGCCCGAAAGCTGGTGCGGATACTGCCTGAGCCGCTGCTCCGCCGCCGTGATGCCGACGCGCCCGAGCAGATGCACCGCGCGCTCGCGCGCGTCCTTGCGCGACACCGGCTTGTGCCGGAGGATCGCTTCCTCGAGCTGGTTGCCGATCGTGTACGCCGGATTGAGCGACGTCATCGGCTCCTGGAAGATCATGGCCATGCGGTTGCCGCGGATGTCGGCCATCCGCGCTTCGGCTACGCCGTCGAGCTTCTGGTCCTGCAACTCGAGCCTGGCCGCCGTGCGCTTGGCGCTTTTCGGCAGCAGGTCCATGATCGCCAGCGCCGTCAATGATTTGCCGCACCCCGACTCGCCGACGATGCACACCGTCTCGCCGCGGTCGACATGAAACGTCACGCCTTGCACGGGATGCAGCATGCCGGCCGCCACCGGAATGTCGACGCGCAGGTCCTCGACGGTCAGAACGCGTTCGCCCATGTCCTCCTCAGCTCCGGCTCTCTGGCGCGCTGACGTCCCGCAGCCCGTCGCCGACGAGATTGATCGACAGCACCAGCAGGAACAGCGCCACGCCCGGAATGCTGATGAGCCATGGGTCGAAGTACATCAGCCCTTTGGCCTCCGAGATCATCAGGCCCCAAGACGGCGTCGGCGGCTGCACGCCGAGCCCGAGGAACGACAGCGCGGCCTCGAGCAGGATCGCGTGCGCCATCTCCAGCGTCGCCACCACGATCAGGTGGTTCATGACGTTGGGCGCGATCTCGGTCAGAAGAATGCGCGCCGGCGAGCATCCCACGGCCTCCGCCGCCGTCACGAACTCCAGCGAGCGCACCTGTTGCGTGGCGCTGCGCATCACCACCGCGAAGCGGTCCCAGATCAGCAGCCCCAGAACCCAGATCACCACCGTCAGCGACGAGCCGATGATCGACACCACCGCCAACGCCACCAGCACCACCGGCATCGACAGCCGCGTCGTGATGATGAAGTTCACGGCCATGTCCACGCGCCCGCCGAAGTATCCGGCCAGCACGCCGATGACGGTGCCGATGACGCCCGAGATCACCATTGCCGCGAAGCCGATGATGAGCGACACCTGCGCCCCATGCAGCAGTCGCGAGAGATAATCTCGCCCGAGATGATCCGTGCCGAGTATATGCTCCCACGTCGCCTTCGGGCTCGCGTGCCAGATCGGCGGGATGAGCTTGCGCGCCAGCTGCTGGTCGTATGGGTCGTGCGGCGACAGCACGCCCGCCAGCAGCGCCATCAGGATGATAAGCAGCAGTACGCCACCGCCCAGCATCAGCCCGAAATGTCCGAAGATGCGCTTGCGCATGCGCGCGCCCGGCGACGGCGCCAGGATTTCCTCCGCCGTCATCATGCCTGCGCGTACGACGCTTGTTTCGGCCATGTCACGCCACCCTGATGCGCGGATCGAGGAACGCGTTCAGCATGTCGGCGAGGAAGGTGATCAGCACGTAGATGATCGATAGCACCAGCACGATGGCCTGCATCATCGGCAGGTCCTTGCGCTGGATCGACTCCCAGGCCAGGTAACCGAGCCCGTTGATCTGGAAGATGGTCTCGATCACGATCGATCCGCCCAGCATGAAGCCGAACTGCACCGCCGCCAGCGCGACCACCGGAATGATGGCGTTGCGCAGCGCATGCTTGAACAGCACGCGCATGGGCTTGAGGCCCTTGGCGCGCGCCGTGCGGATGTAGTCGGACGACAGCACCTCGAGCATGCCCGCCCGCGTCAGCCGCATCACCGCCGGCGTCACGTAGTAGCCGAGCGCGATCGACGGCATGACGAAGTTCCACCAGCTATCCTGCCCCGTGATCGGCAGCAGACGCCAATACACGCCAAACCACAGGATCAATGTCAGCGCGAACCAGAAGCTCGGCATCGCCTGCCCGATCACCGCCAGCGTCAGCGATACCCGGTCGAAGATGCTGTTGGGCTTCACCGCCGCCAGAACGCCCAGCGGAATGGCCAGCACCAGTGCAAACGTGATGGCGCAGGCGCCCAGCAGCATAGTTGTCGGCAGGCGCTGGAAGATCACGTCGGCTACGGGCTGGCGCAGATTGTAGGAGCGGCCAAGATCGCCATGCAGCGCACTCCAGAGCCAGTCGAGATACTGCACGTAGATCGGCCGGTCGAAGCCGTAGAACTTGCGGATGTTCTCCACGTCCTGTTGCCGCGCGCCCTCGCCGGCGATGGCCAGCGCCGGATCGCCGGAGATATAAATCATGGAGAATGTGATCAGCGACACCGTCAGTGCCACTAGTAACGCCACGCCGAGCCGCTTCAGACTGTACGCAAGCATGAGATGCGCCTGTGCTCCGTCTGGCTACGATAAACGGCTCGGCACCGGGTGCGCTGCAGCGCATCGCCCCGGCACCAGACCGTCAAGCTCAGCTCTACTTCCACTTCGCCGCGAAGAAGGGCGGGATCTCGTCCGACGTGGGCGTGAAATCCAGGTCCTTCGAGTACGCGTAGTATTTCGCGTAGCTGAACATCGGCACCCAATAGGCTTCCCCCGCGATGCGCTGGTGCACTTTGGCCCAGAGCGCTTTGCGCTTCTCCGGATCGGTCTGGCTGTCCGCTTCGGCGATGCCCTTCATCACTTCCGGATCGCGCGACTGGTCGTCTGGCCCACCGGTGAAGAAATGTGCCGTATTCGCCGACGTATCCGGCACGGAGTTGGAGCCCCACGTGCCGTGGTTCATATGCGTCTTGCCACCCCGCACGTTCTGCTGAAACGCGGTGAATTGCACGTAGTTGAGCTTCGGCTTCAGCCCGACCTTGACGAGATCACCGATCACGGCCTCGGTGTACTCCCGCTCTCGATAGGCCCAGAGATCGAACTCGAAGCCCGGCGCAACGCCGGCTTCGGCCAGCAGCTTCTTGGCCTTTTCGGGATCATACGCGTACTTCGGCACATCCGCCGTGCAGGCGAACTGGTCCGGGTGACAGGCCGCGTGAATGACAACCGACGCCGGGCCAACGAGATTCTTGGTGATCGACTCGCGGTTGATGGCGTGTGCAATCGCCTGGCGCGCGCGCTTGTCGGTGAAAGCCTTGTTGCCGCTCACGCCGTGCACGTCGAAGCCCAGATAGGCAACGCGCAGCGTCTTGGCGTTCTCCACTTTCACCGTGGGGATGGCTGCAAGCCGCTCGGCCTGATCCTTCGGCACGTCCCACATCCAATCGATGGCGCCGGTCATCAGCTCGGCGGCGCGCACCTGAGCGTCCTTGATGGTGCGGAAGCGGATGTTGCCGATATTCGGCGTGCCTTTGTAGCCGCCCTTGAAGTAGTCCGGATTCTTCGCCGCATGGATGAACTCGCCGGGCTTGATCTCGGTGACCTTGTACGGGCCTGTGCCGTTGGGTTTGACAGCACCGAAGTCCTTCTTGCCGTCGGCCTTTGTGGGCGCGTCATCCCAGTGGCCCTTCTGCATGATGAAGCCGAGGCCGCCGAGATACGCCAGCGCCGGCGGGAAGGGCTTGTTCAGGTTGATGCGCACCTTGTGCGTGTCGATCTTCTCCGCGCTCTTGATCCACGCCATCAGCGCGTAGTTCATGATCGCGTGGTCTTTGTTGGAGACGAAGTTCAGCGTGTAGACGACGTCGTCGGCATCCATCACCTTACCGGAATGGAATTTGACGTCGGTGCGCAGCTCCATCTCGAGCGTCGTGTCGTTGGCCCACTTCCAGCTCGTCGCCAGCAGCGGCTTGATCTCGGTCTTGGCGGGATCGTTGAAGACCAGCGTGTCCCAGACGTAGTGCCCCATCACCACCAGTTCGCGGATATTGATGAAGTAGGGGTCCGCGATAGGGCTTTCTCGGTCGGTGGACCACACGAGCGTGTCGTCCTTCTTGCCCGCCAATGCCGGGCTGACGGTCAGGCCGGCCGCGACGGCAGCGGCCAAAGTCCAATGAAGACGCCTTCTGATCATGCGTCGGTACTCCCCTTGTTTTTGTTTCCGACGGCGGAATGCGATGCCAGCACCCCTCCTGACCGCCACGATTGCCTCTCTACGGGGGATTTGCAAGCGCTCTAAAGTGCGATGGTATCGGCCTCCGAACGCGCCCAACAGAATGGGACAATGACATGAGCGAGCTTTGCGTAATTGTGACCGGCGGCGGCAGCGGCATCGGCGAGGCGGCCGTGCGCAGGATCGTGGCGGCCGGCGGCTATGCCGGCATCCTGGATCTGAATGCGGCAGCCGGAGCAGCTCTGGCGCAGGAGCTTGGCCCTCGCGTCGCCTCAGCCTCGGCCGACATGCGCGATGAGGCCGCCGTCTCGGCTGCCCACGATCAGCTTGCGCGCGCACTCCCGCCCATTACCGGCTTGGTGAATTCCGCGGCGATGACCACCCGCTTCAGCCGCATCGAGGACTTCCCGCCCGACGAGTTCGAGGAGGTGCTGCTGTCGCACACGCGCGGCACCTATGTACCCTGCCGCGTGATCGGCTCCGCTATGGCCAAACGCGGCCGCGGCGCCATCGTCAATCTCGCCTCTGTGCTGTCGTTCCGCTCCGGTCCGGTGCTCGGATACACCGTCGGCAAGGCGGGCGTGGTCAATCTGACGGAAACGCTGGCCGTGCAATGGGCCAGGAGCGGAGTGCGCGTGAACGCCGTGGCGCCCGGCTGGACCGATACGCCGTTCATCCGCAAGCCCGGCCGCGATTTCTCGCATGTCATTAGCGCCACGCCCCTCGGGCGGTTGCTGAGACCCGAGGAAATTGCCGAGGTGATCTATTTTCTGCTGTCGCCTGCAGCCTCCGGCGTCACCGGCGTCACGATCCCCGTGGATGGCGGCTATCTGGCCGGCACCGGCTGGGCTCCGTTCGGCGGCGTGCCGAAGGAGTGACTGTTGCACCTGCTGCCATCACCTGACTAATGCTGCGCGCGGACAGAGATTTCTCCCGAAGGCCGCGCTGTCGACAGTTGACATGCACTTCGGTGAGCAGGAAAACAGTAAGAAGATAAGAAAGGCGGACGCTCGAGCGCCTCCTACTTGGATCAGGAAACGGCTGGAGAAGCATGTCGGTTTATCGTTCGTTCCTCTTCGCTCCCGGAAATCATCCCCGCCGCGTCGAGAAAGCTCTCACCCTCGATGCGGATGGCGTGATCCTCGACCTCGAGGATGCCTGCCCGATCGCCGAGAAGAAGATCACCCGCCCCGTCGTCGTCGCCGCCCTGCAGAAGCCGCGTCGCTGTCTCGGCTACGTCCGCGTTAACGCCATGACCACCGAGTTCGGCTACGGCGACATGGTCGCCGTAGTGAAACCGGGCGTGGATGGCATCATCCTGCCCAAGGTGGAAACGGTGGACGAGATCAAGGCCGCCGAATGGCTGGTCCGCCAGCTGGAGCGCGAGAGCGGGCTGAAACCTGGATCGGTCGACATCATCCCCATCATCGAGACCGCCAAGGGCGTCTCCAATGTGGCAGCCATCGCCGCGGCGGGGACGCGGGTCCGGCGTCTCTCCTTCGGTGCCGGCGATTTCACGCTCGACATGAACATCGAGTGGAGCCGCGACGAGGACGAGCTGCTGCCCTATCGCAATGCCGTGGTGCTGGCCTCGCGCGCCGGCGGCATCGATCCGCCGCTCGACACGGTGTGGGTCAACATCAAGGACGTCGAAGGCTTCACCAAGTCGGTCCGCACCATCAAGCGCCTCGGCTTCCAGGGCAAGATGTGCATCTACCCTGACCAGGTGCCGGTCGTGAATGAGATCCTTGCCCCCTCCGCTGCGGATGCCGAATGGGCGCGCCGCGTGGTCGCCGCCTTCAAGGAGGCTGAGAAGGCGGGCTCGGCATCGATCCAGCTCGATGGCAAGTTCATCGACTACCCGATCGTCTATCGCGCCGAGCGTGTGCTGGAGATGCACGCGCGCATCTCGGCCAGCCGCCGCTAGCGAATTCACCCGGCCGTCAGGCGGTTCACCCAAACCCCGATTGTTTGTCAGTTAGGAGTTCGATCATGAGCGATGGCGAGGCCCCATCACCGCATCCCACAGTCAAGCCGCTGCAAGGTATTCGCATCATCGACGTTTCGAGCTTTCTCGCCGGGCCGTTCTGCTCGACGCAGCTCGCCGAGTTCGGTGCCGAGGTCTACAAGCTCGAGCTGCCCGTGGTCGGCGATGCGCTGCGCAAGTTCGGCACCCCGACGCCGTCCGGCGACTCGCTCCCGTGGATGCAGGAGACGCGCAACAAGAAGGTCGCGACGCTCGACCTGCGCAAGCCCGAAGGCGCCGAGCTCCTGAAGCGCATGATCCGCAAGGCCGACGTGCTGGTCGAGAACTTCCAGCCCGGCACCCTCGAGAAGTGGGGCCTGGGCTGGGACACGCTCAAGGAAGAGAACGGCAAGCTGATCATGGTCCGCATCTCGGGCTTCGGTCAGACGGGGCCCTACAGCCCGCGGCCCGGCTTCGGCCGCATCGGCAATGCGTTCGGCGGGCTCTCGTATCTGGCCGGCTTCCCCGAGCTGCCGCCGACCACGCCGGGTTCGGCCACCATCCCCGACTACATGGCAGGACTCTATGGTGCTCTCGGCGTGATGTTCGCGCTCCGGGCCCGCGACATGACCGGCCGCGGCCAGTTCATCGACATCGGCCTCTACGAGCCGATCTTCCGCATCCTGGACGAACTCGCCGCCTCCTACGCCTACAAGGGCTACGTGCGCGAGCGCATGGGGCCGGGGACCGTCAATGTCTGCCCGCACAGTCACTACCCGACCAAGGACGGCAAGTGGATCGCCATCGCCTGCACGTCGGACAAGATCTTCACGCGCATTGCGCAAGCGCAAGGCGAGCCGGAGCTTGGCGGCGACGGCAAGTGGGGCAAGATCGCCGACCGCGACCGCGAGCGCCGGCAGGTCGATGCCTGGGTGGAGCGCTGGACATTGCAGTTCACCCTCGAGGACTGCATTAAGGCGTGCGACCAGTTCGAGGTGCCCTGCGGTCCCGTGTACTCGATCGCCGACATCTTCAAGGACCCGCACTACGCGGCCCGCGAGAACATCCTGCGCATGAAGGACCCGCGCGTCGGCGAGATCGCCATGCCGAACGTCGTGCCGCGCCTCTCCGACACACCTGGCAAGGTCGAATGGCTCGGGCCGCCGATGGGCGCGCACACCGACGAGCTTTACAAGGGCCTGCTCGGCCTTACCGATGCGGAAATGGGCAAGCTCAAGGACAAGGGCGTCATCTGACCGGCCGCGTCGCAGCGCGATAAGGAGCGTCAAGGCATGTCACTTACCGCATCGTCGGCGCGCGAACGTCTGGACATCTGCCTCGGCGCTGAGGCGCGCTGGAATCCGCACGTCAACGCGGTCGTGACGCCGATGGCCGAGGCGGCGCGGCGCGAGGCCGATGCCGCTGATCGCGCTGCACGCGACGGGCAGTGGCTCGGGCTGCTGCACGGCATGCCGATCGCCATCAAGGACAACATCGATACCGCGGGCGTGCGTACCACGGCCGGCTCGACCTTCTTCAAGGATCATGCGCCCAACCGCGACGCGGAAACCGTCCGGCGGCTGCGTCGGGCCGGCGCCGTCATCGTGTCGAAGGTGACGCTGCACGAGTTCGCCTTCGGCATCCGCTCCTGGAATCCGGTGATCGGCGCCTCGCGCAATCCCTATGACCTGTCGCGTGTGCCCGGCGGCTCCAGCGGCGGCTCGGGCATCGCGGTTGCAACCGGCATGTGCGAGGCCGCGCTCGGCAGCGACACGGGCGGCTCGGTGCGCCTGCCGGCCGCGATCTGCGGGATCTCCGGCCTGCGGCCGACGCTCGGGCGCATCTCCAGCGCCGGCTGTTTCCCCGTCAGCGCATCGCACGACACCGTCGGCCCCATGGCGCGCACCGTCGATCAGTGCGCGCGGCTGTTTGCCGTGCTGTCGGGCTACGATCCTGACGATCCGATCTCCGAGGACCGGCCCCTCGAAAACTTTCTCCCCAGTCTTGGCGACGGCATCGCCGGAGTGCGTATCGGCGTACCGAAGAACTTCTATCTCGACGGCTGCTCGGAGGACGTATCGGCTGCCTATCAGGCCGGCATTCGCATCCTTGAGAAGCTCGGTGCCACGCTCGTCGATGTCAGCGTGCCCGGAGCCGAGCAGATCCACGATCACGCCTCGTGCATGGTCTTCAGCGACGCCTGCGCACTGCACGCCACGCGCCTCCCCGACGTGTCGAAATGGGGCCCCATGACCATCGAGCGCATGCGCAACGGCCTCACCTACACCGGCGCCGACTACGCCCGTGCTATGCGCGCCAAGGAAAGCTGGAAGCGCACACTCGCCAAGCTGTTCGATACCGTCGACATTCTCGCCGCCCCGACCATGCCCGACGAGCCGCCGCTCGTCGACGACACCCGGCCGCTGCTGCAGGCCACCAGCGCTGTCACGAAAGTCACCTATGCCGGCGCCTTCGGTGCCCTGCCGGGATTGTCTGTGCCCTGCGGACGATCGCGCAATGGACTGCCTCTGGGTTTGATGCTCGAGTCCGCGTGGTGGCGTGAGCCGTTGCTGCTGCGCGCTGGACATGCCTATCAGCAGGCGACCGACTGGCACACAATGCGCCCGGTGCTGTCCGGCGGCGATGGAGCACTCGCATGAGCCGGAGCAATGATGGCGCGCCTGCGACAGCGCCGAACGAGACCTGGGCCTTGCCGCCGCAGCGGTCTCTGCCGGAAATCGTGGCCGAGCGGTTGATGGAAGCCATCCGCGCCGGCACGTTGAAGCCCGGCGAGCGCTTGGTCGAAACATCGCTGGCCAGCCGCCTGCAAGTGAGCCGCGGCCCCTTGCGCGAAGCCCTCAAGGCGCTCGAAGCCAATCATCTGGTCGAGAGCCGCCGTGGACGGGGCACCTACGTGCGCGCCGTAAAGCCCGATGAGGTGGCCCAGATGGTGGCCGTGCGCGCCATGCTCGAAGGCCTCGCGGCGCGGCTCGTCGCCGTGCATGCGACACCGGCCATGATCGACCAGCTCGAGCGCCTGCATCGCCGCATCGAGATCGCGGCCCGCGCCGGCGAGACGGCCGAATGGCGCGATCTCGACTGGTCGTTCCACGAGCTCGTGTGCACGCACTCGCGCAACACTTTTCTGCTGGCCTCTTGGCGCTCGATCTCCAACCTCGTGCGCATTTACCTGCATCAGCACCCGTCGTACGTAACCAATATCGAATCGATCCTCGCCAACCACGCGTCGTTCATGGCAGCCATCAAGAGCAAGAACCCCGATCGCGCCGAGTCCGTATTCCGCACCACCATTCTCAAGACCGGTTTCGCCCGCATCGACATGGACGTCCCCGACTCGCTGGCTGTCTATGTCGATCCGAAGGTCGACGTTGAATTCACACCGCCGGCAACCACAGGCAAAAGCGCAAAGGGCGCAGTCAAACTGCGGCGCGGCAAGATCCATGGCTAGTTCCAAAGGAGCGCCGCGCCTCCGACGCAGCATGCTGATCACGCCCGGTGACCGCCCCGAGCGTCTCGCCCGCGCCGTGACACTTCCTGCCGACAGTGTCGTGTTCGACCTGGAGGACGGCGTCGGCGCGGCGCAGAAGCCCGCGGCCCGCGCCTGCGTGGCCGAGGCGTTGCGCACGCTTGATTTCGCCGGCCGCGAGCGCCTGGTCCGCACCAGCGCGGCGGCTACGCCCGACTTCAAGGACGATCTTGCGGCGCTGCCGCTCGACCGGCTCGATGCGATCTTTCTGCCAAAAGCCGAAAGTCCCGCCGATGTGACAAAGCTCGCTGGTTGGCTCGACGCCAACGAGCCGCACGCCGCGCGCGCCCGCCCCATCGACATCGTCGTCAGCATCGAAACGCCGCGCGGCCTGCTCCAGGCACCGGCCATCGCCGACGCGTCCGCGCGCACCAGTGCCCTGTTCTTCGGCTCCGGCGACTATGCCATGGCCACCGGCGGCGCCGTGACCGAGCGCGCTCTGGCCGTGCCGCGCGCCCTCATCGTGGCGGCCGCGTCTGCCGCCGGCCTGCAGGCCATTGATGCCGCCTACTTCACCTCGGTGAAGGACGCCGACGCAACGCGCGCCGATGCTCTGGTCGCAAAGGAGTTGGGTTTCTGCGGCAAGCTGTTGTTCCATCCCAATCAGATCACTGTGTGCAACGAGGTCTTCTCGCCGACCGAGGCCGAGATCGCCCGCGCGCAAAAGATCGTCGCCGCTTGGTGTGCCGCGCAAAAGGCCGGACACGGCACCGTCGTCGCTGATGGTCAGTTCATCGCCATCGACATCGTTTTGATGGCAGAGCGCACGCTCGCCATCGCCCGTCAGGCCGGGCTCTTGTCTAGCTGATCTCCGCAGGCTCCGAGCTGCCTGCCACCGCATTCTACTTGCGTACCCCGCACATTTGATAGGATCGTAAGCCACTGGCCGCGCGGGCCGCCGCGACGGCAAGGTGTATGCAGGCCGAAGGGAGACTTGGAATGCACCGTTTCGTCAAATTCGTGCTGACTGCAGCCGCACTCTGCGTGCCGCTGGTTCCGGCCGAGGCCGGCAAGAAGGACAATACGCTGGTATGGGCCACGGATCGCGAGAACTCGATCACGGATTCGAACTATCTCAACACCCGCGAGCTCGTGATCATCGGCTCCCTCATCTACGACCGGCTGATCCATCTCGATGAGGAATACGATCCCAAGCCGCTGCTGGCCACCGCCTGGACCTGGGTCAACGACACCACGCTCGATCTGGACATCCGTAAAGGCGTGAAGTTTCACAGCGGCAAGGAGCTTGACGCGGACGACGTCGTCTACACCATCTCCTTCCTCATCAATCGAGACAACGGCGCTCTCAGCTACTCCTACGTCTCCTACATCAAGTCCGCCGAGAAGCTGGACAGTCACAAGGTCCGCCTCAACTTCGATAAGCCATTTCCGACCGCGCTGGTGTTCCTGGCCGGGGTGCCCAACATCGTGCCGAAAGGTCACTACGACAACGCTCCGGCCAGAGCCGACGGCAAAAAGGACTTCGGTGCGGTGCTCGCCAACGGCACGGGCCCTTACAAAGTCGGCGAGATCAAGCCGGGCGAGTCGATCCTCATGACCGCCAATGCCGGCTACTGGGAGGGAAGCCCGAAGGGCAAGCCTCAGATCGCCAACATCAAATTCCGCACCATCAAGGATTCCAACACGCGTCTAGCAGAGGTTATGACCGGCGCGGTCGATTGGGTGTGGGATGTGCCCAAGGAGCAGGCCGAGCGCATGAAGGGCGCTCCCAATCTGACCATCGAAAATGCCAAGACGCTGCGCATTGCCTACATCACGTTCGACGCAGCCGGCAATTCGCATCAGAAGTTCTTCAAGGACAAGCGCGTCCGTCAAGCGTTCGCCCACGCCATCAATCGCGAATCGATCGTCAAGAATATCGTCGGAGAGCCCTCGAAAGTCATTCACGCCGCTTGTCATCCCGACCAATTCGCCTGCAGTGACGACGTGCCGAAGTACGAGTACAACCCCGAGAAGGCCAAGAAGCTGCTGGCCGAGGCCGGATATCCGAATGGCTTTGAATTCGATCTGCACGCTTATCGCGAGCGTGAGCACACCGAGATCTTGATCGGCGATCTGGTGAAGATCGGCGTCAAGCCGAAGCTCAACTTCCTGCAGTATGCCCCGCTCGTGCAGGCCGTGCACAAGGGTCAGGTCTCGTCGGCGCACATGACCTGGGGTTCCAGCTCCATCCCCGACGTCTCGGCCTGCGCCGCGCACTTCTTCAAGGGCACCGCGGATGATCTGGCCAAGGACCCCGAGGTGACGCGCCTCATTTCCGAAGCCGATGGGACCGTCGATCCCAATAAGCGCAAGGCATTGTGGAAGCAGGCCCTGGCGCGGATTTCCGGCGAGGCCTACTGGGTGCCGCTGTTCACCTATGCCAAGTACTACGTCTACTCGAAGGACCTCGACTTCAAGGCGACGTCGGACGAGATCCCGCAGTTCTTTCGCGCCAAATGGAAGTGAGCACCATAGGCGGGTTATGGGCACCGGCATCGCCGGTGCCCATATTCGGTGATGTCGGAGGCGGATGAATGAAGATCGTCGTCATGGGCTCAGGGGGCGTCGGCGGCTACTTCGGGGGGCGCCTTGCCGCCGCTGGTAACGAAGTCACGTTCGTGGCACGCGGCGCCCATCTCGCCGCAATGCAGGCCAAAGGCCTCGAAATCCGTAGCGTCGTCGGCAACGTTCACGTCAAGCCGGCCCGCGCCGTCGCCGATGCCGCCGAGGCCGGGGTAACGGATGCCGTCATCTTCGCCGTCAAGATGGGCGACACCGAACGCGCCGCGGCCTCCCTCAAGCCGATCCTGAAGCCCGGCACGCCCATCTTCACCTTTCAGAACGGTGTCGAAGCCACCGACATGATTTCCGCCGTGGTTGGCGATGGCCACGTCGTTCCGGGCGTCGCGCGCATCTCCTCGCACATCGCGGAGCCGGGCGTCATCGCGCACGTCAGTCCCTTCGCCCGCATCGAGTTTGCCGAAGCCGACAATCGCCCGAGCGCGCGTGTCGACGCCTTCCACGCCGCCTGCCGCGCCGCCGGCATCGACGCTGAAATCGTGCGCGAGATCGTGCGTGCGCTGTGGCTCAAGTTCGCCATGCTGGCGCCGATGTCGGGGGTGACCACGCTGACGCAGCGCACCGCCGGGCCGTTGCGCTCCAATCCCGACACGCGCGCGCTCATTGAAGCCGCCGTGCAGGAGGTCATCGCCGTCGGCGAGGCGGCCGGCGGCGGGCTCACCGCTGCTGACACCGCCTCCCTCGTGAAGATCGTCGACAACCTGCCGGAGACGATGACCTCCTCGATGTCGCACGACCGCACGGCCGGCAAGCCGCTGGAGTTGAACTGGCTGTCGGGCGCCGTTGTCCGCATCGGTGCCAAGCACGGCGTACCAACGCCCACGCACCGTTTCATCGCGCAGGCCCTGGCCCTCGAAGCCGCTGGCCGTAGCGCCTGAAAGCAAAAGGCCGGCGTTTAGCCGGCCTTTTCTTCGCAGTTCTACACGAACGTGAGTGCTACTCCGCCGCTTCGGACGGCGAGCGGCCGTGGTTGTCCTGGTTCTTCAGGGCGTCGAGCGTGGGCATGGCCACGACGTTGTAGCCGCAGTCGACGTAGTGCACTTCGCCGGTCACGGCGCCCGACAGGTCGGACAGCAGATACAGCGATGCGCCGCCCACCTCCTCCAGCGTCGGCGTCCGCTTCAGCGGCGCATGGTCGCCCTGGTAGTTGAAGATGATGCGGGCATCGGAAATGCCGGCGCCCGCCAGCGTCCGCATCGGACCCGCCGACAGCGCATTGACGCGGATGCCCTGGCCGCCGAAGTCGGCCGCCAAGTAACGCACCGAGGCTTCCAGCGCCGCCTTCGCCACGCCCATCACGTTGTACGACGGCACCACGCGCATCGATCCGCCGTAGGTGAGCGTCAGCATCGATCCGCCGTTCTTCATCAGCGGGGCCGCACGCCGCGCGATCTCCGTGAACGAGAAGCACGAGATCACCATGGTGTTGGAGAAGTTCTCACGCGACGTGTCAGAATAGCGCCCCTGCAGCTCGCGCCGGTCCGAGAACGCCAGCGCGTGCACGATGAAGTCGAGGCCGCCCCAGGTCTTGTCGATCTTCTCGAATACGCTGTCGACGCTGGCGAGATCGGATACGTCGCAAGGCGCGATGATCGGTGACTTCACGGACTCGGCCAGCGGAATGGCGCGCCGCCCGAAGGCATCTCCTTGGTAGGTGAAAGCCAGCTCTGCGCCGTGCAGCGCCGCGGCCCGGGCGATGCCCCAGGCAATGGACCGGTCGTTGGCCACTCCCATGACGAGGCCGCGTTTGCCCGCCAGCAGCTGGCCGGGCTTAAGGATATCTTTCTCAGACATCAGAGTTCCCAATCTGGCCGGAAGCTCCGGACCGGCCTGTGCCAGCCAATAGCTCCCCGTGCCTTTCAGTATACCTTTGCCGTACGGCTTCACGATGCGCGACCTTACGAGAGACTGCGGCCACGTATCGGTCACCCGGGGAACACGAAGCCCCCGGCAGGTCTCGTGTCGTTCCTGGAGTCCCGTTAACCGTCATGGCGGCGGAACACCAAGGTCGCATTTGTGCCGCCGAACCCGAAGCTGTTCGACAGCACACAGTTAAGCTGAGCTTCCTTGAGCTTCCTGACGATGGGCATATCGGCGAATTCCGGGTCCAGTTCGTCGATGTTGGCGCTTTCGCAGATGAAGCCGTTGTTCATCATCAGCAGGGAGAAGATGGCCTCCTGCACGCCGATGGCGCCGAGCGAATGGCCGGTGAGGGATTTTGTCGCCGAGATAGGTGGGCACTTGTCGCCGGTGCCGAACACTTTGCGAATGGCATCGATTTCGGGTCCGTCGCCAGCCGGCGTCGACGTCGCGTGCGGGTTGATGTAGTCGACCTTGCCGCCGATGCCCTTGCCATTCATTCCGGCCAGCGCCAGCCGCATGCAGCGCACGGCGCCTTCGCCCGACGGTGCCACCATGTCGTAGCCGTCCGACGTTGCCCCGTAGCCTACGAGCTCGCCGTAGATCTTGGCGCCGCGCGCCTTGGCGTGCTCGAGCTCCTCCAGCACCACCACACCCGCGCCGCCCGCAATCACGAAGCCATCGCGGCTCTTGTCATAGGCGCGGCTCGCCTTCTCCGGCGTGGCGTTGAACTTGGTCGACATGGCGCCCATGGCGTCGAACAGCACCGACAGCGTCCAGTCGAGCTCCTCGCAGCCGCCCGCGAACATGACGTCCTGCTTGCCCCATTGAATGAGCTCGCCGGCATTGCCGATGCAGTGCGCCGAAGTCGAGCAGGCGGACGAGATGGAATAGTTCGTGCCTTTGATCTGGAACGCGGTGGCGAGCGCCGCCGACGGGCCCGAGCACATGCCCTTCGGCACCTCGAACGGACCGACCTTCTTGGGGTCCTTCTCGCGCGTCACGTCCGCCGCATGCACGATGGCGCGTGTCGATGGGCCGCCCTGCCCCATGATGATGCCGGTGCGCTCGTTGATGACGTCCTTCTCCTCGAGCCCCGCATCGCGGATCGCCTGGTCCATGGCGACGTAGTTCCAGCCGACGCCATCCTCCATGAAGCGCCGCGGCTTGCGCGGCACCATCGGTTCCCAGTCGATCTTGGGCTCTCCGTGCACGCGGCAGCGAAAGCCGAGCTCGGCATATTTCTCCGCCGCGACGATGCCCGGCTTGCCCTCGCGCAGAGCCGCCAGCACTTCCTGCGTGCTGTTGCCGATCGAGGACACGATACCCATGCCCGTGACGACGACTCGTCTCATGTCAGCCTTTCTCCCCCGCCCCCTTGTGCGCCGGCCGGAACGGTCGCGTCCGTGTCGGCGCTTCAGCTGCCATCATGTCGTGGCGGCGCTCGCATCTTGGCCGGGCTCGAAGAGGCCGACCTTCAGGTCGGTTGCCTGGTAGATGATCTGCCCGTCGGCCTTCATGGTGCCGTCCGCAATGGCAAGCCGCAAGCGGCGAAGGATCACCCGCTTCAGATCAATGATGTATTCGAGGTGCCCGACCGTAGGCAAGACCATGCCCGTGAACTTCACCTCGCCCACGCCCAGGGCGCGCCCCCGCCCCGGAGCGCCGAGCCAGCCCAGGAAAAAGCCCGTGAGCTGCCACAACGCATCGAGACCCAGGCAGCCCGGCATCACCGGATCGCCCTTGAAATGGCAGGCAAAGAACCAGTCGAGGTCCGGGTTGCCAGCCACCTTCAACGTTGCGGTGATCTGGCCCTTGCCGTTCGGGCCGCCGCTCTCCGAAATGCCCGAGATCCGGTCGAACATCAGCATCGGCGGCAATGGAAGCTGCGCATTGCCGGGACCGAACAGTTCGCCCCGCCCGCAGGCCAGCAGGTCCTCGTATTCGTAGGTCGAACGCCGTTCGGCCATCGTGATGTATCCGCCTTCTTCCATGCGCAGGCCGCCGTCGGCACCCTGCCGCGTTCGTACCACACTCATTTACCCTTCAAAAGACGGCAACATGCCGGTCGGCCTGAAGGCCCGCCCCTGCTCTCATCTGGGTGCGACCGCGAGCAAGTTGCAGGCTGCGTCAAGACAAACTAGTATATCCTAGTCAGGATTTCGATCAGACGCGTCCTTTGGGGAGGAATGGCCCTCTCGCATGTGGCGGGCGCGTGAAGGTGGAAGCGAACAAAGACATGGAACGCACGCATGCAGGCGTAGCCGATTTGCTGCGCAAGGCCGGGCTCAGGCCGACACGGCAGCGCATGGCGCTCGGTTATCTCCTGTTCGGCAAGGAAGACCGGCACGTCACGGCCGAGATCCTACATGAGGAGGCCGTTGCCGCCGGCGAGCGTGTATCTCTCGCCACCGTCTATAACACGCTGCACCAATTCAAGCGCGCAGGCCTTTTGCGTGAGCTCGCCATCGAAGGCGCCAAGGCCTACTTCGATACCAACACGTCGAACCACAATCATTTCTATCTGGAGCGCGAAGGCCACCTCATGGACATTCCGGGCGACGCCATCCGTGTCGACGGTCTGCCCGAGCCGCCGGCCGGCACGCACATCAGCCACATCGACGTCGTCGTGCGGCTCACCAAGCGTTAGGCCCCTCTAGGCGTCGTCCCGGCCAAGGCCGGGAAGACGCGAACTCCCTCGCCTCGTCACATGTGTGGATCGGACTTGGTCTCGGTTTGCGACTAGACTAGATCCGTTTTTGGCCCATTCCGGCATGTCGGCCATTGACCTCTTGTGCCAATTTGTCGACCTCTTGGGGATTGCGTCGGGGCCGCGCCGGATGCACTTCTTTCTTTCGCTGCTCATTGAAGGCGCCTTGGCGGGCGCCGTATACGCCCTGATCGCGTTGGCATTTGTTGTTGTCTACAAGGCCTCGCGGGTGATCAACTTTGCCCTCGGCGAGTGGCTTTTGCTTGGCTCGCTATTGGTCGCCATGAGCGTGCACGTCCTGGGAGTAGGAATCCTCAGTGCCGTGTCATTGGCCTGTGTTGGCATGTTTGCAGTGGCGCTCGTTTTCAACAGGCTGGTCCTCCAGCATCTGATTGGGCAGCCGCTCATAACGATCCTCATGGTCACGTTGGGCGTTGGTGCGCTTTTCCGCGGGTTGGCCCATCTCGTCTTCAGCGGAATTCCAAGCGGCATTCCGCTGCCGATCGCCCCAGGCCCGCTGGTCATTGACGATCTCCGCATTCCGACTGACAAGCTGATCGCTGCTCTCATCGCGACCTGCTTTGTTGCTTTCGTTGCCTGGCTTCATCACCACAGTCGGATTGGCGTCGCATTGCGCGCCATAGCCGATGATCAGCAGGCCGCCATGGCGGCGGGAATTGACGTTCACCGTCATCTGCTCATTGTTTGGTGCTTGGCCGGTGCGGTCTGCGTGGTCGCTGGTACGCTGTGGACCTATGTTAGTGGGGGAGGATTTGGAACGGCATTGGTCGGTCTCAAGATCTTCCCCATCGTTATCATCGGTGGCCTCGATAGCATTCCCGGCACGATCATCGCAGCCATCTTGGTTGGCGTGCTCGAAAGTTTGGCGACGGGGTATTTGGATCCGATTCTGGGCGGTGGCTGCGGACTGCTGGCGTCCTATCTCGCTCTTATTGCCATGCTGTTTGCGCGGCCCTTCGGACTGTTCGGACGCGAGCAGGTCGAGCGTGTGTAACGCTTACGACAGGGCGCTTCTCGCCACGACACCTGACAAGCCAAAGATCGAGCCAGTGTGAGCCCGTGCGCCGGAACAAACAGAACAGCGTTGTCCAGTGGGACCAAAAGCCGCGCTGAGCGCGCCATAGGCGCCAGCGCCCCTACTTCAGCACCTCGCCCTCGTACACGCCCCACAGCTTCTTCTGCTCGATGTAGCCGCGAAAGTCCGCAATCGAGACATAGCACCAGCGGCCGTCGCAACTTCTGACATTAGCGATCACGCCGGCCTCGGCCATGGCGACGGTCGCGGCGCTTTCGCGGTCGTCGCCACGCAGCGGGACCTGTACGGCCTTGCCCTCCTTCACTTCCCACGGCAGCACGACGGCCGTGCGCCGCCCCGACACGAGGCCCTGCAGTACCCACCCTGTCGTGCCTTCTGAATCGCGCACCTGGCGCCAGCTCTCGAACTCGCTGATGACCTCCACCGGCAGCCCGGCGCGCGTGAACACCCACAGCACCTTGTAGTCGGTGCCCGGACCCTGCCGGATGTGCACCTTGTCGGATTTCAGGCTGACGAAGCGCGGCACCGGCAGCCCGCTGCCTTGCGGCGCGCCGCCGGACGCCCCCTGAGCCCACGCCGCCGTGTTGCGGCCGGCCGGACAGGCAACCGCAGCCACGAACAGGATCGCCCAGTACAGGAAGGTTTGGCGCATGGAGCCCTTGGCAGTCGAATCAAGATGCGCGGCCGCATATGCCAGCAGATTTGGTCGATACGATGCGTAATCGCAAGCCGGGATTCCGGCGGCTCTGGAAACTCCGCCATGCCTGAGCCTTTGCCGCTTTGTCGGCGTGGAAGCTTCTGTTACACAAGCCAAGAAGCCATACTGCAGCACGTGTTACAGCTCGGTGCGGCTGCAACCCGATCCTCAACGCACAGGTTTCGCGGACGTCCGTCATGCCTCAGAGCGCCAAGCGCCCCACCGTTATCGTCACGCGCAAGCTGCCGGATCTCGTCGAGACGCGCATGCGCGAGCTGTTCGACGCGCGCCTCAACGTCGATGACGCCCCGATGTCGCAGGCGCAACTCGTCGAGGCCGTCCAGGCCGCCGACGTGCTGGTGCCGACCGTCACCGACCGCATCGACCGCAGCGTGCTGGCGCAAGCCGGCCCGCGCCTCAAGCTGATCGCCAACTTCGGCACCGGCGTCGACAACATCGACCTCGCCACGGCGCGCAACCGCGGCATCACCGTCACCAACACGCCGGGCGTCCTCACCGAGGACACCGCCGACATGACCATGGCGCTGATCCTCGCCGTGCCGCGCCGGCTCGCCGAAGGCACCGCGCTCCTCAAGGACCCGCGCCGCACCTGGAACGGCTGGTCGCCGACCTGGATGCTCGGCCACCGCATCTACGGCAAGCGCCTCGGCATCATCGGCATGGGCCGCATCGGCCTCGCCGTCGCGCGCCGCGCCCGCGCCTTCGGCCTGCAGATCCACTACCACAACCGCCGCCGCGTCGCCGAGGAGATCGAGCAGGAGGTCGAGGCCACCTACTGGGACAGCCTGGATCAGATGCTCGCCCGCATGGACATCATCTCGGTCAACTGCCCGCACACGCCGGCGACCTATCACCTGCTGTCGGCGCGCCGCCTCAAGCTGCTGAAGCCGACCGCCTACATCGTCAACACCGCGCGCGGCGAGGTGATCGACGAGAACGAACTGGCTCGCCTGATCGAGGCTGGCGCGATTGCCGGTGCCGGTCTGGACGTGTTCGAGCATGAGCCGGCGGTCAATCCCAAGCTGCT
>JBJXDX010000114.1:0-2751 GCA_046154585.1 Hyphomicrobiaceae bacterium | reverse complement strand
AGGCCGTGATTTTCGAGAGCCAGGACGCCGCGATCGACGGAATTCTCAACGGCAAGGTCGTCGCCGGCGACGTCGTGCTGATCCGCTACGAAGGCCCCAAGGGCGGGCCGGGCATGCAGGAAATGCTCTATCCGACGAGCTACATCAAATCGAAGAAGCTCGGCAAGGTCTGCGCACTGGTGACCGACGGCCGGTTCTCCGGCGGCACCTCCGGGCTCTCCATCGGCCATGTCTCGCCCGAAGCGGCCTCGGGCGGCACGATCGGCCTCGTGCGTGACGGGGATATCATCGAGATCGATATTCCCGCGCGCAGCCTCCATCTCCGCGTGCCGGATGCCGAACTCGCCCGTCGCCGCGCCGAGCAGGACGCCAGCGGCTGGAAGCCGGAGAAGCCGCGCAAACGCGCGGTCTCGACCGCGCTGAAGGCCTATGCGCTGATGGCGTCGAGCGCCGACAAGGGCGCGGTCAGGGTGCTGCCGACGGAGTGACGCTTTAGGAGCGTGCGCTGACGAGCGCCTGCAGGCGCGGACGAACGCTGAGGAAGCCAAGGTACGTGCGCTCGATGAGCCAGAGCAACGGTCCGAAGCGCGCCAGCCGTCCAAGCGGCGCCAGCAGGGGAATTGCGCGCCACATCGCAGCAAACGCCGCCGCGCCGGATACCGGCGGTTGACCGCGCTCCTGCGCGTGGAACCGCGCAAGCATCACCGCCTTGTCGAGCGGGCACGCCCCACCTGGCGCGGTCAGATCGACGAAATCGATCATGCCCCGCGCATCGAGGCGCCGCATCAGCGCGATCTCGCGCAGGCACAGCGGGCAGGCGCCATCGTACCAGACGGTGACAGTAGGGTTTGGGCGGGGATCGGATGTCATAGTCATGGTACGGCCGGCGCGGCGATCCGATCACCGCGCCCGGGCCGGATCGCGGCAGATCGGCGAGCCTGCGGTGCAACGACGCATTGCCGCGGCAGCATGTCGCAATTCGAACAACTGTGATGACAAACGCGCACGAACAAATGGATTTACAATCGAGCATGAGTCATTAGGCTTGCCCCTCGCATCTGTGCTGCCCCCCTCAACGGAGTTTGTCCCGTGTGCAAGATGTTTTCTGGTCAAAGCCCCCAGCTCTATGAATCGCACACCCGCTCGCTTCGGCTCGGAGGCCACGCGACGTCGATCCGTCTCGAGGCCGCATTCTGGATGACGCTTGAGGAAATCGCGGCGACGCAGGGCGTCTCGCTGCCGCGCTTCCTGACCAAGCTGCACGACGAGGTGCTGGATTTTCATGGTGAGATCAACAATTTCACCTCGCTGCTGCGGTGCGCCTGCCTCACCTATGCCGCAGAGGTGAAGGGCAGGGATCAGGCCGAAGTCTCGCTGAAGTCCGAGGCACGGACGGCATTTTCCGGCACGATCTCCACCTTGGGGACGCCGCCGCTGCACCGCCAGGATTTGTAGTAGCGACATACTACCCGCGCGCGCGTGCCGGCGCGTACCGTCGCGGTCATGATGGAATGACTGACTGCGGGAGATGACGTGCCGCACGTTCGTGAATTTGTCGCAGCGCGCCGCAGCCGGGCGCGCAGCGTCGCGCTGGTTCTGGTCGCAGCAACCTCTACGCTTGCGGCGAATGCAAGCCTGTCGCAGGAAGCAAGCCCGGGGCGGCGGCAGTTTCTCAACGCCTGCGGGGTCTGCCACGCTGCCGAGCCCGATGCCGCGCCCCGGCAGGGCCCCAATCTCTTCGGTGTGTTCGGCCGGCCGGCGGCGCAGGCCAGCGGGTTCAAGTATTCCGAGGCGCTGAAAACCAGCGGGTTCGTCTGGGATGAGGCGACCCTCGATACCTGGCTCACCGACGCGCAAGGCGCCCGACCGGGCGTGGTGATGCTCTACCGGCAGGCGAACCCGGAACGCCGGCAACTCGTCATCGACTACCTCAAAACACTCAAGTGACCAGCTCCGGAGGGCACGCCATGGCCAAGGCCATCCACATGATGATCCGGGTGCTCGATGAGGCCCGGTCGGTCGCATTCTACAAAACCGCGTTCGGCCTCGAAATTGCCGACCGCTTCGTGTTCGACGGTTTCACCCTGGTCTACCTGAAAAACGCCGAAATTCCGTTCGAGGTTGAGCTGACGATCAACCATGGCCGCTCGGAACCCTACGCCCTCGGCGATGGCTACGGCCACATCGCCTTCGCCGTCGGCGATCTTGCCGCCGAGCATGCCCGCCTTGCCGCCGCTGGGTTGAACCCGCTGCCGATCAAGGAATTCATGCGGGACGGGGCGCTGATGGCGAAGTTCTTTTTCGTCCAGGACCCCGATGGCTACAAGATCGAAGTCCTGCAGCGGCACGGCCGCTACACCTAGCGTTCGCCAACGCCCACAAGCCCACCTGCTACTGAAGACGACCAAAAAAATTCAGAATCAACAATCATCGGAGGAGACGGCCATGAGTGCGCAGACCCTGAAGACCGCGGCGGGACCCGCCGATCATGCCGGGAGCACGACCGCCCGCAGCGAGGCGCTTCTGCGGCGCGACTTCCTCAAGGGCGCGAGCGTCGTCGCCGCGATGGCGGTATCCGGCCAGGTCCTGCTGCACACGACCGAGGCCTGGGCCTTCGCGCCCAAGGCCTTCTCGGCCGAGACCGCCCGGACGCTGGTCAAGGTCGCGCGGGATATCTTCCCGCATGACAAGCTCGCCGACCAGTATTACGGCGTGGCTGTCAAGACCTACGACGACAAGGCGGTCGATGAT
>JBJXDX010000113.1:0-3237 GCA_046154585.1 Hyphomicrobiaceae bacterium | reverse complement strand
GCGCCTGCCCACGCTGCCTGACGAGCGGCGGCGAACGGGTGCGGCCTGAACGCTGACGAGGCCGGCGCTTCCGCTTCAATCGTCAGACGACACCCACGTCGGCGCGGCTGTGAGAACTGCGGGCTAGGCGCAAAAACGGGTTCTCACCGGTCATCAATACGTGGTTGGGATCGACGAGTAACGGCGGGATGGGCATGGCGGGCTCCATGGGTGTTAACGGATCGACGAATGATCGTAGCATAACGGCTGTGCCACCTATCATGCCACCGGCGCATCTACCGAGCCTCAACCTCCGCGTCCGCTTACCGATGCGCTGCGATCGTGGCTCAACGTTGGTTCTGGTGTGAGTTTGATCGAGCGGTCGACGTCCGCTCCCTCTGCGCCGCAACCGCGGTCCTGCATCTGTGGAAAACTTCGCTCGCCCAACAGCATCCCTGCCGCGTCGGAGTCATGGTGAGTGACTGACGAAACGGAGCCGGCAGCATGGCGGCAAGATCAACGCTTACGGTACAAAATCTTGCAAAGCTTGGCGCGAAGAGGCTTGCCGAGATCCTTATCACCGAGGCTGGAGCCAACCGCCAGCTCAAACAGGCCATTCAGATGGCGCTCGCTGCCGAATCTGGATCCACCGAGGTCGGTCATCAGATCCGCAAGCGGCTCGCCCAGATTGGGCGTTCCGAGGCCTTCGTAGCGTCGGAGAAAGCCAAGGACCTGGGGACCGAGCTTGAGCGACTGAGGTCGGCGATTGTCGAGACTATCGGTGCCGCGAATCCAAAGCTCGCTGTCGAGCTGCTCTGGCAGCTCATCGATTTGCATTCCTCCATCTTCGAGCGCCTCGACGACAGCAGCGGACGCGTCGGTGGCTTGTTCCGCTCCGCATGCCTGGATCTCGGGCCTCTTCTGAAACGCGCCAAGACGAAACCGGGTGAGCTCGCCCCGATGGTGCTGCAGCGGATCATCGACAACGGCTATGGCATCTATGATGGGATCGTACTCGCGTTGAGTGAAGCACTGGGACGCGAAGGGCGGAATGTTCTGCGCGGATTGCTCGAAGAGCGCCGTAAAGCGCATCTCGTCTCGGAGAAGCGGGCCGCCGTCCGGCCGGGTCATTTCGACTACACGCTCAGCGGCCTGTTAGTAGCGCTTCGCGACATCGCCGACTGCGAGAGCGACGTCGATGCGTTCATCGATACCTACAAGGGCTTCGACCTCACCAATCCGGCCTATGCGAGCGAGATCGCCGAACGTCTGCTGCGCGCTGGTCGGCCGAAGGAGGCGCTGCTCTATCTCGACCAGGGTGCGCCCAACGAGCGGAACCGGCGCTTCAAGGAACTCGATTGGGGCGCTGTTCGGATTGGCGTGCTCGATGCGCTCGACCGCAAGGACGATGCCCAGGCGCTGCGGTTCTCGCTGTTCGAGCGGCATCTGAGCGCGCCTCATCTCAAGGCCTACCTCAAGCAGCTCGGCGATTTCGACGACGTCGAGGCGGAGCGTGCTGCCCTCACCAAGATGGAGCGCCACAGCAACGTGCATGCCGCGCTCGCCTTTCTGATCAACTGGCCGGCGTTGGATCGCGCGGCCCGCGTCGTCGATGCCCGCATCCAGGGGATCGACGGTGATCTCTACGATCTGCTCGACCCGGCGGCCTCAGCATTAGAAGGCAAGTACCCGTTGGCCGCGGTTCTGCTGCGTCGGCGCTTGATCGATTTCACGCTGCAAAAGGCACGCTCGACGCGCTACCGCCATGCCGTGCGGCATGTGCGGGAGATCGAGAGCCAACAGTCCGATATTACCGATTATGGACGCCACGAGAGCCACGCCGATTACATGTCGCGGCTCAAGCGCGACCATGCGCGCAAGCCGGCGTTCTGGTCGTTGCTCGCAGCGTGAGGAAGGGCATTGTCCATCAATGTCCGATGACCGAGGTATCGCTACTCAACCTCGACGCAGATCTTTATGCTGACCAACAAGCGAACCCGATGACGGCTTTCTCTGCCAAGCCGACTTGGGCCGCCCCGATCCACCCGCAAATGTCCTAGCTTTCGCGCCACTGCACCACCACCAGCGCCACGGCGGCTCGTGAAAGGTGCAGAAGTCTGGTGCGTAAAGCCGCCTCAAAAAGACGCTCTCGGAGGGTATGACAAAGTATGATTTTGTGTTAGGGTGGGGTCATCAATTGAAGGATTGACCCCATGGAACGTCTCACCATCACCCTCACGCCCGACCTCGTCGCCACGGTCAAATCCGCCGTGGAGGGCGGGCAATACGGGTCCGTCAGCGAAGTCATGCGCCAAGCCCTGCGCGATTGGGAACTGGCGGAAGCACGCCGCAGCGCGGAGCTGCACGCTCTGCGAGCTGACGTGCAAGCCGGCCTCGATCAAATCGCGGCAGGCAAGGCTAAGCCGTTTAACGTTGCCAAGATCGTCAAGGCCGGTGAGCGGCTGGCCGCCAAGAAGCGGTAATCGCCATGGCCAAAGCCCCCGTTCGCCAGCTTCTCATATCGCCCCTTGCCGAGTTTGACCTGGCGGAAATTTGGGCTTACATCGCCGAGGACTCGCCGAAGGCGGCAACCGACTTTGTCGCCAAAATCACAAACAAGTTTGAACCCCTTCTCGGCTTCCCCGGCATCGGCTCGACGCGCGATCAGATCGCAACGGACTTGCGCGCCCTGCCGTACAAGAACCATGTGATCTATTATACGTTTACAGATGACCATGTCATCATCGTCCGGGTCGTACATGGCGCTCGCGACGTGAGAGCCTTGTTCTAACGGGCATGCTCATCGGCTACGCCCGCGTCAGTACCCAAGCCCAGAACCTGGACCGGCAGCTTGCATCTCTGAACGCCGCCGGCTGTACCCGGATCTTTGCCGAGAAGGCCTCCGGCAAGAGCCTTCACAACCGCCCAGAGCTTGAGCGCGCCATCACCGTCCTGCCGACTGGTGGCACGCTGGTTATCGCCGAATGGGATCGGGCCACCCGTTCCATGCTGGACGGCATCGCCATCATGACCCGCGTCTACCAGATGGGCGCCTTGGTGAAAGTGCTGGATCGCCCCTACCTCGATCTCACCACGCCGATCGGCAAAGGCATCCTGGCCCTGCTGTCGGCGCTAGCCGAGGACGAGCGCCACCGCATCGTCGGCCGCGCCGCTGAGGGGCGTCGCCTAGCTAAGGCCAAGGGAAAGTCACTCGGTCGCCGCCCTACCCTCAACCCCGAGCAACGCACCGAGGCCTTG
>JBJXDX010000112.1:0-24599 GCA_046154585.1 Hyphomicrobiaceae bacterium | reverse complement strand
AGCTGCGTCGACGCCGTGCACCTGGAATACGTTCTTGGCGATATCCAAACCGATCGTGCTAATCTGCATGTGGACGGCCCCCTCATGTGATTCGTCTGATGACGATCACCCTATGGCACTTCGATGCTGCGAGCGGGCGCCGTCCACCTCATCAATACTGGAAAGGGACGTATCATGATTGATAAATTACTTGTGCCGCCCGACACCGCTGGCTGGATGGTTCGGGTTAGGACGGCATTGCCCACGGAAGAGTTCTACTTGGTTGCCGTTGCCGACGAAGCGGAAGCCGTAAACGCCGCGAGTGCGCGCGACGGCGCTGTTTCCGGTGAAGCCGTTGAAGGGGTCGGGTTTCTGTCGGCAACGGCAGTGCGCGAGAACAAATTGCGGCCTGGGCGAAGTCGAGTTTAGTGACGGCATCCATGGCGCGCTGGTGTGGGCCATCGGCGTGGTGCTTGGAGCCATGCTGGCAGCCTCCGTGGCCAGCTCAGCCCTCAGCACGGCGACCAGTGCTGTCGGACATGCTGTGGGAGCGGCCGCCTCCCAAGCCGACCCTCTGTCCTATCAGATTGACGTTCTGCTGCGACCGGCGGGCCAAACGTCCAGTACCCCCTGCGGGCGCCGCGTCCGACCCCAACGTCACCAGGAGTGAAGTTGTGCGCATCTTCGCCACCGCGGCTGCGCGGGGTGAACTGGCTCCTGCCGACAGGACTTATTTGGCTCGACTGGTAGCCCAACGCACGGGCTTGCCGCCCCATGAGGCGGAGGCTCGTGTCAGCCAGGTCTCGAACGAGGCTGCACGCATTGCCAAGGAGGCTGCTGACAAGGCGCGCAAAACGACCGTGGCCGCCGGTTTCGTAACAGCCGCAAGTTTGTTGTTGTCGCTTGCGGCGGCTTGGTGGGGCGCGCAACGCGGCGGTCACCATCGCGATACATCGCGCCCGGCGAGGTTCTTCTGACCGCCTAGGATCACGGAACGTGGGCCGCCGACAAGCTGCCGGCGTCGTTGAGCACGCCTAAGCCTATCGGCCAGAGCGCCGAGTTTAGCTGCCGGCCTTCGGCGAAAAGGGGAATGAGCGCCGTGGGCTACCGTCGCACTTAGACCTGGGCCGCGTCCGCTGGGAACCGGAAGCTTTTCCAGGCATTATGATAGCGGCTCTACCGCTCGGGGAAACCCTATGGGACTAAGTTCAGAGGCCCGAGATCTTCGCCGAACTACAATTGCGCTCGTCAAAATTCTTCTTTGGGCTGCATGGGCTCATGCGCGGTAGGGTGCCAACGGACGATAGGTGAGCGTACATGAGCCTTTCTGAGCGGCCGCGGGTGTCGACGGGACTTTCGGGCCTCGACGACATTCTTGGTGGTGGCCTCGATCCCGATTGTTTGTATTTGGTGGAGGGGCGCCCAGGAACCGGGAAGACCACGCTTGGGCTCCACTTTCTTCTCGACGGTATCAAGAGGGGCGAGAAGGGCCTTTATATTACCCTATCCGAAAGTGAGAGGGAGTTGCGTCTCGTTGCGGCGCGCCACGGCTGGTCGTTAGAGAATATGGACGTCTTCCAGCTAGTGCCTCCGGAGGCCAGTGTTGGGCCCGATCAGGAACTCACCCTGTTCCATCCCGTCGAGACCGAGCTGAGCGAGACGACGAAGTTGATCTTCGATCAAGTTCGCGAGATCGCACCAACCCGCGTCGTATTCGACAGCCTTTCTGAAATGCGCCTCCTGGCGCAAAGTTCGCTGCGATATCGGCGCCAGATCCTCGCTTTGAAGCATTTCTTTGCCGGCCGCAAATGTACCGTTCTGCTCCTCGACGATCTCTCCTCTCATGCTGACGATCTGCAGCTGCACTCTATTGCTCACGGCGTAATCCTGCTGGAGCAACTCGCGCTCGACTATGGTGCCGAACGCAGGCGGATGCGCATATCGAAGATGCGGGGCATCGCCTTTCGCGGCGGGTTCCATGACTTCACGATCGAGCGCGGTGGCCTTTCCATCTACCCTCGCCTCGTGGCAGCAGAGCACCACAAGGAATTCCATGGGGAGCCGACCCCCAGTGGCAGCGGAGAATTCGATGCGCTCCTGGGCGGTGGTCTGCATCGCGGCACGAGTGCTCTTCTCATTGGCGGTGCGGGGGTAGGAAAATCCACGGTCGCTTTGACATATGCGGTGGCGGCAGCGAACCGCGGTGAGCACGCTGTGATCTTCGCCTTCGATGAAGGCCTCGGCACGATCTATGCGCGCTGTGACTCACTGAATATACCCCTTCGCAACCTCGTCGAAACCGGACGCATCAGCATCCAACAGATCGATCCAGCAGAGATGTCGCCGGGTGAGTTCGTCTCACGGGTGCGCGTTGCCGTGGAGCAGAAGCAGGCGCGGGTGATCGTGATCGATACCCTTAATGGTTACCTCAACGCAATGCCGGATGAACGCTTTCTGGTTCTCCAGATGCACGAGCTGCTGAGCTACCTGAACCAGCTCGGCGTTGTCAGCATCCTCGTCCTGGCGCAGCACGGGCTCATGGGCCCCATGCAAACGCCGCTCGATATCAGCTATCTGAGCGACACCGTTGTGATGCTGCGATACTTTGAAGCCGAGGGCGAAGTGCGGCGGGCCATATCCGTCGTAAAAAAAAGAAGCGGGGTGCACGAAACCAAGATCCGGGAGTTTCGCCTTGGTTCTGGTGGACTGCAGGTTGGGCCACCGCTGACAGATTTTCGCGGCGTCTTCACAGGAACACCAACGTATACCGGCAATGCCAAGCCGTTATTCCCAGAGAACAACGGCAATGCCTGAAAGCGCGAGCGAGCTCGTCCTGATCCTGGCACCGACCGGCCGCGATGCTCTCGCGGCGGAGCAGCTGCTGCGGGCCGCCGGTCTTGAATGCGCCGTTTGCGCCGGCATGGCCGACTTGGTGTCTCGCCTCCAAGCGGGAGCCGGCGTCGCACTGGTTGCCGAGGAAGCCTTTGCCGGGGAAAAACCCGAGGATCTGCAGGGATGGCTCTCCGCACAACCCCCGTGGTCGGATTTTCCACTTCTCATCTTGACGAGCCAGCAAGTTTCGCGGCGCCTCCACGCCTATCGACTCGAGCTAATGCAGGTTCTTGGCAACGTGTCGTTACTCGAGCGTCCGCTGTCGGCGGTGTCGATGATCAGCGCTGTCAAAGCCGGTCTGCGTGCGCGCCGCCGGCAATACGAGGTGCGCAGCCATTTGATTGCGCGAGAGCAGGCGGCTGAGCATTTGGAGAAACTTGTGAATGACCGCACCGGCCAGCTTCTGGAGACCAACAAACGGCTACGCGCAGAGATGGCGGAGCGGAAGCAAGCCGAAACCGCCCTGCAACAAGCGCAAAAGATGGAGGCCGTCGGTCAGATGACTGGCGGCATCGCCCACGATTTCAACAACCTCCTGACCGCCGTAGTCGGCAATCTCGACCTCGCCATCAGGCGGGTGCAGGACGACAAGGTCGCTCGATGGCTTTCGGGCGCGCTGCAAGCCGCCCAGCGCGGGGCGAAGTTGACCGCCCAGCTTCTCGCCTTTGCCCGCAAGCAACATATGCAAGCCGAGCCTACCGATTTGAACGCCCTTATTTCAGACATGGGGGATCTGCTGGTGCGCAGCATTGGCGCCACGGTGAGCGTCGAGACCTCATTGCAAAACGGACTCTGGCCGGCAATGGTCGATGCGAGCCAAGTCGAGCTGATCATCCTCAATCTGGCCCTGAATGCGCGCGACGCGATGCCGGATGGTGGTATACTGCGCATTGCGACAGAAAATTCGGGCCACGATGATCCCGCTCGACCGCGAGCACTGGGCCTAGCCGGTGATTTCGCGTGTGTGACAGTAAGCGATACCGGAACTGGCATGCCTGACGAGATTCGGACCAAGGCATTCGAGCCATTCTTTACGACAAAACCCCCTGGAGCCGGTACGGGACTCGGCCTTAGCCAAGTCTATGGGGTGACGCGGCAATTGGGTGGTCACGTGGACATCGAGAGCTACGTCGGCAAAGGGACCATCATCCGGATCTATTTTCCGCGAGCTGCAGACGCAGTTAAGCGCCAGACCGCGGAAAAAAAGGCGCTGGAGCAGCTACCCTCGTCGGCCCCGTTCAGTGTTCTTGTCGTCGACGACGACCCTGACGTGCGCGCCTTTACGGTTTCGTGCTTGGAGAGCCTCGGCTACGAGGTTCGAGTTGCTGATGGAGGGCATGCCGCCCTCGCCATACTCGGCGGACGCGAAAGTATTGATGTCTTGTTGATCGATGTGATCATGCCGGAAGTACAAGGTCCTGAAGTCGCCCGACTTGCCCTCGCCAAGCGTCCGGATCTTCGCATTCTCTTTATGACCGGGTACGTTGCCGATGCCGGAGACGCAATCAATCGGCAACACGCACTTGCAAAACCCTTCACGGTGTCCGAGTTGGCGCACAAGGTGCAGGAGGTGCTGCGAGCGCCGGAGCCTCCCAACCTTGAGAACGTCATTCCTATTCGGCGCACGCCCGGTCAGGCTAGCGGCTCAAAGTCCCTTTAGAGCTTCCAGGGCCTGTTGCAAGTTGTGCAGCGCATAGGGCTTGGCCAGGACGGCCGCCTCGGGGTAGCGCGCCTGTGTCTGACGACCGTCATAGCCCGTCGCGAGCACAAAACGAGTACCCTTCTCTTGCAGGGCATCGGCAAGTGGCCAGACCGGCTGCCCCCGAAGGTTCACATCCAGTACGGCGGCATCGAAGGGAGTGTCGTTGGCCCGGTCGAGACCCTCTGCCACGGTAAACGCCTGGGCCGCCACTGTGCAGCCAAGCTCGTCCAACAGATCCACTAGCAGCATGGCAATGAGCGGCTCGTCCTCGACCACGAGAACGGACCAGTTCGAAAGCATGTCAGTTGAGGCTTTGCCCGACTCCCGCATCAGCTTTCAACGTTGGGAGCAACGTTGGGTTCCACGGGCACTCCACAGGCGCGCGGCTCCATGTCATCTGCGCAGCCTTTGGATCGCCTGCGGTGGGAGGCGTCGCCGTCCGTTGTCGCCGACGTCTTCATTAGGAATGCCCTTGATGGCCGCGCTGTCGATGTCCGCTGTCTAAACGCGCGCTGACGCGCCGGAAACAGCCGCACGGAAAAACCAAATGCAAATGTGCGCGGCGTGTTCATCAGTCCCGACGTTGACGTTCAAACTCATCATCACAGTTCCGATTAGATAGCTTGCACGGGTGAGCCCGCCGGACCACACGCCGCGGCAGCGGTTACTGCTGACGATGTGGCGGCGCGAGACGATTGGATCATGACCAGCTCGGTGAGGTCCAATCCATGCCAGCAGCAGAACGTGAAAGCGCTCTCGGTCGGCTCGTAGCCCATTATTGACGGCAGCAAGCAGTCGTAAAGGGCGAGCGGCACCAACTCCACGACCACGTCGGGGACGGTCGCCGTCTCTGGCCTGAAGTGTTCGCGCAGGGGGACGGCAAGCAGTTCCATGATGCCCACGAGCGCAAGCCCGATCCTCTGCGCGGCGAAGAACATTGGCGACCACAGAAAATTGAGCGCCAGCTGCGTTCACCACAGCTGCATCGGCCAGCCGGCAGCGTCCCGCTCGAAGCTCCGCCAGCCAGCCAACGCGATCAGCAAATAGAGCAGGATCCAGGCTGGCGCGAACATCCAAGCCGGCGGGTTGAAGGACGGCTTGGCGAGCCCGGCGTACCATCCACCCGGCCTAGTCAGAATGCGGATGGTGAGCCCACGTGCTGAAACCGGCGTGCCGGTAGGAGTTCTTATCTGGTCGGAGAGATGCGTCAGCACAATGTCGATGGAGCCCTAACCAGCGCAAATTGAGCTCGGGCAAGGCCTACTGTGAAGCCGAGGACTGTTGCACGCGCGAGGGGGCACGAGGTTGCGGTCACCTGGGCCAGCGACCCCAAGGCGGTCGTTATTGACTAATAGCCTCGCCGCCACAGGAGACCGTGCGCCGGCCAAGCCTACCAAGACTGGAACCAAGAACTCGGACAATGCGTTGAGTGTGTCACAGATGCTGCCAACTACGTGGGGCACTTCGCTTATGGCCATTCGAACCACCCTCAATGTATCGCTCTCCGTAGAACTCGGCGAATTCATCAAGGATCAGATCGCCACAGGTCGATATGGAACGGCCAGTGAGGTTGTTCGTGCCGCGCTGCGGCTCCTGCAGGAGCGCGAAAGCGCGAATGGACGGATGGCCAGACAACCGTTTCGGCAGACAGCATCCTGACTGGACGGCTGAAATGACCGATTTCCAGGGGCTCCGAGTTTTTGTAGTGGAAGATGAGGCCCTGTTGTCTTTGGCTATGCAGGACATGCTCGCCGACCTTGGCTGCGAGGTTGTGGGCACGGCCGCGCGCCTAGAGGCAGCCCGTGAGTTGGCGCAAAACCTAGCCTTCGACCTCGCCGTTCTCGACGTCAATCTGGGGGGCCAACGGGTGGATCCGGTCGCTGATATAATCACGTCGCGTGGACTACCTATCGTCTTCGTGACCGGCTACGGCAAGGACGGAGTTCCGCGGCACCTGGCGGGGCCGGTCCTCGAGAAGCCGTACGAACTGGTAAATCTCAAGAAGGCATTCAGCGCTGCATTGGCGGGGCGCCATGACTAGCCAGTCGATCGTGGTTGAACTTCTACACAACAAGGGGCCTGAGGTCGACAGCCTCTTCCGCATCTTTTCTGGCGAAACCGAAATGGCCCGCAGGATGCGTGCTTTCGACTGGTCTCAGACACCGCTCGGTCCTGTGGCTGGATGGCCCCAAAGCCTACGTACGGCCCTCGGCATTTTGCTGAGTTCCGGATATCCGATGTACATCGCCTGGGGTCGGGAGTTCATTCAGTTCTACAACGATGCCTACCGCCCGATTTTGGGACAGACGAAACACCCGGCGCTGGGCCGAAGCACGCCGGAAACTTTCCCCGAGATCTGGGACTTCATCGGGCCGATGTTCAACCGGGTGATCGCCGGAGGTGAAGCAACCACGCTGATCGACCAGCTATTGCCTCTCGATCGCAACGGCTATGTGGAAGAGTGTTACTTCACGTTTTCCTACAGTGCAGTCCGCGATGCGCAGGGCGGCGAGGGCGGAGTATTCGTCACGGTGCTGGAGACGACAGCACGGGTGGTCGCCGATAGGCGTGGACAAATGTTGCGCGAGCTTGCGCGCCGTCCTGATCTCCGGAGCGTCGACGAGGTGTGCCGCAGCGCGACAGAAGCATTCGCCACAAACCCCTATGATGTTCCTTTTGCCTTCATGTACCTGCCAACAGAAGACGGAAAACGCGCGCACCTGGCCGGCGCAGCGGGGATTGAACCCTGCGCTGAACTCTGCCCGGACGCGATCGACTTGGTCAATGATGGCGCAGATCGCTGGCGGCTAGCTTCGGTGGCACGCGACGGCAAGCCCCAACTTATTGAGGGCTTGCCCAGGGAAACACATCTTTCGGGGAGCGCATGGCCGGAACCGACGGAGGTAGCATGGGTGCAACCCGTGATGGCACCAGGACAGTCCAGCCCGGCGTTGCTGCTCGTTCTTGGCGTTAGCCCTCGCAAGAGATTCAATGCCGAGTACCAGAATTTCTTCCAGCAGATTTCCGGGCAAATCGGCATGACGCTCGCCGAGGCGCACGCGTATCAGGCGGAACGCCAACGAGCGGAGGCCCTCGCAGAGCTGGACCGCGCCAAGACACTCTTTTTCACCAACATCAGCCACGAGTTTCGCACGCCGCTAACGCTGATGCTGGGTCCGGTCGAAGACATTCTGTCGGGGCCGCGAGAAAGTCTCGCGCCAGCAGACCGCGAGCGGCTTCAAGTGGTGCACCACCACAGCCTGCGCCTCCTCAAGTTGGTCAACACTCTGCTGGACTTTTCGCGCATCGAAGCGAGACGCACGGAGGCCCTTTACGAGCGGACGGACATATCCGTGCTTACCGGGCAGCTGGCGAGCGTGTTCCGCTCCGCAGTTGAGAAAGCCGGCCTTCGATTTCTCGTCGATTGCCAGCACATCGATGCGCCCGTCTATGTCGATCGGGATATGTGGGAGAAGATCGTCCTCAATCTGTTGTCGAACGCCCTTAAGTTCACTTTTGACGGCGAAATTGCTGTCCGGTTGCAGCAAAACGGCGACCTGATCGACTTGACAGTGCGGGACACCGGCGTCGGCATTCCAACGAGCGAGTTGCAACGCGTTTTTGATCGCTTCCACAGAATCGAGGGAACCAAGCGGCGCTCCCATGAGGGCAGCGGCATCGGTCTTGCGCTCGTGGTCGAGCTGGCAAAACTCCACGGCGGCTCGGTGGGTGTCGAAAGCCAGGAGGGGCAAGGAAGCACGTTCAGGATATCCATTCCCCTAGGGTCCGCACATCTGCCGGCCGATCGATTGAGCGCAACGCGGACCTTGACTTCGACCTCTGTTGCAGCGGGAGTGTATGTCGACGAGGCGATGCGCTGGCTCCTGGACTTGGAGCGCTGTGAGCCAGCGTCGTCTGATGTATTTAGCGAGCCCGAGGTCGCGCCGACCAATGGCCCCAGCGCTTATCGGCCACGCGTGGTGATAGCCGACGACAACGCGGACATGCGGGACTACCTGGCACGCCTTCTTCATCAGCGCTTCAGCGTTGAACCTGTCGCCGACGGCGTAGCGGCCCTCAAAGCGATCCGGCGCGATCGCCCCGAGCTCATCCTGACGGATGTCATGATGCCGCAAATGGATGGTTTCGAGCTGCTCGCCAGCCTGCGCGATGATCCACATCTTCGCAGCATTCCCGTCATCTTGCTGTCTGCCCGCGCAGGTGAGGAAGCGCGCATCGAAGGCGTCCAGGCGGGAGCTGACGATTACATCATCAAGCCATTCAACGCTCGTGAGTTGATTGCCCGAGTCGCATCCCACATCGAATTGGCTGCACAACGCCGGCAAGCTGCGGAGGCGCTGCACCTCAGCGAGGAGCGGTTCGCCAAGTTCATGCAGCACTTGCCGGGGTTGGCTTGGATAAAAAGCCTCGACGGCCGATACGTTTACGCGAATGCCGCCGCCACGCAGGCGTTTGGGGTGCCATCGGAACAGCTTCTCGGCAAGACCGATTCCGATTTGTTCTCGGCAAAGACTGCTGCCCAATTCAACGAGAACGACAAGCGCGCTCTAGCGTATGCGGCGGGCATCCAAGTTTTGGAGACGCTCGAGCATAAGGACGGGACGATCCACGACTCGGTGGTGAGCAAATTTCCGATTCCTGGCCCTGCCGGAGAGGCGACCTTACTTGCGGGGATAGCCATCGACATTACCGAACGCAAGCAGGCCGTCGATGCCTTGCGCGAGAGCGAAGAACGGTTTCGCCTTATGGCGGAAAGCGCACCTGTGATGATCTGGATGAGCGACGCGGTCGGCAAGTGCGTCCATGTCAACCGCATGTTGCGCACATTCTGGAACGTCGACGAAAACATTCTGGCCAACTTCGACTGGGCGACGACGATACATTCTGAAGACCGGGGTGAGGTTGCCAACACAGTGAAATGCGCGCTCGCCCAGCGAGGCAATTTGTCGGTTCAAGCGCGGTACCGCAATAGAGATGGAGATTACCGCATCCTGACGACAGAGGCGCGTCCAAGATTTTCCGCGTCTGGTGACTTCCTTGGCATGATCGGGGTAAATATCGACGTCACGGAGACCGTCAAAGCAAACCAAGCACTCAGCGCCAGCGACGCACGTTTGAGAATCGCCACCAAAGCGGCTGGACTTGGCGTCTTCGAGTGGGATGTGACCGAGGACTCGGCCGTATGGGAGAATGAGCGCATGTACGAGATTTTCGGACATACGCCCGAAGATGGAAGCCTCAACAAGGAGAAGTTCTTCAGTTCATATGTTCACCCAGACGACAAAGATGTGGTCGACGAAGCTCTACTTGAGGCGACCAAGTTTGGCGCGTCGTACCACGTGGTTTGTCGCGTTCGTCGCAAGAATGGGGATGGCTGGCGCTGGATCGAGAGTGTCGGCGAATTGACGCGGGCCCCTGACGGAACCCCTGTCAAACTGATCGGCGTTGCCGCAGACGTCACAGAGCGCCAGCAAGCGGAAGAGGCCTTGCGTGAGAGCGAGGCTCGGTTTCGCTCGCTGGTGGCACTGTCTTCTGACTGGTACTGGGAGCAGGACGAAAACTTCCGCTTCACCGACTTTTCGTCATCGGTCGAAGCGCTCGCCGGTTCCACAGCAGGATCTCATCTTGGCAAGACTCGATGGGAATTGCCGACGGTTGGCGTGACGGAGGAGCTATGGGCGAAGCACAAAGCACAGCTCGCCCGTCACGAACCATTTCGTGACTTCGAGTACTGTCGAGTGAACGAACAGGGTGAGACCATTTGGATGTCGGCGAATGGCGATCCCATATTCGATTTCGACGGACGATTCAAAGGCTATAGGGGCACTGGCCATAACATCACAATGCGCAGACGCGCAGAGCAGGCATTGCGTGAGAGCGAGCACCACTTCCGTCTCATGGCGAACACGGCGCCCGCCATGCTGTGGATCAACGAAGTGGACAACTCTTGCTCTTTCCGCTCACGCGGCTGGTATCGGTTTACCGGACAAGATGAGAACTCGTCCGGAGGCTCGGGATGGCTGCTGGCGGTTCACCCCGACGATCATGAACGGGTTGTTCGAGCATTCGAGCATGCGAACGCCAATCGCGAGACCTTTACCCTAGACTATCGGCTCCGGCGCGCTGACGGCGAGTACTGCTGGGTGGTCGATACGGGGCGCCCCCGCTACGGAGTGTCTGCGGATTTCCTCGGCCATATTGGTTCGGTGATCGACATCACAGCACGCAAGAAAGTCGAGGAACGGCAACAGCTGCTCCTCGCTGAATTGAACCACCGGGTAAAGAATACCTTGGCCATCGTCCAGTCCATCGCTGCCCAAACTCTCCGCGGCACGAAGGAGCCGACGGCGTTCAAGGAGGCGTTTTCCGCGCGCCTCGCCGCGCTTGCCCGTGCTCACTCCTTGCTCACAAAGTCGATGTGGGAGAGTGCGTCTCTTGTCGACATTGTTTCTAACACGCTAAGCCCGTTCTCAACCGCCGGTGCCGAAGAGAGGATCCAGAGCACTGGACCGTCCGTCTCAATAGAGCCTAACGCCGCAGTAACACTCTGCTTGGTTCTCCATGAGCTCGCTACAAATGCGGCCAAGCACGGAGCCCTGTCCACGACCGTCGGCCGTGTCAAGATCAGTTGGAGAAAAAGTGAGACCACGTCGCTGGAGGGACCACGAGCGGAGCTCTGTTGGAGGGAAGAGAACGGCCCCAGTGTACAGTCCCCCGAGAGGCGAGGCTTTGGTTCTCGATTGATCGAGGCCAGCGCAGATCAGCTAGGAGGTCGCGTCGCGATGGAGTACCACGAAACCGGGCTAGTGTGTCGCCTCCAGTTTCCGCTGCGCGGTGCGACTGCGCCGACCCAAACAACGCACTGAGCTCGCACGCCATTTTGAGGTGAGCGTTCTCGCATTCTCAATCCAATAACTGACAATCAGCTCACGTCTTATTCGTTCCTGCACCGTCTTCACTGGAGGTACACGGAGCCACTCACGGGAAAGTTGGTTGGATTTCCGGGCATAGGGACAGCCGTCGAGCGGGCGCGCTAGAACCACCGTCGGGTTGCGGGCGGAAATCTGAACGACCTTGCCACACTCACGCGCGTGTGCTTACACCGGGCAGGACCCCACAGAAACACGATGACCGCAACGTTGGACACTGTATTACGCCGGCTGGCCGGATGTTCCCGGCTGGTGGGGCGTGCGTTCTGCGAGGCGATGGTTGGTGCTATCGCTGAGACGCTTTCTGTACCAATCGTTCTGTTGGCGGAGATCGACGCCTCAGATTCGAGCAAAGCCCGGACGGTCGCGGTCTGGTCCAACGGGGCGTTGATCGCCAACTTCGATTATGATTTGCGAGGGACGCCTGGTAGTAACGTCTTGATGGGAGAGGTCTGCGTCTATCCCAGCGATGTCTGTGCTCTTTTCCCCGATGACACACTCCTCGCGGATATGGGAGCAGAAGGCTATATGGGCGCCCCCCTTCGAGCTCTAGATGGTCGAACCATCGGCCTCCTAGCAGCGATCAGCGATAAGCCGTTGGACACGCACTCGCAGGCGCCTTGGATTTTAGAGATTTTCTCCGGACGCGCAGCGGCAGAGCTCGAACGCGAGTCCAATATTTCACAGTCGGAATATCTCGGTCGATTGGTGGAGGGATCGTCCAGTGAGGTCTACGTATTCGATGCAGCGACACTGCGATTTGTCCTTGTGAACAAGGGGGCGCGAGACAACCTCGGCTATACGATGGACGAGCTGGCCTCCCTGACACCCACTGACTTAAAACCGGAGTTCACGCGGGAAAGCTTTTCCGCCTTGCTTGAACCGTTGCGTAACGGTGGAGAAAGCGTTCTTCAAATCCGGACTCGGCATCGGCGAAAGGACGAATCTGAGTATCCCGTCAACGTGCGTCTCCAGCTGCTCCGCGACGTTGGCGAACCAGTGTTCTTTGCTTCGATCGAAGACATCACCCAATCCGTAAAGGCCGAAGCGGAGTTACGCAACCTCGATGGGCGGCTGAGACGGCTCTTCGCCCAATCACCCGCAGGCATCGTTGAAACCGACGCAACTGGGCGCATGACGTTGGTCAACCGGACATGGGGTCAGATGCTTGGCTACTCGGAAGCGGAGCTTCTGGAGCGACGCGTGTTTGACGTAACCCACCCGGACAGCATACCGCACACGCAGGACGCTATTGAGAAGCTGATCGCTGGCGCCGACGGTGTGGTCGTCGAAAAGAACTATATTCGCAAGGACGGCAGTGTTCTGCCAGCGTCCAGCAATGTCAGCGCGCTGCGCTCGAGCGATGGAACGTTTGAAGGTATTGCCGCAGTGGTGATTGATGTCAGCGAGCGGCTGGAGGCTGAAGTGAAGATTCGCGGCAGCGAAGCTCGCCTACGAAAGATCATTGACGGCTCGCTTGCTTTCATCGGGATATTGGAGCCGGACGGCACCCTTATGGAAGCGAACGCGCCAGCATTGCTGGCGGGCGGCATTGCGCGAGACGACGTAGTTGGAAACAAGTTTTGGGACTGCTACTGGTGGAGCTACGACTCTGGCGTTGCAGACCGCCTAAAGCAAGCCGTGGCTCAGGCCGCAGCAGGCAAAATCCAACGTTATGACGAGTTCATCCGCGTAGCGGGCGACCGTCGAGTCACCATCGACTTTATGCTGTCTCCCGTTTTCACAGCCGACGGCAAAGTCGAGTTCCTCGTGCCATCGGGCTTCGACATTTCCGAAAGGAAGCGGCAGGAGGCACTCGTTAAAGACCTGATGCGGGAGATGAACCATCGCTCGAAAAACCTTCTTACTGTCGTGCAGGCGATCGCACGCCAAATGCGCAAGCGTTCGCCGGAAGATTTCGTGAGCGAATTCAGCAATCGTCTCAGCGCCTTGGCAAGTTGCCAAGATGCGCTCTTGGAGCGCGATCTCCCAGGCGCACCTATTGACGCCGTAATCCGATCTCAGCTCAGGCATTTTGGTGACTTCGCTGGGCGGCGGATTACGTGGACTGGTCCCGAAATTCACGTGTCAGCTATCGCCGCCCAAAGTCTAGGAATGGCCATCTATGAGCTGGCTACGAACGCTGCAAAGTATGGCGCGCTCTCAAATGACACAGGCAAGATCGAGATCGCTTGGGCAGTAACCGAGGGATCAACGGAGACGCCAAGGTTTACAATCAATTGGAAGGAAAGCGATGGACCTGTTGTAACAGGTTCATGCCGCACCGGCTTCGGTTCATTTGTGCTCTCCCGCCTCGTAGGGTCGAGCCTCGCGGGCGAAGCTGTGAGGCATTTCGCACCTGATGGGCTGCGCTGGAGTTTGTCCTGTCCGCTCGACAACCTGAGCACGCCGTAATTTCGCTAATTTATGCCGTGCACATCCGCAATCGCCGCGAACTTCATGCGCCACGCTTCCGGACCACCGCGCAGTAGATTTTCGTGACATGATTGCCCAGGCTCACCACCTCGTCGATGCCGAGCGCCACGATATCCGCGAGCGCCGCTTCCAGCGCAGCAATGTTGTAGACTCTCCGTATGGTAGCAGCCGTCAAGACATGAATGACGCTTCAGACAAATGTCCGGCGCTGGGAAATGGGGAAGTCGCCGTGACTTATTCTCCTCTTGGCACGACCTCACCGTGGCGGACTGGTCGTGGCCACGTCCGTTTGCGGCAGTACATCGGCAGTTCCGAGGCGACTCGCGGACCGACGAAAGTTGACCCACTAACTGGAAATCATGTCGAGGAAGGTTGGATTGACGAGAGGAGCGAGCCTGGAATCAGGAATCTCCTCTGGCAGACGGATGCAAAAGTCCAGCCCAAGCGGCGACGCGATCTCGTCCTGGAAGAACCGCCCCAGGCAACGATGCTGCGGATCAACCAGTCGCAGCAATTCGCCTTCGTAGAACCCGAGTGTGATGGCGTGGTAGGTTTGATGTGCGCCCGGCGGCCAAGCCGGTTTCTGGCGGGCCATAATCGGTCGAGATCGGCGACGACCGTCTTATCGACCGGCTCATCGATAGCAAACAAGCCCGCTTGGTGCGCTAAAAGTTGCCGTACAGTGATCGCTTCCTTGCCGTGTTGTGCAAACTCCGGCCAATACGTGCAAACGCGTTCCTTGTAGTCGAGCCACCCGCGGGAATGCGCGAGCGCCAGTGTCATTGCGGCAAGCCCCTTGGTTGCAGACCAGACGGTTACCATCGTGTCCTTTTCCCAAGGCTCGCCGGTCGCCTGATTGCGGACACCGCCCCACAGGTCGACGACCTTTCTCGCCGTGCCGGTAAACGCCGCAGGCTCCTCCCAGCTCCTTTCGACGGGTGAAGTTTTCAAGGAACGCGTCTCGCACGGGTTCGTAGCCCTTGCTGACATGCCGGTGAATGCCAAGGTGTCCGACCGCTGCGGATGGAGGGGCCACTTCAGAACTCTCGGCCCAGCCGATAGGCTGCCTCAAGGTGTCTTTTGCGCGTCGCCTCGTCGGCCGCATTCAGACCGTAGAACATGACACGTTGGACGTTGGCGGTGCCCGGATTCGAGAACGTCCATTCGTCGACCGATTTGCTCTATGGCGCGACAATCAGGGTGAGAACGGCGCGGCAATCGGGATGAGAAGTGGCAGCCGCAACTCCATGCACTCGATCTCAACCGAGGCAAGCCCGTTGTGCCCGTGACGTCCCTGTAATGGCCTTGGGCCGGCAATCAACTGGGCCAACGTGCATGTGCCAACTACTTCGCGTTTCCCAGTATCTCAGAGATCGCGCCCGCCAAGGCACCCATCGAATAGGGCTTGCCCACAATCCGCACGTGGCGCAACCGCTCCGGGATGGCTGTCGCATCATTGTAGCCGGAGGCAAAAATGAATGGGATGCAGCGTTTGGCCAGTTCGTCGGCCACGGGGATGGAGGTGCCGCGTCCTAAATTGATGTCGAGCACTGCAACGCTGCATGTCTTGGCGGTCAGAAAACGAAGCCCCGCCTCCGCGTTACTGACGATCTCAACCGAGGCCGCCCCGGCCTCCTGCAACATCGCCTCCGCGTCGAGGGCGATCAGCAGGCTGTCTTCGACGAGAAGAACGTCAAGACCTGTCAATGATGCGCCACCGCTGGACGGCAGCGGCCGGCTGGAGTCACCCGATGCATCGGGATCCACCTCAACAACGTGTTTTGCAGGAATGACGAAGCGAGCTCGAACTCCGGTAAGCTCATATCGCAGTTCCGTTTCTCCGTTAAGATCATGGACGATCTGCCTTTCGATGAGGGTCCTACCGAACCCACGTCGAGTAGGGGCTTGAACCGCAGGTCCGCCACTTTCCTGCCACTGGATCACGCAGTTCCCAGAGACATCAATACGCCATTCGACCGTCAAACGCGCATTCAGCACCGATAGCGCACCATACTTGGCGGCGTTTGTGATCATCTCGTGAAGCACCAGCGCGAGTACGGAGAAAGCGTGAGCGTCGAGCGCAACCACCGGGCCCGTGAAGACGATCGCAGCTGTGTTTTGTTGGCGATAGGGAGCGGTCTCGGCCTCCAACAAACGATCGATTGTGCCGGCACGCTCTTGGGTTGCTTGGTCGTGGGCGAAAGCTAGTGCCTTAATGCGCCTCTCTAGACCATTCACGAACGAGGCGAGTGAATCACCCGTGTTCTGCCCGCGCGTCACGAGCGTGCTGATGAGGGCGAGCACGTTCTTCACGCGATGATTGAGTTCCCCAATCAGGAGGCTCTGGCGCTCGGCCGCGGCAGCACGCTCGCGTACCGCGACTTCGTACAGCCGCAGCACGACTTCGAGCAAGCCAATCCTCAGAGCCTCGGCTGTCAGCCTGTCGCTCTGCTCCCACGGCAGCGACTGACCGCGAACTTCGCTCTCCCAATGTTCGAAACTCTTGCGCGGCGTCAGCCGACCGCCATGGGGGCCGACCGTTACCGGTTTACTCGGGTCTCCGGCCCACCTGACGGTGTGGACGATTTCCTTGCGAAACAGCATGAGATAGTCGCGTGCCATGCGAGACAGCGGGATGGCCAACAGCCCGCTGGCATCGCTTGCATAACGCGCCGCTTCCGGCAGGCGGCGCGACAGCTCATGCGTGGCGAATGCGTCGCCGCCTGAAGCCTCGACAACAAAGCGCGCAAGAGCGGGGATTTCGCGCGCGGGCGGTGTTGCGCCCTGACCGTTCCAGATGCCTTCGACCCAGAGCCCTGCTCCATCACAGGGCACGAGTGCGCGCAGATCGGCAAGGCGCTGCGCGAGATTCTCCATGAGCGTGCCCGTTGTCGGGAACTCGGCCAGCAATCGGTCGATGCGCACGCGAGCACCCCGAACCAGGTCGGCTTGATCATTGGGTTCGAGGCTCTCGACTTGCAGTGAGAAGATTTGCCCCAGCAGCTCGGCCGCGGCACGGATGTCAGCGGCCACCATACTTGGACTGTAGTGATGGCAGGCGATGAGTCCCCACAGTTTGCCGCCGACGAAGACCGAGATTGACATCGACGCCGCCACGCCCATGTTCTTGAGGTATTCGATATGAATGGGTGATACGCTCCGCAGGTCCGCGAAGCTGAGATCCACAGGTTGCCCGCTCGCACCTCGCTCGGGCACGATCGATTGGGGTTCTGACCCCACGTCGGCAATCAACCTAATCCATTTCTTTAGATACAGTACGCGGGCTTGCTGCGGGATATCGGATGCCGGGTAGTGCAGGTCGAGCAATGGGACGAGATCAGAACGCTTGGCTTCTGCGATGACACGACCCGCACCGTCGTGCATGAACTTATAGATCATGACCCTGTCAAACCGGATCAGCGCCCTGATTCGCTCAGCGGCCAACTCGCACAGTTTCTGAACCGTACGAGCCTGCTGCATGCGCGAGAGGAGTACGGCGACCAGTTGCAATGGCGTGATGACCTCGTCGTGGTCCGTGACCGGCTCAAATTCGACGATCACGCGCCCGGGCTGGCTGACAACATTGGCGTGGCACCTTTTGCCATTCGCGAGATCAAGGCCGAAAACTCGCGAGTTGATTGAGCCTTGGGCAATGTCCAATGCATTCGTAAGCGCGGCAGAGGCGGCCGTGCCGATCACCGTTGAGAGGCTTTTTCCGAGCAGATGTTCGGGCCCTTCTCCGAGCATAAATCGTGTGTTGGCCGAAGCGTGTTCTATCCGTCGGTCGGTTCCGGCACATACCAGGAGCACGCCGTGCGCCTGCACGCTTCCAGGAACATGGATGGGTTCGCGGTCGCAATTGGTGAGATCGACAATCTGGGCTATCATTGTCTCAGGTGCAGTGGGCTGGGTCATTACGAACTTGATCCCACGTTTGTCTCCAACCTGTCGATCCACCTTTCGAAGGCTTCGAAAGTCTCGCGAGCGGCCGCCTTCATGGCTTCGAGGTGCCCGACATCAGTTAGGGCTTCGATTGCCCGACAGCACCGGCGCCAAAGCTCGGGATCGCGATCGCTGCCGCTGAAAAAACGTCGTCCCGCGAGCTCCGGCCCCAGCAGGTGATCGAGCTTGCCGGCCAAGGCACGCCCGCCGAGGGTAGCACCCTCGCGCACGTAAAGGCAGCCAAGGAACCGGCTGGCGTTATCAAGGCCGCGAGGTGGCGGCGCCAGGGGCAGCGCCGCAATCATCGCTTCGCTCAGGCCAAGTGCTGACAGATCAGCGACTAGTAGGTGAGCCCGTCGTCGCTGGCACATTTCCAGACAGGGTTGCCTGTCTGCGTATGCACACAAAGCTGTTTCGAGAGGCCAATGAAAGCCATGCAGCCTAGCAAGCAAAACTCGGTACTCATCGCGTGTGATGCTTCGATCGAGCAAGAGTCGAAATATTGGGTGACCGTGCAACCGATCATGGATGTCTTGAGTCGCACGACGAAGCTCTTTGCGCACATGGGGCAGTGTTGCAATAAGCGGTCGCGACGGACGGGCCATGCCTTTAGCGTTCTTGAGTTGGTTAGACTTTTTCATCCCGCAACTTAGTTCATACTGCCTGTCGCCTCATCTAACAACCGCGGACAGCGCGATAGTTAATGGCGTCGCATGGGCGCTAACTCTTGAGTTCCGGGACAGATAGAGCGGAACTGCAGTACCGCTCATCCATCTGGGCCTCGCTTGCGCTTGAGGGCCGTCTTCCGGCGATAGCTCTCAACGTTCATCTCCAGGATCGTGGCGTGGTGCACGAGCCGGTCGATGGCCGCCAGCGTCATGGTTTTGTCGGTGAAGATCTTGCCCCATTCGCCGAAGGGCTGGTTGGCCGTGATCAGCAGGGATCGGCGTTCATAGCGGACGGCGATCAGCTCGAACAGCACACTGGTCTCGGCCTGATCCTTGGTGACGTAGGCGATATCGTCGAGGATCAGCAGCTGGTACTTGTCGAGTTTGTTGATGGTGGCCTCGAGCTCCAGGTCCCGGCGCGCCACCTGTAGCCGCTGGACGAGGTCTGTGGTGCGGTTGAACAGGACGCGCCGGCCGTTCTGAACGAGAGCCAGCCCAAGCGCTGCCGCAAGATGCGACTTCCCTCCGCCGGGCGGGCCAAAGAGCATGACATTGGCGCCCTGATCGAGCCAGCCGTCGCCAGCGGCAAGCGCCATGACTTGCGCCTTGCTGACCATGGGGCACGGCGTTGAAGTCGAAGGTGTCGAACGTTTTGCCCGCCGGCAACTTGGCGCCGGCGAAATGCCGTTCGATGCGACGGCGACCGCGATCGGCGATCTCGTGTTCGGCGAGTGCCGCGAGAAAGCGGGCGGCCAACCCTCCTTGTCCGCACGTGCGGCCAGATCCGCCCACATCAGCTTCATGGCAGGCAGGCGCAGCTCGGCGAGCAGCAGCTCGATGCGTGCGGCGTCGGTCGCATTGGTCTTCTTCATGCCACGCCCTTGTCGATATCAACTTAGTGGACGGCAGCGAGCCCGTCGTAGAGCGCGAGCGGCACCAACTCGACGACCACGTCGGGGACGGTCGCCGTCTCTGGCCTGAAGTGTTCGCGCAGGGCAACAAGATCGGGCAACCGGCCAGCCTTCAAGTCGGCCTCGATCACAACGCCAAGTTCGGCCTCACAACCGCGCTCATGAGCAAGGGCAAGCAGTTCGACCATGATGCGGCAGGCGCACCGCTCGCTCCCTTTGGCCAATAGCACCTCGAAGGCCAGCGAGTAGGCGCGTCGAGGAAACAGCTGATCGCGATAGACGAGGTTGAGCAGCGCCATCGGCTTGCGCCGGAGTGTATGGATGACGTGCCGATAGTCGACGACATGGCCGCGCTTACCGCTGGGTTGACCCCGTCCGCGGCTGAGCGTCATGACGGGCGTCGAGCCGAGAAAGCACTCGAGTCGATCATTATAGAGGTGCACGCGCAATCGATGGCCGATCAGACGGGATGGCGCGGTGTAGAACACTCTGCGCAAGATGAAACCGCCGCTGGAGGTGACCGTGACGCGGGCTTCCTCGTAATCGGTCGTTCGTCGTTCCGGGAGCTACTTGAGAGCGGCGCGCTCGATCTCGACGCGTTTGCGGTTGCGCGCGTTGCGCCGGCCAACCACCTCGTCAACGAAGCGGCGGTAGGCGGCAAACTCCCCGAGGTTGCGCGAGCCGCGTAGCAGCAGCGTGTCCTCAATGGCCTTCTTGAGATGACCATGCGGGCTCTCGATCGATCGCCGGGATTGTTGCGTGTCGGCATCATGCCGTAGTGGGCGACGAACTCCTCATAACGCCGCGTCGGGTCCTCTTGAGCATTGCGATCGAGATTGCGGAAGGCCGCTGACAAGCTGTCACTGCGATGCTGCTCGGGCACCCCTCCGAGGGTCCATAGTGCGTTTTGCAGGCCCTCCGCGAGCGCCACGAAGCTCTCGCCGCCAAGAATGACGTGTGCGTGCTCGAAGCCGCAGGACGCCAGGCAGAAGTGGTAGAGCCGATGGGCTGCCCAGCGATGGTGATGCCAAGCCTGCCCGTGTCAGTGAAGTCGGAAAGACCGAGCCGGCCTGGTGGATGCTCCTGTCGGAAGATGACATACTGCTCGGAACCGTTGACGGCCCCGCCAAGCTCGAATGTGTCGCTCCCGGCCGTCTGGTGCTACGGCAATGTGCTCTACGAGGTTTGCGACGCGACCTTCCCCAATGCCGGGAAAATCGCGCTGTGGGTCGACTCGGTAGAGATGTTTGATGATCTCGTCATCACCATTGTCACATGATCGGTTGACAGATTGCGTGGTCGCGAAGGCTGCGCGCTGCACCGGCTTCCTAAGACAATTCGCGGCCGCTGTCGCCTTCAGGTTGTGGGACAAAGCAGCGCGCTGATCTCCCGCACGTCATCGAGATGCTCGATGTTGTCCATCATCTCGATTAACCGGTCAGCATTCGCCGCCGGCAGCGGATTGAGCGCTGCCTCGAAGTTGCGACGGAACTTGGCGAGATGCGACTCCCGTGTCATCGGCTTCGCCGGATTGCCGTAGACGATATCGATCGTTCGCCGCAGTACGCGGCCCTCCTTCAATCGCACAACCACCGTGATCGGGGTCAGCGCGTTCGGATCTGGATTGCCATCGACGACGGCCGTGATCCGCCGGCCTAGCGCGAGCGTTTCGGGATCACGGCGCCGCGCATCGCTAAAGTCGTCGATGCCGAGACTGCCGCGCAGCAGCGCACAGGCCGAAACATAGGAGCCACAAAGCCGCGCGTAGTTGACTGTCATGTCGTCGATGACAGGCCGGCCCACTAGGTGATGGGTAAGCGGCGGAATGCGCGCCTCCGCACTCTCAATCTCAGTGGCGTCGAAGCCATGGTCGGCCTGCAGCCCCATGAAGCCATCGAGCATGCCGTGCGTTGCGCGTCCGCTGGGGAACGGCTTGTGCGCGACCTCGGTGATCCGCCACACCTTTCCGATGTCGTCTAGCACGCGGCCGAGGTCGCCCTTGGCTTCGATCATGCCGAAGTACCCAAACGGCCCCTCGAGAATGTTCGCGATGCTCGGGATGCCGCGGCGCGCTAGGTCTGCGGCGATCACCGCGTTGCGGGCATTGAATCCGATTTGCAGACCGAGCAGCATCGAGCCCTCGCTATGCGGCTGCATGGTGCCGCAGAGCTGGCCGTAGACATGACCAAACAAGGCCTGCTGACGGTCGGCATCGAAGCGGAGCACGCGGCCGAGCCCAGCCGCGGCAGCGAAGATGCCAGCTGTGGCGGGACGGAAGAAGCGCAGGCCGGTCGTCGTCGCCACGCCGAGATGGCACGCCACATCGACGCCCAATACCACGGCAGTCACAAGATCGCGTCCCCTGACCCCGCCTGTACGGTCGGCATGCGCCATCACGGCCGAAAGGCAGACCGTCACGGGATGAACGACGGCCGCCTCGTGCACGCAGTCGAACTCGGAGTTGTGGATCTGGTAGCCGTTGATCATGGCCGCGCCGGGTGCCGACAGAGTGCGTCGATGGCCCCAGCACCGCGCCGCCCCTTCCCCCATCATTGCAGCTGACGACTCGATCAGCTCGCGAACGCGCGGGCCGTTGGTGCCGGCAAGCCCGACGCCGATTGTGTCGAGAATGAAGATGCGTGCTGCACAAATCGCCGCCTCTGGAAGATCCTCGAAGCACGTGTGGCTCACGTGCTCGGCAAACACTCGGATCGGGTCGCTCATCGTAATGACTCCTGAACAGTGCCCGATGGGGGCAAGCGATGGCCCAGTATCGCGCGATCTCAATCTGCTCGACCCAGACATCTTGGTGACGCTAAGCGTTGTCGAGGGATCCTCTCAGAAATAGCCGATGCCTTCCGGGCGCTCGATGATGCGCAGATCGGCGATCACGGCATCCCAACGTGGCAACAGCGATTTCCCCCTCCGGCCGCCTTCGGTTGCAATTCGCGGCTAAGCCGCCACGGCAGTTGTTGACGCTAACGCTGACCTCATCCCGACCCAGCATCAGTCCCATAGTCCTTCGAAGCGTCTTCCTGCCACCCGAGTGTACCTCGTGGTATGCTTGGGATTGCGGTGGCCAAGGAAGTCCTGCGTGGTGCGGAAATCCACGTCCCGATTGGCAAGGTAGTAGCGCAGGAATGGCGCAGCATGTGGGGATGAACGTGCCCAAGCCCAGCCCGCTCACCGGCGGTCTTGATGATGTAGTTGACGGCCTGCCGGGTCAGCTCGTGGCCGCGCTCCGACACGAACAACCAGGGCAAGCACTACTTTTTACAAGACACGCCATTTGTAAAAAGTGTAGATCGGCCGGGTACACTTTCGGGGCGGTGCTGGGCTGCCGACGGCCATCAGCTCCCGGTCTTGCGCCACATTCCGCGCATGCGAGCTTGGAGATCGATGGGTGCCGCTATTGACCGTTCGGCACCATTGCGTGTCACCACCGGCCACGTCACCGCCTCGAAAGCTTCCATGATGGCCGGTGGAATGAACCGCGTGCGGGACGCGAAAACATGGCGGTCGCCGGTCCGCGACTGCTGCTGAACGTAGAACCTTTGCGGCGTCACCAGGGCCAACTGATCCCTGGCTCGGGTCATGGCGACGTACAGCAGGCGCCGCTCCTCCTCGATCTCGTCGGCGGCGCCGGTCGCCATGTCGCTTGGCATGCAACCATCAACGACATTCAGGACGAAGACCGAGCGCCATTCCTGTCCTTTGGCCGAGTGGATTGTCGAGAGGATGACGTAGTCCTCATCGCGCAACGGCACCCCCGCCTCGTCGCTCGTGGCACTCGGTGGGTCCAGGGTCAGGTCGGTCAGAAAGCGCTCGCGCGTGGGGAAGGTGCTGGCAATGCGTTGCAACTGATCGAGATCACCGATGCGAACTGACGCATCATCGTACCGTCTTTGGAATTGGGGCATGTACCATTGCCGGATCGCATCCCACTCTGCGGGCCATTCGGCCTTTCCAGCCAGCGTTCTCATCATGGCCAGTAGATCGGCACAGTGCTGGCGTGCGGCGGCCGGAGCGCGAAACCTAGCGAGGGCGTCAATGGACCGTTCCTGAGCGATGGCATCCAGAGCCTTGCCAGCCGTGGATGGACCGACCCCTTCCAGCAGTTGCAGGACGCGAAACCCGGTGACCCGATCAATGGGGTTCTCGGCCCATCTCAGGACGGCCAACATGTCCTTCACATGCGCCGCTTCGATGAATTTGAGCCCGCCGAACTTGACGAAGGGGATGTTCCGTCGTGCCAGTTCGATCTCCAGCATGGCACTGTGATGCGATGTCCTGAACAGCACCGCCTGATCCTTCAGGCTCTGTCCCGCCTCGCGATTGGCCAGGATGGTGGTCGCGATGTAATTGACTTGCCCGATATCGTCTTGAACGGAGACAACTGCGGGCCTGTTCTCGCCTACCCGCTCGGACCGCAAGGTCTTGCTGTATCGCTCGCGCGCCAAACCGATGACGGCATTGGCGGCTGCGAGAATGGGCTGTGTGGATCGATAATTCTGTTCCAGCGTGATGACTGTTGCGGGCGGATCGAACTGCTTCGGGAAGTTCAGAATATTACGCACATCGGCGGCCCTGAATCCGTAGATGGCCTGGGCGTCATCGCCGACCACTGTTATGCCCCGCCCGTCAGGCTTCAGCCCGCGGAAGACTGCGGCCTGCAACGCATTGGTGTCCTGGTACTCGTCAACCAGGACATGGTCGAAGAGATTCCCGATCTCGGCCGCCAGATGCGGGACTTGCATCATCTCGCGCCAGTAAACGAGGAGATCATCGTAATCGAGCACATTCTGGCTTTGCTTGGCGGCAACATAGGCATCGAACAGGTCTCGCAACTCCTGTTCCCATTCCGCACACCAGGGGTATTGCTTCGTCAGCACGGTTTCCTAAGGTGTTGTTTACGACCGGTTACGCCCGCAATGCCATCGTCCATGATGGACGCGTCGATCCCGGTGTCGAGCTGCTGACCAAGCCCTTCACGTGTCCGTCGTCGAATGCTTTGAGACAGTTTGCGGCGTGACTGAGCGGAGGGCCTCGGCTCATCTGGGTTGAAGTTTATGCGGCTTTCGATTGGTGCTGCAATCGTCGTTTTCGAATGGTATCGCGT
>JBJXDX010000111.1:0-123404 GCA_046154585.1 Hyphomicrobiaceae bacterium | reverse complement strand
GCCGCCATCCGGCACCCGCGTGCGGCGATTTTGGGCTCGGCCTGCCAGGGGGATAGCCCGGAACGACACCGGGGCCCTGCGTCAATACCCTTACGTGCCCTCCGCAATCCGGTCCCATTCACTGGGGGTTGGTGGAGAGCCGCAGCCTTAGGGCTTCAATCAACCCCGCGGATCTCGCGCGTCCAACACGCGCTACCTTCCGAGGCGCCGCCCGCCTGCCCGCGCAATGCGCTGGATCCACCGCGCCCCACGGCCGGCAGGCGATGCCACGACGATACGCGCGTGGCCGCAAACGGGGATAAGTTTTTTTCTTGCATCCGGCCTACTTCGTCATCCCCCGGCGGATCACCGGCGTGTAGCGGTCGCCATCTCCCCTCGCGATGGCTTCCTCGAACAGCTCGCCCACCAAATCGGCCGCACGCGCCGTCACGCCCGTCTCGCGCGCCAGCTCACGGGCGTAGGACAGGTCCTTCATCGCATACCTGACCGAAAACGCCTGCTCGGGATAGTCCTGCGGCACCAGATGCTTCATGCCGTGATTGCGCAGCACGAAGCTGTCAGCCGAGCCCTTGGCCATGGCGTCGAACAGCAGCTGGCCGTCCACGCCCGCTGCCTCCGCGATGGAAATCGCCTCTGCAATCGCCATGGTCGTCTCGAACACCACCATGTTGTTCATCAGCTTGACGACCTGGCCCGCGCCGACGCCGCCGCACAGTGTGACCTCCGTCCCCATGGTCGACAGGATCGGACGGATGCGCTCGAACACCTCCGCCGTGCCCCCGACCATGATCGACAGCGTGCCGTCAACCGCGGCCCTGCGCGTGCGTGCGACGGGTGCGTCGGCAAAATCGACGCCCTTGGCGCGGAACAGCGGCTCCAGCTCGCGCATCAGCTTCGGCGGCGCCGTCGACATGTCGACGACCGTTTGGCCCTTGCGCACCCATTGCATGAGGCCCTTGTCGCCGATCATGACGCTGCGCACCTCGTTGCCACCGGGCAGGCACGTCAGGACGACGTCCGACTGCGCCATGAGGTCCTGCGCGGACGCCGCCCGCGCCACGCCATCCGCCGCCAGCCGGTCGAGCGGAGCCGCCTGCATATCGAAGCCGACGACTTTCCAACTTCCCTTTTTGGCAAGGTTCCGGCACATGGCCTCACCCATGACGCCGAGGCCAATGAAACCGACGGTCTTGATCTGCATGGCTGTCTCCAATCCCCAGATTTGTGAGGCATCAAATCAGATGCCGCGCCGTGCGCAAGCGCGATGTCAGAAGCGGAAGACCTCGCGCGCCGCGCGGAACGTGTTGGCATACACAATAACGCTGTCCGCAATCGGATCGGCATAGCCCCCGCCGATGGCGACCGACACCGGGATGCCTCGGCGGCGGCAGAGCTCGAACACGATGCGGTCGCGCTCCGCCAGCCCCTCGAACGACAGCGACAGCCGGCCGAGCTTGTCCTGCTTCAGCGGATCGGCGCCCGACAAATACAGCAGCAGATCCGGCTTGAACGCGGTCACCGCTGGCAGGGCATCGAGCAGCGCCTTCATGTAGGCCTCGTCCTCCGTCCCGTCGGGCAGCTCCACATCGAGATCGGACGGCACCTTGCGGAACGGGAAGTTCTTCTCCCCGTGAACACTGACGACAAAAACATCCGGCCGCTCCTTGAGGATGGCCGCATTGCCGTCGCCCTGATGCACATCGAGATCGAGGATGGCGATGCGTTCGACCGCCTTCTCCTCCAACAGCGTCAGCGCCGTCACGGCGAGGTCGTTGAACACGCAGAACCCCGAGCCGAAATCGCGATGCGCGTGATGCGTGCCGCCCGCAAGCTGCCCCGACACGCCATGCTGCAGCGCACTTCGCGCTGCCGCCATCGCTCCGCCCACCGTTGCCCGCGACCGCCGCATCAGCGTTTCGCTCCACGGCAGGCCGATGCGGCGGATGGTGTCTTTGCACACCGACCCGTCCAGCATGGCACCGACATAGGCCGCGCCATGCGCCCGCATCAGATCGTCGGGGCTGGCAGGCGGCGAGGCCGTCAGCGCGTCCCTCGGCAGGATCTCCTCCCGCTCGACCGCGGTGCGCAGCAGGCGATACTTCCCCACCGGAAAGCGGTGCCCGGCGGGTACCGGCAGATCCTCCACATCGGGGTAGTAGAAGCGCAAGCCGTGCCTCACATCATCATTGCGGCGTGGATCACGAACCCGGCCGCCTGCAGCAGTGCTATGATGGCCACGCGTCCGGGTATTCCGCTTCCCGTTCGTGCCGCCCGTCTCATCTGCGCCACGAACACGAGCCTATGGTCACAAAATCCGCCTGATTCGGCATAGTCTTTTCGTTGCGTGCACGAAACCTTCCTACGGAGACCTCACCCATGTCACGCCCGCTCATCGCCACCCTCGCCGCCGCGGCTACCTCGTTGATGTCGGTGGCCGTTCCTGCCTCCGCGCAGGCCCCACAGGTCCGCATCGGCGTGCTGACGTGTAGCGTCGCTGGCGGCACCGGCTTCGTGTTCGGCTCCAGCAAGCAGCTCGACTGCACCTTGGAAGGCGAAGGCCGGCGCGAACGCTACTATGGCGTCATCAACAAGTTCGGCGTGGATCTCGGCGCCACCACGTCCAGCACGATTTCGTGGGCCGTTCTGGCCAGCACCGACAAGGTCGGCCCAGGGGCGCTCGCTGGCAACTACGGCGGCGTTTCCGGCGAAGCGACTGTCGGCGTCGGCGCCGGCGCCAATGCGTTGCTCGGCGGGTCCAACCGCTCCATTGCGCTGCAGCCCCTGTCGGTCAGCACACAGCAGGGCCTGAACCTGGCCGTCGCCGTAGCCGCGCTCGAGCTGCGCTCGCGCCGCTGACTACATGCGCAATACGCGCAACCAGCGCATCACGTCCAGCAAGCTGATCGCGGCCGACGCTACGTATGTGAAGGCCGCGGCGCGCAGGATCTGGCGTGCCGCCGGCATCTCACTCTCGGGCACGTAGTTGCCGGCCTTCAGAAGCGGCAGGGCACGCCGAAAGCTCGCGTCGAACTCGACCGGCAGCGTCACCGCGTGCATGAGCACGGTCGTTCCCAGGATCAGGACACCGACCAGCAGCTCCAGGATCAGCACGTGCGGTGACCTCGCCAGCAGCATGACGACGGGCGCCGCCAGCATCACCACCGCGCCGAACTTCTCGATGTTGTGCGCCTGCTTGGCGAGCCGCGTGCGCGCCTCCAGCGGCGGATAGGCCGTCGCATCCTGCATGGCATGCCCCACCTCGTGCGCCGCCACCACCAGCGCCGACAGCGAACGCGCGCCGAAGTGCTGCGGGCTCAAGCGCACGACCTTCGCCTCGGGATCGTAGTGATCGCCGAGCTTCGTCTCCTCGACCGCAACGTTCTTCAGGCCCATCCCGTCCAGCAGATGCCGTGCGAACTCGCCGCCTGTACCCTCGATGTCGGCGCGCTCGTCGCCATGCCGCTTCAGGATGCCTTTGACCCACATCTGCGGCAGGAAGGCCAGGCAGAACACACCGATCAGCAGAATGACGACCGCCGCCAACGCATACCTCCCGTTTGGACGAACCAACCGAGCGCCGGACAATAGAGCGTGGCTGCGGCTTCACAAGGGCTTTGCAGCCGCCGCATCCAGGCCGCGCCGGATGTCGCCCGCGATGCGGTCCACCACTTCGCCCGAAAGACCGATATACCCCTCGGGTCTCAACGCCTCCTGCAACTCCTCGCGCGTGAAGTGCTTCGCCACGTCCCCGTTCTCCAGCAGCACATCCACCAGTGGCCGTTTCTCGTCGAGCGCGGCCAGCGAAGCCTCGTGCACCACGTCGTGCGCATGCCCGAGCGGCATGGCGCGCTGCAGCACGAACATGACCCGCTCGGAGAGCAGCACGCCCTGAAGCATGTCGAGGTTCTCGCGCATGCGCTCCGGGCGCACCTGCAGCCCGGCAATGAGCTGGTGCAGGTGCTCCAGCGCGCCCGACAGCAGGCAGAAGCTCTCCGGCATCGTCACCCATTCCGTGCGCCACATGGTCGTGTCGCGCTCGTCCTCCGCCTCCATGCATTCCAAGATGATGCCGGCGTTGTGGCGCACGATGCGGGCGATGGCGATCAGCCACTCGCATTTCACCGGATTGACTTTGTGCGGCATGGTCGAGGAACCCATCAGCCCCTTGCGATAGGGCTCCGCCAGCTCGCCGACCTCGGTCTTGTTCATCTGATAAATCTCGTTGGCGATGCGCGCGGCCGTGCCCGCAATCAGCGCCATTACGACAGCCAGTTCCGCCACCCTGTCGCGCTGGCTCTGCCAGCTCATGCGCGGCGCGGCGAGCCCGAGACGCGCGCATGTGCCGTCCTGCACCTCGAAGCCCTGCTTGCCCCACGGTGCATACGTCCCCACGGCACCGCAGATCGATCCAACCAAACAGCGCTCGCCCGCGCCCCGCCAGCGCTCGCGGTTGCGCGCCAGCTCCTCGAGCCAGCTCGCCACCTTGAACCCGAAGGTATAGGGCAGCGCATGCACTCCGTGCGTGCGCGCCACGGCCAGCGTATGGCGATGCCTCTCGAGCAGCGGCAGCCCATCCTTGAGAATGGCCGCGATCTTGCCGTCGATCAGCCGGTGCGCACGCTGCGCCAGCAGCATGTGGCCGCTGTCGATGATGTCCTGCGTCGTCGCCCCGTAGTGCGCCCACGTGCCATGCGCCTCGCCCGCATTCTCGCGCAGCACCCGGATGATCCCAAGCAACGGATGGCCCGTGACCCGGCCATGCTCCTTCACCGCCTCGAAATCCAGCGCCTCGATGCGCGCGGCCGCCCGAATCGCCGTGGCCGCCTCCTTGGGAACCATCCCGATCTCGGCTTGCGCCTCCGCCAACGCCGCTTCGACATCGAGCCAGGACTGATACTGGCTGTTGGCCTCGAAAACGGCCCGCATTTCAGGTGTCGAGACGCGATCGCCTAGCAACGGCGAGTCGATCAGATGCACAGGCATGCGTTTCCTCCAGTATGACGGGCCTGCCATCGAGGGCATGCCCCGCGCCAACTCTATTGCTTTTGCTGGTCCCCAAGGAAGATGATGCGGAGTATCCTCGCCCCCTCAGCACGCCTCGGCAACACATCGCACACGGAGCTGTCCCATGGCCGCCATCGCAATCCTCGACGACTATCAGAACGTGGCGCTGAAAATGGCCGACTGGTCGCGGCTGCAGTCGAACCATCGCATCACCGTCTTCAACAAGCCGTTCAAGAACCAGGATGAGGTGGCCAAGGCGCTGGCCGGCTTCGAGATCGTCAACATCATGCGCGAGCGCACGCCGTTTCCGCGCGCACTCTTTGAGCGGCTGCCCGACCTCAAGCTGCTCGTCACCACCGGCCCGCGCAACGCTTCCGTCGATGTGAAGGCTGCCAACGAACGCGGCATCACGGTCTGCGGCACCGATGCCGGTGGCCACGCGACCGCCGAGCTGGCGTTCGGCCTCATCCTGTCGCTAGCGCGAAACCTGCCGACGGAATTCAACAACATGCGCGAGGGCCGCTGGCAGACCACGCTCGGCAACGATATCCGCGGCAAGACGCTGGGTCTCCTCGGCCTCGGCAAGCTCGGCGGCGAAGTGGCCAAATTCGGCAAGGCCTTTGGCATGCCATTGATCGCCTGGAGCCAGAACCTGACGCCCGAGCGGGCTGCCGAGATCGGCGCGCAACGGGTCGAGAAGGACGAGCTGTTCCGCCGCGCCGACTACATTTCCGTGCATCTCGTGCTGTCAGACCGCAGCCGCGGCCTCGTCGGCGCCCGCGAGCTGGGCTTGATGAAACCAACGGCCTCCATCGTCAACACGTCGCGCGGGCCGATCATCGATGCCGGTGCACTGGCGGCCGCCCTCAAGGAAAAGCGTATCGCCGGCGCGGCCCTTGATGTCTATGACACCGAACCGCTGCCCGCCGACCATCCCCTGCGCTCCGAGCCGCGCGCCGTGCTCACGCCCCACATCGGCTACGTCACTGAGGAATCTTACCGCACCTTCTTCGACGGCGTCATTGCCGCCATCGAAGCGTGGCTCGCCGGCAAGCCGATCCGCGTCATCAGCTGATCACGCACCGCTGCAATACGAGGTTTATGGGTGACGACTCGAGGTCATGACGGCGCGGGCGGCAACTCCCGCGGCCAGGTCGCGCAATCGGAAAGCGATACCAACCTGACCGGCCGCCGCGCGCGTTGGCAGGAGCGTTCCCTCGATCCCGCAACACGCGCCCTTCTCGCCGCCGACGAGCAGCACTTTCTCCGCCAGTCCGTGTCGACGCCGTGCCTCAATGCCATCGCCAAGGCCGAAGGCATCTGGATCGAGGACCTGGCCGGCCGCCGCTACATGGACTTCCACGGCAACAACGTTCACCACATCGGCTACGGCCATCCGCGCCTCAAGCACGCCATTGCCGAGCAGATGGATGCCCTGCCGTTCGCGCCGCGCCGCTATGCCTGTGCGCCTGCGATCAAACTCGCAGAAAAGCTGAGCAGCATCGCGCCGCAGGGCAGCGCCAAGGTGTTGTTCACCACCGGCGGCTCGGACGCCATCGAGGTCGCCGTCAAGATCGCCCGCACCGTCACGGGGCGCTTCAAAACCCTATCATTCTGGGACGCCTTCCACGGCGCCGGCTTCGGCGCCTCTGCACTCTCAGGCGAGACGCTGTTCCGCTCCGGCCCCGCCGCCCCGCTGATCCCCGGCGCAAGCCACGTGGCCCCGTTCGGCAGCTACCGCTGCCCCTACGGCACCACGTCGGCAGAAGCCTCCGGCGACGCCTGCGCCCGCATGATCGAATACGTGCTCGAGCGCGAAGGCGATGTCGCCTGCCTCGTGGCCGAGCCGATCCGCGCCGTGCCCTATGTTCCGCCGCCCGGCTTCTGGCAGCGTGTGCGCAAGGCCTGCGACCGCCACGGCACCCTGCTGATCTTCGACGAGATCCCGACCGGCCTCGGCAAGACCGGCCGCATGTTCGCCTGCGACCATGACGGCGCCGTTCCCGACATCCTCGTCATGGGCAAGGCGCTGGGCGGCGGCATCCTGCCGATCGCCGCCGTGCTCGCCCATCCCCGCCTCGATGTCGGCGGCGACTGGGCCTTCGGCCACTACACGCACGAAAAGAATCCCGTCACGGCACGCGCGGCGCTCACCACCATCCAGATCATCGAGGACGAGGATCTGGTCGCCAACGCCGCCCGCGTCGGCAGCATGGCGCTGGAGCGCCTCAACGCCATGATGGCGGACGTGCCGCAGATCGGCGATGTGCGCGGGCGCGGGCTGCTCATCGGCGTCGAACTGGTCAAGGATCGCGACACCCGCGAGCCCGATCACGATCTCGCCGAAGCCGCGATGTATGCCGCACTCGACGCCGGCCTCTCCTTCAAAACCACGATGGGCAACGTCCTGACGCTGACACCGCCGCTCACCGTCACCATGGATGAGATGCAGCGCGCCCTCGCGATCCTCGGCGACGCTATCAAAGCCGCCGCCTTGTCGCGCGGTTAGGTTTTTCCGATTTAGATCAATCATCTCTCCCCCTGCGTTCCCGGACGCCGCGCATGCGAAGCCTGCGCGGCGAGCCGGGATCTTCACACGCCTCGGTCAACGCGCAGCGCTCTCCTCGCCGGCGGGAAAGGCCCCGGCTGATGGGCGCGTCCGCGCGGAGCGCGGCTCCGCCACAACGCGGCGGAGCCGCGCTCGCCATCGCCGGGGACGCAGCCCTAGGGAATATTGACCCTTCTCCGATTCCGCCCAGCGCGGAAAGAACCTAGCTCTTCAATTCCTTCACCCACCGCACGAACACGTCCAGCGGCTCGCGCTCCGTCGTGAAAGAATTGACCTTGGCGCCCTCGTCCGGATAGCCAAGAGCCATGCCGCACACGAGCATCTCGCTTTCCGGGATGCCGAGGCGCTTTTGGATGATCTCGTAGTAGCTGCAGAACGCGGCCTGCGGGCAGGTCTCAAGCTTGAACTGTCGCGCCGCCACCATGATCGACTGCAGGAACATGCCGAAGTCCAACCACGACCCAAGCTCCATGTCCCGGTCGATGCTGAACATGAGGCCGACCGGCGCGCCGAAGAATTCGTAGTTCTGCCGGCGCTGCGCGTGCATGCCCTGCTTGTTTTCGCGCGTGATGCCCATGGTGGAGTAGAGCCCCCAGCCGCAGGCGCGCCGGCGCGCCTGGTAGGGGTCGCGCCAATTGACGGGATAATAGTTGTATTCGCGCTTGCCCTCGCCGGTCGTGTCGTAGATCTCCAGGATGTCACGAACGAGATCGTCCTTGGGCTTGCCGTCCAGCACCCAGACTTTCCACGGCTGCGTGTTGGAGCCCGACGGCGCCCGGTTGGCAATATCCAGGATGTGGGCGATCAGTTCGTGCGGCACCGGGGCCTTGAGAAACGCCCGCGTGCTCTTGCGTCCGCGGATCGCCTCCTCGACGCTGATCTCGCGCTCGGGAAACTTGCTGGCCGTGGCTTCGCTCATCATTCACTCTCGCATCGCTCGCCTGCATCAGGCACGCATCTATCCCTGCCGGCCCCTACCCTTATGGCGGCGGCCTCGGGACTGCCTCGACGGTTCGGCTATTGCTCACGACGATGCCACGCCGTACCCTCCCGGTCAACGACACGGCCCGTGCGTTAGCACCTAGAAAACACCGGGGAAATGCCGCATGCCCATCGATCCCAATGCAAAGAGCTTGACGCTCGCCGTCGTCGGCACCGGCACCATGGGTCGCGGCATCGTTCAGGTCTCCGCGCAAGGCGGCATGAACGTCATCGCCTACGACGAGAAGCCCGGCGGTGCTGCTGCCGCCAAGGAGTTCACGCAGAAAATGCTCGACCGTCAGGTCGAGAAGGGCTCTCTTTCACCTTCTGATGCCAAAGCCGCCGTCGATCGCATCAGCGTTGCCACCACGCTGGAAGACGTCGCCAAGGCCAACGTCATCATCGAGGCCGTATTCGAGCGCCTCGACATCAAGCACGCGCTGTTCGCCAAGCTCGACGCCCTCACCGGTCCCGATACCATCATCGCCAGCAATACCTCGTCCCTCCCTGTGACCACGATCGCTGCCGCGACCAAGCATCCCGAGCGTGTCGCCGGCATGCACTTCTTCAATCCGGTGCCTTTGATGCGCCTAGTCGAGGTCATCCCCGGCCTGCGCACCGCATCGTGGGTCACGGACGCGCTGATGGTCATCGGCAAGCGCATGACTCGCGAGCCTGTGCTCTGTACCGACAGCCCCGGCTTTCTCGTCAATCACATCGGCCGCGGTATGGGCCCCGAATGCCAGCGCATTCTGATCGAGAACATCGCCACGCATGCCGACATCGACCGCATCATGACCGGGGCGCCCGGCTTCCGCATGGGCCCGTTCACGCTCGCCGATCTCGTGGGCATCGACGTCGGCAGCGCTGCCTGGGAGTCGATGTACAATCAGTTCTATCAAGAACCGGCCTACACGCCCTCGCCGCTGACCGCGCTGCGCGCTGCCGGCGGATTGCTGGGCCAGAAGACTGGCTCGGGTTGGTACGTCTACAAGGACGGCAAGAAAGTCGATCCGCCTGCTGCACCAACGCCGGCGACCCGGCCGCAATCGGTGTGGGTGCGGCCGAGCGAGCATCATCCCGATCTGCAGGCGCCGCTCATCGAGCTGTTCGCGCAATCCGGCATTGAGGTCGAGCGCGGCCCTGCGCCGAGCACCAAGGCGCTCATCGTCGTCACCCCGATCGGCTACGACCTCACCACCGCGGTTACCGATCTCAAGCTCGATGCCGCGCGCAGCGTCGCTGTCGACGTCCTGTTTGGGCTCAAGGGCCCACGCACGCTCATGGTAACTCCGGCAACCGATCCCAAGACACGCGAAGCGGCCCACGGCCTGCTCGGCTCCGACGGCCAATCGGTCGTCATCATCAACGATAGTCCTGGCTTCGTGGCGCAGCGCGCCGTCGCCGCGCTGGTCAATGTCGGCTGCAACGTCGCGCAGCGCGGCATCGGCGTCCCGGCCGACATTGACAAGGGCGCCAAGCTCGGCCTCGGCTACCCGTTCGGCCCCATCGAGTGGGGCGACCGCATCGGGCCCGGCCGCGTTCTGCACATCCTGCAGCGCCTGGAGGCGTTCTATCAGGAGCCGCGCTACCGCCCGAGCCCCTGGCTCAAACGCCGCGTCATGCTCGGCCTGCCGCTCTCCGCGCCCGAGAGCCGCGCTGGATGACCATTCTCGACGCACGCTTTGCGCGACTCACGAGATCTTGCGAGGACTTCCCGTCATGTCATTCGAGCGGCTCTACAATCCGCGCGGCATTGCCGTCATCGGCGCGTCAGCCGACCTGAGCCGTATCAGCGGTCAGCCCATCGCCGCGCTCAAGAATGCCGGCTACAAGGGCGGCATCTATCTGGTCAACCCGAAGTACCAGGAGCTGCACGGCCTCAAGTGCTATCCGGCCGCCGCCGCGATCAAGCAGCCGTGCGATCTTGCCCTCATTGCTGTACCCTCGAACGGTGTAGCCGCCGCCGTGCGAGATTGCGGCGCCGCCGGCATTCCATTCGCCATCATCCTCACCGCCGGTTTCCGCGAAGCCGGCGCCGAGGGCCGCAAGCTCGAAGCCGAGCTCGCGAAAGCGGGAAAAGAAGCGGGCGTCCGCTTCATCGGGCCGAACTGCCAGGGCGCCATGAGCATCCCGTCGCGCATGTGGTGCGTGTTCGGCAGCGTCAGCTACGAAACCGAGCTCAGGCAAGGCGCCGTGTCTTGCGCCTTTCAGTCCGGCGGCTTCGGCTATGCCGTCGTCAATCTCGCGGAGGCACAGGGCATCGGCTTCCGCCACATCGTTTCGTCCGGCAACGAGACCGACATCGCCATGCCCGAGCTGCTCTCCGATTTCCTCGACGACTCCGGCACCAAGCTCGCCTTCGCCTACATGGAAGGCACGCCCGATGCGCGCCAATTGCTCGACGTCGGCCGCAAGTCGCTCGAAACCGGCAAGCCCGTCCTGATCTGGAAGGGCGCCCAAACCGAAGCCGGCACCAAGGCCGCCGCCTCCCACACGGCCAACCTCACCGGCAACTACGATCTCTACCGCGCTGCCTTCCGCCAGTCGGGCCTCATCGAGGTGCACGATATCGAGGAGATCGTCGACATCGCCAAGGTATTTGCGCAGGGTCGGCTGCCGAAGGGGCGCGCCATCGGGGTGCTGTCCATCTCCGGCGGCTCGGGCATCGTCTTCGCCGATCGCGCCATCAAGGAAGGCCTGTCGCTGCCGAGCTTCTCGCCGCAGACGGTCACCGCGCTGAAAGCCATCATCCCCTCTTTCGGCTCGTCGGAAAATCCAGCCGACACCACCGCCGGCGTTTTCAATGACCCGAACCTCTTCACCAAGACGCTGGAGATCGTGCTCGCCGACCCCGCCATCGATCAGGTCTCGATCCTCCTCGCGTCCATCAGCGGCGGCGCCGCCACCAAGGCCTGCCAGGCCATCGCCGATGCAGCAGCCTCGACCGAAAAGCCGGTCAATGTCGTCTGGTCCGGCCGCAAGGCCAAATCGGAAGCCGCCTGGGCGCTGCTGGAGAAGGCCAACATCCCGTTCATTACCACGCCGGTGCGCATGGCCCGCGCCGCGGCCGTGCTCGCCAACTTCGCCATGGACCAGGAGCGCCTGCTGCCCCGCACCGCTCCACCGCCGCTAAAGCCAAGATCACTGAACCTGCCTGAAGGCCCCGCCACCCTCTCAGAGGTCGAAAGCAAGTCCGTCCTCACCGCCTTCGGCATTCCTTTAACGCGTGAAGTCCTCGTGCCGCCCGGCGCCGATCCTGTGGCCGCGACAGCCGATCTCAAATGGCCGCGTGCCGTCAAGATCGTGTCGCGCGACATCGCCCACAAGACCGAGGCCGGCGGTGTGCGTCTCGGCCTCGACACGCCGGCCAAGCTGAAAACCGCCGCTGAGGAGATCGTCGCCAGCGCCAAGGCCTACAAGCCCGGCGCAAAGATCGACGGCGTCCTCGTGTCCGAGATGGCGCAGGGCGTTGAAGCCCTGATCGGCGTCGTCAACGACGAAGGCTTTGGCCCGGCCGTGACCTTCGGTCTCGGCGGCATCTTCAGCGAAGCCTTGCAGGACGTGACCTTCCGCATCGCCCCCTTCGGCATCGAGACCGCACGCGAGATGATCGGCGAGCTGCGCGGCGCCAAGCTGTTCGACGGCTATCGCGGCGCACCGCCCGCCGACAAGGAAGCCCTCGCCCGCACGCTGGTCGACGTGTCGCGCATGGCCATGGCGCTTGCCCCGCGCCTCAAGGAAATGGACATCAACCCGCTGTTCGTTGGCCCCGGCGGCGTCGTTGCCGCCGACGCCCTCGTCGTTCTCAAATAGCTGCGCACGTCCAGGAGGCGAACGAAGTATGGATCTCGGCATCAAGGGCAAGACGGCGCTCGTGACTGGCGCCAGCATCGGCATCGGCCGCGGCATCGCGCTGGCGCTCGGCGGCGAGGGCGTACGCCTGGCCCTGGTCGCGCGCCGTGAGAATCTTCTGAAAGAAGTCGCCAGCGAGATCGTGGCCAAAGGCGGCTCCGAGCCTGTGCTCATCGTCCAAGATTTCATGGCCGAGGACGCCGCTCAGAAGATCGCCGACGCGGCCCTGGCCAAACTTGGCACCGTCGATATCATCGTCAACAACGCCGGCGGCAGCCGCCCCTTCAAGGTCGATGCGCCGGAGCAGCTCTGGAACGAGGCCATCACGCTGAACTTCACGCGCCAGCGTCAGCTCACGCATCGCCTCATCGACCAGATGGCCGCACGCAAATGGGGCCGCGTCGTCAGCATCACCGGCAAGTCGGAGCCCGAGCACCTGAACGGCGCCTTCTGCGCCAAGGCCGCCATGCACGCATGGGCGAAGGGCCTGTCCCGCGAGGTCGGCAAGCACGGCATCACGGTCAACTCGATCCCACCCGGCCGCATCATGAGCGAGCAGATCCGCCGCAACTATACGCCCGAATATCGGCAATGGCAGTCCGAGCACGAGATCCCGATGGGCCACTACGGCGAGCCCGAGGACATCGCCAACCTCGTCTGTTTCCTGGTCTCGCCGCTCGCCAACTACATCACCGGCGCCGTCATCCCGGTCGACGGCGGCCTGCGCCGCTATCAGTTCTGATTGCTTACCGCCGGCGCCACACCTGCAGTTTGCCGAATACGAACCGGTCGAGCAGCAGCTGCAGCAGCTTCACCCCAAGCGCCGTGAGCACGATCATCGTTGCCATGCCGGCCGCCGCCGCCGTCGCCCCGGCTTCATCCATGTGGACGATCGCGATCGCCGCGAGCTTGGTCGAGGAGCCGTAGAGAAAGATCACCGCCGACACCGTGGTCAGCGCGTTGACGAACATGTACACGGCGATGTCGAGGATGGCCGGCATGCAGATCGGTACCGTCACGCGCCCGAACGTGCGCCATACCGGCACCTTGAGCGATGCCGATACGGACTCGAACTCCGGATCGATCTGCTTGAGCGCCGTCAGCGCCGTGATGTGCGCCACCGTATAGAAATGCGCGATGCAGTTGATCACCAATACCAGCAGCGTGCCGTACAAGAACCCGAGCGGATTCCACTTGGCGTTGATGAAGAACACGTAGCCGAGCCCGAGCACCAGCCCCGGCACGGCCATCGGCAGCATCGCCATCAGGTGAGCCAGCGCCCGCAAAACCGGCGTGACCTTGGTCTTCTCGACCAGATAGGCCCCCGTGAACACAATCGTGGTGCCGATCACGGCCGCGAGCAGCGACATCCATACGGACGTAAAATATGTCGACCACCCCGTCGGTTCGAAGTTCTCGAACGCGTAGTTGTTGAGCGTCAGCGTCAAATTGTAGGGCCAGTAGGTGATGAAGGACGCCCATATGGCCGTGCCGAGCACGACCACCAGGATGCCCGCAACCATCAGGCAATAGAGCACCAGGGCGGCATCGCGCAGAGCGTTGGGCTTGGGCTCGAGCGGAACGGCGCGCGCCGAGAGCAGGGCCACCTGCCGGCGCTGCACGAGCCTGTCGATGACGAAGGCGAGCACCGCCGGCACGAGCAGAACCATGCCGACCACCGCGCCCATCTCGAAGTTCTGCTGACCGACGACCTGCTTGTAGGCGTCGGTCGCCAGCACATTGAACTGGCCGCCGATCACCTTGGCGATGCCGAAGTCGGTCACCACCAGCGTGAACACGACGAACGCCGCGTTGATCAGGCCGAACTTGGCTCCGGGCAACGTCACGGTGCGGAAAATCCGGCTCTGCGGCGTTCCGAGCGCGTTCGCCACCTCATAAAGCCGCGCATCCGCCAGCCGCAACGCGGTGACGATGATGATCATCGCGTGCGGGAAGCAATAGAACACCTGGGCAATGACGATGCCGATCGGCCCGTAGATCGACGCACCGAACAGGAGGTCCTTCAACAGGCCCTGGTTACCGAACAGGTAGATCAGCGAGATCGCCGACAGCAGCGACGGCGCAAACAGCGGCAGCATGGCGAGCGCATAGAACAATCCCTTGAGGCGCATGCGGCTGCGCGTCAGCGCGTAGGCGTAAACAAAGGCCAGCGGAATAACGAGCACCGTCGTCAGAATGGCGACGCCCAGGCTGTTGTAGACCGACTGAAATAGCGTCGGCGTCGAGAAATAGCGCACGTAGTTGGCAAGGCCGACGAAACCACCATCGGCATTCTGGAAGCTCTTGGAGAGCAGCGCCCACAACGGCAAAGCAATGGTCAGGAACAGCCACACGACGAGCGTTGCGACGCCGGCGCGCAATAGCCACTCGTCCCAACTCGCCGCACTCCGCGAGGGCGCTGATGCAGGCGTCGTCGCCGTGACAGTCGTCGTGGCCAAGCGCAGCGCTCCGCCCGTTAGATCTTCGGATAGACACGTAGGCTTTCTGGCGGCAGGGCGACGGTGATCGTCTGCCCTTCCACAACCGCGAGATCGCGCATGAGATTGATCGAGAAGTCCGCCAGCATGGTCACGCCAGGTGCTGCTTCGGGCTCCAGCTCGGCACGGCAAAAGGCACCGAGGAAGTCGAGCGCCGCCACCTTCACCGTCACACGGTTGGGCGTTGCGGCATCGATATTGCGCACGCGGATCTCTTCCGGACGCATGCCGATTCGCACCGTCTCACCTTCACCGAACCGGCTGGCGCCCGGACAGACGAGATCGACCGTGCCCAGGCGCAGGCGATCCGCCCCCGCCGTCTTGGCATCCAGGAACGTCATGGTGCCGACGAAGTCCGCCACGAATTCCGACGCCGGCTTGCGATAGATCTCCTCGGGCGTGCCCACCTGCTCGATCACGCCGTGGTTCATGACGACGATCCGATCGGCCATCGTCAGCGCCTCTTCCTGATCATGCGTCACCATGATGGTGGTCACGCCGAGGCGGCGCTGCAAGCGCGTGATCTCATCGCGCAGGCGCACGCGCACGCGTGCATCCAGTGCTGACAACGGCTCGTCAAGCAGCAGCAGTCCCGGCGATGTCGCCAGCGCCCGCGCCAGCGCTACCCGCTGCTGCTGGCCGCCCGATAGCTGCACCGGGTATTTGTCGCCCTGATCCTGCAGGCCCACCAGCGCCAGCAACTCCCGCGCCCGCGCGCTGACCTCGGCCTTGGGCCGCTTGCGATTGACGAGGCCGTAGCCGACGTTGGCCGCAACGGTCAGGTTCGGGAACAGCGCGTAGGACTGGAACACGATGCCGAAATCGCGCGAGGCTGGCGGCAGCTTCGACACGTCGCGCCCGCCAATCGAAATCGTCCCCTCGTCTTGCGGGTCGAGCCCGGCGATCGCGCGCAACAAGGTCGTCTTGCCGCAACCCGAAGGCCCGAGAAAGCAGACGAACTCTCCCTTGTTGACGGTGAGCGAGACGTTCTTGAGCGCCGTGAATTTCCCGAACCGCTTCACCAGGTCGCGCACGACCAGATAGGGCGTCTGGGCGACCGATTCATTGGCCGGCACCGGCAACTCGACTGTATCCTGCATGATGCTTATCGACCCTTCGAGCCCTCTGCCACTACAATGCCGGTCCGCCAACGCTATAACAAGCTTCAGGAACCGTTATGTGACGACACCCGAACCGGTCTCCCGGTCCGGGTGCTACAATCGTCTACGGGCGCAAGCTCAGTTCTTGGGCGCCGCCTTCGACTCGTAGCGCTTCGACCATTCGGCCAGAATGCGCTCGCGGTTCTCCGCCATCCAGGCCAAATCGTTCTTGATCATGAGTTTCTCGGCGTTGGCCGGATAGTTCGGCGGGGCAGTGCCGGTGTCGGGCATGGCGACCGTGGCGTACGTCTTGGAATAGAGCTCGTTGGCGCCCTTGGTGGCCGACCAGTCGGCGACCTTCTTGGCCGCTTCGAGATTCTTCGTCCCCTTGACGATGGCGGAGGCTTCCATCTCCCAGCCGGTTCCTTCCGCCGGGATGATGACCTCGAGTGGCGCGCCCTTGGTCTTCTCGGATGCGCCGCGCATGTCGAGCGCCACGCCCGCAACGCGTTCGCCGCGCGCCGCCTGCACGCACGGAGCCGACCCCGAGTGCGTATAGACGGCCATGTTCTCATGCAGGCCGTCCATGAACTTCCAGCCTTCGGCATCACCCATCATCTGCAGCCAGGCGCCGACCATGAGATAGCCCGTACCGGATGACGCCGGATGTGGCATCACCAGCTTGCCCTTGTACTTGGCGTCGAGCAGGTCTTTCCAAGATTTGGGCGGCGTGGTTCCGGCCTTGCCGGCCTCAACGGTGTTGTAGCAGATGACGCCGAGATACGCGTCCATGCCGGTCCAGGTATAGGGATCCTTGGTATCGCGGAAGACTTCCTTGAGCGCATCGGCGCCCTTGGGCTTGTAGGTCTCGAGCAGGCCGAGCTTCTCGAACATCAGCAGCGACGTCGCAGCCTGGCCCATGACCATGTCTGCGCGCGGGTTGTCCTTTTCGGCGAGGAAGCGCGCGGTGATGACACCCGTGGAGTCGCGCACCCACACGACTTCCACATCCGGAACAGCCGTCTCGATGGCTGCCTTGAACGGCCCGAGCTGGTCGTTCTCCAGCGCGGTGTAGATCGTCAGCTTGGTTTTCTGCGCTTGGGCCGGAAGCGACATGCCAAAACCCAATGCCGTTGCCAGCCCGGCGGCCAACCCCAGTTTCGTCACGGATATCATACGTTTCATAGCTCTCCCCTTGCCACTCGACACAACTTCACACGCGCGATACGCCCACGGCGCATGCCCGTTAGTCCTATTTCTTCGCAGCCTTCGTCTCGTACCGGCGCACCCATTCCGCGATGATGCGGTCTCGCTCGTTGGCCATTTTCTCGAAATCGATACGCGCCATGCGCCGCTCCGCGTCCGCCGGATAATTGGCCGGCAGCGACGTCACGGCCGGATGGGCAACGATGGCATAGTACTTCGCATAGAGACGATTGGCATCCTCGCTTGCCGCCCAGTCGGCGACCTTGCGTGCGAGGGCTGCATTCTTCGCCCCTTTCACGACTGCAGTCGCCTCCATGTCCCAGCCGGTCCCCTCCGGCGGGACGACAACGTCGATCGGCGCGCCCGCGGATTTTTCCCGCGCCCCGCGCATGTCGAAGGAAATCCCGGCGACGCGTTCGCCGCGGGCTGCCTGGACGCACGGCGCGGACCCCGAATGGGTGTAGACCGCGATATTGCGATGCAGGGCATCCATGAACGCCCAGCCCTCGGCCTCGCCCATCATCTGCAGCCACCCGGCCACCATCAGATAGCCCGTACCGGACGAGCCCGGGTGCGACATCACCACTTTGCCCTCGAGATTGGGGTCCGTCAGAGCACGCCATGACGTGGGCGATGCCACTCCGAGCTTGCCGCCCTCGATGGTATTGAAGCAAACGGCGCCGAGAAACGCGTCATGGCCGAACCAGGACGCCGGTTGCGATGCATCCTTAAACTGCGGCTTCAGCTTCTCCCAACCCTTCGGCATGTAGGCATCGAGAAGCCCGGCAGCCTTGAACTGGATCAGGCTGGAAACGGCAAGGCTCAAGAGGATATCGGCTCTGGGTTGCGCCTTTTCCGCCAGAAACCGCGCCGTAATGACGCCGGTAGAATCCCGCACCCATTCGATCTCGACATCGGGAGCCACGCTCTCGATCGCTGCCTTGAAAACCGGCAACTGCTCGTTCTCGATGGCAGTGTAGGCGACCACCTTGGTGCGCTGCGCGACCGCCGGCAGACTCATGCCGAAGGCGAGGCACAACAAAGAAATGAAACGCACATTGCGACACCACATCACGCGATCATTCCCCTCCGACTGCCCCCGTGGCGCGGACTTCCGTATGCCCCAGGCCAGTAACAGGTGCGTGACAGCAGAACCCCCGAAGAAACCTAGCAAATCTTGCACCATCGATCAGCCCGGCCACGGCAGTGAGTAGGTCTTGACGTTGGTATAGCTCTTCATCGCCTCCCACACGCCTTCCTTGTAGCCGAGCCCACTGTCCTTGATGCCGCCGAACGGCGACATCTCGATACGATAGCCGGGCACCTCCCAGACGTTGACAGTGCCGACCTCGAGCTCGTTGATAAAACGCGTGATGTAGTCGAGCCGGCTGGTGCACACGCCCGACGACAGGCCGTAGGCCGTGGAGTTCGAGATTTTGATGACCTCACCGATATCGTTCGGCACCCGGATGATCGGCACCACCGGACCGAACGTCTCCTCGTGCACGAGATCGCACATGTAGGGCACCTGATCGACGACGGTCACCGGATACAGCGCGCCGCGGCGATTATTGCCCAGCAGCAGCTTGGCACCCTTGTCCACAGCGTCGCTCACGCGGGCCTCGAACTCCTTGGCCGCGCGCTCATGGATCACCGTTCCGACATCAGTGTCGGGGTCCATCGGATCGCCGCTTTTGAGCTTGCGGGCCTTGGCCAGCACCAGCTCGACGAACGTGTCGGCAACCGATTCTACGCAGAGGATGCGCTTCACCGCCGTGCAGCGCTGGCCCGAATTCTTCGTCGCGCCCTGAACGGCCAGCTCCGCGGCCTTGTCGAGATCGGCATCCTCCATCACGATCAGAGGATCGTTACCGCCAAGCTCCAGCACGATGCGCTTGTAGCCGGCTTTCTCGGCGATGTACTTGCCGACTCTGACGCTGCCCGTGAACGTCACCACATCCGCGTGCGGATCGGTGATCATGGCATCGCCCATGGTGCGCGGATTGCCGGTCACGATCGACAGCATTTCCGGCGGCAGCCCCGCCTCATAGAGAATGTCGCACAGCATCAGCGCGGTCAGCGGCGTCAGTTCGGTCGGCTTTGCCACCACGCGGTTGTTGGTAGCGATCGCCGGCGCGATCTTGTGACTGATCATGTTCAGCGGATGATTGAACGGCGTGATCGCCGACAGCACGCCCAGCAGCGGCGTACGCATCGTATAGATGCGGCGCTGCTTGCCCTGCGGGGTCACGTCGCACGAATAGATCTCGCCGTCGTCGCGGATCGCAAGCTGCCCCGCGAGCGAGTAGACATCGTAGGCTCGGCCCACTTCATACAAGCTGTCCTTCAGGCACAGCCCGCTTTCCGCCGTGATGAGATGCGCCATCTCCTGCCGGCGTTGCGCCAGCAGCTCGGCGGTCCGCATCAGAATCTTCTGCCGGTCATAGCGCGACAGCTTCGGCTTGTAGGCGTTGGCCATCCTGAACGCGTCCGCCACCTGCCGTGAGTCGGCCGCCGGCACCGTGCCCACCACGGCCCCCGTGTATGGATTGCGCACCTCGATGCGCTCGGCGGCATCGACGAGCTTGCCGCCAATTCGCATCGGCTCATGCGCTTTGGTCGGCAACTTCACCTTGGTGACCTGCTCCTGCATGACCGCCTCGCTAGCTTTGAACGTGATTGAGCGCGACGTCGAACACGTCGAAGTTGCGCAGGCCGCGTCCATCCGGCAACTCTACCTTGCGGTTGGCGATCATCGGCACGCGCTGCTCGGACAATCCGCCGTGTGAGCGCAAGGGCTCGTCGAGACCTGACAGATCATGCTGCTCGGGCGACGTGCCGAGCACCTTGTAGCGCGTGGAGATGACGACGACATCGCCGATGCGATCCGCCGGCAATTCGAATCGCTCGCAGGCCTCCGCCTGGCTCACTGCAATCTCGACACCATCGATGCCGCGGACCTTGGCCATGAACGCGCCAACGTCGCACTCTTCCGGCAGATGCACCGTCGCAAACCCGCCGAGCGCCCCGTGATGCACGACATAGGGGTCCGTGATCGGCAGGATGACCCGCGCCTTGCCCTTGCCGAGCCACGCGTCGCACAGCGTCTGCAAGTAAATCACGTCGGGCGACTTGTCGGCCTTGTGCTTGTCGTTCATGCCGTGATCGGCTGTCGCCACGACGATGGCGCCGAGCTTGTCCAGCTTGTCCAGATAGCCGTCGATCATGGCGTAGAAGTCATTGGCCACCTGCGTACCGGGCCCGACCTTGTGCTGGATGTAGTCGGTCGTGGACAGGTACATCAGGTCGGGGCGATGGGCCTCCATCAGCTTCACGCCCGCGGCAAACACGAACTCCGAAAGCCCGGCCGAATAAACGTCCGGCACCGGCAAGCCGACGAACTCGACCACGTTGTCGACGCCGTTGTCCCGTTTGGTGGCCTTGTCGGCGCGCTCGGACGAAAACGCGATGGCACGGCCCGTGGAATAGTCGAGACCGTTCGATAGCAGCAGACGCAGCTTGTCCTTGGCCGTCACCATCGCGACCTTCGCACCCGCGTCGTGAAACTCGCGCAGAATCGTCGGCGCGCGCAGGAACTTCGGGTCGTTCATCATCACTTCCGAGGCCGTGGCGCGATCGTAGAAGAAGTTGCCGGCAATGCCGTGCACGGCCGGCGGCCGCCCGGTGATGATCGACAGGTTGTTGGGGTTGGTGAAGCTCGGGATCACGCTGTCGGCCAACAGGTTCGCACCCTCGCGCATGAAGCGCGCGAAGGTCGGCGCGCGACCCGCTTCGATGGTCTGCTCGATGTACCCTGGCTCCGACCCGTCGAGGCAGATTACGACCGTCGGCCGTTTCGGAAAGGCATAGGTCCGGCCGTTGCAGATCACCTGCGACGTTCTGCGATCGGCATTCATGCGAGGTCTCCGCTCCAAATGCACGTTACCGACGATACTACGCTGCCGCTTTGAGATTTGTGACGCCCATCTCCGCCAGCACCTCCGTGACATTGGCCAGAAACGCCCGCATGTGTGCCGCATTGATCCGGCCGATGCAGCCGATGCGGAAGCTGTCAGCCACCGTCAGCTTGCCCGGGTAGATCACATAGCCCCGCGCCTTCAGGCTGTCATAGAACGCCTGGAAGACGAACTTGGGATCCTTCGGCATGTGGAAGGTGTAGATGATCGGCGCCTGCTCGGCGGCCGGTAGCAGCGGCCGGAAGCCCAGTACCTTCATGCCCTCGGCGAGAATGCGGCCGTTCTCCGCGTAGCGCCGGCCGCGGCCGGGCTGTCCGCCTTCGGCCAGGAATTCCTCAAGCGCCTGATGGAACGACACGATCACATGGATCGGCGGCGTGAAGCGATACTGGCCGGTCTTCACGAAATTCTGCCATTGATCGTGAAGGTCGAGCACCAGCGTCGTCGCGTTGCCCTTGGTCTCTTTCAGCGCAGCCTCGCGCGCGATCACAAAGCCCAGCCCAGGCACGCCTTCGATGCACTTGTTGGATGATGCAGCAACGGCATCAACCGTCATCGCCTGCACATCGATCGGAAGCGCGCCGAAGGCGCTCATGGAGTCGAGCAGAAAGCTTCTGCCGTGTTTCTCAACCAGCTTCGCGATCTCGACGATCGGATTGAGAATGCCGCTGGTCGTCTCGCAATGCACCGCGAACACGTGGGTGATCGCCGCATCCGCCTTCAGCATGGCGTCGACCTTGCCAAGGTCAGGCCGCGTATCCTCGGGCGTCTCGTGCACCACCACGCCGCGCCGAGCGATCTCGAGGATTTTCTTGGCCCGCTGCCCATAGGCGCCGTTGATGAGCAGCAGCACCTTGCCCGCCGGCGGCACGAACGTCGTCAGCATGGCCTCGACCGCGAACGTGCCGGAGCCCTGCATCGGCACCGTCACATGCGTGTCCTTGCCGTTGACGATCTCAGGGAGGCGCTCCAGCACCGCCCTGTTGATGCCGATGAAGGCCGCGTCGCGCGAGCCCCAGTCGTGCACCATGCTCTGCTTGACGGCCTTGGAGGTCGTCAGCGGACCCGGCGTCAGCAGCAAGGGATCGCCGGTCTCGGACAGTCCTTGCGGTGCACGATGAACGCTCATGAGGTCCCCTCTCAGCCGATTGCGCTTGGCACCATAGGCCTGCGCCAAATATTGAGCAAATATACGCGCTCGATGTCATACATAGATGGCATCTATTTGTGATCGCAGCCCATAAGGCCCAAATTGCCGGGCTTATCGAGAGTAAAGGTGGGGCAACCGCCATGAATCTCAATCATGTCCTCGCCTTTCATCGGGTCGCCGCCGCCGGCGGCTTCACCGTCGCCGCACGCCTCAGCGGCTTGAGCCAGCCTACCCTGTCGGCGCAGGTGCGAACCCTGGAACGCACCATGGGTACCCAGCTCTTCAAACGTGCCGGACGCGGCATTCGCCTGACGCCGGACGGCGAGGCGCTCTACTCCGAGACGTCGCGGCTGAGCACCGCCATCGATGCCGTCGCCGACCACCTCGCCCGCGACCGCTCGGCCTCGCGCGGCAGCCTGCGCGTCAGCGCCGACAGCGCGGTGCACGTCATCCCGGTGCTCGCCGACCTCAAGCGGCGCGTCAAGGGCCTTGCCTTCTCGCTGCGAATCGACAACTCGCACAACGTCATAGCCCAGGTCCTGAACGAGGAGGCCGATGTAGGCGTTATGGCCAGACCGGTGTCCGATACCAGGCTGTTCGCCGCCAAGATACGCGAGGATCGATTGGTCCTGCTCATGAGCACCAGTGATCCGTGGGCGCGACGCTCACGCGCGGCCATCGCCGACCTTGCCGGGCGGGATCTCGTCGTGCGCGAACGCGGCTCCATCACGCGCGAGGTCGCGGAAGCGCGGATCAAGAGCGCCCGCATCAAGACCGGCCAGATCTTCGATGTCGCCACGCGCGAAGCGGTCCGCGAAGCCGTCGCCGCCGAGTTCGGCATCGGCGTGGTGTTTGCCAGCGAGGTCGGAAACGATTCCCGGCTGAAAGCCATCCCCATCACCGATCAGGATGTTTCCGTCTCGGAGTATGCGATCTGCCGCGCCGAGCGGCGCCGCCTTGGTATGGTCGCACGATTCCTCGATACCGCGCATCGGCTCGCGGCAACGCGCGGCTGGCTCGCCGATTCGGGCTGGACCGCAAGCGCCGCCAAGGAGCACAAGGGGTGATCGGGCCAATGCCCCAGAGACGAGGACCGGGATATGGCCGGTAGCGAGCTTCTTTTGACGTTGCTGGGTGCCGTCGCGCTGCTGCTGTGGGGCGTACGCATGGTGCGCACCGGCTTGACCCGCACATTCGGCGCCACGCTGCGGTCCATGCTCGCGCGCGCCTCCCGCGACCGCATGACGGCCTTCCTGACCGGCATCGGCGTCACCGGGATCGTGCAAAGCTCCACCGCGACCGCCCTGCTGCTGTCATCCTTTGCCGGCCGCGGGCTGGTCACGCTGCCCATTGCACTGGCCATCATGCTCGGTGCCGACGTCGGCACGACACTAGTTGCACAGGTGTTCGCCTACGACATCAAGTGGCTGTGGGCCGCCGGTCTGTTCGCCGGCGTCATTCTGTTCAGCGCCGCCAGCAGCGACCGCGTGAAAAGCGCGGGCCGCATCTCCATCGGCCTCGGACTGATGCTGCTGGCGCTGTCGGTTCTCTCCGGCGTCTCGGGCGCCATGCGCGAAAGCGACCTTCTGAAGACGGTCATTGCCGCGCTCGGCACCGAGCCCATCATCGCCGTGATCGTCGCCACCATGCTCACTTGGATGACGCATTCCAGTCTGGCGATCATCCTCTTCATCATGTCGCTGTCGGCGGGAGGCGCCATCAGCCCTGTACTGGCGCTCGCCCTCGTCGTCGGCGCCAACATCGGCGGCTCCATTGCGCCCTACGTGGCGCTGTCGGGATCGAGCGTACCTGCCCGCCGCGTACCGCTCGGCAACCTGATTGCGCGCGCCACGATCGGCGTGATCGCAATTCCCTTCATTCCGCGCCTGGCAAGCGTCGTTCCCGCCCTGTCGCTCGATCCTGGCCGCTTTGTGCTCTTGGCGCACAGCGCCTTCAACATCGTCGTTGCGCTGACGTTCCTGCCTCTGCTCGATCCTCTCGCCCGCCTCGTCGCGAAGATGATGCCCGATCAACCGGTCGCCGCCGACCGGCGGGCGCCGCAGCATCTCGATCCAACCGCACTCGACTCGCCGTCCGAGGCCCTCGCCTGCGCCATGCGCGAAACTCTGAACGTCGGCGACATCGTGCTCGACATGCTGCGCCGGTCGCTGCCCGCCATCGAGGGCACCGACATGACACGCGTGCGCGAGATCGAAAAGGCTGACGACGATGTCGATGCCCTGCACGAGGCCATCAAGCTTTACATGATCCGGGCCTCGAAGGCCGATCTCAGCGAGGCTGACAGCCGCCGCTACGTGGAAATTCTGAGTTTCACGATGAACCTCGAACACATCGGCGACATCATCGACAAGAACCTGATGGAGCTCGCATCCAAGAAAATCAAAAAACGCTACACATTTTCAGCCGAAGGGGCGGCCGAGCTGAAGCGCTTCCATGGCCAGGTGATGGACAACCTGCGCCTTGCCCTGAATGTCTTCGCCAGCCGGGACGTGGCGCTGGCGCGGCGTCTGCTGCTCGCCAAGACGGATATGCGCAGCCGCGAGTTCGAGTCCGCCGACCGGCATTTCGCCCGGTTGCGCGAGGGCCGCGCGGAAAGCATCGAGACGAGCTCGATCCATCTGGACATCATCCGCGATCTGAAGCGCATCAATTCGCACCTGACCTCGGTAGCGTATCCGATCCTCGAGGCGACGGGAGAATTGCAGGACACCCGATTGCGTGCCGTGCCGGTCGCCGATGCGGACATTGTCGCGGGCGCGTCCAACGCCGAGACTGCCCGCAAATAGCCGCCAAACTTCAGCTTAGTGCAGGCGGATGAGCACGAGTCCGGTCAGCACCAGCCCAGCCGCCACGATCCTGACGGGCATCACCGGCTCCTTGAGCAGGAACACACCGAGCAGCGCCGCAAACAGCACACTCGTTTCACGCACCGCCGCCACTAGTGCGATGGGCGCGACGCTCATGGCCCAGATGGCGATCCAGTACGACACAAGCGACAGCACGCCGCCGCCGACAATGAGCGTCCAGCCCGCCGAAAACGCCGAGACGATCTCGGACCGCTGACGGATCAGCCCATAGACGGCCATCATCAGCCCATCGAGAACGAACAGCATCACCGCATACGCGTGCGCATTGCCCGAGAGCCTGCCGCCAACCCCGTCCACCAGCGTATAGGCCGCAATCGTCGCCGCCGTCGCAAACGCGAAGCTGATCGACCGCCCGTCGAACGCGCGTAGCGCATGTCCGCCGCGTATGGACAGCAGCGCCACGCCCGACGTCAGCACGACCACGCCGCTCCACCCCAGCGCTCCCAGGCTCTCACCCAGCAGCAACGCGCTGCCGATCGCCGTCATCAGCGGCGCCGAGCCGCGCGCGATCGGATACACTTGCCCGAGGTCCCCGGTCCGGTACGCCTCGGCCAAGGCGATGTAGTAGAACAGATGAATAGCGAGCGATGCCGCCAAATACGGCCATGATGCCGGCGCCGGCAGCCCGAACACGAACGGAAGTGGCACCGCCACGGCCCCCGCCACCACCGACATCAGCGTGATGGCAATGCCCGGACTGATGCGCACCTTCAGCCCAGCGTTCCACAAAGCGTGAAACAGCGCCGCCGTCAGCACCGCAAAGAAAACGAACGCATCCATGGAATATGCCGGACCGCCGGGCGGCGGCCCGCTTTCTCGTCAGAAAAGGCGGAGGCTTACTTGAAGCCCGACTCCTTGGCCCGCAACAGAGCCACAACCAGCGAATTGACCGGCGTCGCGATGCCGATCTTCTGCCCCTCGCGCGGGATTGCACCGTTGATATTGTCGACCTCCGCACGCCGGCCAGCGAGATGATCGAGCAGCATCGACGGCCGCGCATTGGGGATCTTCGCGCCGAATTCCTTCACATAACGCACAGGATCGTCGAAATCGAGCTTGATGCCTTTGCCGTTGGCGACGTGATAGGCCTCTGCCGCGCAAGCTGCCGCAATGCTCCAGGCACTGGGCGATGCCTGCACCTCACCGACTCGCAGGTTCGTCAGCGCGCACGTGCCGGAGTAGGTACAGTTGCAGATCAGCTTCTCCCAGATCATCTTGTGAATGTCGTCGAACGTGAGCACCTTGAAGCCGCCCTGCTCCCAGGCCTTCTTCACGGTCTCGAGCCGCGGCGTCAGCCCGCCGTTCATTTCGCCGAGCCGCAGGAACTCCCAGCCGTTGTGATGCGCGTGGCCCGGGCCCTTCATGGACGCACCGAAGCCGCCCACCACGCCGATCATGATGCGGTCGTTGCCGACGATCTCGGCCACCTTGTCGGCGCTGCCGAGGCCGTTCTGAATGGTCAGGATCGGAGCGTCAGGCTTGGCGATGGCCTTGGCCGACTTGGCCGCCGCTTCCACGCCATCCGCCTTGGTGGCGATGATGACGAGATCGGCGTTCTTCACCTCCGACGCGTCCGAGGTCGCATTCATCTTGACGGTGCGATCGCCCGAAGCGCCCTCGACGCGTAGCCCGTTTTTCCGGATCGCGTCGACATGCTCCTTCCACACGTCAACGGCCCATACGTCATGCCCTGAGTCCGCGAGCAGGCCCGCATACACGGACCCCATGGCCCCTACACCGAGAATAGCGATCTTCATTTTGAGGTTTCCTCCGAACGGTACGGCGCATTGACCCCATTTGACGGTTCTGCGTCAACTGTGTGACGCGCAACGCAGCGTCCCGGAGGCGCTGTTGCGGGGTGCAACGAGCTGGAGGTGCGCATGCTGATTGATCGCATAGACCACATCGTCATGAACTGCCGCGACGTCGAGGCCTCGGCCTCGTGGTACGAGCGCGCGCTCGGCTTCCGGCGTGAAACCTACGTCAGCCCGGCTGAGCCGACCCCTCGCATCGCCCTCAAGTTTGGTCAGCACAAGTTCAACCTACGCAAGACGGGCGATGCGAGCTGGGAGACGTGCGCGGTGGATGCACCGGGCTCATTGGACCTGTGCTTCATCACCGAAGGCCCCCTCGAGCCGGTCATGGAGCGCCTGCGCGGCGCCGGGATCGCGATCACGGTCGGACCTGCGCCGCGCACCGGCGCGCTCGGCCCGATGACCTCGATCTACTGCGAGGACCCGGACGGCAATCTCGTCGAGGTGGCGACGTACGCGAAGACTTAGCCTAGTAGCTCCGCGGCATGCCAAGCACATGCTGGCCGACGTAGGCCAGGATCATGTTGGTGGAGATCGGCGCCGTCTGGTACAGCCTCGCCTCGCGCCACTTGCGCTCGATGCCGTACTCGCGTGCGTAGGCGAAGCCGCCGAACGTCTGCATGCAGGCCTCGCCCGCGTGCCACGCGGCTTCCGACGCCAGCATCTTGCCCATGTTGGCTTCCGCGCCGCAGTCGCGACCGGCCTCGAACAAGGCAGCCGCCTTGCGCACCAGCAGCTCGGCCGCCACCATCTCCGCGTGGGCACGCGCAATGGGAAACTGCACGCCCTGGTTCTTGCCGATCGGATGGCCAAACACGACGCGCTCCTTGGCATACTCGGTCGCGCGCCGGATAAAGAACTTGGCATCGCCCAGGCTCTCGGACGCGATCAGGATGCGCTCCGCATTCATGCTGTCGACGATGTACTTGAAGCCCTTGCCCTCTTCACCAATCAAATTTTCCGGCGGCACTTCCAGATTGTCGAAGAACACCTCGCAGGTGTTGTGATTGATCATGGCGTCGATCTTGTTGATCGTCACGCCATTGCCCTTGGCCTCACGCAGATCGACCAGGAACACGGACAGCCCATCCGATCGCCGCTTGACCTGATCGGCCGGCGTCGTCCGCGCCAGCAGCAGCATCAGGTCGGAGTACTGCACCCGGCTGGTCCAGACCTTCTGCCCGTTGACGACGTACTTGTTGCCGACCTTGTCGGCGCGGGTCTTGAGCTGGGTGGTGTCCGAGCCCGTCGTCGGCTCGGTCACGCCGAACGCCTGCAGCCGTAGCTTGCCCGCAGCAATATCCGGCAGATAGCGGCGCTTCTGCTCCTCGGAGCCGTGCTTGAGCACGGTCCCCATGGTGTACATCTGCGCGTGACAGGCCGCAGCGTTGCAGCCGGTCTCGTGGATCGTCTCCAGCACGGCGCAGCCGGCGCCGAGCGGCAGCCCCGAGCCGCCGTACTCCTCCGGAATGAGGCAGCCGAGATAGCCGGCATCCGTGAGCGCCGCCACAAACTCCGACGGATACTCCGAGGCATGATCGAGCTTCAGCCAGTATTCGTTGGGAAAGCCGTCGCAGATGCGCTGCACGCCTTCGCGAATATCGAGCCAGTCGGCCTCCGCCGGCATCGTCAGGCGGCTGTCGCTGCTGTCCTGCATCACCGGCTCTCTATTCCGCTGCGACCTGGCGCGAGGGCGGCGTAAAGCCCTTCGGCAGGCCGGCCTTCAGGATCGTGCCGTAGAAATTCTCGTCCGGCAGCGCCTTCTCGGCGATGACGCGGACCGAGCGGTATTTCTCCAGATCGACGCCCGTCCTCAACCCTTCTTTCTCGAGCAGGAAGACCAGATCCTCCATGACAATGTTGCCGGACGCACCGGGCGCGAACGGACAACCGCCGAGGCCACCCGTCGAGGCATCGAAGCCGCGCACGCCCGCTTCAAGCGCCCCGTACACATTGGCAAGGCCCAGCCCGCGCGTATCGTGGAAATGTGCGTATACGGGTTTCTTGCCGGTGATCTTGATGGTGTGATGAAACAGGTTGCTCACTTCGCTCGGGCTCGCGTAGCCGACCGTATCGGCCAGCGTGATCTCGTCCGCGCCCAGCGACAAATAACGATCGACAAACGACAGTACGCGATCGGGCGGCACGTGGCCTTCGATCGTACAGCCGAGCGAGGTGGCGAGGCAGCCCTGCAGCACCACGTTCTTCCATTCCGGCTTGGAATTGCGCAGCTCGACAATCTGGCGGAACTCGTCGAACGACTGGTCCGTGCTCTTGCGCACGTTCGACAGGTTGTGACCTTCCGAGACAGACATCACGAAGTTGATCTTGCGCAGGCCGGCGGTCATGGCCAGCTCCGCACCCTTGCGGTTCGGCGACAGGGCACACCACAGCGGCCCGGGAATCTTGAGCGCGCCGGTCGCGATCTCGGTCGCATCGGCGAACTGCGCGATGACCTTGGCCGGCACGAACGACGTCACCTCGACCTCGGGAACGCCGGCGGCGGCCACGGCCTTGGCCCAGGCCAGCTTGGTCTCGGCGGGCACGAATGACTTCACAAGCTGCAGGCCGTCTCTCAGTCCGACTTCACGTACGATCACGTCACTTTGCATGGCAGTCCTCTCCTCGATCTCAGCGGCCTGTGTAGCGCGGCTTGCGCTTTTCGTTGAATGCGTCGATGCCTTCCTGGCGGTCTTCGGTCACGACGGTCCGATTGTAAGCCTCGATCTCGAAGGCATAGCCGTTGGCCCGGTCGAGATCGGAGCCCATGTCCATGGCTTTCTTGGCCTGGCGCACCGACACAGGAGCGTTTGACGCTATTTTGCGCGCGACGGTCATGACCTCATCCATCAGCGCAGCGCCTGGAACCACTTTGTTGACCATGCCCCATTCCAGCGCGTCGACGGAAGAGAAGGGGGTGCCGGAAAGAACGATTTCCTTGGCGCGCCGCCCGCCCACCGCGCGCGGCAGGTTTTGCGTACCCATTGCCCCCGGCATGATGCCGAGTGTCACCTCGGTGAGCGCGAAGCGGGCGTGCTCGGCAGCATAGATGAAGTCGCACGCCAGTGCGATTTCCATGCCGCCGGCGTAGGCGAAGCCGTTGACCGCGGCGATGATCGGTATGGGGCAGGCGACCATGGCACGCACCATCTGTTCGACGGTGGCGTGCTGCTTGCGCCACGTCTCGTCGGTCATGCCCTTGCGCTCTTTGAGATCGGCACCGGTGCAAAAGCCGCGATCGCCGCTGCCGGTGATCACCAGACAGCCCGCCGCGTTCTCATCAATATAGAACTCGGCAAAGCAGTCCCGCAGCTCGCGCATCATCGTCGTGTTCATGGCGTTGAGCGCATCGGGCCGATTGAGCGTCACCACGCCGACCCTGTCGCCATCGATGGCGAGCTTGATGGTCTCGTACTGCGAGGGCATTCCTTCCCCTACATTCGGGCTCTGAAACGGTGCGGACCAATCAAGCGGTTGCTGGCTACTACAATCGATGCCCACGGGTCGCAACCTACATCCCGGCAACGGGTGGCGCAAAGCCCGTTCGCGCATATGTCGACGGCGCCTGGCGGGGGCACCTGAGGCCTTGCCGGGCCTTGTCGCGGATGGCACTTTCGGGTCAAGGCACTACGATTGGGTGGAACGTTCATGAACCTGTCCGTCACGCTTCAGGCCGTCGCCCGGCACCTCCCCGACAGGCCGGCGATCACGGCTGAGGGCCAGACATTGACGTTTGGCGCGTTCGAGGATCAGGCATCGCGCATCGCGGGGGCCCTTCTCAAACGGCACGGTCTGAAGCCTGGCGACCGCGTGGGCCTGTGGATGGACAATTGCCTGGAGTTTCTGCCGGCCCTGTATGGCTTGTGGCGCGCCGGACTGACCGCGATTCCCATCAACTCGAAGCTGCACGCCAAGGAACTGCGGTGGATCCTGGAGAATGCCGGGGCACGATTGTGCATCCTCACACCGGATCTCCAGCAGCGTTTGAGCGACCTTCCCTCGGGCGCAAGCCTGCCTCCCATCATCATGACCGGCAGCGCCGACTATCGGGCGCTGCTGGCCAGCGAGCCGGTGACCCGCGCGCCTGCCAATCCGGAAGACGAAGCCTGGCTGTTTTATACGAGCGGCACTACCGGCCGGCCGAAGGGCGCGGTCCTGACCCACCGCAATCTGCTCTTCGCCGTCCAATGCTACTACTCGGATATCGACTACATCGATCATACCGACACAACGTTCCACGCGGCTCCGTTGTCCCACGGCTCCGGTCTCTTCGGCCTCGCCTTCGTCTCGAAGGGCGCCCACAACGTCATCATTCCGGGTTCCTTCGACCCCGATCGCATCTTCGATGCGCTGGCCATCCATTCGAACGTCTCCATGTTCGCCGCGCCAACGATGGTTACGCGCCTCATCAATCACCCGCGGGCCAGCACGACAGACACCCGCAACCTCAAGACAATCAACTACGGCGGCGCGCCCATGTACGTGGCCGATCTGAAACAAGCGCTCGCTCTCTTCGGCCCGAAGCTCAACCAGATCTACGGCCAGGGTGAGAGCCCGATGACCATCACCGGGTTGTCGAAAGCCATGCATGCCGACCGCAGCCATCCTGACTACGACCAGCGCCTGGGCTCGACCGGCGTCGCGCGCACCGGCGTGGCCTTCAAGGTCGTCAGCGAGGACGGGCGGGAGCTGCCCTACGGCGAGATCGGCGAGATCGTCACCCGCAGCGACTGCGTGATGAAGGGCTATTGGAACAATCCCGAGGCCAACGCCAAGTCCTTGCGCGACGGCTGGCTGTGGACGGGCGATCTCGGCTCCGTGGACGAGGCCGGATTCCTCACGCTCAAGGATCGCTCCAAGGACATGATCATCTCCGGCGGGTCGAACGTCTATCCGCGCGAGATCGAGGAAGTGCTGCTCACTCATCCCGATGTGGCCGAAACGGCCGTTGTCTCCCGCCCCCACCCCGACTGGGGCGAGGAGGTGATCGCCTACGTCGTGAAGCGCCCGGGAGCAGATCTCACCGATCAGGCGTTGGATCGGCTGTGCCTCGACAACATCGCGCGCTATAAGCGGCCGAAGGGTTACCGCTTCGTGGACACGCTGCCCAAGAACAACTACGGCAAGATCCTGAAGACGGAGCTCCGGGAGTGGCTCGAGAAGGAATCGGCTGCGCGCTGACCGTGTGTGGCACGTACTGGACCTGACGGGAGGACTGCGACGTGCTGCTGGGCTGTATTGCCGATGATCTGACCGGCGCTACCGATCTCGCGCTGATGCTGACCCGTGCCGGCATGCGCACCGTACAGGTGATGCAGGTGCCGGATGCCGATAGCAAACTCGACGGCTTCGATGCCGTCGTCGTTGCACTCAAAACACGGACGTGCCCTGTCGAGGAGGCAGTCTCGCTCTCGCTGAAGAGCGCCGACGCCCTGCTGGCGCTCGGTGCCAGGCAATTGTTCTTCAAGTATTGCTCGACCTTCGATTCCACAGATCGGGGCAACATCGGTCCGGTTGCCGAGGCGTTGCTGGATCGGCTCGGCGCGGAGCTGGCGCTCGCGTGCCCGGCCTTCCCGACCAACAAGCGCACGGTCTACATGGGCAACCTGTTCGTCGGCGACGTGCCGCTGGCGGAAAGCCCGATGAAGGATCATCCGCTGACGCCGATGCGCGACTCCAATCTGGTGCGCGTGCTGCAGCGGCAAACGAAGCTCAAGGTCGGACTCGTGCCATTTGCAGTGGTCAACAAAGGTGCGGCCGCCATTTCCGAGGCCTTTGCAGCCGCAACCGCCGAGGGCAACCGCTTCGTCGTCGTCGATGCGATCACGGACCAGCACCTCATCGACATGGGCACGGCGGCGGCTGGCATGCGCCTCATCACCGGCGGCTCCGGCGTCGCACTCGGCCTGCCGGCCAATTTCATCAGCCAAGGGCTGATGCGCGCGGCCAAGGCTCCCGAGCAACTCAGAGCGCCAAAGGGTCGCTCGATTATTATCGCTGGAAGCTGCTCGGAGGCGACCCGGGGGCAGGTTACCGCCGCCAAGGCCGCAGGAATCCCGGCGTTCGAAGTCGATCCCGCCGCGATCCAGAAGGGTTCGCTGTCGGGTGGTGAGCTGGCAGCCTGGGCGCAAAAGCAGCCCTCAGACAAGCCTGTACTCATCTACTCGAGCGCTGACCCCGACGCCGTGCGCAAAGTTCAGGACACGTTCGGGCGCGGCACCGCCGGCACCATGATCGAGCAGACATTCGCTGCCGCTGCGCAATCGCTGGTCGAGATGGGTTTCACGCGGATGATCGTCGCCGGCGGCGAGACGTCCGGCGCCGTCGTCAATGGCCTCGGCGTGACGGCACTCGAAATCGGCCCCGAGATCGACCCAGGCGTGCCGTGGACGCGCAGCATCGGCGGCACGGAATTGGCGTTGGCGCTCAAGTCGGGCAACTTCGGCGCGCCGGATTTCTTCCTCAAGGCCTGGGACCGGCTCGCATGACCATCGAGGCCAAATTGCGCGAGCAGGTGTGCATCGCCGGCGCCTCGCTGTTCAATCGCGGCCTCACGCATGGCTCAACGGGCAACATCTCCGTGGCCCTGCCCGACGGCGGCTGGCTGATGACACCGACCGGCGCATCGTTAGGAACGCTCGATCCGGCGCGCCTCTCGAAGCTCGATGCCGCCGGCAAGCTCGTCAGCGGCGACGGCCCCACAAAGGAAGCCTTCCTGCACACGACCATGTACGACAAGCGCCCCAAATCCGGAGCCGTCGTGCACCTGCACTCCACGCACTCGGTCGCGGTCAGTTGCCTCGACGGCATCGATCACGGCAACTGCCTGCCGCCGATCACGGCTTATTACGTCATGCGCATCGGCACGCTTCCGCTGGTCCCGTATTTCCCGCCTGGCGATGCCACGCTCGCAGATGCTGTCGGAAAGCTTGCCGGCAAGCATCACGCCGTGCTCCTCGCCAACCACGGTCCTGTCGTCGCCGGCACGAGCCTGTCGGCCGCCCAGGACGCCATCGAGGAACTCGAAGAAACGGCCCGCCTGTTCCTCATGCTGCGGCACGAGAAACTCAAGCTGCTGAACCCCGCGCAGATCGCCGACCTGCAACGCCGCTATCCTTCATAACAACACACCGCATCAGGAGAAGACGCTCATGGCCAACACCATTGATCTCAAAGGGCGTATTGCCGCCGTCACCGGCGGTGCGCAGGGCATCGGCAAAGCCGTCACCGAGCGGTTTCTCGCGTCCGGCGCCAAGGTCGCCATCTGGGACCGCGACTCGGCGCTGGCCGAAAAGACCGCGGCCGCTTTGGGCAAAAATGTCCTTGCGGCTACCGTCGATGTCACGGATCTCGCTGACATCGAAAAGGCGCGCGACGCGACCGTGAAAGCCTTCGGCCGCATCGACATCCTCGTCAACAACGCCGGCATCGCCGGTGCCAACGCCACCACGTGGGACACAACTGTCGACGAATGGCGCAAGGTGATGCGCATCAATCTGGACGGCCCGTTTCTGTGCTGCAAGGCCGTGGTCCCCGGCATGATCGCGCAGAACTACGGCCGCATCGTCAATATCGCCTCCATCGCCGGCAAGGAAGGCAATCCCAATGCGGCTCACTACTCGGCCTCGAAGGCTGGCGTCATCGCGCTGACGAAGTCGCTCGGCAAAGAGGTCGCCAGCCACAACATTGCCGTCAACTGCATCACACCCGCCGCCGCGAAAACCGCGATCTTCGACCAGATCACCGAGCAGCACATCAATTTCATGCTGTCGAAGATCCCGCGCGGACGCTTCGTCACCGTGGAGGAAATTGCCGCGCTCATCGCCTGGGTCGCGTCCGAGGACAACTCCTTCACCACCGGCGGCGTGTTCGACATCTCCGGCGGCCGCGCGACGTACTGACGACCAAGCCCAAAGAACGCCTCTATTCCCTCTCCCCGCCATTCGCGGGGAGAGGGTTAGGGTGAGGGGCAGCCCCAAAGGTGGTGTGTGCCGTCCACTGTCGATCAATCGTCGCCGCGACGATGGCATAGACGACGGCCCAGAACGTGATGAGCACTATCGCCGCCGCCCAACCTGCATCCCGCAAAATCAGCGCCGATCCGGCCGCTGCAATCATGATCGCATATTCGCTCAGCGCCATACGCCGATGGCTCCATCCGAGACCAACGAGGCGCTGGTAGTAGTGCACCTTGTGCGCCTCCCAGACTCTCTCTCCGCGCAGCGCCCGCCGCACCAGCGTCAGCGTCGCATCGAGTACGAACGGCGAGAACACCAACAGCGGAAACCAGAAAGGCCACGCACCGCGCTGCCATCCAAGCAGGCCGATGCCGGCGGCGAGAAAACCCAGCGGGATCGATCCCGCGTCGCCCAGGAAAATGCGAGCCGGATCGAAATTCCAGGCCAGGAATCCAAGTGCTGCACCGGCGATGATGGCGCTCGCTACAGCCAGATCACCGGCTCCGGCAGCCACAGCCGCCAGCGCATACGCCCCGAACCCGACCACCGCCATGCCGCCGGCCAATCCGTTTGCACCATCCATGAAATTGTAGAGATTCATCGACCACACGATGCCGATAACCAGCACCGGCATCAGCAGCAGTGGCTGTAGTCCGCTGGCCACCACAAAAACCGCAGCGGCCACAAACTGGGACGCAAATCTCACGCCGACCGAAAGGCTGCGCACATCGTCGACGAGAAATATTGCGCTCACGATGATCGTCAGCAGCGCGAGATGCGCCAAGGCTCCGTGGCCGATCACAAGCCAGGCGATTGCCGCGCCCAGAAAAAGCCCGAGCCCTCCCGTGCGCGGCGTCGGCACGCGGTGCAGGGACCGATCATTGGGAACGTCGAGCACCAGTCGCGCCAGCGCCGGGCTCGATAAAAGGCGCACGAGGATGCCCGCCGCCAAGAAGGCTACGAGCGATCCTGCCACCACGTCCTTCACGGCATCAGTCGCATCTGAAGGAAGATAGACTGCGGGGCTTATTAGTCGAAATCACGCGGCGGCCTGCGTTCGCGACGCTCGCCGCCGCCACCTCCGCGGTCCCGTCGCTCGCCACCCCGGCCGCCACGATCTCCGCGGTCACCGCCCTCGTGACGCCGGCCCTCACCGCGACCTTCACCACCACCGCCCTCGCCGCCCTCTTCACGCGGCTGCGGCGGCAGCTCCTGCCCAGTCGCCTGATCGACGATCTTCATCGACAGGCGGACCTTGCCGCGATCGTCGAAGCCCAGCAGCTTGACGTAGACTTCCTGGCCTTCCTTGACCACTTCGCCCACTGTCTGCGGCCGGCCCTGGGTCAGCTGCGAGATGTGCACCAGTCCGTCCTTGGGGCCGAAGAAGTTTACGAAGGCGCCGAACTCCATGACTTTCACGACCTTGCCCTTGTAGATCTGTCCGACCTCGGGCTCCGATGTGATGCCACGAATGCGGCTCAGCGCCGCCTCGATGGACTCGCGCTTCGACGCGGCGATTTTCACCGTGCCGTCGTCCTGAATGTCGATCTTGGCCCCGCTCTCGGCCACGATCTCGCGGATGACGGAGCCACCGGAGCCGATCACTTCGCGGATCTTGTCGACGGGGATCTTGATCGTCTCGATGCGCGGCGCATGCTCGCCGAGCTCGGCGCGTGCCGAGTCCAGCGACTTCGACATCTCGCCCAGGATGTGCATGCGACCCGCATGCGCCTGATCGAGCGCGACCCGCATGATCTCCTCGGTGATGCCCGTGATCTTGATGTCCATCTGCAGCGAGGTGACGCCATTCTTGGTGCCAGCCACCTTGAAGTCCATGTCGCCCAGATGATCCTCGTCGCCAAGGATGTCACTCAGGACGGCGAAGTCATTGCCTTCCTTGATGAGGCCCATGGCGATACCCGCCACCGGCTCCTTCAGCGGCACGCCGGCATCCATCAGCGCCAGCGAGGCGCCGCAGACCGTGGCCATCGACGACGAGCCGTTGCTCTCGGTGATCTCCGAAACGACGCGGATCGTATAGGGGAACTGCTCCTGTGTCGGCAGCAGCGGACGCACAGCACGCCAGGCGAGCTTGCCGTGGCCGATTTCGCGGCGGCCGGGCGATCCCATGCGGCCCGTCTCACCGACGGAGTAGGGCGGGAAATTGTAGTGCAGCATGAAGCGCTCTTTGCGCGTGCCTTCGAGCGCGTCGACGAACTGCTCGTCCTCGCCCGTGCCGAGTGTCGCAACAACAAGCGCCTGCGTCTCGCCGCGCGTGAACACGGCAGATCCGTGCGCCCGCGGCAGAACATGCGTTTCCGACACGATCGGACGCACGGTCTTGAGGTCGCGGCCGTCGATGCGGCGGCCAGTGCGGATGATATCACCGCGCACGACGTCGGACTCGAGGCTCTTGAACACGCCACCGAGCAGAACCTTCCGGCTGACGTCCGCCTCGTCGGTAAGCAGGGCTGCCATCGCCTTTTCCCGCGCGGCCTCGACGAGCTCATGGCGCTTCTGCTTTTGCGGCGTGGCAAACGCCTCACGCAGGCTGGCTTCGACCAGCCCTTTCATCTTCTCCTTTTCTGCCGACGTGTCGGGCGGCAGGAAATTCCACGGCTCGCGCGCGGCCTTCTCGGCGAGACGGATGATGGCGTCGATCACGGGCTGGAAGCCGCGGTGACCGAACATCACCGCCTCGAGCATCTGCTTCTCGCCAAGCTCCTTGGCTTCCGACTCCACCATCATCACCGCATCCTGCGTGCCGGCAATGACGAGGTCGAGATCGCTGTTGGCCATCTCGTCGATGAGCGGATTGAGCACGAATTCGCCGCCGACGACGCCAACCCGGGCGGCTGCGATGGGCCCCAGGAACGGCAGTCCCGACAGCGTGAGCGCTGCCGAGGCGGCGACCATGCCCAGGATATCGGGATCGTTCTCCATGTCGTGCGACAGCACGGTCACGACGACCTGCGTCTCGTTTTTGAAGCCGTCGACGAACAGAGGCCGGACGGGCCGATCGATAAGGCGCGAGGTCAGCGTCTCCTTCTCGGAGGGGCGCCCTTCGCGCTTGAAAAAGCCGCCGGGAATTTTGCCGGCGGCGTAGGTACGTTCCTGATAGTTCACGGTCATCGGGAAGAAGTCGATGCCCGGTCGCGGGCTCTTCGCGGCAACGACGGTGGCGAGCACACTCGTCTCGCCGTACTGGGCAACAACGGCGGCGTCCGCCTGGCGGGCCATACGGCCGGTTTCGAGCCGCAGCTTTCGCCCGCCCCATTCAATTTCTACAGTGTGGATGTCAAACATGTCCTGTCTCGATCTCGGTCAGTCAATGATCCGGTCGCGCCAGCCCCCGGTGGGGCAAGCGCGAATGTGTGTCAGCTTGTCAGCACGCAACGCCGGCCAGCGCCGATCGGCTACCGGCGTAGGTCAAGGCGCTCGATGATCTTTTGATAACGGGGCTCATCTCTCGAACGCACGTAGTCAAGCAACTGACGGCGCTGGCTCACCATCTTCAGCAGGCCGCGCCGCGAGTGATTGTCGTTCTTGTGCGTTTTGAAATGCTCGGTCAGACCGTTGATGCGTTCTGTGAGGAGGGCGATCTGCACCTCCGGCGAGCCTGTATCTCCAGACTTGGTAGCGTAACTCTTAACAACTTGCTGCTTGCGCTCGACGCTCAGCGACATCGATGAATTCCTTTCGCGTTCAGTGTGTTGGCGCCGAGACTGCAAATATTGCCATTGTCCGGAGCCGGATGCGGCCACAGCCGGGATGTCGTCCAGCAGGGTCACAGGGATTTTCGCGCCCGATCATCTAAGACCTGCGCTGGCCGGGGTTATACACGAAAGCAGGGTCAACGCGAGCGAAAAGGTGGACGCCGGATGCAACCTAAGGGGGAGCCTCACCCGTAGTTGAACACCCTATTCGGCCGCAATTCGCCGGCCGCAACCTCGCACAGGGCCACGACCGTTCCGTCAGACACTGCAAAGGCCTCGCCCGCGAGGATCGGAGCATCACGCCCGCGCAGCAACACGGGTTGGCCGCGCACGAGACGCGCCGCATCCGCCCGGCTGACATTGACCTCCAGCAGATCGTCGAGTGCCGCCTCGATGGGGTGCAGCCGCGCTGCAAGCTCAGCACTGCCGTCCTCCGCAGCCTGCCTCAGCTCCTCCAGGGTTGTTGCGCCCCCGATATCGAACGTGCCGACCTGGGTGCGGCGAAGCTCGATGACATGGCCGAAGCATCCCAGCTGCCGCCCGAGATCGCGTGCTAGCGCGCGCACATAGGTGCCTTTGCCGCAGGCAGCCTCGAACACCGCGGTATCAGCATCCGGCATGTCCATCAGCTCGAATCGGTCGACGGCGACAGGCCGTGCTTCAAGCACGACAACTTCGCCGCTGCGCGCCAGATCGTAGGCGCGTTCGCCGTCGATCTTCAGCGCCGAGAACGCCGGCGGAACCTGCAGGATGTCGCCGATGAATTGTCCGAGCAAACCTTCGATGTCGTCCCGCGAAGGGCGCACGGCGCTGGTCTCGATGACCTCGCCCTCGGCATCATCCGTATTGGTGCCGGTCCCCCAGCGCACCGTGAAACGATAGGCTTTCGCCCCATCGACGGCGAACGGCACCGTCTTCGTCGCCTCGCCCAGCGCGATCGGCAGCACGCCCGTCGCCAGCGGATCGAGCGTGCCCGCATGTCCGGCCTTCTGTGCATCAAAAAGACGCCGCACGACACCGACGGCCTGCGTCGACGTCATCCCTTGCGGCTTGTCCAGGATAACCCAGCCGTGGACCGGGTTGCCTCTCTTGCGACGTCCCATACGCAAACCATCCACTCGGAGCAGCTTCAGGGGATATGATATTCGCAAAGGCAGCCGCGAGCCGCCTTGCAGCTTCAAGCTTTCTTCAGGTCCTGAAGCACATGCGGCGAACGCAGAACCTCGTCGATTCGCAGCACTTCGTCGAACGATTCATCTGCCAAAAACCGCACGTCTGGCGCGAACTTGAGATTGACGGACCTCGCGATCTCGGCCCGGACACTCTTCTTGGCGTGCTCCAGCGCCGCCAGTACCGGCTTCACGTCCTTGCCGCCGAGTGGCATCACGTAGATGCTCGCCAGGCGCAAGTCCGCCGTCATGCGCACCTCCGAGATCGTCACGACGTGCGATGCCAGCACATCATCGTGAATCTCGCCGCGCGCCAGCATCTCGGCCAGGCAATGCCGGATCAGCTCTCCGACCCGGAGTTGCCGCTGGCTCGGACCGGTGGCCAGACCGCCGCTCTTTCTGTTGGAACGCTTCCTGGGCATTGCATACGAAATCCGAAGAAGCCGCCCATGTCACCGGGCGACTGCGGTACATGTCGTCGAGCGACTAGAGGGTGCGTGCGATGGACTCGATGTTGAAGCACTCGATGACGTCGCCCTGCCGCATATCCTGATAATTGGCGAACGCCATGCCGCACTCCTGTCCGGCGGGCACTTCCTTCACCTCGTCCTTGAACCGCTTGAGGGTCGACAATGTGCCCTCGTGGATGACCACGTTGTCGCGAATGAGCCGCACCTTGGCCCCACGCTCCACGCGGCCTTCACTAACGCGGCAGCCGGCGACCTTGCCGACCTTGGAGATGTTGAACACCTCCAGGATCTGCGCATTGCCGAGGAAGATTTCACGCAGCGTCGGCGAGAGCATGCCCGACATCGCCGCTTTCACGTCGTCGACGAGATTGTAGATGATGTTGTAATAGCGGATCTCGATGCCCGACTGATCCGCCGCGAGCTTGGCCTGCGCATTGGCGCGCACGTTAAAGCCGATGACCACAGCCTTCGATGCATTCGCCAGCGCCACGTCGGACTCGGTGATGCCGCCGACACCGGAGTGGATGATCCGTGCCTCGACCTCATCAGTCCCAAGCTTCTTCAGGGCGCCGGCAATGGCCTCGATCGAACCCTGTACGTCGCCCTTGACCAGGAGCGGAAATTCCTTGCGGCCGGCTTCCTTGAGCTGCTGCATCATCTGCTCGAGCGTGCGCGCCGTGCCCGCTGAACCGAGCGCCTCACGCCGCTTGCGATCGCGATAGTCGGTGATCTCGCGAGCACGCGCCTCGTTCTCCACGACGGCAAACTGGTCACCTGCGTCAGGCGCACTGTCGAAGCCCAGGACCTCGACGGGAACGGACGGCCCCGCGGACGGCGTGTTCTCGCCCTTGTCGTCGATCAGAGCCCTGACGCGGCCCCACGACGATCCGGCAACAACAATGTCGCCCACGCGCAGCGTTCCGCGCTGAACCAGCAGCGTGCCGACCGGGCCGCGCCCGCGCTCCAGCTTGGCCTCGATGACGAAGCCTTCCGCGGAACGGTCCGGATTGGTCTTGAGATCGAGCAGCTCGGACTGCAGGGCGATGGCTTCCAGCAGTTTGTCGAGCCCCGTTTTCTTAAGTGCAGACACGGGCACTTCGAGCGTCTCGCCCGACATGCTCTCGACGACGATCTCGTGCTGCAGGAGGCCCGTGCGGACGCGATTGGGGTCTGCATCCGGTTTGTCGATCTTGTTGATCGCCACGATCATCGGCACGTGCGCCGCCTTGGCGTGATTGATCGCCTCGACCGTCTGCGGCATGACACCGTCGTCGGCCGCAACTACCAGGATCACGATGTCGGTGACCTTGGCGCCGCGCGCGCGCATGGCCGTGAAGGCTTCATGGCCCGGCGTATCAATGAACGTGATCTTCTGGCCTGCCGGTGTCACCACCTGATAGGCGCCAATGTGCTGCGTAATGCCACCGGCCTCACCCGATGCCACGTTGGCCTGGCGCAGAGCGTCGAGCAGCGATGTCTTGCCGTGATCGACGTGGCCCATGATGGTCACGACCGGAGCACGCGGCTGCAGGTTCTCGTCCGCGTCCGTCGCGCCGATGAACCCTTCTTCGACGTCCGCTTCGGAAACGCGCTTGGGCGTGTGTCCGAAATCCTGCACGATCAGCTCGGCCGTATCGGCATCGATGACATCGTTGATCTGATGCATCGCGCCTTGCTTCATCAGAAACTTGATGACGTCGACCGAACGCTCGGTCATGCGGTTGGCGAGTTCCTGGATCGTGATGACCTCTGGAATGATCACCTCGCGCATGATCTTTTCACGCGTTTGCGAAATACCCATGGCGCGCCGCGCATCGCGCTCGCGCTTGCGCCGCAGCGACGCCAGCGAGCGCTCCTGCGCTTCACGATCGAAATTGTTGATCGTAAGCTTGACGCGCTCGCGCCGGTCGTCGGGCACTTTGACTGGGCTCTTGATCGGGCCTTTGACGCCCTTTTTCTTGCCGCGCAGATCGTCGTCGTCGGGAACGATCTCTTCGACGGCGGCGCGCCCGCCCGGCCGGCGGGAAGGAATCACATCCGTCTTGCGAGCCGGCGCCCCAGCAGGCGAAGGCGCCTCTTGCCCTTTCGCCACCGTCTCGGGTTTCTTGGCCTCGGCCGGCGGTGCTTCGGCGACTGGCGCAGCCTCGGCGCGGCCCGTAGCTTCGACGTTCGTCTCAACACCCTTGGCCTCGACGGCCGGTTGGGGTGGGGCCTTGGCCTGCTCTTCCTCGAGATTCTTTTTCTCTTTAGCGCGCAGCTGTGCCTCGATCACCTCGCGTTCACGGTTCGCGGCAAGCGCCTTCTTGCGCGCATCGAGTTCGTCGGGGCGCAAACCGCTCTCGCGCCCAGCCTGGGGCCGCGCTGAACCGCCCGCCGGCGGCGCCGTGGTTTCGGACGCATCCAGATCCCCCGCCTGACCTGGCGAAGAGATCGTGCGCCGCTTCTTGCGCTCGACGACGACGACGTTTTTGCGGCCGTGGCTGAAGCTCTGCTGCACGTGGCCCGACGGCTCAGTGCGCTTGAGGCTCAGCGGCTTGCGGGTTCCGCTTGCCAACGTCTTGTCGGCAGATTCTTTCGTTTCGCTCATACCTGTTCCGTCTTTGCCCCTGATCGCGGGCCCTTCGCCAGGGCATCCGGTGACGCCCTGTAGCGCCGCAGACGTTCTGCGTCCCGGAGAAAATTCGCGGCAGCTCCGCCCTTCGTGAGAGCAGCATGTACCACATTTGCCCGGCCCATGGCCAAGCTCAAATCCGCCGAAGTCAACGTATCAAGAATAACCGGTTCATCTGTATTGCCCTGGGCCTGCCACACTGCACGCAACTTGCGGGTCAGCTTGCCGGCACCGTCGGCCGCTGCATCGGCGGCATGAACCAGCATTCGACAATGCCCTGATGCAACAGCCGTGTCGACCTTGGCAAAGCCCGCCATGACGAGGCCAGCCTTGTTGGCAAGGCTCAACGCGTCCATGGCGCGGCGCAGCAAAAGCTTGTCGATGCGCTCGGCGAGGTCAGGCGGCACCGACACCTGCTGCTTCAACGCCTTGGCAAAAACACCGTTCTTGATGGCTGTTTCGACCCGGGCGCGCGAGCACTCGACCCAGACGCCCCGGCCCGGCAACCGTCGCGCCAGATCAGGCGCGATCCGCCCATCAGGGCCGCGGACGAAACGGATCAGCGCGTCGGGGCTCAAGACCACGCGCGAGACGGCGCACGTGCGCCCCGGTCCGACCTCTTGGCCGTCCCGGTTTGCTTCCGTGACCTCTTGCACGTCCTGGCTCATCGGCGCCTGTCTGCTCCCGGATCATGACCGCTTACGCCTTGGCGGCAGCGGTTGCTGCCTCGGGCGCTGCGGCTTCGAGCTCTACTTCGGCCGGCACGAGATCTTCCGGCTTGATCCATCCCGCGAGGACGCGCGCGGACATGATCATGTCCTCTGCTTCCTTGCGGCCGACCTCAAAGCCATCGAGGATACCTTTGTGGCGCACCGGCTCGGCGTCCTTCTCCTTCTTGCGCTCCACCCAACCCAACAGCTCGTCGGTCGCACAGTCGGCCAGGTCCTCCACAGACTTGATGCCGTTCTCGCCGAAGGCGATCATCATGGCCGTCGTGACGCCTTCGACCTTGGCCAGATCGTCGGAAACGCCGAGCTCGCGCCGGCGCGCATCGCGCTCCGATTCCTGCTTCTGCAAAAATTCGCGCGCCCGTGTCTGGATCTCGCTGGCTGTATCCTCGTCAAAGCCCTCGATGTGCGCGATCTCGCTCAGCTCCACGTAGGCCACCTCCTCGACCGAGGCAAAGCCCTCGGTGGCCAGCAGCTGGGCGATGACTTCGTCGACGTCGAGCGAGTCCATGAACATCTGCGACCGCTCGGTGAACTCTTTCTGGCGGCGCTCGCTTTCTTCCTGCTCGGTCAGAATGTCGATGTCCCAGCCCGTGAGCTGGGAGGCCAGCCGCACGTTCTGGCCGCGCCGGCCGATGGCCAGAGATAGTTCCTTTTCGGCGACCACGACTTCGATGCGGTTTGAATCTTCGTCGAGCACCACCTTGCTCACCTCAGCGGGCGCCAGGGCGTTGACGATGAAGGTCGCCGCATCCTCCTTCCACTGGATGATGTCGACTTTCTCACCCTGCAACTCGGCCACGACCGCCTGCACGCGTTGGCCGCGCATACCGACGCAGGCGCCGACCGGATCGATCGAGCTGTCCTTCGAAATAACAGCGATCTTGGCCCTGGAGCCCGGATCGCGCGCCACCGACTTGATCTCGACGATGCCGTCATAAATCTCCGGCACTTCCATCGCGAACAGCTTCGACATGAACTCCGGCCGCGCGCGCGATAGGAAAATCTGCGGTCCGCGCTGCTCCCGGCGCACGTCGTAGATGTAGGCGCGGATGCGCTCGCCGAGCCTCACATTCTCCCGCGGGATCATCTCGTCGCGACGGATGATGCCTTCGGCGCGGCCGAGATCCACGATCACGTTGCCATATTCGACACGTTTCACCGTGCCGTTGGCGATGTCGCCCATCCGATCCTTGTATTCGTTGTGCTGACGCTCACGCTCGGCCTCGCGCACCTTCTGCACGATGACCTGCTTGGCGTTCTGCGCCGCAACGCGCCCGAAATCGAGCGGCGGGAGCTCCTCCACAAACTCATCGCCGACCTTGGCATCGGGCTTGCGCTTTTGCGCATCCGCAACACTGATCTGCTGCGCCTCGTTCTCGACGGGATCGGCCACTGTAACGACGCGCGACAACCCGGTCTCGCCGGTGCGGGCATCGATCTGGCAGCGAATATCGTTTTCCGGTCCGTACCGCGACTTGGCCGCCTTCTGGATGGCGTCTTCCATCGCCTGGATGACGATCTTGCGATCGATGGATTTCTCGCGCGCAACAGCGTCCGCGATCTGCAGCAGTTCCAAGCGATTGGCGCTAATACCCGCTTGAGCCATACGTTACGTCCTCAACTGACTTGCCTCGCCGATCCACCAGGCCGTTTCATTGCCCGTTGGTCTCGACCACATTTTTCTTCGCACGCCGCAGAGACTCGCGGACCAGATCATCCGTCAGGACGAGCCGTGCCTCAGCGATCAACCCGATCGGAATGCCGAGCACCTGCTGCCCGTCCTTGCCCAGATCAACCGCGATGCGAACCTCTTGGTCCTCGTAGCCATCGAGCGTGCCGCGAAACCGCTTGCGGCCGCCGACAGGCTCCTTCAACTCGATCTTTGTCTCATGCCCGGCCCAGTGCTCGAAGTCTGACGGCCTGACCAAGGGGCGATCGATGCCCGGAGACGAAATCTGCAAACGGTAACTGCCAGACAAAGGCTCATGCACATCGAGCAGCGGAGATAGGTTGACGGACACGGCCTTGCAGTCCTCGACTGTCATGCTGCCATCGGACCGCTCGGCCATGATTTCTACGATGGTATCTTGGCCGCCCATGATGCGAACGCGGACGAGGCGAAATCCGAGGCTTTCCAGCACCGGCTCAGCCAATGCGGCGATCGTGGCAGCCACGCCCGTCTCCCGGACAAAGCGCGCCTGCGCTGCCGGCCCGCTCACAACGCCCATCCACACCCAGACATCGACATGAATCCGCGCACACGTCGTCCCAAAACAAAAAGAGCGGACCCAGAGGGCCCACTCCCATAGTTGAGATGATCATGAGCACCCGGAAGATACGCCGCGAGGAGCGTTGTTGCAAGAGGCTTTGTGAACTGCCGATGAATTTTTGGCTCCGCGAGGAACCTGGTACCTACAAGCTCAAGTGATCGGGCCAAATGGCTGACACGGCATCTTTTCTGCTACCGGCGCTCGAAGCTGAAAACGTAGCAGCGCCGGCTTGCCGCGATGGCCTTTTCCTCATAGCGGGTCCTGATCCAGTCACCCGGCCGCTCACGCCAGTCCTGGGGGCCTGAAACGCGCCACCGGAACGACCCTTCTTCACGGGCCGCAAGCAAAATTGCCGTCGCGTAGTCGCCGATGTCCGTTGCAATGCGCAATTCGGCACCGGCACGCAAAGCCGCAGCCAGTAGCCGGAACGTGCGCGGATTTAGCAGCCGCCGCTTGACGTGGCGCCGCTTCGGCCAGGGGTCGGGAAAAAGGATGAATGCACGGCCGATACAAGCGGGCGGCAGTCCGCGCAGCAGATCACGCGCATCGTCCGTGTACAGGCGGATGTTCTGCCTGCCGCCGGTTTCGATGGCGTCCAGCACCTTTACGATCCCGTCGTGGAACGGCTCGCAGCCGATGCAGCAGATATCGGGATGCTGCGCGGCGCGGCTTAGCAGATGCTCTCCGCTTCCGAAGCCGATCTCGAGCCAGACATCACGGGTTCCGGCAGCGAGGAGATCAGCCCGGCTCAGCACCGACCGCACGTCCAGCGCAACGCGCGGAAGCAAATCGCGCATGAGGTGGTCTTGCCGCGCGCTGGGTTTGCGGCCACGCCGGCGCCCGAACGAGCGCAGATCCTCGTGCGGGCCGTAGCCTTGCCGTTCCGTTGCCGGCATCCTCATCGTTTCCGGCACAGCATCATCGCGTCTCGGTGGCCGGCCCGTCACCGCGACGCCGGCATCTGCTCAGGCAACCGCCGATTTGATCTTGTCGGCGAGGTCGGTTTTCTCCCAGGAGAAGCCGCCGTCCGCTTCGGGCGCCCGGCCAAAATGACCATAGGCCGCCGTGCGGCGGTAGATCGGCTTGTTAAGCTGCAAGGCCCTGCGAATGTGGGTCGGGCGCATGGGGAAGAGTTCCGCAAGCACCTTCTCGAGCTTTGCGTCGCCCTCATCGCCGTGCTTCCCGGTCCCCTGCGTATCGACCAGGAGCGACTGGGGCTCCGGCCGGCCGATGGCGTAGGCGACCTGTATCATGCAGCGGTCGGCGCGGCCGGCCGCGACCACGTTCTTGGCGAGATAGCGGGCGGCATAAGCGGCTGACCTGTCGACCTTGGTGGGATCCTTGCCGGAGAAGGCGCCGCCGCCATGGGGGGCATAGCCGCCATAAGTGTCGACGATGATCTTGCGACCGGTAAGGCCGCAGTCGCCGTCCGGCCCACCTACGACGAAATTACCGGTGGGATTGACCAGAAAATCGGCGCCCGACTGCGGCATCCAGCCCTTGGGCAGTGCCGAAGTGACGGCGTCGCCGATCATCTCTTTGATCATCTCGGGCGTGTAGTCGGTGCCCTTGCCATTCGACTTCTGGTGCTGCGTTGAAACGACGACCTTGGCGGCGCCGATCGCCTTGCCACCCTCGTACTTGATAGTGACCTGACTCTTGGCATCTGGAAGCAGATCGCCAAGCTTGCCCGAGCGGCGCTGGTCGGAGAGGATTTTCAGGATCTTGTGCGAGAAGTAGATGGGGGCCGGCATGTAAGAGCCCTTCTCGTAGGCCTCGCTGTCGGTGCAGGCGAAGCCGAACATCATACCCTGGTCGCCGGCGCCCTCTTCGCCCTGCTTCTCGTCGACACCCATGGCGATATCGGGTGATTGGCCGTGGAGCAGCACCTCGACATCAGCGCCATGAAAGGAGAAGCCGACTTGGTCATAGCCGATGTCCTTGATGACGCCGCGAGCGATCGACTGGATCAGTTCGCGGTTGATGCGCGCCTCGCGGTGGCCCGCGAACTGGTGGCTGTCGAAGAGCTTGAACAACGGCGCCTGGCCGCGCCCCTCGCCGGCGATCACCACCTTGTCGGTCGTGACGAGCGTCTCGCAGCCGAGACGAGTGTTGACGGCACTCTTGTCGGCGATGCCGAGCTTCAGATCATTGGCGAGGAACGCATCCAGGATGGCGTCGGAGATCTGGTCGGCGACTTTGTCCGGATGCCCCTCGGAAACCGACTCACTGGTAAACAAATAGGACGAGCGCGCCAAGGCATCCCCCATCAAGGTGTCTAATCAAATAGCGGCGTTTCATTGCAGGCTTTGCTTCCGGGGGTCAAGACCAAGATCGCGCGAAAGCTTTTTCAGCGCTCAGCCGCCGGCGCCCGAACTTAGCACATCATTACCCGGGGTGATCGGTTGTTCATCAGGCCCGGCGTCACCCGCCAGTTTGCGGACCAGATCCAGAATGGCCCGGCGGGACTTCGGATCCGCGATGCGGGCAAAAGCCCTGTTCAGTTCCAGCCCCTCCCGCGTGTTGAGAAAGTCAAAGATATAACCGTCCGCGGAACGCTCAGCCATGCCTTGCACGGCAGGTGCAAGGCGCTCGCTGACGGGGGCGTCATCGTAGAAAAATTGTATCGGGACCCCCAACACCTGAGCCAGGTCGAACAGGCGACTGGCCCCGATGCGATTGACACCTTTCTCGTATTTCTGGATTTGCTGGAATGTCAGCCCAAGGCGCTCTCCAAGCCGTTCCTGGCTCACGCCCAGCAGCATGCGCTGCAGGCGCACGCGGCTGCCGACATGAACGTCGATCGGATTGGGACGGCGGGATCCCTTTTCCTCACCCCGTTCCATGTCTACTCTCCCTCCACACCCTCGACCCTTGAGACGACGGGGGCGCTACAAACCATGTCGGTCATTCAGCTAACGGCACAATTCCTAGGTGCACCCGACCGGCCCGTCAACCTCAAGTCTTTCATATGTCGAAGCAATGTACCTAATTGACGCGCATCCGTCAGGTGGTCAATTCGGGTCCTTGACGCGTGTCTGCATGGCGAGCCAGATGCAGCCCGCGGCTCCAAAAAGGACCAAGAAAATCCAGTCCCCGTAACGGGCGTAGAGCGGCGGTGCAATGGCTGGCGGCAGGGTGTTGTCGATGGTCCCGCGCACGTCAAGGCCCAGCGACCCAATGATGCGACCCCGAGCGTCTATCACAGCCGAAATGCCATTGTTGGCCGAGCGGATGATCGGCAGCCCCTCCTCCACAGCCCGGACGCGAGCTTGGTGCAGATGCTGATGCGGCCCCGTCGTCTGCCCGAACCAGCCGTCGTTCGTGACGTTCAGCAGAAGCCTCGGCCGCTCGCCCCCCTGAATCACGGCTGCCGGAAAAATGGCTTCGTAGCAAATCAGCGGCCCGATTGACGGCAAGCCTGCCACCTGGAGGACCGGCCGCGGCGTGGCGCCGATATCGAAGCCGCCGCGGATGCGCGTGAGTTGCTCCAGCCCGATCGCCTCCAGCGTCGACTGAAGCGGTAAGTACTCGCCGAACGGCACCAGGTGAATCTTGTCGTAAAGCCCGACCAGACGCCCCTCTTGGCCGAAAATCATGAGGCTGTTGAAGATGCGCCGCCGCGTTCGGCCACTCGGGGGCGCGTCGGCGCGCAGGGCGCCGGCAGCAAGGTGCGTGCCCTGAGGCAGCAATCGGCCGATCGCCGCGAGCGCGTCGGGCGTATTCAATGGCAAAAACGGCATCGCGGCTTCAGGCCAAACAATAAGGGCCAAGCCGGAGGCACCATCCACCGCGCCACTGCTGGACTGCGCCGACAGCTCCAAATGGTCGCGGAAAATGCGCCCCTGGTTCTCCGGGCGCCACTTCTCCCGTTGCGGCACGCTCGGCTGCACGACCCGGATGCGAACGCTGCCGTCGGCCGGCGGATCTTCATTTGCAAGGCGGTAAGCCCCCGCCGCGGCCAGCACACCGATGGCGGTGGCCGCTACAAGAACGCCCCGGCCTCGCCATCTTCCGCCGTCCGCCCATAAAACAGCTGGCGCAGCAAACACCGGCAAAGCCACCAGCGTGAGCCCATAAATTCCCAGAAGCGCCGCCGTCTGCATCATCGGTAGCGGCCACGTCAGCGCGTACCCAAGGACGTTCCACGGAAAGCCCGTGAGGACATGGCCGCGCAGCCACTCGGCGGCGGCCATTGTCAACGCGAGCGCCACGATCCGCGTCCACCCCGGCGCCCACGCCAGCGCCGCCACCCCCGCAGCGCCGGCCCAGAATAGGGCCAATCCGGCCGGCATCAGCGTCACGGCGAGCGGGATCAGAACAGCGAACTTTTCGGCCTCCACCAGAAAGGCTTCGCCGATCCAGAACAGCCCTGCGAAGAAATAGCCGAATCCGAACCACCATCCGGCGAACGCGGCGCGCATGGCAGGATGATGCCGCCATCCCACCCTGCTTTCGCCGGACACGACAGCTTGCTGGCACGCATCGATCTGCCAGACCAGGACCGGCAGCGTCACGAACAGCACCGGCCAGGCGAAGAACGGCGCCATCGCCAGCACCGATGCCGCGCCCGCCAGTGCAAGAACGGCCCATCGCCGCCAGCCGGTCAATCCCAGGATCGATTTGGCGAGTGACGGCATCAACCGGCTCAGTGATGAGGAATAGGATCGGCTAGCCGTGCGCCGTGATCTTTGCTTTGCGCCGGCTTTTCTTCTCTGCCGGTGTGGCCACGGCCTTGTCCACCGTCTCCTGCACGTACCGGGGCAGCGCAAAAGCCGCAACATGCACCGCGGGCGTCCAGTACCGGGTGACGACACCCCGTTTGTCCTGGCGCTTGGCCAGCTTCTTTATGGAAACATCGAGCAGATTCACGTCGTCCGATCCCCAGTTCAGCGCAAACGGACCGCCGAAGTAGCACGGCTGCGTGCACAGAAATGGGGCGGCGCGCTTGTAAAGCTTTGCCAGCGCCGCTGTCGTCTCTGCCAGATGCCCCGGGAGCAGGAACGGCAGGCCGTTCTGTGTGATGAACACACCGTCGCTCCAGAGCGCCCGTTTGCAATCGGCGAAGAACTCCGGCGTGTGCAGCACGGCGCTTGGCCCAATAGGCTCGGAGCTGTCGACGATGATGGCGTCGTACTTGTCCTTTGCCTCGGCCACGAACTTTAGCCCGTCCGCGATCACGATCTCAGCCCGTGGATTGTCGAAGGCGCCGGCCGAGACGTCGGAGAAATGCTCGAGCGACAGATCAATGACGCTGCGGTCGATCTCGCACAGCATAGCCTTTTCGACGGTCGGATGCTTGAGCACCTCGCGCAGCACGCCGCCGTCGCCGCCGCCGACCACCAGCACCCGCTTCGGCTTGGCGAGCGCCATCAGCGGCACGTGCGCCATCATCTCGTGATAGATGAACTCGTCCGAGGTCGTGAACTGGCAGACGCCGTCCAGCATCAGCACACGGCCCCACGTCGCGTTCTCGAAGATCACGAGGTGCTGATGCTCGGTCTTGACCTCGTGCAGCACGCGGCCTGCCTCCAGCGCCACGCGCCAGTGCGGGTGAAACGTCTCTTCGATCCAGCGGTTCACGCGCCGATCTCCCGAGCAAGAGCACGCCAGAAAGCATAAGATCGCGCACCCCATCCGGAGTGCGCGATCCGTTGTCCTGCCACGGCAGTAGCCTCAGGCTGCTTTACGCTGCCGAGGTTTCTGCAGTCTCGAAAGCGATGGTGCCGCCGGCCTCTGCTTGGAGGCCGCCTGCCATTTAATCTGCTCCAGTTCCTCGCCTCGGCGGTGCTCCTTGACGACGACTGCGTCGGCTTGGAACGCCTCTTTCAGCACAGGAACCACCCGCTCGGGACTCGCATCGCCACACATGAACACGTCGAGCGCGGCGTAGTTCGCCTCGGGCCAGCTATGGATGCTGATATGCGATTCAGATAGAACTGCCACACCCGACACGCCCCCATTCGGCGTGAAGTGATGCAAGTGAATGTGCAGCAGCGTAGCGCCTGCGGCTTCGACACAACGCTTAAGCGTCTTCTCGATATGCTTGAGGTCATCAAGCCGCCGGGCTCCAAACAGATCAACGATCAGATGGGTCCCGGCATATCGAACGCCTTCACGCTCGACGAAGTAGTCCTTACGATCTTCCGTTTGCGCTACACGCGCAGCTTCAGCATGATCTTCCTTTTGGGCGGTGCTTGAACGAGTCAAGTCCATCCCCAATTGGAAGAGGGTGTCATCAAAGGCCATATGACCCTCCCCAACCAGTAGACAGATTGTGACCCGCCCGCTCCTTACCTTTGGGGTTTGGGGATGTGTCCTTTGACCTTAAGGGCAGGTGGACGAACGGCAGGGGTCATATGAGGCCAATTGCCCCCCTGCGCAAGAAAAAATTGCCCCGCAGAAATAAAATTCCCGCGACGCTTTGTCAGCGACGTCCCACAATGACGTTTGCGATCGGCAAACGCCGAATCGCGCTATTCCCAAGGATACTACTGCTTAAGAAACCGTTTTAGAAACGATTTCGCCTTCTCCGCTTTCTTCTCCGCCTCCGGCCCATCGCCCAATACGCTCTTCAGAGCTTCGTCGACGTTGCCACTGCGCAGCTGGCGCCCGAGCTGCTGCACCTTGGCCGCCGCGCGCGGATCCTTCAGCACGCCGTCGAGATTGGGGGACAGCACGGGCTTGTCCCAGGCGCCGTAGATACGCACGGGAATCTCGATGTCCTCCAAGCCGCCGGCGGCTTCGACAAGCTTCGGAAGCACCGTGTAGTTGATCGTGCGATCGCGGTAGACAATTGATCCGCTGCCAGACAAGCTGACGGCGCGTCCAATGACCTTCAGGTCCTCGTTGTGGGCGACGCCGTCAGCAATGACGAACGATCCGGTGAGCTCGCCGAAGCTCGTCCTGGCCGACGCATGGCGATCCGTCGCCGGCAGATTGCCCTGGCGCAGACCGCGCAGCATCTGGTTCAGATCCCAGCCGACCAGCGCACCGTCCGCGACTTTGATCTCGGCCCGGCCCTGGAGACCATCGACGATCTGCTTCTCGCTGGCCCCCTCTCCCGACAGCACGAGCGCGAGCTGACCGCGTCCGTCGAGCCAGTCGAAGTCCAGCAGATCCTTCAGCAGCGCCTGGGTGGCCACGCCATCGATCGTAGCGTTGATGTTGACCGCCGCCGCGTTTCCCCTCGCTTCGACGCCGAGCGTGCCCTTGCCGCGTCCTCCATACAGATTTGCTTCCGTTACATTCGCTGTGAACGTCCCATCCGAGACCGTCGCGGTGAGATGCACTTGTCCGACGTCGAGGTTGCGCCAACGGAGCCTGCCGATTTCGAAACGGCCATCCAAATCGGCCAGACGCAGGATCGACAGATCGAACGGCCGCGTCGTTTTCTCGCCGTGGCCGGGCTCCGGCTGGGCCACGGGCGCCTCTGTCTTAGCTATTTCGTCGTCCGGGCGTTTTAACAGGTCATCAATGGAGCGCGCCTTATCCGCTGCATCCTTTGGAAGGCGAGGGGGCGAGCCGGCGGCGCCGGATGATGACGGTGTGCGGGCCCGGCCGAAATCGAGCTCCGTCAGCTTGAGGTCTGCCCTGACGAGAGGCCTTGGCGCCACGACGTCCACGGAAACGGAGCCGGTGGCGGTTGTGCCATGAGCGGTGATGCTGGCATCGACAAGCTCCAGCACGGTGCCCGACAGTTTCACCCGCCCGCCGATCGCCGCACCCGCGGGCGGCGGCGCTATACGCAGCTCCGCGCCCGTTATCCACTGCACAAGTGCGTCGGTCGACGGCGCACTTGCGGTCAAGCGGCCGTCGAGCTCCAGCCCGCCTGCCAGCAAGAGACGTCCCTTGTAGGCAGCTTCCAGCGCACGACTCTTCAGGCGAACGTCGGCTTGCGAAGAAGCCACGTCATGCATATCCAAGCTGGCCTGCAAGGACACCGGCTCATCAGACCATTTGAAGCTGCCGGATAGTTGCGCGAGGCGCTCCGGACCATTCAATCCCATTTGAACAGTGACGTTCGTGACCTGCTTTTTCGTGCCGCTCCGCTCGTCGCTGTAGCGGACCGTCCCGTCTTGCACGCGAACCTCCAGGGCCGCCTCGGGCATCACCAGACCATGCGCCATTGCTCCGTCCGCGTCGCCCGCGCGCGCGTCCATGAGATCTTGGGGCAGATCCTTGCCGAACCCGAACCGCGGAACCAGCTGCGCAAACCGGATCAGGCGCCTCTGGGAGCTATCCGTCGAGGCAAAATCCCAGTTCCGCCTGCCGTCCGCATCGATTGCAAAGCTGATCTCGGGCTTCATCATCGTCACTGAGCTGACGGCAACGCGCTGCCGCAGCAGCGACAGCAACGAGACGCGGACATCCACGGCGGCCGCCCGTACCAGCCCCGGCGCATCGGAAAGTGACGACAGCTCCACGTCGCGCAACAGAACGCCGAATGGAAAAAAGGTCAGCGACGCGCCGCCGCTAACCAACAGGTCGCGATCGAGGCGCGTTTTGACATGAGCGGCGATGCGATCGCGAACCATCTCGGCGGGATTTGCCAACAGTGCGAAGGACGCCACCGCGACCGCCAAGCACGCAAAGCCAAGCAGCGGATAAAACACGCTCGCGCGGAGGCCAGACGGGCGCTGCGCCCGCGCCTTCGACAAACGCTCCGGTCGCTCCATAGGCGCAGCACGCTTTTCACCCGTCGCGCGAGGCGCGGCAGTCTTTTTGCTTGGCTCAGGCTTTATGGCTGCGATCTCGGACACTGCCTGTCGAGCTTTGCATACGCCGCACGTCGCGGCACCGATTCGTTGCCGTTTAGCCCCAGAATATGGCATCGCCGGGAATGACGGCCCACGCTGAGCCGTTGCGTCGCAGGCCTGATGCCCCAATCACGCGCTTGGTGGCCCGCGTCGTGAAAGGCTAACCTTCGCAAAACGGCACTGGCGGACCATCCGGCGGGGGACAATGGAACTGGCGCTGCAAAGCCTGCTGGGCGTGATTGCGATACCCCTGTTCGTGTTTGCCATATCCGAGGACAGAGCCTCGCTGACAGGTGGCCCGGCGGTCAGGGCCATTGTCGTCGGCCTCGCCCTTCAGTTTTCCATTGCCATCGTCTTGCTTCGGCTCCCCGGATCGAAGGCGATCTTCGATCTCGTGAGCGCGGGCGTGGCGGCCCTGCAGCACGCCACGCAGGAGGGCATGCGTCTGGTGTTCGGCTATCTGTCGGGCGGTCCGGCGCCGTTCGAGGTGGCGCGACCCGAGAGCCAGTTCATCCTCGCCATCCACGCCCTCCCGCTGATTCTGCTGATCAGCGCACTGGCTCGTCTCTTGTATCATTGGGGCGTGTTGCAGCGTGTCGTCGGGCTCTTCGCGAGGCTCCTGCAGAAGAGCTTCGGCATCGGCGGGCCGCTCGGCACCGTGGCTGCGGCCAAGATCTTCGTCGGCATGGTCGAAGCGCCATTGCTGGTGCGGCCGTATCTCAAAAGCATGGGACGCGGCGCCCTGTTTGCCGCGATGGCGGTGGGCATGGCGACGGTCGCGGGCACCGTGATGGCCCTCTATGCCTCCGTTCTCGAGCCGGTTGTGCCCGGTGCGGCCGGGCACGTGCTGGCGGCGTCACTGATGAATGCGCCGGCTGCCCTGATGCTGGCACGCCTCGCTGTTCCGGCTGGCTTCGAAGGCGGTCCGGCCACGGCCAGCATCGAACTCGACAACGCGCCGCGCTCCAGCATGGATGCCGTGGTGCAAGGAACGGTGGATGGCCTCAAGCTGCTGGCGACCGTGGCTGCCATGCTGGTCGTGATGGTCGCGCTCGTGGCGCTGGCCAACAGCCTGCTGGGCGCTCTCACTCGTCCGCTGGGTTTCACACTCACGCTGCAAGGCATCCTGGGATGGCTCGGCGCGCCGATCGCCTTCCTGCTCGGCATCCCCTGGAGCGAAGCGGCGGCGGCCGGAAGCCTCATCGGCCAGAAGGTCGTCCTCAACGAATTTCTCGCCTACCTTTATCTCGCCCGCCTGCCGCCCGAAGCGCTCTCACCCCGGTCACGCCTCATCATGACCTACGCGCTGTGCGGCTTCGCCAATCTCGGTTCGCTCGGCATCATGGTCGGCGGACTGACGGCCATGGTGCCCGAGCGGCGCGACGACATCGTCGCCATGGCGCCGAAATCGCTGCTCGTGGGTCTGTTGGCCACGTTGCTCTCTGCGGCGATTGTCGGCACCATCGTGTGGCGATAGCGCATCGGCTTGGGGACACAAGAGAATGAATGACGGGGGTGAACCCGCCGGCGCGTCCAAAGAGGCCCCCACGCGCCGACCCTTGCGCAATTTCGCGGCAGACCTCGGCCCCTCGGTGCTGGCCCTGCTGATCGGCGCGCTCGGATCGATCGTCTTCGTCTACCTTCACATACCGCTGCCGTGGTTCCTCGGATCGTTGACGGCCTGCCTTATCGCTTCTATCGCCAACGCACCGATCCGCAGGCCGAAGCTCCTGGCTATTCCCATGCGTGCCGTTCTCGGCGTGGCTGTCGGCAGCGCCTTCACGCCCCTGCTCTTTGCCCGGACGGGCGGCATGCTCGGCAGTCTGGCCGTGCTGGTGCCGTTCATGGCGCTCATCATCATCGTCAGCCTCGTGTTCTACGAGCGGTTCGCGGGATTCGATCGCCCGACCGCATTCTTTTCCGCGGTCCCCGGCGGCCTGACCGACATGACCGCCATGGCCGAGGACGCCGGCGCCAACCAGCGCGCGGTCATTCTCGTGCAGGCGACACGCATTCTCATCATCGTGTTCTCGCTGCCGCTCTGGCTGCAATGGCATGATGGGCTGGCGATCGGCACGGCAATCGCCAGCCGCGTGCGCCTCCTCGACATGTCGATCGCCGACATGCTGTTCCTGATTGCCATGGGGTGGGGCGGATGGTGGGCCGCTCGGCGGCTGGGAATTGCCGGTGCTCCTATCGTCGGCCCGATGCTCGTCAGCGGCATCATCCACGCCAGCGGTCTGACCACCGCCAAAGTGCCGATGGAAGCTCTGACGTTCGCTCAGATCAGTGTCGGCGTTTTGCTCGGATGCCAGTTTCGCGGCCTGACCATGCGGGAATTCACCGGAACGATGGTGTGGGGCATCGCCAATACCATCGTGTTGCTGGCCATTACGTCCGTCGTCGTCATGCTGGTCTCGCATTTCACCGGTTTCGATCCGGTCTCGGTCCTGCTCGCCTTCGCACCCGGCGGCCAGACCGAGCTCAACCTGCTGGCCTTCAGTCTCGGGCTCGATGTCGCCTATGTGGCCATGCATCACCTGGCGCGCGTGGCGATCGTCATCATCGGCGCGCAGATGATCCTCAAATCGCGCTCGGACTGGCGCAAAGGCAGCTCCTGAAATTGAAGCGGCCGCCGATCCGAAGACCGGCGGCCGCACCCCCCCTTTTTACTCGGTATCGCCCAGCTATTCGCTCTCGCTCGACAGCACGTCGCCGAACAGCTCGAACGATTCGCCCTTCACCCGCGCCAGTCGTACGGCCTGGATCGGATAAAAATCTGCTGCACCCGTGTTGATCTTGATCCCCGGGAGCAGCAGCGGATTATCGAACCCTTGCAGGCTTGCCGCCTGCTTCATGATGTTCTCGCGGGTAAGATTATCGCCGCACCGCTTCAACACCTCTATCAACGTGTGCGTCACCGCATAGCCGTAGTTGTGCAGATCGTCGGACATGTTGGCCGTCGGCATATATTTCGCCATGAACTCCTTGTAGGCCGCGACATCGGGCGAACCCTGCCACTGAGGGTCCGTAACATCCTTGCGGTAGAGCGCCAGAATGATGCCCTGAGACGCCTCGATGCCGGCAGGCTTGAGCACGCTTGCAAAAGATGACGACACATTGTTGAGATAGTGCACCGGCTTCCATTCGATCTCGGCGGCCTTTTTGATGGCCTGGGCCGCGAACTTCGGGATCGTGATGTTGAAGAATACGTTGGCGCCGGAGTTCTTGAGCTGGATCATCTGGCTGTCGACCGTCGGGTCCGTCACCTCGTAGGTCGCGAGTTGGACAATCAGCTTCTCGTTGTCCTTGCCGAGGCCCTTCTTGAAGCCGTTCAGGTAGTCCTTACCGTAATCGTCGTTCTGCATCAGGATGCCGATCTTGGCGTCCTTGACATTGGCCAGGATGTGCTTGGCATAGATGGCGGCTTCCGTGGCGTAGTCGGGCTGCCAGCCCATGGTCCAAGGGAATTCCTTCGGATGCCCCCACTTGGATGCACCCGTCGCCACGAACAGATGCGGCACCTTCTTCGCGTTCATGTATTTGTGGATCGCCGTGTTGGGCGGGGTGCCGAGCGTCTGGAAGACGAACAGCACCTTGTCCTCTTCGACCAGTTTGCGCACCATCTCGACAGTCTTGGGCGGAGAGTAGCCATCGTCGTAGGTGACGAAGTTGATCTTGCGGCCGTTGATGCCGCCCTTGTCATTGACCATTTTTAGAGTGGCCTCGATGGTCTTGCCGATCAGGCCGTAGGTGGACGCGTTCCCGGAGTATGGGTTCGTGTTGCCGATCTTGATCTCCGTATCGCTCGCACCTTCGTCGTATGCCTTCTGGGCCGATGCCGGTCCGGCCAGACCCGAGATCGCCAGCGCGGATACGGCGGCAACCATCCAACTCAGCTTCGCCTTGGCCATTGCACACTTCCTCCACTGTTATCGTCAGCTACTCTCTCGTTCGATCTTTCCTCGTCGTGTCAGCCGTGCCCACAGCGCCGATACTCCTCCTGCGATTCCCGCAGGCATGAAGTACATGAGTGCGATCAGCACGATGCCGTAGATGGTCCACGGCTCGAGCTCGATCGGCAGGTGGATGCTGGCGGAAATCTTTCGCGTCAGCGCATCGGCATACTTCTCGATCACCTGCACGAAGATGCCGCCGATGACGGCACCCGGCAAAGACGCGATGCCGCCTACCACCGCGCCCACGAGAAGCGCAATCGACAGCTCGAAGCGGAAGCTGTCCGGCGAGACGAACTCGAAGATGATGGCGTGCAGGGCGCCGGCAAGGCCCGTGCAGACCGCGCTGATGCCGAAGGTGACCGCCTTGGTGCGCGAGGTGTTGATGCCCATGGTGTCGGCGGCCAGCGGCTGATCGCGGATCGCCATGATGGCGCGTCCCGAACGGCTGTCGAGTAGATTGCGCGCCATCCAGAACATCGCCACGGCGCACGCGAGCACGACGTAGTACATCCACTGGTCCGCCGACAGTGGCAGACCGAACGGTGCGTCGGGTTTGATGAGGTTGATGCCCTGCACGCCGTGCGTGAACGGTTCGAGATGCCGGTATTTCAGCATCTGCGGGACCGCGATCGCCAGCGCGAACGTTGCCAGCGCGAGATAGTGCCCTTCGAGGCGCAGTGCCGGCAGTCCGAACAGGTAGCCCACCACGAAGCATGTGAGCATCGCCATCGGCAGCGTCGACCAGTAGGGCCAGTCGGCCTGATCCATGAGGATCGCAGCGGTGTAGGCACCGACCGCAAAAAAGGCACCGTGGCCGAGCGAGATCTGGCCGTTGAAGCCCGTCAGCAGATTCAAGCCCAGCACCGCGATGGCATAGACGATCATCAGACTGAGTTGCAGGAACGTGAAGTTCGAGATCAATCCGGTCTTGCCGCCGGCGATCGGCAGCAGCGCCGCGACCAGCACGCCAATCCAGACCCAAGCCGGTACGCTGCGTGCCGGCACGGCCTCGGGCACCGCTTCGCCTGTCGCAACGGGGCTAGTCACGGCCATGCGCTAGACTCTCCTGACGGTGATGCGGCCGAACAGGCCGGATGGTTTGAGAGTCAGCACTGTGATGACGATAATGAGCGCGACCGTCAGCTTTTCGCCGTTGCCGATGATGTACACGCCGGCGTGGCGCTCGATCTGATTGCCGAAGAAGGCCACGAGGTTCTCCAGAATACCGACGATGAACCCTCCGGCAACGGCTCCTCCCGGGCTGGAGATGCCTCCGACCAGGGCGCCAGCAAAGCCGTAGAGCAGAATGCCGGCCATCATGTTGGGCTCGAGGTAGACGGCGGGAGCCACCATGACGCCGGCCACGGCCCCGATCGCGGCGGCCAGGCCCCAGCCCAAAGCCAACATCCAGTCGACGCGCACGCCGGCCAGCCGGGCCGACGAGGGATTCTGCGCGGCCGCACGCATCGCCAACCCGAGCGGCGTAAACCGAAAGAAGGCAAACAAGGCGCACAGCAGGATCAGCGTCACCGCAATCATGCCGATCTGGTGCGGGCCGATATAGCCCGAACCGGAGAACGCCACCTTCGGAAACGGCGAAGGAAATTCCTTGATCGTATGGCTCCAGATGGCCCCGGCCATGGAGTGGAAAATCGCCAGCAGCCCTATGAAGACGACGACGATCGACAGCACCGACGCATGACGCAAGGGGCGCAGGATCGCGCGCTCGATCGTCATCCCGATAACGAATGACAGCGCTGCAGCCGCGATCAGCGCGATCCAGAAGCTGAAGCCCCACTGGATGAGCTGCCAGCACAGGTAGGTGCTGAACATCGCCATCTCGCCCTGGGCGAAGTTGATGTGATCGGTGGAGACGAAGATCATCACCAGTGCCAAGGCCACGAGCGCATAGATGGCGCCGTTCGCGAGTCCTGAAGCCACCTGCTGCAGCAGTTCATCCATGCCTTCGCTCTCAGTAGCCCAGATAGGATCGTCGAATCTGCTCGTTGTTCTTGATCGAAGCCGCATCTCCCGACATGACCACGCGCCCGGTTTCGAGCACATAGGCCTGGTCGGCGAGATCGAGGGCCAGCGCCGCATTCTGCTCGACCAGCAGCAGCGACACCTTCGTCTCTTCATTGATGCGCCGCATGATGCGGAAGATTTCCTGCACGATGAGCGGCGCCAGGCCGAACGAGGGCTCGTCCAGCAGCATCAGCCGCGGCCGCAGCATCCGCGCGCGGCTGATCGCCAGCATCTGCTGCTCCCCGCCCGACAGCGTGCCGGCCTGCTGCTGCAGCCGCTCCTTGAGGCGGGGGAAGTAGGCGAACACCATATCCATGTCGTGCCGTACGGCCGATCGATCGCGACGCGTGTAGGCGGCAACGCGCAGGTTCTCCTCGACAGACAACGCCGTGAACGTGCCGCGGCCCTCCGGCACGTGCGCCACGCCGAGGCGCACGATGCTCTCCGTGGCCCGGCCATTGACGGGGCGCCCATCGAAGAGCACGGATCCTTCCGTGCGCACCATGCCGCAGATGGCGCGCAACGTGGTCGTCTTGCCGGCGCCGTTGGCACCCAGCAGCGCGGTGATGCCACCTTGCGCCAACTCGAAGCTCACTCCCTGCAGGGCTCGCGACGGACCGTAGAACGCCGCAAGATCCTTGACTGCAAGGAGCACGCTCATGCGGCTACCTCGCCGCCGAGATAGGCACGGATCACCTCGGGATCGCGCTGGACTTCTGCCGGGGTGCCCTCGGCGATCTTCTTGCCGAAATCGATGGCGATCACCTTGTCGGACACGGCCATGACAAGGCTCATGTGATGCTCGACCAGCAGAACCGTGACCTTCTGCACATCGCGCACGCGCCGGATCTGCCCGGCAAGCACAGCCACTTCATCGTGGTTGAGGCCCGCGGCCGGCTCGTCCAGCAGCAGCAGGTTCGGCCGCGCGGCCAGCGCACGCGCCAGCTCCACTCGTTTGCGAATCGGGAACGGCAGTCCGCCGGACGTAGCATGGGCAAAGGCCTTCAAGTCCATGAAGGCCACCAATTCTTCGGCACGCTCGGTGATGCGCCGTTCTTCGCCCGCGACACCAGGCAGGCGCAGCGCGTTGCGGATGAAGCCGTTCCCACTCTGGCTGTGGCATCCGACCTTGACGTTGTCGAGCACACTCATGCGGTCGAATAGGGCGACGTTCTGAAACGTCCGCGCCAGACCGATGATGGGAATCGCGTGGCGCGGCTGATCCAGGATCGATCTGCCCTCGACGCGGATTTCGCCGGCATTTGGGATGTAGAGGCGGCTGAGACAGTTGAAGAGCGTGGTCTTGCCCGCGCCGTTGGGCCCGATCAGGCCGGCAATCTGGCCCTCGTGGACATCGAACGACACGCCATCGAGCGCTACGATGCCGCCGAAACGCACCGACACATCGCGCACGCTGAGCAACGCCTCATGAGGCGATGAGGGCGTACGACGGGCTGCGTGTGGCGCGGCTGCGCGGTCCAAACGTTCCTCCCGCACCGGTTGTCTGCCGGCGTTCTACGACTTGCCTTGGCGGCCTTTTGCCGGGATTGTGACGCCATCAATCGCGCCGGTCCAGGGGGTATCAGCTGCCAGGCACGTGCGCCTTTCGCCTTACTTGGGATGTGAGAGGCAACATGAACGGGACATCGCTGACACTCGGCATCGCAGGGCTCGGCGCGATCGGCATGGCCGTCGCCCGCAAGATCGACGATGACAAGGTTCCGGGCATTACGCTGTCGGCCATTGCCGTGCGCGATCGCCCGAAGACCGCCGCGAAGCTGGCCGATTTCCGTTCCAAGCCGCTCCTGGTGTCGCTGCCGGAACTCGCCGAGCATGCCGATGTCGTGCTCGAATGCGTGCCCGGCGCGCTGTTCGCGGAGGTCGCCCGCCCGGCGATCGAGAAGGGGCGCGTTTTCATGCCGCTCTCGGTCGGCCAACTGCTCGAACACATGGATCTTGTGGAGCGCGCACGCGTCACCGGCGCCCGCATCATCGTGCCGACGGGAGCCCTTGCCGGCCTCGACGCCATCCGCGCCATCGCGGAGGGCGAGGTCGAGAGCGTCCGCATCCGCACGCGCAAACCGCCGAAAGGCCTCGAAGGTGCGCCGTATCTCAAGAGTCAGGGCATCTCACTGCAGGCATTGACCGAGCCGCTGCGGGTCTTCGAAGGCAGCGCGCGCGAGGCCATCCGGGGATTTCCGGCCAACGTGAACGTTGCGGTCGCGCTGTCGCTGGCCGGCATCGGGCCCGATCGCACGCGCATCGAAATCTGGGCCGATCCGACCGTCACGCGTAACACGCACACGATCGAAGCGGTGTCGAACTCGTCGAACCTGACCGTGACGATCGAAAACATTCCCTCGCTGGAGAATCCGGCGACGGGGAAGGTCACGGCCCTGTCGGCGCTGGCGACTTTGCGGCGCCTGACAGCCCCGCTGGTCGTGGGAACCTAGCGCAGCCGCGCGTTGATGCCGTCCAGCACCTTCGAGCCCGGGCAGAGCTCGGCCATCGGCACCTCGTTCAGCGGCCGGGCGTCGGTCTCGAGCACGTCATGCAGATCCTGCTGCTGCTCGTTGATGTACAGCACGCCGGTGGCGACCTGACCCTTGGCTGCATTCTTGCGGATGGTCATGATCGCCGCATCGGCATCGCGCGGATCGTGGCTGCCGTTGAGCTTGTGCAGCACGAGCTTCGACCCATCGTGCATTTCCACCGCGACCGAGGTGCCCGCCTCGTAGTCCGCGGTGATTTCCTCTTTCTCTTCGACGTAGTCGAGCCTGTCGATCGCCTGGTTGTGGGCGCGCACGTAGTCGTAGCTCTTGGTCGAGGTGGGGTGATTGTTGAAGGTCACGCACGGGCTCACCACGTCGAGGAAGGCGAAGCCCTTGTAGCTGATGGCCGACTTGAGAAGCGGAATGAGCTGGCGCTTGTCGCCCGAGAACGAACGGGCCACGAAGCCGGCACCGAGCTGGATCGCCGTCTGACACAGATCGATGGCGTCGAAGGGGTTTGCTTCGCCCTTCTTGGACGGCGACGTCTTGTCGTTGGTGGCCGAGAACTGGCCCTTGGTCAGGCCATAGCAGCCGTTGTTCATGACGATATAGGTCATGTTCAGCTTGCGGCGCACCGCGTGACAGAACTGGCCGAAGCCGATCGACGCCGTGTCGCCATCACCCGAGACACCGATATAGACCAGATCCCGGTTGGCCATGTTGGCGCCGGTCGTCACCGAAGGCATGCGGCCATGCACGCTGTTGAAGCCATGGCTGCGCCCGAGGAAGTAGGTCGGCGCCTTCGACGAGCAGCCGATGCCGCTGACCTTGGCAATGCGATGCGCCGGCAGGTCCATCTCGAAGCAGGCCTCGATCAGCGCAGCCGTAATAGAGTCATGGCCGCAGCCGGCGCACAGCGTCGACATCGTGCCTTCGTAGTCGCGGTGCGTTAGGCCCAGGGTATTGCGCTTCAGCGCGGGGTGCTGCGCAACGGGTTTGGTGATGTAGCTCATCGATGATCCTATTCGGCCGCTTGCTTGTCCTGGCGCAGTCGCTTGAGAACCGCGCCACGCACGAACGCCGCGGTCATTGGCGTTCCATCGTAACTGAGGGCCGGGATCAGCTTCTCACCCGGTAGGTTGGCTTCCACCATCAGCAGCGAGCGCATCTGAGCGTCACGATTCTGCTCGACGACGAAGATCTGGTCGTGCGCGGCGCAGAAGGCCTTCACTTCGGACGAAAATGGGAAAGCCTTGAGCCGCAGCGCGTTGATCTTGAGCCCGTCGCGCTCGAGCAGGTCGAGGCCTTCGATCACCGCCGGGCGCGTGGCCCCGAAGTAGATGACGCCGATCCGGCTGCTCTTGTCGCGAACGCTGACCTCGGATTTCGGCACTAGCTTTGCGGCGGTCTCAAACTTGCGCCGGATGCGGTCGAGCACGCGGGCGTGGACGCGGCCGTCCTCGGTGTAGCGCGCGTTCTCGTCGTGGCTCGTGCCGCGGGTGAAGAACGCACCCTTGGTCGGATGCGTGCCCGGCAGCGTGCGATAGGGAATGGCATCGCCGTCGATGTCCTGATAGCGGCCCCAGTCACGTCCCTTCGATTCACGGAACGTGTCGAGCTGTTCGGCGGAGAGCACCTTGCCCCGGTCGTGCACCTTAGTGTCGTCCCAGGCCAGCGGCTCGGTGATCCAGTCGTTCATGCCGATGTCGAGATCCGACATGACCATAATTGGTGCCTGCAGCCGCTCGGCAAGATTGAAGGCTTCCGCCCCCATCGAGAAACATTCGGTGGGGTTGGCGGGGAACAGCAGCACGTGCTTGGTGTCACCGTGCGAGGCATAAGCGCACGAAAGAATGTCGGGTTGTCCGGTGCGGGTCGGCATGCCGGTCGACGGGCCACCGCGCTGGATGTTGAACAGCACGACAGGGACTTCCGCGAAATAGGAGAGCCCCAGGAACTCGCTCATCAGCGATATGCCCGGACCGGACGTCGCCGTGAAGGAGCGCGCCCCGTTCCAGCCGCCGCCGATGGCGACGCCGATCGCGGCCAGCTCGTCCTCTGCCTGCACGATGCCGTAGAGCCGCTTGCCGTCCTTCGTCACGCGCAGACGCTTGGCATAACGCTCGAAGGCCTCGGCCAGCGATGTCGACGGCGTGATCGGATACCAGGCGCAAACAGTTGCGCCGGCGTAGATGGCGCCGAGCCCGGCGGCATCGTTGCCGGTGATCATGATCTTGCCCTTGGCGCTCTCGGCCGAGCGCACGCGGATCGGCAGCGGCGCCTCGAAATGCTCCAACGCATACTGGCGGCCGATCTCGATGGCCTCCATGTTGGCGGAGACGAGCTTCTCCTTGCCCTTCAACTGATCGGCGATGACGTCCTTCAGAACGTCCAGGTCGATGTCCAGCAGACCCGCCAGAGCGCCCACATAGACCATGTTCTTGAACAGCTGGCGCTGGCGCGTATCGGACCATTTTTTGGCGCAGATCGCCGCAATGGGAATGCCGATGATGGTGATATCGCTGCGCGGCCACACCCGCGGCATGGTCGAGTCATACAGCAGCCAGCCGCCCGGCACGACCTCCGCCACGTCCTCGATGTAGGACTGCGGGTTCATCGCCACCATCAGATCGATGCCGTCCCGGCGCGCCAGGTAGCCCGCCTCCGACACCCTCACCTCATACCAGGTCGGCAGCCCCTGGATGTTGGAGGGGAAGATGTTCTTGGGCGACACGGGGATGCCCATGCGGAACAGCGTCTTTGCGAACATCGTATTCGCACTGGCCGAGCCAGAGCCGTTTACGGTCGCAAACTTGATCACGAAATCATTGATGCCGCTCATCGCGGGGGCGTCCTTCGCTCACACCAGATAGGCATTGTGATGATGGAGAACCGCCGGGGTGACCTGCGCCTCCACAAACATGAATTTCTGCATGTCCCACGCACCCGTCGGGCAGCGCTCCGCACACAGCCCGCAATGCAGACACACGTCTTCATCCTTGGCCATGATGCGCCCGGTCGGGAGAACATCGGACACGTAGAGATCCTGCGACTTGTTCAGCGCCGGCACGCGCAGCTGCTGCCGCAAGTCGGCCTCGTCGTCGTTCTCCGTGAAGTTGATGCAGTCGACCGGGCAGATGTCCATGCACGCATCGCACTCGATGCAGAGCGAGCGCGTGAACACGGTCTGCACGTCGCAGTTCAGGCACCGTTCGGCTTCCTTGGCGGCGAGCTGATCGTCGTAGCCGAGCTCGACCTCCATCTTGAGGTTCTTCAACGAGGCAACCAGTTCCGCGTGCGGAACGGCCACGCGATTGAGCGGGTCGTAATCGTTGGAATATGACCACTCGTGAATGCCCATCTTCTGGCTGGCCAGATTGACGCCCGGCCCGGGCCGCTCGAAAAGATCCCGGCCATGGCAGAACGCGTCGATCGAAATGGCTGCCTGATGCCCGTGGGCTACGGCCCAGATGATGTTCTCGGGTCCCCACGCCGCGTCACCACCGAAGAACACGCCCGGCCGCGACGACATGAACGTCTTGCGATCGACCGTCGGCATATCCCACTCGCCGAACTCGATGCCGATGTCGCGCTCTATCCAGGTGAAGGCATTCTCCTGGCCGATCGCCATCAGCACGTCGTCGCATTCGATAACGACCTCTTCGCCCGAGGGCTCCAGCTTCGGCCTGCCTTTGGCGTCGACGCCTGTCTCTTTCATCTTCTCGAAGCGCATGCCGACCAGCTTGCCCTTCTCCACGATGAAGGCTTTCGGGGCGTGATTGTCGAGAATCGGGATGCCTTCGTGCAGCGCATCCTTGATCTCCCAGTCCGAGGCTTTCATCACCTTGCGCGGGCTGCGCACGGTAACCGTGACTTTTTCGGCGCCGAGTCGCAGCGCCGTGCGGCAGCAGTCCATCGCCGTATTGCCGCCGCCGATGACGATCACGCGCTTGCCGACCTTCTCGACATGCGCGAACGCGACCGATGTCAACCAGTCGATGCCGATGTGGATGTTGGCGGCCGCTTCCTTGCGGCCCGGGATGTTGAGATCTTTGCCCTTGGGCGCGCCGGTTCCGACGAACACGGCGTCGTAGCCTTCATCGAGCACGGCCTTGAGGCTCTTGACCTCATACCCGAAGCGCCGCTCCACGCCGAATTCGACGATGCGGTCCACTTCCTCGTCGAGCACTCGCTCCGGCAAGCGAAAGGACGGAATGTTGGTGCGCATCAGGCCCCCGCCCTTCGGATCCTTCTCGATCAGCGTGCAGGAGTAGCCGAGCGGCAGCAGATCGCGCGCCACCGTCAGCGATGCGGGTCCCGCGCCGAGCAGCGCGATGCGTTTGCCGTTCTTCTGCCGCGGGATCGCGGGCATGAACGCGTCCACCTCGCCCTTGTAATCGGCGGCGACGCGCTTCAGGCGGCAGATGGCAACCGGCTCGGCATTCTTGCGCGATGGATCGCGGATGTTGCTTTCGTCGGCGAGCTGAATGCGGCCGCGGCGGCACGCCGGCTCGCATGGCCTGTCGCACACGCGGCCGAGAATGCCGGGGAACACGTTCGATTCCCAATTGATCATGTAAGCCGCAGCGTAGCGGCCTTGCGCGATCAACCGGATGTATTCGGGAACGGGCGTATGCGTTGGGCACGCCCACTGGCAGTCGACCACCTTATGGAAATATTTCGGATTGCTGATGTCAGTCGGAGCCATGCGGCCCCGGCTTCGCGCCGCGATTTCACGCGCCTCCATCTCACCTCGTCCCTGGAATCGTTACCTCCGGCGGGGGCGTATCCTACTCGAACGAGCGTACCTCGCCCAATGCCTCATTTCTTGCGTCTTTACGCTCCCTGCTGATCGGCACTGCAGGCCGGCCGACCAAAATGCGCCCCCTGTATAGAGCCATATTCAGCGGCGTCCAAGGGCGTGCACTACAAATCCCCATCAGGCGAGGGGCAAGCCCGCGGCCGGACATGGCATTGTGCAGTGCGCTCGCCTAATCTTGCGCGGGCGCGAATACGAGGAGCAGCCAATGATTGCGGTCATTTTCGAAGTCGAGCCCGCCGAGGGGCAGCGTCAGGCATACCTCGACTTGGCCGCGGCGCTGCGGCCCGAGCTCGAAAAAATGGACGGTTTCATCTCGGTCGAGCGGTTCCAGAGCATCTCTGATTCGGACAAGGTGCTGTCCTTGTCCTTCTGGCGGGATGAAGCGGCGGTTCGTGGCTGGCGCACGCACGCTGCCCACCGCGCGACGCAGGGCAAAGGCCGGGCCGGAATCTTCAAGGACTATCGCCTGAGGATCGCCGAGGTCGCCCGCGACTACGGCATGCACGAGCGGCGCGAGCAGGCCCCCGACGACAGCCGCAGAGCCCACGAACAGCCAGGTTGAGGGATATGATCGACCACGTTTCGATCGGCGTCAGCGACCTTGCACGAAGTGCCGCCTTCTATTCGGCGGTTCTGGAGCCGTTGGGCTTCGCTCAGATCGTCACCACCGAGACCCGGGTCGGGTTCGGCAAGCGCTATCCCGAGCTGTGGCTGAATTTGCGCCCGAGCATGCCGCGCGTGGCAGAGGATACGGGGAGCCACGTCTGCCTCAGAGCCCGCACGACGGACACCGTCGACCGCTTCCACGCTGCTGCACTTGCGAACGGGGGAACGGATGATGGGGCACCGCGCGACCGTCAGGCCACGATGACGGCATATTATGCCGGCTTCGTGCGCGACCCGGACGGCAACCGCCTGGAAGCTGCTTCGTTTCCTGCCGCAAGCGACTAACGAGACGGTGCACTAGTCCTTCGTCGGCTTGATGTCGCCCTTCTTCACGCTTGCCTCGGGGAAGATCCACATCGAGACGACCGCGAACGCCGCCAGCACGATCACGAACCAGAACAGATGCGGCTTGCCGTTCGCCTGCTCCCAATAGGCAAAGCCGATGGCCACCACGAGCGCCACCAGCGAGACGATGGCCTTAACGTCGCTAGGCATCGAAACCTCCCGCCTTGACTCATCGACGCTCAGTAATTGCCCATGGGCGCGGACGCAGCCTCATCCGGCCGCTTGGGCCGGCCGCGCAGGTTCGCCTTCAAATGGTTGGTATCGTAGCCGTTGAACAGATGCCCGAGCAAACCCCGCCGCAAATCCGATGTACCGAAGAACCAGTCGGCGATCGGAAACGTCAGGTTCATGTTCGTCTCCATCATCAGCCGTGCGTTGTGATGCGCGGTGTGATGACGCCGCAGCGTATTCACGAACGGACAGGTGCGGACGAACCAGTTTTCCTCGACGTGGCAGCAGAAGTGCATGAACTCGTAGATGAGGTACATGCCGGTCGTGACACACATGAAGAGCCAGCCGACGTTGGGCGAAAAGACATTGCCGAGGATGATCGCGGCCGGAATCGACATCAGGATGAACACCACCAGCGCGTAGGGCGGAAACACCGTCACGCGCCAGTCCTTGTGATCGCGGAAGCGCATTTCCTCGTCTGTGAAGAACTGATGATGGTTGAGCGTATGCCGCTCGTACACGGCGCGCAGTCCTTTGATGGGGATCGGCCGATGCATGATGTACTTGTGCACGGCCCATTCGAACAGGTTGGTGAACAGGAAGGCCACGGGGATCGTCAGAAGCTCGAGCCAGCTCGGGTTCGAGAGGTGCTGCAGGTAGACATAGAACGCCGCCGTACCCATGGCGTAGATGATGACGATGTGCAGGTAGCCATCATAGAAGCCCATGATGCGCGAACGGTATTCCTGGCGAAAATTCTTCTGGCGTTCCGTGATCATGATCGGCCTCACCTCCCCGGCATCCGCTGTCCTTGCCCTTCAATGGGCCGCGGTGCACTTCCGGCATCTGATATATCAGCATAGGATGGCAGTCTGTCGCCGGTCAACCTTCAATCGCAGCGTCACCCGCCGGCGCATGCATCCATCGCTGTGGCGAGCTTGATGTCGAGTTCCGTCAAGCCGCCTGCGTCGTGCGTCGACAGCGTGACGTCGACCCGATTCCAGACGTTGAACCATTCGGGGTGATGGTCCATGCGCTCCGCAAGGAGCGCGGCGCGGGTCATGAAGCCGAACGCCTCGTTGAAGTCCTTGAATTTGAACGACCTGGAAATCGCGTCACGTCCGTCGACCAGCGTCCAGGCCGGCACACGCGCCAGGGCCTGCGCGCGTTCGTCAGCCGCGAGTTTCATGGCCATCGCTGTCTCCTTTCGGGTCGCCCGTCGCCTGCCGGCCATGCTAGACGAACTGGCACGTAGAAGGTTGCGGTTATAGGATCAATTCTCGGGGGTACGGAAAGGAAAATGGCCGTGCCGCACTATAGCCTGATCGATACTGCCTTCGGTCCCGTTGGCCTCGCCTGGAGCGAGCAGGGTCTTTTGCGCCTGCAGCTCCCTGACAGTGACGAGGCGTGCACTCGCCAGCTCTTGACGAGATACCTCGACGGTGCCGAATCCGATCCTCCTGACTGGCTAAAGCCGACTATCGCGCGTTTGCAGCAGTATTTTGCGGGCGAAAAGGTCGACCTGTCCGGCGCTCCCCTCGATCTCGACGGCAAGCCCGAGTTTATGCAGCGGCTCTATAAGGAGATGCTCAAGCTCGGATGGGGCGAGACTGTCACCTACGGCGGTCTGGCGGACCGGGTAGGAATGCCACCGGGCACAGCGCAAGCGGTTGGGCAGGCGATGGGAAAGAACCCTGTCCCGATCATCATTCCCTGCCATCGCGTGCTCGCCAGCGGCAACATGATGGGCGGCTTCTCGGCGCTGGGCGGAACGCAGACCAAGCTGAAGCTGCTCGAGCTGGAGGGCATCCGGCTCGGCCAGCATGATCCCGCGCAAATGGGTTTTGGATTTTAGACCCGGATGGCGCGCCGCATCCTTTTCGTGTGCCTTGGCAACACCTGCCGATCGCCTATGGCCGAAGGCCTGTTGCGCCACCTGCTGCTTCAGACAGATCAGGGCAGCGCGTTTACGATCGCGTCAGCCGGCACGCGCGTGCGCAGCATTGGCGATCCGCCCGATCCGCGGGCGCAAGCTGCCGCCAGCACGCGCGGCATCGACATCTCCGATCTGCGATCGCGGCAAGCCACCGAGGCTGATGTCGCTGCATATGACCTAGTCCTCGCCATGGACGAGGCAAGCCGGCAGGACCTGCTGCTCCTCGCACCCGAGGGCGCACAAGGCAAAGTGCGCCTACTCCTGGACTTTGCTCCCGGCTATGGGCTGAAGGACATCCCCGATCCCTTCCATGGCGGCCCCGACGACTACGCGCTGGCGCTCGATCTCATCGAGGGCGGCTGCGCCGGCCTGCTGACCTCGCTCGTGTGATGATCGAGAAATTCGCCCGTATCTACCGGCCGCCTCTGAGCGAATTTCTCGATCTGAATCACACTAGCAAGATGATTCTAGTGTCCCGATTCCGAAGTTCGCAGGAGTTCTCGGCTGGGTCGGCGAGCGAACGTCGGAATCGGGACACTAACTCAGAGCCCAATCTCATCAGGTTCATAGTCAAAGCCCGGCGCCAGTGGAAACGTGTGCTCGGGCACGTAGGGACCGCCGCCGCTACCGGGCCGCGAAGAGAACAGCACGAAGCGCTCGACCCGGAACGGCTCGGAGACGAGGCCACCGCGCGAGCCCAGAAAGCGCGCCACGGCGTCTGGCCGCGTCCCCCTGAGGCGCGCCAGCGTGACATGCGGCCGATAGGCCTGCGAGTCAGGCTCGAGGCCCGCTGACCGTGCCGCGCGCTCGTGCGCCCTTTGCAGATGCTCGAGCTGCTTGCCGCCCTCGACACCGGCCCAGATGACGCGCGGCGCGCGCCCACCGAACGCGCCGAGCCCGGATATGCGGATCTCGAACGGCTCGATCTCGATGTCGTCAAGAAAACCGGCAAACTCGTCCGCGGTGCGATTGTCGATATCGCCGGCAAAGCGCAGCGTGATATGGAAATTATCAGGCTCGACCCAGCGGGCGCCGGCGAGCGGGCCGCGAATCAAACCGAGCCGAACCCGCACACGCTCCGGCAGCTCGAGCGCAGTGAACAGTCGAGGCATCACACACTCTCGCTCTCAACCGCGCGGAGCTTTGCGACGCGCTTCCACGCGCGCAATCAGCTCCTCGACCTTCGGCATGATGCCATCGACGATGGCGGCGACGCCCTTGGCGTTGGGATGGATGCCGTCGCCCAGATTCAGGTTATGACGCATGGCCACACCCTGCAGAAAGAAGGGGTACAGAAGCAGATCATGCTCCTTGGCGAGATCCGGAAAGATACCGTTGAAGGCGCTGGCATAGCTTTCACCCAAATTGCCCGGTGCCATCATGCCGGCAATTAACACATCTATGTTGCGGCTCTTCAGGCGGGAAATGATGGTCGCCAGATTCCGACGCGCCTTACCGGGATCGAACCCACGCAAGGCATCGTTGGCGCCAAGCTCGAGAATGACCGCGTCGACACCGTCAGGCACGGCCCAGTCGAGCCGAGCCAGACCCGCCGCAGTTGTATCTCCCGACACGCCGGCGTTTATGATCTCAACGGCAACGCCCGCCGCCTTCAGCTTGCGCTCGAGCTGGGCCGGAAAGGCGTCCTTCTCGCTCAGCATGAAGCCGGCTGTCAGACTGTCACCGAGCACCACGATTCGCGGCGGGGTGTTGTCGGCCCCGGCTGTGGACGCCCAAAATACGCTCATGAGCAAAACATTGACGATCGCTACGATGCGCACCATGTGGCCCAAATGCTTTTGCATGATGTCCGGCTGTCAGTCGTTTCCAAGCTCTACGCCCGAGAACCCCACCCTCATGACGTAGAAAGCGCAAGGCCTCCGGGCAAGCCCCTTCCCAGCAAACAGCGAGCCAGCATTGTCCAATACCGTCATAAATGCCGATGATGTCTACCTGTCCCTGGCCAGCCGTGCGGGACGGGTTGATATTCTGCGCGGTGTCAGTCTTTCGGTGCCAGCAGGTGAGGCCGTAGCCATCGTCGGGCCGAGCGGATCGGGCAAAACCTCGCTGCTGATGGTGCTGGCGGGCCTCGAGAGAGCGACATCGGGTCGCGTGGTGGTTGCCGGGCGCGATCTGGGCAAGCTCGATGAAGATGAGCTGGCGCTGGCCCGAGGCAGCTCCATGGGCATCGTCTTCCAGTCTTTTCATCTCGTGCCGACCATGACCGCGCTCGAGAACGTGGCCTTGCCGCTGGAGTTCCAGGACCAACCCGATGCCGTCGCGCGTGCGACCGAGCTCCTCGACGAGGTGGGATTGTCACATCGGCTGCAGCATTTTCCGGCACAGCTTTCGGGTGGCGAGCAGCAGCGCGTGGCACTGGCGCGGGCGCTGGTGACGCGCCCGCGTGTGCTTCTGGCCGATGAGCCGACCGGCAATCTCGACGGCACGACCGGCGCGCACGTCATGGACCTGCTGTTCGCGGCGCAGGCGCGCCGGAATACCACTCTGATCCTCGTCACGCACGATGAGAAGCTGGCATCGCGCTGCGCGCGGATCGTGCGCATGGCCGACGGGAGTATTGTCTCCGCATCGGCGGTGCAGGTGCCGGCATGAACGTCGACGTCGCTACGTTGCAGCCGGCCGCCCCGCCGTCATCGCACCGGTTCCGGCGGCTGATCGGTTTCGCCGTGCTCGAATTACGCGGCGGCCTGCACGGCTTCTATGTGTTCGTCGCCTGTGTCGCACTGGGCGTCGCCGTCATCACGGCGGTCGGAGCCCTGACGGACGCGCTCCGGGCGGGCTTCGAGCGGCAGGGAGAGAACCTGCTAGGCGGCGACGTGACGCTGTCGCGTCCGCATCGGCGGGCCGAGCCGCCTGAACGGACCTGGATGGAAAGCCGCGGACGCGTGAGCGAGACGGCAACCCTGCGGGCCATGGCGCGGCGGACCGACGCCAGTGAGCAAGTGATGGTGGAGCTGAAAGGCGTCGACAAGGCCTACCCGCTCGTCGGCAGCCTGACGCTCGGCAACGGCACCAGCGTCGATACCGCCCTACAGCAAGGCCCGGGTGTCGCCGTCGATCCGATCCTGCTGGAACGGCTCGGCCTCAAGATCGGCGACCGCATGCAGCTCGGCAACGCCACCGTGGAGATTCGCGCCACCGTCGCGGCCGAGCCCGACAAGCTCACCGACCGTCTGACCTTCGGTCCGCGTGTGTTCGTTTCCCTCGATACGCTACCCGACACGGGCCTAGCGGGACCCGGCAGTCTCGTACGCTGGCGCTATGCCCTGACGCTGAGCGGCAACGGCCATGAAAACGAGGGATTGATCAAATTCCGCGACGCGGTGAAGGCGCAATTGCCCGACGGCGGCTTCACGGTGGCCGATCGCCGCGATCCCCATCCGCAAGTGACAAGGACGCTCGAGCGCCTGCGCCAGTTCCTGACCCTCATCGGCCTCACGGCCTTGCTGGTCGGCGGCGTCGGTGTCGCCAATGCCGTCGCGACCTTCATCGACCGCCGGCGCAAGATCATCGCCACCTTCAAGAGCCTCGGCGCCACCAGCGCCACCATCTTTACGTTGCACTTGGTGCAGGTACTGCTGATCGCCGGCATCGGCGTCGCGATCGGACTCGTTGCCGGGCTTCTGCTGCCGTTCGCGATGAGCTTTGCGCTTGCCGATGCGCTGCCGATCCAAGCGGAGATCAGCGTGCGGCCGGCAAGTCTTCTGGTTGCCACCGCCTACGGGTTCCTGGTGGCGCTTCTGTTCGCGCTATGGCCGCTCGGACGCGCGGAGCTGGTGCGGGCTGCGGTGCTGTTTCGCGAGGAGGTCGCGCCCGAAGGCCGCGTATGGCCACGCCCGCGCATCATCGTGGCCACCGTCGCGGTGGCCGCGGCCCTTCTCGTACTCGCGCTGGCCACGTCCGAGTCAAAACGCATTGCACTGTACTTCTGCCTGAGCGTCGCCGGCATCTTTGCCGTCTTCATTGCTCTGGGCATCGGCATTACGGCGCTGGCGCGCAGCCTCCCGCGTCCCCGCAATACGGAGCTCGCGCTTGCGCTTGGCAGCATCGGAGCGCCCGGGGGCTTGACCCGTTCCGTCATCCTGTCTCTGGGCGCTGGACTTTCGCTGCTGGTTGCCGTGGCCTTGGCAAACGCGTCGATCGTCTCGGAGCTGTCGAGCCGGCTGCCGCAGAACTCTCCCGACTACTTCGTCCTCGACATTCCCTCCGCGGAACTCGCGCCGCTGGTCGACCTGGTGCAGCGCGAGACGCCTGCCGCTCAGATCAACAGCGCGCCGATGCTGCGCGGACGCCTGATCCGCCTCAACGATACGCCGGTGGATCAGATCAAAGCGGCACCGGAATCATCATGGGTGCTGACCGGCGATCGCGGATTGACTTTCGCCGATGACGTTCCTGAAGGATCGACGGTAACGAAGGGCACCTGGTGGCCAGCGGACTATGCGGGCGAGCCGCTCGTATCATTCGAGGCGGAGCTTGCGCGCGGATTGGACCTTCGCGTCGGCGACACGGTGACGGTCAACGTTCTGGGCCGCAACCTGACGGCCCGCATCGCCAACTTGCGCGAGGTGAAATGGGAAAGTCTGGCCATCAATTTCGTGATGGTCTTCTCCCCTAATGCTCTGCACGGCGCGCCCCATAACCTGCTTGCGACCATCAGCCTGCCGGCGGACGTGCCGCTCGCTACCGAGGCAGCTCTGGCCAGGAGTATCGGCAAGGCGCATCCCGCGGTCACGACGCTGCGTGTCAAGGACGCCATCAACGCTTTCAACTCCGTCTACAGCCGCATCATGACCGCGGTCCGCGTCGCAGGAGGCGTAACCCTCGCCGCGGGTGCCCTGGTGCTTGCCGGCGCTCTGGCGACCGCGCAGCGCAGGCGCATTCAGCAGGCCGTCATCCTGAAGGCCCTCGGCGCCACGCGGGCACGTATCCTGCGGTCCCATCTCTTCGAATATGCGCTGCTGGCGGCCGTCACAGCGCTTCTGGCCATTGTCCTGGGTGGCCTAGTGGCCTGGATCGCCGTCACGCAAGTGATGGATCTGCCCTTCGCGTTCTCCTGGACAGCCGTCGCCCAGGCGCTTGGCGTCGCCCTGACCCTCGTTGCTGTTCTGGGAGGAATCGGCACGTCTCGCGTCCTGCGCGCGCCCGCAGTGCCGTATTTGCGCGCGGAATGAGCAACTTAGGGTGTTGAATTGAACAAAGCTCAAAAATGAGCTATAGACGTTCGTCTAATAAGCAGTGCCTTAATGCGGTTACGCGCACGCTTTTTCGGTTGAGTTCTTGAAAGCGACGCGATCTGCGGACATATTCTGTGAGCGACGTGGCCCCCTCGGGCCATGGAGAGGTTCTAAAGGGAATCGAACACATGGCACAAATCGACAACAGGTATGCGCACGTTGGCTCCGCAGCGCAGACGCGCGGCGAAGTGGTCGACGCTGGTCTGCGCGCATACATGCTGCGTGTCTATAACTACATGGGCGCAGGCGTCGCCCTGACCGGGCTTGTCGCCTATGCGATCTACACGCTGGCGGTCACGACCGACCCTGCGCTGGCGGCGCAAGCCGACGGCCGGATGATGGGCCTGCGGAACGGCCTGTTTCTGACCCCGTTCGGGCAGCTGGTGTTTGCTAGCCCTCTGAAATGGGTGCTGATGCTGGCGCCTCTGGCGATGGTGTTCTTCATGTCCTTCCGCGTGGACAAGATGAGCGTCGGGACCGCGCAGATCAGCTTCTGGGCGTTCGCCGCGCTCATGGGCGCCTCGATGTCGACCATCTTCCTGGTGTTCACGGGCGTTTCGATCACCCGCGTGTTCTTCATCACGGCAGCCACCTTCGGCGCGCTTAGCCTTTGGGGCTACACGACGAAGAAGGATCTGTCGGGCTGGGGCACGTTCCTCATCATGGGCGTGATCGGCATCGTCATCGCCTCGGTCGTCAACATCTTCCTGCAGTCGTCTGCGCTGCAGTTCGCCATCTCGGTGATCGGCGTTCTCGCCTTCGCCGGCCTGACGGCGTACGACACGCAGCGGATCAAGGACATGTACTACGAAGTGGCAGGTGATGCCGCCGTGATGACCAAGGCGGCCATCATGGGTGCGTTGAGCCTGTACCTCGACTTCATCAACATGTTCCAGTCGCTGCTGTATCTGTTCGGCAACCGCGAATAGACCGAGCGTCTGAATTCAAGTCATCGGGGCCCTGCAGGTGCGGGGCCCCTTTGCTTTTGGCGCGGCGTGAGGCAAGAACGGGCTCGTCCAACAGAGCGAACCAGGGCATGTCTGCAATCGCCGTCAGATCCGCCACAGAAGCAGATCTCCCCGCCATTACCGCCATCTACCAGCCGGCCGTGCTGAATGGCACTGCCAGCTTCGAATTGGAGCCGCCGGATCAGGCCGAGATGCATCGCCGCTTCCACGCGCTGACAGATGCGGGTTTCCCCTATCTGGTGGCGGAGGCGGACGGGACCATCCTCGGCTATGCCTATGCCGGCGCGTACCGGCCCCGTCCGGCGTACCGGTTCAGCGTCGAGAATTCGATCTACGTCTCCACGGATGCGCATCGCCGCGGCGTGGGCCGCGTGCTTCTCAAAGCTCTGATCGACGTGTGCACCGAACGCGGCTACCGGCAGATGATTGCCGTCATCGGCGATTCCGCGCAGTCCGGATCAATCGGCCTGCACCGTTCGTTGGGCTTCCGCTTCTCGGGAACCGTGCATTCGGTGGGGTACAAACACGGGCGCTGGCTCGACTCGGTCATCATGCAGCTGCCGCTCGGGCCGGGCGATACGGCGCCTCCCACAGATTGACGACGCGCTATTCGACCAGCCTGAGCGACTTCTCGAAAACGCCGAGCACGCGTCTCAAATCGTGTCCGCGCTTTAGAATCAATCCCGTGGCTGCAACGACTGAGTAGGCGCCTTGCTTGCGGGCCAGCCTCGGGTTTTTCTCGATCCTGTAGAGCGGATATTCGCTGGCGCGGCGAAAGACCGAGAACACCGCCTTTTCGCGTCCGAAATCCATGGCGTAGTCGCGCCATTCGCCGGCGGCCACCTTGCGGCCGTACACGTTCAGGATGTCACGCAGTTCCTGGAGATTGAAGGCGACAGTCGTCGGGTGCGGCGTTGGGGCTGGTTGAGCGGCCGGTCCTGAAGGACTCGCTCCATTTCTGGAGCGGAAAGATATCGGCTCGATTTCGCTCAAGCGCACCCCCTTGTCACAAGTCTTACGTAATGATTGCCCCTTTTGCGGACAAGCGCAAGCCAAGCCAGCCGGATCTTTGCTCTGAAATTCGCATCGACGATTGCTCGGCAAATATCGCCGTTTGGTCAAAATCCGGTCCTGCGCGTGCCGCAAACCGAAGCAATAGTGATGATGTTGCCTCTAGGCCCGGCTCTAGCATGAGGCTCTGGATCTCAGCCCCCCAGCCCCCCGGGGCCAAGTTCAGAGCCGGGCCACCTTCTCTCCTTGACAAAACGACGGCGGATCGCGACGTGTCGAGCGACGCCGTCGCTGCGCGTTTGGCTTGCGGATCATCTTGATTCGCGGCACCGGGCGGCAATAATCGCCCGCTCTTACGCCATCATCGGAGGACGACCATGAGTGCCGACGCGGCGCATCTGACCGCCAAGCACGGCTTCCAGACGGAAGTCGCTCGCCTGCTGCATCTGATGGTCCACTCGGTTTACACCGAGAAGGACGTGTTCCTGCGCGAGCTCATCTCCAACGCATCCGATGCGTGCGACAAGCTCCGCTACAACGCCATCGCCAACCCCGACCTGCTGGGCGGAGACGCGCGCCTCGCCATCCGCATCGAGGCGGACAAGACCGCGGGCACCCTCACGATTGCCGACAATGGCATCGGCATGGACGAGCAGGAGCTGATCGACAATCTGGGCACAATCGCACGCTCCGGCACCCGCGCGTTCCTTGATCGCCTGTCGACGGATACCGACAGTTCGTCGCTGATCGGACAGTTCGGGGTGGGCTTCTACTCAGCCTTCATGGTGGCCGACCGCATCCAGGTCGTGAGCCGCAAAGCCGGCGACAGCAGCGCATGGTTGTGGGTCTCCGACGATGCGTCGGGCTTCACCATCACACAGGCGTCCGAGGCAGTCGCTGCTAAAGTGCCGCGCGGAACAGCAGTCACTCTCACGCTCAAGAAAGAGGCCAAGAGCTTCCTTGAAGACGCGGAAATCGAGCGCATCGTGCGCGCCTACTCCGACCACATCCTGTTCCCGGTCGAGCTCGCCGGGGAGGACGGCACGGCACGGCAGATCAACTCGGCCAGCGCCCTGTGGCAGCGCTCCAAGTCCGAGGTGAAACCGGAGGAGTACCAGGAGGTCTACAAGACGCTGGCGCATCAGTTCGATGAACCGGCGCTGACGCTTCACTACCGCGCCGAGGGCCGCCAATCCTACGCCGTGCTGCTGTTCGTGCCGTCACGGGCGCCGTTCGACCTGTTCGACGCCGAGCGCAAGGGCCGCGTCCGGCTGTACGTGCGGCGCGTGTTCATCACGGAAGATGCGGAGCTGCTGCCGCCCTATCTGCGCTTCGTGCGCGGCGTGATCGATTCCGAGGACGTGCCGCTCAATATTTCGCGCGAGATCCTGCAGAACAACGCCCAGGTGGCCCAGATTCGCAAGGCCGTCACGGGGCGGTTTCTGTCCGAGCTGGAAACGCTGGCCGAGAAGGATGCCGCGCAATACGAAAAGATCTGGGACGCCTTCGGTGGCGTGCTGAAAGAAGGCTTGTACGAGGATTTCGAACGGCGCGACCAGCTGCTGAAACTTGCCCGCTTTCGCACGACGGCCGGTCCGGGCTGGCGATCGCTGGCGCAATACGTGGCCGCCATGAAGCCGAACCAGAGCGAAATCTACTACGTGACGGGCAACAGTCTCGAACTCATCAGCTCGAGCCCGCAACTCGAAGCGGCCGCCGCACGCGGCGTCGAGGTGCTGCTGATGGCCGATCCGGTCGATCACTTCTGGACCTCGATGGGCCAGAAATTCGATGGCAAGGCGCTCAAGTCGCTGACGCACGGCGAGGCCGACCTGTCGGCCATTGCGGCCGAAGGTGAGCCCAAGCCGGAGCCCAAAGTCGACGATGTCGCACCGATGATTTCGCTGCTCAAGGAAGCGCTCGGAGATGCCGTGTCCGACGTGCGCGCCTCCAAACTGCTCGTCACATCGGCCGTGTGCCTGGCGGCGCCAGACGGCGGGCCGGACCGGGGCCTGGAGCGCTTGCTCCAGCGCCAGAACCGCGGCATGGGTTCAAAACCCGTGCTGGAGTTCAACCCGTCGCATCCGCTGGTCAAAGGTCTCGCGGCAGAGATTGCCGCGGGACGAAACGACGATGCGCGCGAACTCGGGCATCTTCTTCTTGATCAGGCTCTGGTGCTCGAGGGCGAGCTGCCGGCCAACCCGGCCAAGTTTGCCGAACGGCTCAATCGCTTCATCGCGCGCGGGCTTGGGCAGGCCTGATCGCCTTCAGCATCGAAAGAACGGAAAACGACCATGGGTGCGGCACACCGCAAGACGGCGGCGAAAACTCGGGCGAAAAAAGCACGCGACAAGCCGCTCGCGAAAGGCACTGCAAACAATCCGCTGCTGGCGCCCTGGCGCGACCCGTTTGGGCTGCCTCCGTTCGGAAAAATTCGGCCCGAGCATTTTTCACCGGCATTTGATATCGCCATCGAGGAACATGCCGCCGAAATCGACGGCATCGCGACCGCTAAGTCGCATCCCTCATTCGCCAACACGATCGTCGCGCTGGAAAAGAGCGGCCAGTCCCTCACCCGTGTTGCGCGTGTGTTCTACAATCTGACCGGCGCCGATACCAACCCGCAGCTGCAGCAGATCGAGCGCGAGATGTCGCCCAAGCTCGCCCAGCACGCGAGCAGCGTCGCGCTGAATCAGGACCTGTTTCGCCGCATCGACGACCTGTATGAACGCCGCGCCGATCTGGGCCTGGATGCGGAGCAGCTGCGCGTGCTCGAACGCCACCACCTGGGACTGGTGCGCAGCGGCGCGCAACTTGATGCCAAGGGCCGCAAGCGCATTGCCGCCGTCAACAAGCGGCTCGCCACGCTCGGCACGCAGTTCGGCCAGAATATGCTCGCCGACGAGCAGGCGTTCAAGCTGGTCCTCGACGGCGAGCAGGATCTTGCCGGACTGCCCGAGTTCGTCCGCGCGGCCGCTGCACGCACCGCCAAGGATCTGGGCCATCCGGGCAAGCATGTGGTGACACTGTCGCGCTCCAGCGTCGAGCCGTTCCTGCAATTCTCGGCGCGCCGCGATCTGCGCGAAAAGGCGTTCGATGCCTGGACCCGCCGGGGCGAGAACGGCGACAAGAACGACAACCGCAAGATCGCCGAGGAGATCATTGCCCTGCGCGCCGAACGGGCGGTGCTGCTGGGCTACCGTACGTTTGCCGAGTTCCGGCTCTCGGACACCATGGCGAAAACACCCGGCAACGTCCGCGCCCTGCTGGAGCAGGTCTGGACGGCCGCCTTGGCTGCGGCGACGCGCGAACGCGAGCGGTTGCAGCAGGTGGCCGATGCGGAAGGCCAGAACTCCAAGCTGGCCGCCTGGGACTGGCGCTACTACGCGGAAAAGGTCCGCGCCGCCGACTACGACCTCGATGAAAGCGCGATCAAGCCCTATCTGCAGCTCGATCGCATCATCGCCGCAGCCTTCGATACGGCCAAGCGCCTGTTCGGCCTGTCCTTCAAGGAGCGGACCGACCTGCCGCGCTATCACGCCGACGTGCGCGCATGGGACGTGTCGGACAAGCAGGGACAGCACATCGGTGTGTTCCTGGGAGATTACTTTGCCCGCCCCTCGAAACGCAGCGGCGCCTGGATGAGCGTCTTCCGCGGACAGCAGAAGCTGCGCGGCGAGATTCGACCCATCGTCGTCAACGTGATGAATTTTTCGCGTGCCGCCGAGGGCGAACCGGCCCTCCTGTCCATGGATGACGCGCGCACGCTGTTCCACGAATTCGGGCATGCGCTGCATGGCCTGCTGTCGAATGTGACCTATCCCTCCATCGCCGGCACGGCGGTGTCGACGGATTTCGTCGAGCTCCCCTCGCAGCTCTACGAGCATTGGCTGCAGACGCCGGAAGTGCTGAAACGCTTTGCCGTGCATTTCCGCACCGGCAAGCGCATGCCGGATGCGTTGGTGCAGCGCCTCGATGCATCGAGCAAGTTCAACCAGGGCTGTACCACGCTCGAATACGTGTCGTCGGCGCTGGCGGATCTCGAGCTGCATTCGCTCAGCGATGCCTCACACGTCGACATGACGAGCTTCGAGACCGGATTGCTCAAGAAACTCGGCATGCCCCCCGAGATCTCGATGCGGCACCGGCTGCCGCATTTCGCGCACATCTTTTCCGGTGGCGGCTATGCCGCTGGCTACTACAGCTACATGTGGTCGGAGGTGATGGATGCCGATGCGTTCGGCGCCTTCGAGGAGGCCGGCAACGTCTTTGACCGCAAAACCGCGCAGCGGCTGAAGGAGTTCATCTATTCGGCCGGTAACCGGCGTGATCCGGTAGAGGCCTATACGGCCTTCCGCGGTCGCCTGCCGACCAGCGAGGCCATGCTCAAGAAACGCGGACTTGCCGCGTGACTGCGTTCTCGCAGAGAAGGGTCGTCACAACTTTCCGAGATAGGCGGCTCCGACGATCGGCCCGGTCATGCCGCCTTGAAGCAGTACGGCGCAGCTGTCGACGTCTGATTTGACGCTCTGGCGGTCGACCTGGATGGTCATCGGCTGGCCGTTCCACGTGCCAGCCTGCTTCCACTCGCGGACGACGTTGTAATAGGTCAGCATTTGTCCCTGGTTTTCGCCCTTGCGCACAGGGACCTGGACCTCTTTCCGCAGAAAGGCCAGCCACACGGCGCCATCTTCAGCCCTATCGCCCTCCGCGACGGCGCCAATGTCGATCACGATCTTATCGCCTTGGCTCGCGACACGAACGGGAATGCGAATACCGCTCAGTTTGGCCGCCGTCTTGGTAATGGCGTAGTCAATATCCTTGGCCTGCGCGCCGTTAACATGGGCCAAGCCGTTGACGACGACCTGAGGCGTATAAATGCGGCCATCGCCACGGCTCTTCGCATAAGCGCGCTGGCGCGCCGTGAACTTGGCATCGGCCAACGTGTCCTTCCAGCCGAGATAGTCCCAATAGTCCACGGGCAGCGTCAGCCCGACGATGTCGCCTCTCCTGGCGTAGGTGCCGAGGAGCGCATCTGCGGTGGGGCACGATGAGCAGCCCTGACTCGTGTACAGCTCCAGAACCGCCTTGGGCTGGTTGTCCGGCGCTGCCGGCGTCTGAGCGTAGGCCTGGCTTCCGCCGAAGAGCCCCATCAGCGGAACAATCGCCGTGCTGGCTACCGCCGAGAAAAGCTTAAGTATTCGCATTGTACTTAAGGGTCCAATCCCATGCCGATGCGCCTTTGTCTGGACAGCATATTGATGCGACTCACTTCAATTGCGAGTCACGAAAGGGTGAGTCCAGCGGAGCACTCCCAGTGCGGACGAAAATCCCTTACGCTGCAGCCGCTAGCCCGCGCAGCACGTATGGCAGAATACCGCCGTGGCGCCAGTAGCTGAGCTCATCCTCCGTATCGATCCGGCACAGCGTCGGAACTTCACGGGTGACGCCATCCTCGTAGGTAACGTTTACGATAACTTGCTGGCGCGGCCGAAGGGTGGGAAGACCAGTGATGGTGATCGCTTCGTTGCCTTTGAGGCCAATGTCGGCCCACGACAGGCCGCCTTCGAACACCAGCGGCAACACGCCCATCCCGACGAGATTGGACCGGTGAATGCGCTCGAAGCTCTGTGCGATGACGGCGCGGATGCCGAGAAGCCGCGTACCCTTGGCGGCCCAGTCACGGCTCGAACCCGTGCCGTATTCCTTGCCGGCGAAAGCCACGAGAGGCACACCCTCCGCCTTGTAGCGCATGGCGGCGTCGTAGATCGGCATTTCCTGTCCCGAGGGGTAATGGACCGTGTTTCCGCCTTCCTTGCCGCCAAGCATCATGTTTTTGATGCGGATGTTGGCAAATGTGCCGCGCATCATGACTTCGTGATTGCCGCGGCGCGAGCCGTATGAGTTGAAATCCGCCGGCCGCACCTGCCGTTCGATCAGGAATGTTCCGGCCGGACCGTCCCTCTTGATCGAGCCGGCAGGCGAGATGTGGTCGGTCGTGATCGAGTCACCGAAGATTCCCAGAATGCGTGCGCCGATCACATCCTCGATCGGCGCTGGCGTCATGGTCATGCCTTCGAAGTACGGAGGGTTCTGAACATAGGTGGAGCCCGAGTTCCAGCTATAGGTCAGGCTGGAGCGCGCCTTGCCCATCTTCTGCCATTGCGCGTCGCCCTTGAAGACGTCGCTATAGCGCTTGGCGAACGTATCGGGTGTCACGCACGAGCGGATGATCTCGGCAATCTCGGCTGACGTCGGCCAGAGGTCGCGCAGGAACACGTCACGGCCATCACTATCCTGGCCGAGCGGCTCCGTCGTCATGTCGACGTTCATCGTTCCGGCGATGGCATAGGCGACGGCGAGCGGCGGCGAGGCAAGATAGTTCGCCTTCACCTCTGGATGCACGCGGCCCTCGAAGTTGCGGTTGCCAGACAAGACGGCCGCCGCGATGAGGTCGCCCGCGTGGATGGCTTCGGAGACCGCTTCAGGCAACGGTCCCGAGTTGCCGATGCAGACGGTGCAGCCGTAACCCGTCAGATTGAAGCCCATGGCGTCGAGATCTGCCTGCAGACCGGCCTTCGTCATGTAGTCGGTAACGACCTGGGAGCCAGGCGCGAACGACGTCTTCACCCACGGTTTGACTTTCAGTCCCTTCGCGTGCGCGTTGCGGGCCACAAGACCGGCGGCCACGAGAACCGACGGATTGGACGTGTTGGTGCACGACGTAATGGCAGCGATGACGACGCTGCCGTGGCCGATCTTGTAGTCCGTGCCCTTGACCTTCACCGTCTTGCCGAGCGACGCACCCTTGACAATCTCGGGGATGGATTTGGCGAACCCGGCTTTGGCATCCTTCAGCGGCACGCGGTCCTGCGGGCGCTTGGGGCCGGCCATGGAGGCCTCGACGGTGGAGATGTCGAGTTCCAGAACATCGGTGAAGACCGGCTCCATACCGGGCTCGCGCCACATGCCCTGCGCCTTGGCGTAGGCTTCGACCAGCGCCACGCGCTCCGCCTTGCGGCCGGTGGCGCGCAGATACTTGATGGTGTCGGCGTCGGTCGGAAAGAAGCCGCAGGTGGCGCCGTACTCAGGGGCCATGTTGGCGATGGTGGCCCGATCCTCGATGGACAGGTGATCGAGACCGTCGCCGAAGAACTCGACGAACTTCTCGACGACGCCGCGCTTGCGCAGGATCTGGGTGCACGTCAGCACGAGGTCGGTCGCCGTGATGCCTTCCTTGAGGCGACCCTTGATGCGGAAACCGATGACCTCCGGGATGACCATGGCGACAGGCTGGCCCAACATCGCTGCCTCCGCCTCGATGCCACCGACGCCCCAGCCGAGCACAGAAAGCCCGTTGACCATGGTCGTGTGGCTGTCCGTGCCGACGCAGGTGTCAGGGAAGGCCTGCTCCACCTTGCCCACCGTCTTGGTCCACACGGTCTGGGCCAAATACTCCAGATTGACCTGATGGCAGATGCCCGTACCGGGCGGCACGACCTGGAAGTTGTTGAAGGCGCTGCCGCCCCAGCGCAGAAACTCGTAGCGCTCCTTGTTGCGCTCATATTCGAGATCGACGTTCTGCTTGAAAGCCTGCGGCGTGCCGAAGTGGTCGACCATGACGGAATGATCGATCACGAGGTCGACGGGCACAAGCGGGTTGATCCTCTGCGGCTCGCCACCGATCGTCTTCATGGCATCGCGCATGGCCGCCAGGTCCACAATGGCGGGCACGCCGGTAAAGTCCTGCATCAGAACCCGAGCTGGCCGGTAGGCAATTTCGCGTTGCGATGTCTTGTTGGTCAGCCACTCGGCCATGGCCCTGATATCGTCGGCCTTCACCGAGCGTCCATCCTCATGACGCAGCAGGTTCTCGATCAGCACCTTGAGCGACTGTGGGAGCCTGGAGATGCCCGCCAGGCCGTTCCTTTCCGCATCCGGCAGGGAAAAATACTCATACGTCTTCGACCCGACCTGCAGCGTCTTACGGCATTTGAAGCTGTCGGCTGAGAGGGGCGTTAAGGCCATAACCGGGGTCTCCTTGAGGGGCGTCACTCGCGTGATCAAAAACGGGTGGACCTCGGGGTAGCGGCCGCACGCACTCACGCACGGGCAAAAGCTGGCCTCGGGGCGGATAATCGCCTTATATGATGCGGCGCCGAGAACGGCTAGACCCGGTGACCCCGTTACATGATGGTTATCCTTCCCGGCCAAGCATAATTGCCATGCAAATGCAGCTCGCCGCCGACGAATTAGCCGTCATTCGCGGCGAGCGGATCGTGTTTTCCGACGTGTCGTTCTCCGTTTCGGAAGGAGAGGCGCTGATCCTGACCGGGCCGAACGGCTCCGGCAAGACAACCCTGATTCGTACCATTGCAGGCCTCATCAAACCCTCCGCCGGAGAGCTGAGGCTCGATGCCGGCGACGCCGAGTGCACGATCGGGCAGCATTGTCACTATGTGGGCCACCGCGGCGCGGTGAAGTCGAGCATGACCGTACTTGAGAACCTGGCGTTCTGGCGCAGCTTTCTGGCCAAGGACAGCATCGACCGGCTGCGGGGACGCGACGGCGCGGCGTTGGATGCGTTTGGACTGCTGGAGCTCAGTCCCATTCCAGCCGGCTACCTGTCCGACGGACAGAAACGCCGGCTGGGACTCGCTCGCCTGCTGCTGACGCGTCGCCGAATCTGGCTGCTCGACGAGCCGTATGCTTCGCTCGATGCCGCATCCCAAGGCATCCTCGACGCGGTGATCGACCGGCATCTGCGGACTGGCGGCATCGCCGTCATCGCCACGCATCAGCCCATCGACGTTTCCTCCCAGCGCGAGCTGCGCTTGGGTGCAGCGGCCGTGGAGGCGGCATGAAGCCGTTCTTCGCGCTGCTGCGCCGCGACCTGATGCTGGCAGCACGCGATGGCGGCGCCCTCGGCACAGCGCTGGGCTTCTATCTGATGGTCGTGGCCATCCTCCCGCTGGGACTTGGTCCCGATCTAAACCTTCTGAGCCGTATCGCAGCGGGCATTCTCTGGGTAGCTCTGCTGCTAGCCGCTTTGCTATCCCTGCCGCGCATGTTCGAGATCGACGATGAGGACGGCTCGCTCGACGTGCTGGCCACCGGAGGCCTGCCCCTGGAGCTTGTCGCAGCCGCGAAGTGTCTCGCGCATTGGCTCTCTACTGCTGTTCCCCTGTCGCTGATGGCACCGCTGCTGGGCCTGCTCCTGAACCTTGATCTCGCGGCGTACCCAGCCTTGCTGGCGACGCTGATCGGCGGAACACCCGCCATCAGCTTCATCGGCGCCATCTGCGCTGTGCTGACGCTGCGCAGCCGCCGGGGCGGGCTGCTGATCGCGCTCTTAGTCCTGCCGTTTTATATTCCCACATTGATTTTTGGCGTTCTGGCAACCACCGCGGTGCAGACCGGCACGTCGGAGTTCGGACCACCATTTCTGCTACTGCTCGCCATTTCGCTAGTGTCCGTCGTGATCGCGCCATTGGCGGTTGCAGCCGCCTTGCGCCTGCAGATGCAGTGAAGATGAACGCCCGGCCTGCCAGTTGCGCCAATGTGCGCAAATTGCGCTTTGCCGAGGGTGGGACTAGATCAGTGCCATGCAGTCCCTGACCCAACGGCTGGCCAACCCGACCCGCTTCATGCAGATCTCCGGCATTCTGTTGCCGGTGCTGTGGGTGCTCGCTGCCGCGCTGCTGGCGTGGGGTCTCTATCTGGCCGCAACCGCGCCACCCGACTATCAGCACGGCCACACTGTGAAGATCATGTTCGTGCACGTTCCTTCGGCCTGGCTGGCGATGATGGCCTATGGGTTCGTGGCTCTGTCGAGCTTTGGCCTGCTCGTCTTCCGGCATCCGTTGGCCGATGTTTCCGCGAAGGCCGCTGCCCCCCTTGGTGCAGCCTTCACGCTGCTGGCGCTGGTGACGGGATCGCTGTGGGGCAAGCCCGGGTGGGGCACCTATTGGGTGTGGGATGCGCGTCTGACATCCGTCCTGATCCTCTTCTTCCTCTACCTCGGTCTGATAGCGCTCAGATCTTCCATCGAAGACGAAGCCTTGGCCGGCCGCCTGACCGCTGTGCTCGCCGTGCTCGGGGTCGTGATGCTGCCGATCATCAAATACTCCGTGACCTGGTGGTCGACACTGCATCAGCCGTCGACGGGCTTCGGCTCGACGGTCGATCCATCCTTGCGCTGGCCATTGCTGGTGATGGCGACAGCCCTCACGACCTTGTTTCTGGCGATGCACCTCAAGGCTATGCGTAATGAGATTTTGCGGCGCCGGGCCAAGACCCTGATGCTGGCCGAGGTCGAGCGCAGCCGGCCGCGTGCGAAACCCCTTCCCGCGGAGTAATGCGCGTGGACCTTGGACCCAATGCTGTATTTGTGTTGGCCGCTTATGCGGCGTTTGCGGTCGTCATCACGGCGTTGCTTCTGTGGCTGATATCAGATGGCCGGCGCCAGCAGCGGCGCCTCGATGACCTCGAAGCGCGCGGCGTGACGCGGAGGTCGGCGGGCGCGACTGGTACCGCTGACGAGAGGAATAGAAGCAGAGGCGCGACCCCGTGACGGCACAGGCCGAACAACCCTCCGCTCAATCGGGCTCGCGCCGTCGCGCGCTGCTGCTGGCGCCGGCCTTGATCTTTGCCGCCGTCGTACTGATGTTCGGCTTTGCCTTGCAGAAAGGCGATCCGTCGAAATTGCCCTCCGCCCTGATCGGCAAACCCGCGCCGCCTCTCGAGCTGCCTCCGCTCGATGGCCTCGCAGGTAATGATGGTCAGCCGGCAGCGGCGCTCACGCGCGAGGCGCTCGCGATCGGTCACGTTTCTGTCGTGAATTTCTGGGCGTCCTGGTGTGCTCCGTGCGTGGAAGAGCATCCGCTCCTGGTCCAGCTTGCAGCCCGTCGCGACGTCAAGCTCTACGGCATCAACTACAAGGATCAGGCGGCCAACGCGCGGCGCTTTCTCGGCCGCTACGGCAATCCCTTTACGGCCGTCGGCGTCGACGGAAATGGCCGTGCGGCCATCGAATGGGGTGTCTACGGCATGCCCGAAACGTTCGTCATCGATGGTCGAGGCGTGATCGCCTACAAGCATGTCGGACCGCTTACGCCGACCTCGCTCGCTTCTCACCTCGTGCCGGCGATCGAGGCCGCCAAAGCGAAGCGGTAGGCGATCAGCGGATCGTCTGCTCGTCCGTCCGCGGCTCTGCGCCCTCACTATTTGCCGGCAGTCCGAAGCGCAGAAGGAGATAGCCCCCAACGGCAGACAGCAGCGAGCCCACCAGCACGCCCAGCCGCAGCGGCGCCGCGTAGGCGGGGTCCGGAAACGCGAGCATGCCGATGAACAGGCTCATGGTGAAGCCGATGCCGCCGAGCATGGCAACACCCAGGATCTGCTCCCAGGTTGCTCCTTCCGGCTTCGACGCGATCTGCCACCGAACGGCAGCCCAGACGGCCCCGAAGATGCCCGCCGCCTTGCCGACGAACAGGCCCAGCGTCACGCCGAGAGGGATCGGCTCAAAGAGCGAGCCGAACGACATCCCCGACAACGACACGCCGGCGTTGGCGAACGCAAACAGCGGCATCACGCCGAAGAGGACCCAGGGAGCGAGATTGTGCTCGAGCCGCTCCAAAGGCGAAGCGCCCGTTTCGTCGGCGCCATCCAGGGGCACAGCGAGAGCAACCACAACACCGGCCAGCGTCGCGTGCACGCCGGATTTCAGGACACAAACCCAAATGAGGATTCCGGCCAGTACATACGGTGCGACCCGCGTCACACCGGACACGTTCAACGCGACGAGAACACCAATGCCAGTGGCCGCAAGGCCGAGCGACAGCATGGAGAGGTCGCTGGTGTAGAATACGGCAATGATGATGATGGCACCGAGATCATCGATGATGGCCAGGGCCAGAAGGAAGGCCTTGAGCGACGTCGGCACGCGATTGCCCAAAATCGCCAGCACGCCGACGGCGAAGGCAATATCGGTCGCCGTCGCAATGGCCCACCCGCGCAGGGCGGTCGAGTCACCGATGTTGATGAGCGCGTAGATGGCGGCCGGCACGACCATGCCGCCAATGGCGGCGAGCACCGGCAGTATGGCGCGGTCGCGCGTCGCCAGTTCACCGACCAGCAGCTCGCGTTTGATCTCGAGGCCGACCAGAAGGAAGAAAATGGCCATCAGGCCGTCGTTGATCCACAACAGCAGGGGCTTGTCGAGGCCGAAGTCGCCCAGACTCAAGCTGAGCCTTGTCTGCAGCAGGGCTTCGGAGATCCAGGCCAGACGGGAATTGTCCAAAAGGAGTGCGAGGATGGCCGCCAGCAACAGCACGACGCCGCCTGCCGCATCATGCTGAAAAAGCGTCGCAGCGCTCCTCAAACGGTCCGCAAATGTTCTGCGGTCCTCGATCATTCCTCGACTCCTCCAGTTCTCTCGAACCCACTTGTGCCATTGTATTCGCGCAGGGTTTTAGCCGCGAACAGGTTTCCGATCCATGCATAACGCGACACTGACGTCCGTGCCGCCGATCCTGCTTGCGATCATCCCCTTCGTCTTTAAGCTTGCCGCGCGAAAACAGGTCAGCAGTATGTCCGTCACCGACATCGAGCGCGGATTGATTGCGCGCTATCTTGCACGCATCTTTGGCCGCAGCGATGTCAGCATTCGTGCGGCGCGTTCACTTCTCCTTTGGCTCAACGAGCGCGCCGACGTGCTCAATTTGCCGATTCCGCCGCCGGTGGTGGAAGTGCTGGGCGGCTATATGTCGTTCAAACCGCAGGAGTTCGAGAAGGCTTGGACGGCGAGCCGTTCGGCCTTCGTGGCGGGGCTCGATCGCGCCGCGCGCGAGACGCCGCGACCCGAGCCGCTCGCGACCAATGCAGAACACCTGGTGCAGGCGCTCGGTTTGCCCGCTGCCGCCTGGAAAGTGCTCGGCCTGCTGGCGTGCGCAAACCGGTTCGAGCAGGTGTCATATCTGGCAAATACGGCTTGCGATGCGCTAGGCCCGATGACGCGGTCCATCGCCATGCTGGTGGACGAGTCGCCGAGGACGGTCGACGAGCTGCTGTCGCCGTTCGGCGAGCTGGCCGCGTCAGGCCTGCTGCAGGTGCGCGAGAGCAACCAGTATCTGGCCGGCCCCGAGGCGCGGTTTTCTATTCCATGGCGCGTCAACTATTGCCTCGACCGGGCCTACGCCGACTTTGCCGACATGCGCAACACGCTCCTCGGCGAACCGCTGCGATCACCGGTCGGATATGCGGACTACGAGCACGTGGCCGCTGATCGGGACCTCATCACCGGGGTGATCAAGGGGGCGATCGGCCAGGCTGCATCGGGCGTCAATGTCCTGCTGTACGGGCCGCCCGGGTCGGGAAAAACGGAGCTCGCCAAAGTCGTGGCGGAGGTTGCGGGGGCAGCCCTGTTCGCGACCGGCGAGGACATGCGGGGAGAATCGAACCGCTCCGAGCGTCTGACCGATCTCGTGTTTTCGCAGCGGCTTCTGGCTGGCCAGCCACGCACGGCCCTGCTGTTCGACGAAATGGAAGACGTCGCCATCCAGCTCATTCAGCGCGGCGGCTCCAAGGTTTTTCTCAATCGGCTGCTCGAGACCAATTCCGTTCCCATCATCTGGACCTCGAACGAGCTGTCGCAGATCGATCCCGCGCTGTTGCGGCGCATGACGCTGGCGATCGAGCTGCGGCGTCCCCCGGCCTCTCAGCGCAAGCGCATTCTTGGACGCCTCGCAGGCCGCGTAGGACTGACGCTGTCCGACGGTGAAGTCGAGGGCCTTGCGCGCCGGCTGGATACGACCCCCGCCATCCTGGAGAACGCCTTGCGCGCAGCCAAGCTTTCCGGCGGTGGCGCCGAGGCCATCGAGCGGGCCGCGATCGGCATCGTGCGCGCGGTATCGGGTGTCATCGCGCGCAAGCCTGGCACCATTCCCGAATTCGATCCGCTGCTGACGACCGCGGGCCAGGATCTCGGCGCCTTGGTCGACAAGCTCGTCAGCAGCCGTGCCAAAGCCTTTTCGATTTGCCTATCGGGACCGCCCGGCACCGGCAAGTCGGCATTTGCCCGCTACTCGGCGCGGCGTCTTGGCTTGGAAATGATCCAGAAGCGCGCCTCCGACATCCTGGGATCGTACGTCGGACAGTCGGAACGCAATATCGCTGCGGCCTTCGAGGAAGCCGTCGAAGCCGGCGCGCTGATGGTCTTCGATGAGGCCGACAGTCTGCTGCTCGACCGGCGTGATGCCGTCCGTTCCTGGGAGATTACACAGGTCAACGAGATGCTGACCTGGATGGAGGATCATCCGCTGCCGGTCGTCTTCACCACGAACTACATGGAGCGCGTCGATACGGCGTCGCTGCGCCGCTTCACGTTCCACATCGTGCTCGGCTTTCTCGACAAGCCCGGCCTGCGTCACGCCTGGCAGGTCTTCTTTGCGGCGGAGCGGGTGCCGGCCGACGGCCTCGTGTTCGAGAACCTGACGCCCGGCGATTTCGTCAAGGTCCGCAAGCAGGCCGAGGTTTTGGACACGCTGGACCAGCCGGGGCGTCTGGTCGACATGCTCGCGGACATCAGCCGCGCCAAGCCAGACGCGCGCGGATCGCTCGGCTTCGTCGGCTAGTCATTAGAGCTTTTGCAACGGCCATGGTGCCGGGTCAGCCCATGACTCCGTTGAGGCCACAAGCGCCAGCTCATCCTGCCCCAGGCTTGCAGCAATGGCTGCGTCGACGCCGGCAACCGCCAAGGCGAAGGCTTCCCTCGAACGTCGCAGGTCGTGCCCGAGATACAGCGCGGACATCAGATCGCCGGTGCCGTTCGGCACTTTTCCTCTGTGCCGCACATCGGCTGCGAAGATCTCGTTGGCAACCTTGTCGATCAGTATGTTCGAAACCATGCCGCCCGCCGCCGGAACGGATGTTGCCAGGATACATGGCGAGTCCAGAGCCTTTGCCGCCTGCACCACCTCGTCGACATTGCCCACCTTTGACGACGTCAGCCAGCCCAGCTCGAAGGCATTCGGCGTCGCCACATCCGCCAGGGCCATCAGATCGTCACGGATGTGCGCGGCGGCGGCGGCGTTGATGTAGAGGCCCTTGGGCTCATCGCCGATAACGGGATCGACCAACACGCGGACATGTGCCGCCTGCCGCCGAACGCCACGAATGGCACCTTCCGCGAACCGCACATGCGCCGCGCTCGGAAGATATCCCGTCAGGATCGCGTCGATTCCGCCAAGCCAGCCATTCTTGTCGAGCGCATCGAGCATGCGCTGCAGCAGGTCCGGTGACACCTGCTCGCCGGCTGCAATGTGATGCCCGGGATGGTTCGACAGCAGAATGGTCGGGAACGCGATGACGTCGTGCCCCAACCTCTGCAGCGCCAGAACGATGGCCGCCAGGCCCACATACCCGCGCGCCACCTGCGACGAGATCGCCAGAACACGGGCCATGCGCCCTCTCAGTAAACGTTGCTCTCCAGAATCGGCTCGCCGCGCAGCACCCGGTCGTAGCCGAACCGCTTCAGGTCGATCGTCTGGTAGCTGCCGTGCGCCAGCAGCTCGGCGATTCCCCGGCCCACGCCGGGCGAATGCTGCAATCCATGGCCCGAAAATCCGCATGCCAAGATCAGACCGTCCACCTCAGGATAGGGCCCGAGAATGGCGTTGTGATCGAGGGTGCTGACGTCGTAGTGGCAGCACCACGCGTTCTGCACCTTGAGTGTCTCGAACGCCGGAACGCGCGCCGCAAGGCGGGGCCAGATATCGCGGTCGAAAACGCCGTGGTCGAAGTCGAAATCTTCCTCGTCGGGATCGGGGTCACCTTCCCCCGGCGAGCTTGACGTGATGTAGAAGCGGCCCTCGGGCCTGAAAGCCAGGCCTGACGGATCGATCATCATGCCGATGCCCGGCAGGGGCTCACGGCAATCCACCACGAACGCCAGGCGCTTGCGCGGACGGACGGGCAAGTCGAAGCCCGCCATGGCCGCGATCTTGTAGGAGTGCCACCCAGCCGCGCAGACCACTGTACCCGCCGCAATGCTGCCGCCGCTCTTGAGCTTGACGCCGGTCACGCGGCGCCCCGACATCTCCAATCCGACAACTTCGTCGGCTAGGTAAGTCGTGCCCTTCTCCCGCGCACCACCGCGGAACGTTCCCATGAGCGCATGAGGGTCGAGCCAACCCTCGCCTGACCTTCCCCATCCCGCAGCCGCAACGTCATCGGTTGACAGCCATGGGAAGCGCTTCTTGATCTCATCGGTTTCCAGAAACTCGGTGTCGGCGCCGAGACTTTGCTGCAGCTTTACGTTCTGCTCGAGCGCGCCTCTGCCCACGGACGTCGCCATGATCAGGTAGCCGCGCTCGCGGAAGCTGACGTCCGCCTCGGGCCCGAACTCCTGCTTGATGCTCTTGAGGAAGCCAACGCCGAACTGCGACAGGCGAATGTTCTCCGGCGTCGAGAACTGCTGGCGAATGGAGGCGAGGGATCGTCCCGTTGCGCAGAACTGGTAGCTGGGATCCTTCTCGACGACGACGACGGAGCCCTGAAACCCATCGCGCTTGAGAAAATAGGCAATCGAGCTGCCGACAACCGCTCCACCGACAATGACGACGTCTGCTGTCTCGATAGCCATTCGACCTCTACCGCACGATCCTGTTGCATCCAGTTTGCCGGATCATCCGCAGCGTGCCAAGCCGTACCCCATAGGCGCGCGACGATGCCGCTGTTGGCGTGTGCGCGCACCTTGACTAGGCTATGCGCGACACCAACGGAGACGATCGATGACCCTGCGTCCACGCCGCAGCGTGCTTTACATGCCGGGCTCCAATGCCCGAGCGCTCGACAAGGCCAAACAGCTTCCCGCCGACGCGCTCATCCTCGATCTCGAGGATGCGGTCGCGCCCGATGCCAAAGTAACGGCACGTGAGCAGGTGACGAAAGCCGTCCGCGACGGCGGCTATGGCAAGCGCGAGCTCATCATTCGCGTCAATACGCTGGACACCCAGTGGGGTGCCGAAGACATCGCAGCGGCGGCCGCAGCCGGCCCCGATGGCGTTCTGTTGCCCAAGGTCTCGGGGCCTGCCGACATCCAGCAGGTGACCGACGCATTGCGCCGCGCCGGAGCGCCTGAGAAGACAAAGCTGTGGGCCATGATCGAAACACCGGTCGGGATCGTGCATGCACCCCAGATCGCGGCTACGGCCCGGCAGGCGGGCGGACGCCTCGCATGCTTCGTGCTGGGCCTCAACGATCTGCACAAGGAAACGCGCGCCGAGGTTATGCCTGATCGCCAATCGGCCATATACTGGCTTTCGGCTTGTATCACGGCTGCCCGCGCCTACGGCGTCGACATCCTCGACAGCGTCTTCAACAATTTCCGCGATGTCGAGGGCTACCGGCGCGAGTGCGTGCAAGGCCGCCAGCTCGGATTCGACGGCAAGACGCTGATCCACCCTGACCAGATTGCCGCCGCCAACGAGGTCTTCTCGCCGAGCGAGGCAGAGGTAGCCGCAGCCCGCAAGATCGTGGCCGCCTTCGAGTTGCCGGAGAATAAGGGCAAGGGCGTCATCAACCTGGACGGCCGCATGGTGGAGCTGCTGCACGCCGAAATGGCCAAGCGGACCGTCGCCATCGCCGATGCCATCGCGGCCATGGCGTGACTCAGGCCCGCATTACGCGTCGTAGGGCAGGCCGACATAGTTTTCGGCGAGGGTCTGCGAGGCCGCTCGCGACGTCACGACATTGCGCAGCTCAGCATCCCGCAGCCGCTCGCCAAACGTATCGGCCTCTGGGAACCGGTGCAGCAGAGCTGTCATCCACCAGGAGAACCGCTGCACCTGCCACACCCGCCTGAGGCAGGTCGCCGAATAGGCGTCGAGGAGATCGGCCTCGCCAGATCGAAAGTACGCAGCCAAGGCACGCGACAGCACACGCACGTCAGCAATGGCCAAATTCATGCCCTTTGCGCCGGTAGGCGGCACGATGTGCGCGGCGTCACCTGCCAGGAATAATCGCCTGTACTGCATCGGCTCGATCACGAAGCTGCGCATCGGCGTCACGCCGCGCTGCAGGATTGGGCCCTCGTTCAGTCTGAACCCTCGTTCGACCTCCAGACGCCTGTGCAATTCCTGCCAGATACGATCGTCGGACCACTGCATCAGGTCTTCATCAGGAGCACACTGGAGGTATGCGCGCGTGATTTCCGCCGAGCGCATGCTTAGAAGCGCAAATCCATTGGGATGCCGAGCGTAAACCAATTCCTCTGATGCAGGACGCGCTGCGGCCAGAATACCCAGCCACGCGAACGGATAGCTGCGCTGATAGACCTGCTGCCGAGAAGGCGGAATATGCCCGCGCGAAACTCCATGAAAGCCGTCGCAGCCGACAACAAACTCGCACGAAATCTCTTGCCGCTGCCCATCCTGCGTGAACGTGAGGGAGGGCGCATCAGCCTGGATGCCGTCGATCAGCACGTCGCTCGTCGAAAAACGGAGATCGCCTCCGGCCGCCAAGCGCGCCGCGATCAGATCCTTCACCACCTCGTGCTGGCCGTAGACGGTGACCGCCCGTCCACCCGTCAGCTCCGACAGGTCGATGCGGTGCGTCTGCCCCGAGAAGTTCAAATTGATGCCGCGATGCGCCAGGCCTTCGCGCTGCAGGCGCTCGCCGACGCCCGCCTCGGTGAGCGTGCGCACGGCGCCATGTTCCAGAACGCCGGCACGAATGCGCGCTTCGATATACGCGCGGCTCTGCGTCTCCAACACGACGGAGTCTACGCCTTCGAGGTACAGCAGATGCGACAGCAGCAACCCGGCCGGTCCGGCCCCCACAATCCCGACCTGCGTGCGCATGGCCCGGCCTCCCGCCCCACTATTATTCGTTGTCGGAAGCAGGCAAACTACCCGTACAACCCAGTATGGAGGACGCATTGATGCCCAAGGCTTACTGGATCGCGCACGTCAAGATAACGAACCCCGAGCGCTACAAGGATTACATCACTCTCAACGCGGCGGCATTCAAGAAATACAACGCCAGGTTCATTGTCCGTGGCGGCCAGCACGAGATCCGGAGAGGTTTTGCGCCCGACCAGCGCCATGTCGTGCTCGAGTTCGCGGACTACGCAACGGCCAAGGCCTGCTACGACAGCCCCGAGTACAAGGCTGCGGCCGCCGTTCGGGACGAGGCCTCGAAGGCCGACATCATGATCATCGAGGGCTACGACGGCCCGCAGCCGGGCCAGTCCTGATCGGCAGGCTAGTCTCGGGCCGCTGTAGTTCACTCAGCCGGTCTCTGATAAGGGCCTCGATGGTCTCGGGACTACCGGCAATGCCGATCCGCTTGGCGCGCGACGCCGTGCCGGCGATGACGGTTACCGAAGTTCGCGGCACACCGAGCCAATCGGCCAAAGCGCGTTCCACGGACCGATTTGCCTCACCTCGGTCCGGGACGGCACGCACGCGGACTCTCAAGGCCAGGCCCTTCGCCGTCTCCTCCACGCACTCAACGACGTCCTTCGATGATCGAGGAATGACGCGCGCGTTCAACTCTATGCCGGACTTGCCCCTGCGCCAAAGGTCCGCGCGCGGCCGCATCTAGATGAAGAGCTTGGCGATGTTGGGCAGGACGACGGATTGCACGAAAAAGCATCCCAGCAGCAGGACCACAGGTGAAATATCGATGCCGCCCAGGTCCGGCATCACCCGCCGGATTGGGGCGAGCAGCGGTTCCGTAACCGCGCGCAATCCGTTCCATAGCGAGCGCACGAACGGATTGTATCCGTTGATGATGTTGAACGCGAGAAGCCAGCTCAAGATGACGCTCGCAATAACAATATAAGTATAGAGCGTGATTATGTAGCTGATGAAGTTGAGCAATTCGAGCATAGGATCCACTTTCGCGCCGTCAGCCGGTGCAGAGGTGTAGACGCTTGGCGAAACTGGGACAAGAGGCCCGAAACAATCGTTCCACGGGCATCAAAGGTGTCGCGTCCGCCGGGCCTCGCTTGACAATGCGGAGGCCTCCCAACTAAATGGCCGCCGTTTGGGGCCGTAGCTCAGCTGGGAGAGCGCTGCAATCGCACTGCAGAGGTCAGGAGTTCGATCCTCCTCGGCTCCACCAACAAGTCAAACGCCTAACTTTCCAAAATTCTCGCGCACTTCGGCACGGCGAGCAACGTGATCCCAGGACGGCGCGGCTCGATCGTGGCGGGACCGCAGAGCTCGTGTGTTCCGCAGGGAACAGAGCGGCCGGCACAGCCCCGCCATACTTAACGTCGCCGCACGATTGTCTTTAACGTGCCCGCACGATCATTCCGTTGACCTGGACTCGGCTCGGCTTCAGGCTAATCGAGAGGGGGGAGCCGCGAGCAGTTCCATGCACGTTTATCTCAGGGGCAACGGCCTGCAACGGCTGAGATTGGCGTCAGGGCTCATCCTGTTCGCCTTTGCAGCGACGCATTTCCTGAATCATGCCCTGGGTCTGGTCGGGCTCGAGGTGATGCACCAGGCCCAGCAGATCCGAACGGCCATCACGCGCTCCGCGCCCGGGACAATCGTCCTCGCGACTGCACTGACCACTCATATTGTTCTGGCGCTCCACAAGCTGGTGCGGCGGCAGACGTGGAGATTGTCGCGGTGGGAGGGCATCCAGATCCTGTCGGGCCTGGCGATCCCCTTCTTCCTCTTCCCCCACATTATCAACACGCGCATCGCGCATACCTTCTTCAACGTCGAGGATAGCTACCTCTACGAGCTCGTCCGGCTGTGGCCGGAAAGTGCCGTCGTGCAGACGACGCTTCTCCTGCTGGTGTGGACGCATGGGTGCCTCGGCCTGCACTACTGGCTGCGGCTTTCGGATGGCTACGTGCGCGTGGCTCCAGTGCTGTTCGCGCTCGCCATTGCCGTGCCCGTTCTGGCGCTGGCGGGATTTGCCGTTGCCGGGCGCACCACCGGCGAGATCATGAGCGATCCGCAAGCGCTGGAGGTGCTGAAGACACGTTCGAACTGGCCGAATGCCAACGACAGCGCGATCCTGGCGTGGCTGCGAACCGGCGCCAGGCTTGGCTTCCTGGCTGTGCTGGCGGGCATCGCCGCCATCTTCGTGATGCGCTGGATGGGGCGAGCGTTACGCCACCCGAAGGTACAGATTGCCTACGTCGATGGTCCTATCATCAAGCTCGCATCCGGCAAGACGCTGCTGGAAGCAAGCCGCTCGGCTGGCGTTCCGCATGCGTCGGTCTGCGGAGGCCGCGGTCGGTGCTCGACGTGCCGCGTCAGGATTGTCGAAGGCCTCGACAAGCTGCCTGCGGCGACCGGCGCCGAGGCCATCACGCTGGAATCGATCGAGGCGCCTCCCAATATCCGCCTCGCCTGCCAGATAAGACCGGCTGCCTCCCTGACCGTCGCGCTCGTGAGCCATCACGCGACACCTGGACCGCCGCAGGCGGATTTCTCCGAAATCAGGGAGATCGTGGCCGCCCACGTACGCGCCACCCTGAGCGCCAGCCCGGTCGAATTTGCGTCATCGGATCCACGAGCCGTCGCCCAATGGGTCGAGTCGAAGCTCCGCTGGGCGGTGCCGGTGCGCGATCTGATGCCGGATGGCTACAGCCTGCAGGGCGCACGTGTCGACTACGTCTTCGACAAGCCCGTTGCAGCGCTCGTCTATGGCCGCAACGACCGAACGGTAACCGTGTTCGCTCATCCCATCGTCGGATCGAGCTTTATGAGCATGAGGGGCCAGCGAAATAGCTATCATGTCTTGTCGTGGACAGACGCAAAGTTCGCATATTTCGCGATATCCGACCTGCCGGCTCGAGAGCTCAATCGGTTTGAGGACGCATTATTGGTAGCGCAGCCAATGCTTGTTCCCGGCGGCACTGTTTGAAATCCGGCGCTGTGGAGAAATGTCCAGCGCCAATCAGAGTGAGGCGTCGAGCAACGGGGTCGCAATGAGGGGGAGCACATGAGTGACCTGTTTCGCCGCGAAGCGGTCGCGCACGCGACGCGCCGGCTTGACGGCCAGGTCGTCCTGGCGACGCCGATGTCGGTCAAAACGCTCGGCTTGTTCATGGCGGCCATCATTTTCGCCGCGACCATCTTCGCGGCGCTCGGCACCTATTCGCGCAAGGCGACGGTCGTTGGCTACCTGGTTCCCGACCAGGGCATGATCCGGGCAACGGCCCAGGCGCCGGCCACCTTACAGACCATCATGATCCGCGAGGGCGACATCGTCGCCGCGGGCGACCGGATCGCCGTGCTCAGCATCTCCACCGAAACCACGGCGGGCAATGTCGGCGATGTCATCTCGCTCGGCCTCACGTCGGAGACCCAGGCGGCGCGCGTCAGAGCCGAGTCCCGCTTGGCGCAACTCGAAGTCGAACGCGAACAGGCGACGATCCGCCTCGCCAAGAGTGAGGCCGAGCAACGACAGGTCATGATCCAGATCAATCTGCAGGAACAGCGCTTGCAGCTTGCCAAAGCGGAGCTGGATCGGGGCATCGAGATCGCCAGCAAGGGCTTTCTCGCACGCCGGGAAGTCGATGCCCGCCGCCTCGCCGCGCTTGGGGCTGAGCAGGAGCTGGCAGCGCATCGGCGCCAAGGCGCGACGTCGGAGCGCGAAATCGCGGACATCAAAGCACGCCTGGCCTCGATCCCGCTCGAGATTGCCGCTGCGCGTTCGGAGGCGACCACTGCCGAAGCCGCACTGCAGCAGCGGCGCGTGGAGTCGGAGGCTCGCCGCCTGCAGTTCATCACCGCGCCGATCTCCGGCCGGGTGGCGGCCCTTCCAGTGACCACCGGACAGTCGATCAACACCGGCGGGACGGTTGCCGTCATTCTCCCCGTCAATGGACGCCTGGAGGTGGAGCTGCTGGCGCCGTCACGCGCCATCGGCTTCATACAGCCCGGGCAAGACGTGGAGATCAGCCTGCAGGCCTTTCCCTATCAGCGCTTCGGCACAATTCGGGGTGCCGTGCGCACGGTCTCCAGCACTGTGATCGGACCGAGCGAGGTGGGCTTCCAGGGCATCCGCGTCGAGGAGCCAGTCTTCCGCATTCGCGTTTCGCTTTCGCGTGAAACCATTCAGGCCTACGGCCAGGCGATCCCCATGCAGCCGGGCATGTTGGTGTCGGCCGAGATCGTTTTCGATAGACGCAGCCTGCTGCGCTGGCTGTTCGATCCAATCTATGCAGTGGGTCAGCGGGCATGAGCGTTCTTGACGATTTGAATTTCGGCGGCCGCCGCCTCCCGGTCATTACCGCGTCCGAGGCGGCCGAATGCGGCCTCGCCTGCCTCGCCATGATTTCCCGGTATCATGGCCACGATATCGATCTCAACGGGCTGCGTCAGCGCTACGCCCTGTCGCTCGCAGGCGCCTCGCTCAAGAGCCTCATGGAGATCGCCGATCAGCTCGGCTTCTCGACGCGTGCTCTGCGGCTGGAGATGTCAGCTCTTCCGAAGGTCCGGCTGCCCGCGATCCTGCACTGGGACCTCAATCACTTCGTCGTCCTGAAGCACGTCGGTCGAAAGACCGTCACGATTCACGATCCGGCGTTCGGCGCCAAGATGCTGAGCACCGAGGAATTCTCCAAACACTTCACGGGCGTGGCGCTCGAACTGTCGCGCGCCGAGAGCTTTGAACCGGTGTCGGCGCGCGCCCCCATCAAGCTGTCGCTGCTCTGGTCGAAGATGACCGGATGGTGGAGTGCGCTGGCGCAGGTTCTGGTGCTTTCGGTCGCGCTCCAGATTGCCGCCTTCGTCGCGCCGCTGCAGATGCAGCTCGTCATCGATGAGGCGATCGCCAGCGTCGATCGCGACCTGTTGACCGTAATCGCGCTCGGCTTCGGCGCGCTCGTCATCATCCAGTCCGGCGTCGAAGCGCTGAGATCGTGGGCGCTGCGCGTCTTTGGCCACCTCTTGAGCTTCCAGATCTCAGGTAACCTCGTGCGGCACCTGCTGCGCCTGCCGAGCGACTACTTCGAGAAACGCCACGTCGGCGACATCATCTCCAGGCTCGGCTCGGTCAAGCCGATCCAGGATGCCATCACCCAGGGCGTGGTCAGTACGGTCATCGACGGCATCATGGCCTGCATCGCCGCCGTCATCCTGTTCTTCTATTCGACGACGCTGGCGCTGATCGTCATCGCTGCCGTTGCCATAAACCTCGCGCTGAATCTCGCCCTGTTTCCGCGTATGAAGCAGCGCATGGAGGAGGAGATCCTGGCCGAGGCCAAGGAACAGACCCACCTCATGGAGACGGTCCGGGCCGCCACGACGCTCAAGCTGCTGGGGCGCGAGGCCGTCCGCGAAAGCGGATGGCGCAACCTTCACGCCGAAGCGACCAACGCCAGCATTTCCGTCGGCAAGCTGCAGTTGTCGCAGGTGTTCATCCAGAGCGTCGTGACCGGATTGCAGACGGTGCTGGTCATCTACGTCGCCGCGCGCCTCATTCTCGACGGGCAGGGGTTCTCGGTCGGAATGCTGTTCTCGTTTCTGGCGTATCGGCAGACTTTCACCGACCGCGCCAATGCGCTTGTGAATCAAATGATGCAGTTCCGGTTCCTGCGCCTGCACCTCGACCGGCTCGCCGACATCGTCACGACCCCCTCCGAGGCGAGCGACGCGCCCGCCAGCCCGACGGAGATCAGGGGCCATGTCCGGTTGAAGGACGTCTCGTTCCGCTACGGTGCGACGGACCCGCTGGTGCTGGAGGACGTCAATCTCGAGATCGAGCCCGGCGACTATATCGCCATCCACGGCGCGTCCGGCGGCGGCAAGAGCACGCTGCTGAAGCTGCTGCTCGGTCTCAATCAACCAACCGACGGAATGATCGAGCTGGACGGCCAGCGCGCGACGCCGGAGCGATGGCGCGCGTGGCGCAGCGAGGTCGGCGTGGTGGCGCAGGACGACCGTCTGCTGTCGGGCACGCTCGCGGACAACATTGCCGGGTTCGATCCCGATCTCGACATGCAGCGCGTGGTGGCGTCCGCGATGGCGGCACAAGTCCATGCCGACATCATGCGCACGCCGATGCAGTACCTGACGCTGGTCGGAGACATGGGATCGACGCTGTCGGGCGGGCAGCGGCAGCGCGTGCTGCTGGCGCGTGCGCTTTATCGCCAACCGAAGATTCTCGTACTGGACGAAGGCACAGCCAACCTCGACGAGCAGAACGAGGAGCTGATCGCTGACCTGATCGACCAGATGTCGATCACCCGCATCGTCGTCGCGCACCGGCCGGCGCTCCTGCGACGGGCGAAGCGCGTGTTCGTGGTCGGCGGGCGCAAGCTCACAGCAACGTCCGGCGCCGCATCGGAGCCGCTCACGCCCGCCATCGTAGCCTCATCATCCGAGGTAACGGCAGCGCTTCCCGGCGCGACCCCGAGTTGAGAGTGCGATCCACGCTTTGCAAGGAAGGCAGAAGCGCTTCCATGCGAACGATCATAACGCTACCGCACGAAGGTGTAGTCGAAGCCCTTGCCGCGCGGCGTGATGCGGCCGACCGTCGGGTTGGGGAAGTGGATCGGTAGGATCAGCGTGCTCGTATCCGCGACCTTGCCCAGGAAACGCTGGCGCGACTCGACGGCCTGCTTGGTGTCGGTATCGAAGATCGTGTACCAGCCCGGTTCCCGGCACTGCAGCGCATGGTGCATCAAGTCGCCGGTCACGACGGCGTGCTGGCCGCGCGAGCGGATGTCGAGGCAGCAGTGGTGCGGCGAGTGACCCGGCGTCGGCGTCAGCGAGAACGTATCGTCGAGCTCATAGGTGTCATCGACCAGCAATGCCTGTCCAGCCTCGACAATCGGGCGGCAATTGTAGGTCCACACGTTGCCCGGCGGATTGGCACCGCGCGCTGTGGTCGCTTCCCAATAGGCATACTCGTTCTTGTGGAAGATGTACTTCGCGTTCGGGAACGTCGGCACCCAGCGGCCGTTGCGCAGCATCGTGTTCCAGCCGGTGTGGTCGATGTGGAGATGAGTACAAAAGACGTGCGTGATGCCCTCGAATGTGAGGCCGGCGGCCCGGAAGTTGTCGAGCCACGGGTGCTTCGGAAAGTCCATCGGCGGGGGGAAGCCTTTATCCTCGCCGGTGCAGGTATCGACCAGCACCGTGTGCCTGGGCGTGCGAACGACGAACGTCTGGTAGGTGATGACCATGCGGCCGGACGCCGGATCAAAGACGACGGGATCCAATGATGCGAGATGCCGCTTGCCGACCTCCGGATCGTAAGGAGGAAACATGTCCTCCGGTTTCCGCCACGGTCCATCGCGCTCGATGAGGCTGGTGATGGTTACGTCGCCGATCTTGAGGGTCTGCATTGTCGTCCTGTCCTCCGTTGCTGCTTTATTTTCTGGTTTGTCCGACCGTCGTCCGGACTAGGATAGCCCGGTCGGCCGAAGCAAGACAGCGCCAAAGCTGTCAGCGCAAGCCAGTCGCTGGTGGAGGAACACGGTCATGCGTTTCAAGGGAAGAGTCGCGCTCGTCACGGCAGCCGCGAGCGGGATCGGCCGGGCCACGGCGAACATCATCGGGCGCGAAGGCGGGCAAGTCGCGGCTGTCGACAACAACCGCGAACGCCTCGATGCGACGATCGCCGAGATTGCAGCAGCAGGCGGCGAAGCCCACCCCTATCACGCCAGCGCTCTCGACGAGGACGCCGTGAACAGCGTCGTCGCTGATACCGCCAAACGCTTCGGCCGGATCGACATCCTGGTCAATGCGGTCGGCGGCAGCACGATCATCGCCAAGCCTGGTGCCACCACCGAAGAGCTGACGCTGGCCGAATGGCAGGCGCTGATCGATTTCAATCTGACGGGCACGTTCCTGTTCACGCATGCCGTCATTCCGGTGATGAAGCGGCAGATGGGCGGCAAGATTGTCAACCTTGCATCGATTGCCGGTCGCGGGAAAAGCCTTGCCAGCTCGTCTGCATATGCGGCGGCGAAGGGCGGCATCATCGCCTTCACGACCAAGCTCGCACAGGAGCTCGGTCCGTTTGGGATCAACGTCAACGCTGTTGCGCCCGCCACGACGCTGACTGAGCGCATTCGGCCGCGCTGGGAACAGCGCCCTCCCGAGGAACGAGAGGCCGACATTGCGAAAACACCGCTCCGACGCATGGGCGAGGCGGTGGATCAAGCCAATGTCATCTGCTTCCTCGCCTCATCGCATGCCGATTTTGTCACTGGTCTCACGATTGATGTAACCGGCGGACTTTGAACACGTCTCTATGATCGCGGCTGACAGCAAGGAAACGCCATGACAGACTTCGTTCTCATTCACGGCGCCTATCAGGGCGGATGGATCTGGAAGCTCGTCGCCGACCGGCTATGTCGGGAAGGGCACAACGTCCTTACGCCTACGCTCGATGGCTGCGGCGAACGCGCCTCTCAGGTGCGTGCCGGCATCACCACCGAGACGCACGGCGAGGAGATCGCCAAGCTACTGTTCTTTCATGACCTCAAGGATGCGGTCCTGGTCGGGACCTCGAGCGGCGGCATGGTCATGGCGTGTGCGGCGGAGGCCGCGCGCGAGCGCGTCGGCCGCATCGTCTTTGCCGACGCGCTAGCGCTCTTTCACGGAGAGAAGATCCGCGACATCGTCAAACGGCCGGCGGTTATCAACACGCCGCTGGCGATCGGGCCGTCGCGCGAGGACGCCGTCGGGCGCTTGTTTGCCGACCTCGAGCCCGCGCAGCGCGAATGGGCCGCCGATCGCATCACGCTGCACCCGGAGGCCGTTTATACCCGACCTGTGAAGCTGGAACGGTTCTGGGATCAGCCGTGGGATGCCGATGTGCTCTATTGCAGCCGGGCGCCCAATCCCGGCGAAGCGCATATCCGGCGCTCCGCCGACAAGCTCAAGGCCCGCTGGCACGTCATCGATACCGGTCACTACCCCATGCTGAGCACGCCGGACGAGCTCACGCGCATCATCCTCGGCGCGTGAGGCGGCTCACTTCATGCGATCCTCCGGCGGCACGAGATGCTGGATCTGACCGCCCTCGAACGCGGCACGGGCATTCTCGACCGCGCGACGCAGCGCAACGTTCCGCCACCGCGCGACTGAGGCCGAGTTGTGCGGCGACGCGATGACGTTGGGCAGGCTCATGAAGTCGTGGTCCATGCGGAAATGACCGTGGCGCACGGGCTCGATCCACCAGGCATCGATGCAAGCCGTGAACTCGGGTGTTTCCTTGAGATGCGTGAACAGGGCGGCCTCGTCGACGATCTCACCGCGCGCGAGGTTGACGAGCACTGCGTCCTTCTTCATGAGCGCCAGCTCGCGCTGGCCAAGGAGTCCGTTGGTGGCGGGTGTTAACGGCAGGCTCAGGACCAGAACATCCGACTCGGCCAGCAGGCGATCAATATCGGCAGTAGTGCCGATCCAATCGACAGGCTCCGCCGTAGCGCCGCGCCGGTTGATGGCGTGGACCTTGGCTCCGAGCGCGCGCAGTACGCGCGCCGTCGCAACGCCGATACCTCCAAAGCCCAGGATGCCGCAGACGGAACCGGCGAGCATTCGGTTGGGCCGGAACTGGTCGAATGCGCCGCCGGCGAGCTTAGCGTGCTCGACGAGCAGACGCTTGAGCGCCGCTAGCGTCATCGCGAGAGCATGCTCCGCCATCGGCTCGGCATAAGCGCCCCCGTTGCAGGCGGTCGGCAAACCCTTCGGCACATCACCCAGCGGAATGTAGTCAACACCGGCGGTGACGAACTGGATCAGCCTCGCCTGGCTTAGCGATGCCAACTCACCGGCCTGCAATTCCTTTGACGTATCTCGCGCGAGCAGCACCGTGGCGTCGGAGAGTGCCTTGCCTCGCTCGTCTGCCGGAACATCTGACAGATACACGACACGGGCCGCTGCGCCGATCGTTGCCTCGATGACGGAGCGGCTGCTGGGTCCGGCGTCAAGCGTTATGAGAAGCGTGGGCAGAGTCATGGCATGAGGTCCGATCCTGGCGCAAAGACGACAATGCAAAGGTCGGGGCGTTGCAGACTTTTCAAACTATGTTGTCATCCCGGCCGAGCGAGCGAAGCGAGTGCGAGCCGGGATCCAGGGGCGACACCGACGCGCAATAGCTATGAAATTCGAGCGCGCTTCGATCCAAGTCGGAAGGTCTCTACAGTCCAACGCCGCCGTCGAGAATGATGGTCTGGCCTGTCATATAGTCCGAGGCATCCGACGCGAGGTAGAGCGCCAAAAACCCGACCTCGCGCAACCGGCCGGGCCGCTTCAGCGGCACGATCTGCTCGCACTTGGCGTGGGTTTGCTTCACGCGCTCCTCGCCGAACGTCACGACGTCCGGAAAGAAGCCGGGTGAAATGGCGTTGACGTGGATGCCGTAGGGCGCCCACTCGAGCGCCTGCGCGCGTGTGAATCCCACGAGCCCGGCTTTGGCAGCGGTGTAGACGACCAGGTCGCCACCGTCGGCGTGAGCTGTAAATGACGAGATGTTGATCACCTTGCCGGACCGGCGCGCCAGCATGTGCGGACCGACCGCGCGCGTGCAGAGCAACGCCTCCATCAAGTTGACGTCCATGATGAACTTGAGCTCTTCGTCGGAAAGGCCCTTGCCGTCCGTTCCCGGCAGAGCCGCGAGCGGCTTGCGGATGGAATCACCCAACGCGTTCACTAGGACATCGATGCGCCCGAACGTGGCCAGCACCGAGTCGACGGCGCGCTGCACGCCCTCCGTGGTTGTCACGTCGGCGATCACGGGGACGACCCGCCGGCCTGATGACGCGGCCAATTCCGCTGCAACGCCTTCCACATATTTTGGGGTGAGAGCATTAAGAGCGATGTCGGCGCCGGCCTCAGCGAGCACCTGGGCAATGCCCTTGCCGATGCCGCGGCCGGCACCCGTGATGAAAACAACTTTTCCTGTGATGTCGAATTCAGCCGGCATCATGATTCAATCCCTCCCGATTAGTTTATTCCTTGATTATTATATCACGCCGTGCCCCCGGGCGATGGTCTTGCGCATGCTGGGCGCGGTGACCTGATCGGAGATCTGGATGTTCCACACCTCCGTCTCGCCCTGGCGCGCGAAGTCGGCAAACAGCTTGGGCACCGCATCGAGATTCCGCACTTCGGCACCGCGCAGACCGAAGCCGCGTGCAATGGATTCGAACGGCGGGCGACCGAAGACGGCGCCGGAGTCGTCGATACCGTCGGCGCGCATTTTGTGGATCTCCGCGCCGTAGGCCCCGTCGTTCAAGACGCAGATCAAGATGCGCAAGCCGTGGCGCTTCAGCGTCTCCAGTTCCTGGATGTGCATGAGGAGACTGCCGTCGCCCTCGATCAGCACGACCTTGCTGTCGCGGCTGAGCCTACGCGCGGCGGCGACGCCCACGGCGAACGACAGGCCATTGCCGATGGCGCCGAACTCACGGATCGCGGTGAAGCGCTCCGGCATGCGGCCCCGCATCTGCGAATTGAAGTAGGCCTGGTGGCCGGACCCGCTGACGATGTCCCAGTCGGGGGGAATGACGCTGTCCAAGGCGCGGATGGCGGCGCGCGGATCGAGCAGACCCGGCGCAATGTCAAACGCGACGGTGTCGGCCGGATCGTTGGCAATGCGATGGGCAAGCTCGTTGGTGCGGATCGCGGCCGCCGTCGGCTTGCCGGCGCCGAGCGTTCGGTCCAACTCCACGGCCAGCACCTCGGCAGACGCGCGCGCATCCGCCCTGATGTAGAGATCGGCTGCGCTCATGCCGTCGCGCAGACCGCGCGGCGCATCATCGATCTGGGCGACGAAGGCCTGCGGGAACATGTTGCCGCCGTCCACGGTGTAGTAGGAGAGACTGGCGCCGACGGCGATAATCAGGTCGGCGCTGCCGAGCACCTCGCGATTGAGAAGCGACGCATAGCCGCCCGCGACGCCGAGCGAGAACGGATGCTGATCGAACAGACCACGCGCCGGCAGTGTCGTCGCCAGCACTGCACCGCTGCGATCCGCCAGCGCCTCGACGGCAGCCTTGGCGCCCGATCGAATTGCGCCGCGGCCGCCAAGCACGACTGGCCGCTTGGCCATCCTGATGCGCTCGACAAGCATCGCGACCTGCGCCGGATCGGGCTGCGGCCGCCCGCCGTCAGGCACGAACTTGGTCGACGGCACATAGGGGGATTTGGCGACGTAAGGAAGCTTCTGCATGTCGTACGGCACGCCGAGCACGACGGGTCGCCGCTCGAGGCGCGCAATATGAAACGCCTCGCGCACGTGATCGAGCATGCGCGGCACGCTGTGCGCGGCGATGTAGTGGGCGCCTGTCGCGTAGACGAAGGGCGCCTGGTCGATGGCCTGATTGTAGAATTTGGCGTTGATCGGGGCTTCGCCGGAAAACACGACAACCGGTAGACGGGCGCGCACAGCAGCCGGCAGGGCCGTCATGAGCTGGGTGAGACCCGGTCCGCAGGTGACAGAAGCTGCCGCGACTTTTCCCGTCGCCACGTAGTAGGCCATGGCCGCCGCGACCGAGCAGTGCTCGTGGCGCACGTGGATGGTCTGGACGCCCGGCAGCTTCGACAGCGCCGTCGCCCAGTGCATGTTGCCGTCACCCATCAGGATGAACTGGGTATCGACACCTTCGGCAACAAACGCCTCGGCGAGTGCATCGTAGAGAACCGGTTGCTTCATGTGTGTGGAGCCCGAGTGGCGGCAAGCAAACACACGATCTAATCATGGAACATCCGGCGATGCCACACCGCAGGCTATCATAATGGTCATAGGCGGAGGGAAGCGTGCCTCAGGCGGTGCAGCTCTTCCAGGCAGCAGGACGGCTGGCTGCTGCGGCCGTTCCTTCTCCCTATGACGCTACGACGTAGCTTTATCGTGTCGTGCGCGTTGGCGCGCCTGCCGCAGGTTGGCCTGCGCCCGCGCCCTGGCCAGGCAGCGACCACATCGTGTTGGCGCCGGAGTCGCCGCCCATAAAGGTGGTGGGAAATGTGCCGCCCCACCGCTCGACCTTCTTGTATTCGACAACGAGCGGATTCTGAGCGAGCGCCGCGCCCATGATGCGGATGGCGTCGGCCTGCGCCTCGCCCTGCACCTTGATCTCGTAGGCACGGCCGTCGGCACGCGCCTTGTCGGCATCGCGCTGAGCCTCGGCGGACTGCGTCACCTGCGTGCTGGTCAGGCGCTGACGGTCGAGCACGAATTTCTCTGTCTCGGCCTGCTCGCGCGCCACCTGCTTGTCGCGGATGGCCTTCGTGTATTCCGGCGGAAAGCCGATGTTGACGATCGAGAAACCCGTGATCTGCACATCCTCGGGCATGCGTTCCTCGAAGACCTTCATCGAGAGGTCGCGATACTCCACGCGTTTCCTCAACAGGTCGTTGACGATGTAGCGGCTGGTGACACCCTTCACGGCATCGTTGAGGCGCGGCAAGATGATGCGCTTCTCGAACTGATCGAGCGAGCCGAACTGAACGTAGAGATCCTTGACCTGTGCACGCTTCACGAGCCAGTTGACGGTGACCTTGATGGGCAACTCCAGTGGATCCTGCGAAGCCGCATCGAGGTCGATCGAGAAGGCGCGCTCGCGCACTTCCATCTCCTCGACCGTGTCGGCGTAAGGCAGCTTGTAATGGAGACCGGGATCGACCACGTCGATGACGTTGCCGAAGCGCTTGACGATGCCGACGTGTCCCGCGTCGATGCGATAGATGCCGAGCCAGGCGATGAACAGCGCGACGGCCGCGATGACCAGAGCAAGCCTTGCCCCGGATCCGAAATACGATGACCCGGAACCTCCGGGAAGACCAATTGCTGGAATTGGCGATTTCATGAGGGTGCCTTAGCGTTGTAGGCTCAATCACAGTTCAGACTGCAGGCGCGGAGCCCCGTGTCCCCGCACAGGATAGGGCTAAAGTCCTACAGTTCAGTATAGCTGCCGAGGCCTGCGCGACCTGTAACGCCGGAAACAAACGATTAACGAGGTGGTGCCCCGGCCGCTACTACTCGGCAGCCTTCTGCGCCTTGGCAGGCCCCCAGGTCTTCAGGACAGGCAGCACCTCCTTGGCAAACAGCTTCAGGCCCTGCTTGGAGATATCGAACGGCGTGCCGCCGAAGCGGAACGACACGTTGAGCTCGAAGTCGCCGACGATCTGGCGCCGCGCCTCGAGCCCGCGCAGGATCTTGTCTGGCGTGCCCCAGCTCGCCGCTTGCATGAAGCCGGCGACGGCGCCCTCGAGGCCGCCCTTGCGCGCGATCTCGGCCTTCTGCTGATAGGCGTCGTAGCCCTTCACGGTCTTGAAGTGCTCGCCCAGAAACTCGTAGTGATGGAAGTTGCTCTCGACGAACTTGCCCTGGTACTGCCGCGCCCACTCCTCGGTTTCCGAGAGCGATGATCCGCACACGCAGAACTCGGTCATCATGAGGCTCGGCATCTCGGTGCCGTGGTACTTGCGATGAAGATCCCGGCCGCGATTGATCACGGGCGCGCGCATCTCCCAAGGTCGGTCGGCAAACATGACCATGCGAGCCCCGAGCTTTGCCGCCGAATCGACCGAGTCCTCGCTGGAGGCAACTGCGTAGATTCGGCCATCGAACGAATGCTTGGGCCGAGGCCGGAGCTCGACGCGCGGCTGCTTGTAGTACTTGCCGTCACCTTCCATGAAACCGGATTTCAGCCCGTTGACGATCATCGCGGCGGCTTCGTCGAAGCGCCCGCGCGATTCATCCATGCTACCGCGGAAGGCGTGAAACTCGCGCCGGGCAAGGCCGCGCCCCATTCCGAGCCTCAGCCGCCCGTTGCTCAGCATGTCGAGCACCGCCGCGTTCTCGGCTACGCGAACCGGATCGTGCCACGGCAGGATGACGGCAGCAGTGCCGAGGTCGATATTGGGACAGATGCCGGCGAGATAGGTCATCAGATGGATATTGTCGGGGCAAAACGAGTAGTCGAAGAAATGGTGCTCCGCGGACCACAGAACATCGAAACCACTGTCCGCAGCAATCCGGGCCAGCTGGATATCCTCGTTCCACACCTGATCGTCACTGATGTTTTCCCAGCCATAGCTGGAAAATATCATCATCATGCCGACATCCATTGGGCTCTCCCTGATTTTCTGAACTCGTGCCGAAATGTTTGGACCAGCCTATATCGGCAAGCGCGGGGATGCGATGGGAAGTATGAGGCAGGTTCCACGCGCGGGCTTGACGCGGGCCGGGCCGAGCGCTGAAGCTCGGCGAGAGAGAATAAGAACCAGCCCCGTGACGCCGGGAGGAGATGCTTCATGCGCTTCGGACTGAGTACGCTCACGCACAATGTCTTTTCGACGGCCGACAGTTATGTGGCGATTGCGGCGGCGGCCGAGCGTGCGGGCTTCGATTTCCTGTCGGTCAGCGACCATCTCGTAGTGCCGGGGAAGCTCGAGTCGCACTACCCCTACGTGGTGGGCGGCGCGTTCCGGATCGCGACGCACGGCCATTGCTTCGATATGCTCTCCACCATCGCGTTTCTCGCAGGCATCACGAAACGCATCCGCCTGCTGACCTCCGTTCTTGTTGTCCCGTATCGCCCGGCGATGCTCACGGCAAAAATGCTGGCAACCATCGACGTGCTGGCAAAAGGGCGACTCATCGTGGGCGTCGGCGCGGGCTGGATGAAGGAGGAGTTCGACCTTCTCCAGGCCGAGTTCGCCGAACGCGGGCGGGTGACCGACGAGTATGTTGCCGCCTTCATCGAGCTTTGGACCAAGGAGCGGTCGTCGTTCTCGGGCAAGCACGTCAACTTCTCGGACGCGATCTTTGCGCCGAAACCAGTACAAAGGCCGCATCCGCCGCTCTGGGTTGGCGGGGAAAGCGCGCCGGCTATCCGCCGGAGCATCAAGCTCGGCAACGTCTGGTATCCCGGCAACAACAGCCAGACGAAGCCTCTCGACACGACCGCAAGGTTGGCCGCCGGCATTGCCGAGGTGCGGCGGCTCTGCGAAGCGGCGGGCCGTGACCCGGCCAGTCTCGGCATCGCGCTGCTGGTCCAGGACCATTTCGAATGGGCCGATCGCAAGACCAACGACGGCTCGACCCGGCGCATGTTCACCGGGACTTCGGCCGATATGGCAGCAGATGCCGAGGCACTGACGGCGATCGGGGTCGAAGACGTAGCCCTCAGGCTGGGCGGGGCGACGATCGAGGAGGCGGTGGCGCGGATCGAGCGCTTCGGGGCCGAGATCATCGCCCGGCAGAAGGCGTGATATTTTCCCTCTGCGGGGGTGCTGACGTCTCGCTGTCATGGGGCTAGGGTGATCGCGTCGGCAATCCTGCTGCGCACCGCCCAGCCGGGGATCGTTTCCGTACAAAATGCCGCTCGAACGACGTATCCTCGTCTGGATGTGCGTACTCGTGGCCGTGAACCAGTTCGGTTTCGGCGCGATGGTGCCCTCGCTGCCGCTCTATGCGCAATCGTTCGGCGTGACAGCTTCGGCGATCGGCATGGCCGTCGCCATCTACGGCCTTGCGCGCTTTGTCATCGCCATCCCCGCAGGTCAAATGGCGGACTGGCTCGGCCGTCGCCCGACGCTGGCCATAGGCGGGGTGATCTCGGGAATCGGCAATCTGTGGTGCGCCTGGGCGACGGGATACCCCGAATTCATCCTCGCGCGCTTCGTCGCCGGCGCGGGAGCCGGCCTGATCCTGACGACGGGACAGGTGGTGCTCGCCGACATCAGCACGCCGGAACGGCGTGGCCGAACCATCGCCATCTATCAGGGGACATTTCTGTTTGCCGTTGGCATCGGTCCATTCCCGGGCGGACTTCTCGCGGAACACTTCGGTCTCAGCGCTCCCTTCGCGGCATATGGCATCGCCAGTTTAATCGCCACCGCCGTGGCGTGGTTCGGTGTGAGCGAGACACGCGATCTCGCGCACGTCGCCGCAGGACATGGCGCGCCACGCCCACCTTTGACGCAGCAGTTGTCTGCGCTCCTGTCCAAGATCGGGTTCGTTCTTGTCAGTCTGATCTCGCTCATGAACGCCGTGGTCAGGACCGGCGGACTGTTTGCAGTCGTGCCCGTCCTGGTCACCGCGCAACTGGGGTTGTCCGTCACGGCCCTCGGTTTTGCCATGATGCTCGGAAGCGTGTCCGGACTGCTGGCGGCCTATCCAGCGGGCTGGCTCTCGGACCGGCTGGGACGCAAGGCGGTCATCGTTCCGGCGACCATCTTGACCGGGGCCTCGATGCTGCTCTTTTGCGTTGCGTCGTCTTACTTGTGGTTCGTGGCGGCGTGCATCGTCTGGGGTGTTGCCAGCTCAGTCGGGGGCGCCGCGCCGGCGGCCTATGCCGTGGATTCGGCGCCGCCCGGTATGAATGCCTCAGCTATGGGCCTGTTTCGTATGACCGGAGATGCAGGGTATGTCATCGGGCCGCTGGCGCTCGGGCTGATTGCCGACGTGTGGGGGCCGGTTGCGGCGCTCGTGATTTCCGCGGCCCTCATCATTGGAATTGGCGTTACGTTTGCCATAGCTGCACCGGAGACGTTCAGCGGCCGAGACAAGCCGTAAGGGCGCGGGCTGCGCCTGGCAGGGATGAAAGCATGTCATTTGATCTGCATCACGTGCATCTGTTCGCGAGCGACATCGACGCGACGGTGGCGTGGTGGTGCCGGCATTTGGACGGAAAAATCATCTTCGACGGCGAGCTCTCGGGATCGAGGAATGTGTTCCTCGCTGTGGGATCGGGGCGGCTCCATATCTACACTCAGCCGCCGCGGGGCCAAGGACGCAACGCCGTCCACCATCTCGGTGTGAAGGTCTCAAACCTCAAGGAAGCTTGGCAGCGTTTGCAATCCGCGGGCGTTACCTCTCCCCACGGCTTGAGGGAGCACGGAGATTGGTGCTACGTGATGATTGCCGCGCCGGATGGCGTTCTCGTCGAGTTGTTCGAGTTCGACGATCCGGCGGCACCTGTGAACCGGGTTGGGACGCTTTAGAGCGCGATCCGGCAAGCGGCCATTAGCCAAGCCCGCCCCGATTGGCCCTCTTTACCTGTGGGCAGGGCGGCGGCCACGGCCGGAGCCCGGGGTCTATAAACGACAGAGCCGCCTGCCGCTGTTACGCCGGGAACAGCCCTTTCCCCCGTTGCAGACAATATTTAACCACGCCTGGGCAATGGGGTTTGGGCGTTTCTCACCCGTGGAGACGCCGCCATGTGCCATACGATGATCATCGGTGCCGCCACTGTCGTGATCGCACTCTTGGTCATTGCGGGTGTGGCCTGCGTTTCCGACGGTCCGCCGGATGACATTCACGCCGCATCGGCGTCGACCGACGTGATGCATCTGACCGGGAATGAGAAAAATATTCCCGAAAGGTAGGTCTGATCCTTACGCTGGATCTAGCGGCGTCTGACGGTCTCGGAGGGCAGCTCGCCGTAGGCCTCCCTGTATTTCTGCGAGAACACGGCGAGATCGGAAAATCCACAGTCGTACGCGACTGTCGACACCCGGGTTTGACCATCGGCAGACAGCAAGCGCTCGCGGGCCATCTGCAAGCGGCACGTCATGAGAAACTCGCGCGGGGAGCACCCGAACTGACGCCGGAATCCGATCTGCAGGGCCCTAAGGCTCACGCCCAAGCTTCGCGCCAGCTCCGTAAACCGGATGGGCTCGGAGGCTTGCGCTTCGATGTACTCACGCGCTTGCCGCGCAACCGATTTACCAGGATCGGCCTGCCGGCTGCTCAAGTGCGTGCGCACATCGCCGGACACGACGGCGCTGGCGAATCCAAGAAGCAAATCATCGAAGTCAGCGGCCGCGACGCGCGACAATCCCACCTTGGAGAGCTTCTGCATCTCGAAATGCACGTTCAGGACGTTACGCGTAAGCGCGGTCACAACAGGATCCGCGAGGTCCAGACTGCGCGCATCCGACACGAAGTGCCGAGGCCGGCTGTTCTCGTCTGTCATATTCTCGATGTGCTCCGTTAGCGACGCCGTGCGCAGGACCAACGAGACACCTGTCGTTCCTGAGCGGACATCGCACTGGCCAGGCTGATGCGGCGTGAGAAGCAAAGCCGTACGCCGGGCGATGCCGTCGAGCGCCGTGCCGTCTTCTCTCGTGAAGCGGAGGCCGTGGCGCTGGGGAAGCATGAAGTGATACTCGTCGGCGCGGGTCATGTTGAGAACCAGCTCCGAGTGATCACCTCGGTGCAGGTCGCAATGTCCAAGCGAGATACCCGAATAGCGCAGATAGAAATCTCTTGGGTCGCCCCGGAAACGCGCGTCCGCGATGCCCTCGGTGATCGTGGATAGGAAAGTCTCGGCTTCGTCGCGATCCGCGAACGTCATCTGCCGAAACCGGCTCAGATCCAATTTCGCCATGAGGCCCACTGTTCTCGTTGGGGCCGGTATGCGCGGAGCGCATTCGCGTTGCCCATAGACATTTCGTCAGTGCTGTAGAGGTCGCGCGCGGCTCGTGCAATTCACGAAAAGCTGATGCTGGGTGTCGTGCGCATGACATTGCATGCCCGCAGCTTCGGCGTGTTTGCGCAATCGATCGAACCGTCGTGCAGCAGCGCAATGAGTCTGGAAATCAAGAACGAGGGACGAAGCAATTTAGCCTGATGGAGTGAAGTGTGCAGACGTCTCGCCTGGACCCGTGAGACAGACGGCGTAGCGCTCAAAGAACAATTGCAGGGCTTTGCGACTCTGGATAACCCGTTTCTCCGAGCGAGGGAATTGTGCGCTTTATCACGCCTCGGACAGACCTACAGGCTACGTCCAAAACTCAGCGTTCGTTGGAACTGGGTCGCCGTGGCGCCGCGGCCATCGCCGCGGGTGATCTGCAGGGCGCCGGGAGAGCCTTCGCAGCAGCGGTCAAGGCTGACGGCAATAGTGCCGAGCACCGGTTCAATCTGGCCATCGTTCTCGAGGCACTGGGCAACGCGAGCGGTGCCGCCGAGGAATTAACGAAGACTCTGCAGAATGATCCGCAGATGACGGCCGCATCCCGGCGCCTGTGCTGGCTGCTGGGCAAGGGCAAGCTGCCTGATGGCGTGCGCCTCAACCGCCAGGGACTCAAGGCAGCGCTGGCGCACGACACCGCCGACCGCGACCTGCTCGCGGCTGCAACCCTGCATCATTTGTCACAAACGCAGCCCCTGCGGCGTATTCTCGAGCGCGGCGCGCATCGCGGCTGGCGCGACGCTGCACTCGACGTGTGTCTCGGCAACGATCAGGAAATCCTCGGCGACAGCCTGTTTCTGGAAACGCTGCGTCGTGGCGTAGTGAGCACGCCGGTGATAGAGAAATTTCTCACGGCCGTACGGGCGGCACTCCTGCTGGACGTACCGCCCGCCCGATTTGAAGACGCACGCCTGGTGCGTATGGCCGTTGCCCTGATGCAGCAATGCTGGCTCAACGAATTCGTGTGGGCCGAGACGCCCGAGGAGGTCCAGGCCCTCGATGTGCAAGGCGTCGCCTTTGAACACGTTCTGGACGGTGACAGCGCAGCAGCAAACGCCTTCATGATGCGGTCCATGTATCGGTCGCCGGCCGACGTGCTTGGTCCGCTTCAGCCGGATGCGCTTGGCAAAATCGAGCCCGAGGTTTTGCGGGCCGCTCTTGTGGTACGGCTTGCCGAGGAGCGCGACATCGTGGAGCGGGCCGCGCACATACCGCGGCTCGGCACCATCCTCGACCCAACGTCCGTCAAGGTGGCCACCCAGTACAACGTGAGCCCCTATCCGCGATGGACCAGCGTGCTGACCTATCGCGAAGGTCACTATCTCAAAAATCTGGCCACTATATTCGACGAGAACGAACTGGTTTTTCAGCAGGGGCCTTTCGAAGTCCTGATTGCCGGGTGCGGCACCGGCCGCCAGGCCGTCTCGGCAGCGCTCGACTATGGGTCCAAAGCGCGCGTGACGGGGCTGGATATCACTGAGACGAGCCTCGGCTATGCGTCCATGATGGCAGAGCGCATGGGAGCGAATAATCTCTCGCTTGCTCAGGGCGACATTCAGGACATCGGCGCGTTCGAACCGTCCTTTCGGCAGAGATTCAAAGTCGTCGAATGCGTTGGCGTCCTGCACCACATGGCAAGCCCGTTCGATGGCTGGCGCGCACTGAAGGAGTGTCTGGCGCCGGGCGGTATCATGCTGATCGGGCTCTACAGCGCGCTTGCACGCCGCAACCTGGTGGCGTTGAAAGGCGACCCATCCTATCCCGGCGCCGATTGCAGTGATGCAGCGCTGCGCGACTATCGGCAACGCCTGCAGATGCTCCCGGATGGCGCACCCGGATCAGAGCTGTTGAAGAGCCTCGATTTCTATTCGGCCAGCGGGTTCCGGGACTACGTCGCGCATGTCAGCGAGCAGTGCGTGACGCTGCCGCAGATCGCAGACTTCCTGCAAGAGAACGGACTCCGCTTTCGCGGCTTCTTCGACGTTCCCTTCAGTATGCTGCAGAGGTCCTACCCGAACGCGGTCCGGCCCGGATCGCTGGATCAGTGGGCGGCCTACGAAGCCGATCAACCATCGCTCTTTTCGAGCATGTATCAGTTCTGGTGCACGGCCGAACCCTGAGAGCCAGGACGCCCCGGCAAGCGATCCATTCAGGAAGTGACACGCCTGCTTGCGGCCGGCTCGATCTCGCGTATAATGAAACGATTCATCTGATCCGGAACGATGGATTGCACAGTCCTTATCCACGTGGGCTTCAATGGAATGAAACGGTTCATAAAATAGCTAAAAACAGGCGCAGCGGGGGCTCGTGGGTCAGAGCCATTTACGCGCCGAAACACGGCGCTCATGGAGGAAACAGGAATGCGACGATACGCACGACCAGCGCTGGGATTAGCGATCTTGGCGACCGCATTTGCGGTAGGACCGGCCTCCGCTCAAGAGCCGCACCGCGGCGGCACATTGATTTTCGCCATCGCCGCCGAGCCCCCGACTTACGACTGTCACGGCACGCAAACGTTCGCGGTCCTGCAGCGTGTCGCCCCTCACTATTCCACGCTGCTGCGTTTCGAGCCGGGCAAATATCCGAACGTCGTCCCGGACGTCGCCGAGAGTTGGAGCGCATCGCCTGACCAGATGACCTTTACGTTCAAACTACGGCCGAACGTAAAATTCCACGATGGCTCGACGCTCACATCGGAGGATGTGAAGGCCACCTACGAGCACATCGGCAAGCCGCCGGCAGGCGTCATCTCGAACCGAAAAGATTCGCTCGCCAAGATCGCCGCCATCGAGACGCCTGATCCGCTGACGGTGGTCTTCAGGATGAAGGAGATCGATGCGTCGATCGTCAACGGTGCCTTCGCCTCGCCTTGGAACTGCATCTACAGCGCCGCGAAGCTGCAGCAGGACCCGAACTTCCCGGTCAAGAACGTGATGGGCACGGGGCCGTTCAAGTTCGTCGAGCACGTGGCTGGATCGCACTGGGTGGGAGAACGCTTCGCCGACTATTTCCAGAAGGGCAAACCTTACCTCGATGGCTTCCGCGCCGTGACGACCTCGGCTGTCGCAAGCCAGAATGCGCTGAGCGGACGGCAGGTGATGGCGGAATTCCGCGGCTTCTCGCCGAGCGAGCGCGACCGCATCGTCGGCAATCTCGGCAAGGAAGCCTACGTCCAGGAGTCGCCGTGGCTGCTGCACATGGACATCAGCTTCAACCCGCAGCGCAAGCCGTTCGACGATGTGCGGGTGCGTCGCGCGCTGTCGCTGGGCCTCGATCGGTGGACCGGCGCGGAAGCGCTCGGCAAGATCACGAACCTGCGTCACGTCGGCGGCGTCATGCTGCCCGGTGGCGAGTGGGCGGCGTCCAAGGACGAGTTGGAAAAGTATCCGGGATTCGGTCGCGACATGGCGGCCAACCGCGCCGAAGCAAAGCGCCTCCTCAAGGAAGCAGGTCACGAGAACCTGACGCTGACGCTCACCAACCGCAACATCGCGCCGTATCCGGCGATGGGCGTGTTCGTCATCGACCAGTGGCGCCAGATCGGCGTCAAGGTCGAGCATCAGCAGCTCGAGACAGCAGCCTGGGTGACAGCCTTTACGTCGCAGAACTTCGACGCCGTGGTCGATTCCTATACCGATTACAGCGACGACCCCACGACCGGCCTCGTCAAGTTCCTGTCGGCGGACCGCTGGTCGACGGCCTCGAACAAGTTCGACGACACCAAGCTCAACGAGCTGTATCTGGCGCAGGCGCGCACGACCGATCCGACCGAGCGCAAGAAATATATCCGCGCGTTCGAGAAGATCACGCTTGAGGACGCGAACACCATCCCGATCTTCTGGTGGCACCGCATCGTCGTGACCAACCAGCGCGTCAAAGGCTGGACCATGTCGCCCAGCCACATGATCTATCAAACCCTCGAGGACGTCTGGCTCGGGCCCGAGAGTTGAGTCGATTGCGAACGCTCAAAGGGGCTGCGGCGGTTGACGTCGCAGCCTCAATATTTCGCAACCAAACCTACGCCGGTGCCGGTGAGGTTGTGAAGTAGAAGTACCAAAGCAGTGCTCCGCCTGCGAGGACGGCCAGCGCAATCGATACGAAGAGCACCGACACCATCTGCCTTGGTCCCGTGCCCTGACGAGCCTCGGTCTTGGTCAGTTCCTGATGTTGATCCGCCATACCCTGCCACCTCTCCGGTCAAACCCTGGATTCCGCAGATGTGATGCACTGGCATAACGTCCATGCGCTCTATTCGTTGCACGGTTCGCAACGCGCATGCGTATAACCAGCAGCGCCCTGAACACCGTGTTGGGTTGCAGGCAACCGCAGACCGGAGCGTGCCATGTCGCTGGATTTCTCGACCCTGATCTGGATCTTCTTTGCCCTCATGGTGCTGCAGCCCTTGCTGATGGGCCGATGGTTCGGGATGAAGCGGACTCAGGCGATCCGGGCCATCGAACAACTCAACGGCTCACGCGTCATCACGATGATCCACCGACAGGAAAAGCGCAGCCTGTTGGGCTTCTCCGTCTCACGGCATATCGATCTCGAGGATGCCCAGACGATCATCGCCGCAATCAAGGAGACGCCTCCCGATCGGCCCATCGATCTGGTGCTGCACACCCCCGGCGGCCTCGTTCTGGCGGCCATGCAGATTGCGCGCGCCGTGGAGGCGCACCCGGCCAAAGTATCGGTGTACGTTCCCGTCTACGCCATGTCCGGCGGAACGCTGATCGCCCTCGCCGCCGACGAGATCGTGCTGGGCGAGTTCTCGATGCTCGGGCCCATCGATCCGCAGATCGTCGGCCTTCCGGCCGCGAGCATCGTCAAGGCCCGCGACTCCAAGCCGGTCGCCGACGTCTTCGACCTGACACTGATTCTCGCGGACATGAGCGAGAAGGCGCTGGCGCAGGTCAAGCGTGGGGCCGTCGAGCTGCTGACGCCGCGCATGGAGCAGGGCGCGGCGGAGGCGCTCGCCGCGAAGCTCGCAGGTGGAAATTGGACGCACGACTATGCGCTTACCGCGACGGAGGCAAAGGAGCTGGGGCTACCGGTCCGGGTCGGCATGCCGCTCGAGGTCATGGAGTTGATGAAGCACTATCCTCAGCCGATTCAACAGTCCGGCGTGGAGTACCTGCCTGTCAACCTACCCCGCCGCGCGTGACAGGCGTTAGCGGAGGATAGCGTCGCCCAAGGACAAACGTGCGGCAGGCGCTATTGCGGCACTTCGGCAGTCGGGCGGGACTTGGCGCCGTCCTTCAAGCGATCGAGATGCTGACGGATGTGCGCTGCCTCTGCGGGCGTGTGGGCCAGGGCAATGGCGCGATCGAAAGCGACCCGGGCTTCCTCGCTTCGGTCAAGCTGCATCAAGAAGGCGCCCTTGGCGCCGAAGAAATGGAAATAGCCGGAGAGCTGCGAGGCCAGCGGCTCGATCATGGCTAGCGCCGCGGCTGGCCCGTAGACCTTGGAGACGGCAACGGCGCGATTGAGCGTGATCACGGGTGATGGCTGCATGGCTTCGAGATTGGCGTACAGCAAGTCGATCTGACGCCAGTCCGTGTCCTCGGGCCTGGCGGTCTGGGCGTGAAGCGCGGCAATGGCGGCCTGGACCTGGTAGGGGCCCGGCCGCTGGTGGCGCACCGCCTTGTCGAGAAGCGCCAAGCCTTCGGCGATTACATTCTGGTTCCAGAGACCGCGATCCTGATCCTCCAGCAGGATGATGGTGCCTTCGGGGCTGAGCCGTGCGGGGATACGAGAGTACTGAAGCAGGAGCAACGCGGTGAGCCCCATGATCTCGGGCTCGGAGCGGAACAGGCCGAGCAACAGACGGGCAAGGCGGATGGCTTCCTCGCACAGCGACGTGCGCAGGTGCGCGGAGCCGCCGCTCGCCGAATAGCCCTCGTTGAAGATCAGGTAGATCACGGCGGCAACGGCGCCAAGCCGCTCGGAGCGCTCCACGGCGCCGGGTGTCTCGAACGGGACGTCGGCCTGGCCGACGCGGCGCTTGGCGCGGGTGAGGCGCTGCTCCATGGCGCTTTCGCTGACGAGGAACGCGCTGGCGATTTCCTTGACCGTCAAGCCGGAGACCAGCCGAAGCGCGAGGGCGATCTGCTGAACGGCCGGCAAATCTGGATGGCAGCAGATAAACAGGAGACGCAGGATGTCGTCGCGGTAGTGGGATCCATCGATCTGGTCGGCGAGGGTCGTTTCTGCGTCTTCGAGGTCGGAGATCGCCTCCTCCTCCGGCAACGGTTCCTGCTTGCGCCTGCGCCGGACCGCGTCGATCGCCGTATTGCGTCCGACCATGATGAGCCAGGCGGCGGGATCGCGCGGGGGGCCGTTCTGAGGCCAGCTTTTCAGGGCCCGCAGGCAGGCGTCCTGGAACGCTTCCTCGGCGATGTCGAGGTCGCGGAAATAGCGCAGCAGAGCTGCAACCGCCTGCGGACGGGCCGATGTCAGTGCCGCGCCGATCCAGCTCAGATCCGTCATGCAGCGGTGCTCCCAGGTCTAAACAGGGCGACCGGCCTGATCTCATAGGACCCGCCGGGATTGGCCTGACCCAGCTCCCGGGCGATGGTGAGGGCGTCCTCCAGGGACTGGCAGTTGACGATG
>JBJXDX010000110.1:0-40844 GCA_046154585.1 Hyphomicrobiaceae bacterium | reverse complement strand
GTGCGCCGCGAGGTGCACGACAAGGCGCCGATCGTCTCGGCCGAGCTGCCCGAGTCCGGCGAGCGCTTCGAGGGCGTGATGCCGCCCGTCTCGCCGGCGCCCTGCTTCGCCGTGCGCAAGCCGGCCGACGTGCTCTACCGGCTCGCCGACTACGTGGCCGCACGCATCATGTCGGGCGCCCAAGCCCATGCGCTGGCTACGAGCGTGCGCGAGCGCAAGAACATCCTGGTGGTCGGCGGCACGTCCTCGGGCAAGACCACGCTGGTCAACGCACTGCTGGCCGAGATCGCCGATCTCAACGAACGCGTCGTCATCCTGGAGGACACGCGCGAACTGAAATGTGCCGCAGCCGATTGCGTGGCGCTGCGCACCAAGCCCGGCGTGGCGACGTTGGCCGACCTCGTGCGGTCGACGCTGCGGCTGCGTCCGGATCGCATCATCGTCGGCGAGGTGCGCGGGCCCGAAGCCCTCGACATGCTCAAGGCCTGGAACACCGGCCATCCCGGCGGCGTCACCACCGTGCACGCCAACTCGGCACAGGCCGGCCTCTACCGGCTCGAGCAGTTGGTGCAGGAAGCGGTGGTGACGGTGCCGCGCGACCTGATCGTGCAGGCGATCGACATCGTCGTGTTCCTAGAGGGCCGCGGAGTCAACCGCCGCGTCGAGACCTTGCTGGAGGTCACCAGCCTCGATGCCGACGGCGACTACATGCTGAAGCCGCTCGGGCGGCCGAGCCTTCACACCGTTTGATGGAGAAACTGCGTGACTCCCAACCCCACAGCACAGCGTTTGCTCCGCGACACGGCCGCGGGATGGGCCGTTGCCGTCCTCGCGGTGATGGCCACCGATGCCGCCAACGCCGCCGGTTCCGGCATGCCGTGGGAAGCACCCCTGCAGCGAATCCTCGAGTCGATCGAGGGGCCAGTCGCCAAGGTGGTGGCCGTCGTCATCATCATCGTCACCGGGTTGAGCCTCTCCTTCGGCGACATGGGCGGCGGCCTGCGCCGCCTGGTCCAGATCGTGTTCGGACTCTCCATCGCCTTCGCCGCCACCTCGTTCTTCCTGTCGTTCTTCTCCTTCGCCGGCGGCGCGCTCATCAACTGAGGAACCAGACATGCTTGGCCAACCATCTTCCGTTCCCGGCTTCGAGGTCGTGCTGCATCGGTCGCTGACCGAGCCGATCCTGCTCGCCGGTGCACCGCGCAGTTTTGCCATCCTCAACGGCACGCTGGCCGCGTCGATCGGGCTGGGTCTCCGGCTTTGGTTGGCCGGCCTGCTGATCTGGCTCATTGGGCACGCGATTGCCGTGTGGGTCACGCGCAAGGACCCGGCTTTCCTCACCGTCCTGTCCCGCCACGCCCGCCACAAGGGAGCGCTCGCATGCTGAACCTGGCCGAGTACCGAAAGAAGACCGGCGCACTGTGCGACTACCTACCATGGGCCTGCCTGGTCGGCCCCGGCATCGTCCTCAACAAGGACGGCTCGTTCCAGCGCACGCTGCGCTACCGTGGCCCGGACCTCGACAGCGCCACCGAGGCCGAGCTGGTGTCCGTCACGGCTCGGCTCAACAACATCCTCAAGCGCTTCGGCGCCGGATGGGCGCTGTTCTTCGAGGCCGAGCGCGTACCGGCCAACCAGTATCCCGGTGCGCGCTTTGCCGATCCGGCGTCGTGGCTGGTGGACCAGGAGCGCTATGCCGCCTTCAGCGCCGACGGTGCCCACCACGAGAGCCGGTATTTCCTCACCTTCCTCTATCTGCCCCCGCCAGAGCGAGAGGGGCAAGCCGAACGCTTTCTCTACGAGCGTAGCGACGAGACGGCCATTGAGGTCGAGCCGCATGCCCAGCTCGAGTGGTTCGTGACCGAGACCGACCGTGCCTTCCAGATGCTGGGCTCCATCCTGCCGGAGGCCGAGCCGTTGGATGATGCCGCGACGCTGACCTACCTGCACGGCACCATCTCGACCAAGCGCCAACCCGTCGCCGTACCCGCGATCCCGACGCATATCGACGCCATCTTGTGCGACACGCCATTCCTCGGCGGCGTCGAGCCCAAGCTCGGCGAGCAGCATCTGCGCGCGCTGACCGTGCTGGGCTTCCCGAACGCCACGGTGCCGGGGCTGCTGGACGCGCTCAACGACCTGGGCTTCGCCTACCGTTGGACCACACGCTGGATCGCCCTCGACAAGACCGAGGCCACCAGGCACCTGACGCGGCTGCGGCGGCAGTGGTTCGCCAAGCGCAAGTCGGTCGGCGCCATCCTGCGCGAGGTGATGTTCAACCGCGAAACGGCGCTGGTCGATCCGGATGCCGACAACAAAGCCACGGATGCCGACGAGGCGCTGCAGGAGCTCGGCGCCGACGACGTGGCCTTCGGCTATCTCACGACCGTGATTGTTGTAACGGACGCCGATGCCAAGCAGGCCAACGAGAAGCTGCTGGCGGTGGAGCGCATCATCAACGGCCGCGGCTTCGTCACCATACGCGAGACCTTGAACGCCGTGGAGGCCTGGCTCGGCAGCCTACCGGGCAACCCCTACGCCAACGTGCGCCAGCCGATCGTGCACACCCTGAACCTCGCCCACATGATGCCGGTGTCGGCCGTATGGGCGGGACCTGACATCAACCGGCACTTGAACGCGCCGCCGCTGATGATAGCGGAGACGCGCGGCTCAACGCCGTTCCGGCTCGACCTACACATCGGCGATGTGGGTCACGCGCTCATCGTCGGTCCCACCGGCGCTGGCAAGTCCGTACTGCTGTCCCTGCTCGCCCTGCAGTTCCGGCGCTTCATCGGCGCCCAGGTGGTCCTGTTCGATCGCGGACGCTCCGCGCGCGCAGCGACGCTCGCCATGGGCGGCGCCAGCATCGAGCTCGGCCTCGAAGGCACCCTGTCGCTGCAGCCGCTGGCCCGCATCGACGAGCCTGGCGAGATCGCCTTCGCCCTGCAATGGATCACGGCGCTGCTCACCAACGAAGGCGTGCGCGTCACGCCCGACGTCAAGGACGCCGTGTGGACGGCGCTACAGAGTTTGGCCTCCGCGCCCAAGGCCGAACGCACGCTCACCGGCCTGGCCGTCCTGATCCAGTCCAACGCGCTGGTGGCGGCGCTGGCACCTTACACCCTGGAAGGCGCCTACGGCCGACTGCTGGACGGCTCGTCGGAGCAACTGGCAACGACCGAAGTACTGCATTTCGAGATGGAGCAGCTGATGCAGCACAAGGCGCTGATCGCGCCGGTGCTGACCTACCTGTTCCATCGCCTCGAGGCGCGCTTCGACGGTCGGCCGACGCTGCTGATCCTGGACGAGGCCTGGACCTTCCTGGACGACGCGCTGTTCGCAGCCCGCATTCGCGAGTGGCTCAAGACGCTGCGCAAGAAGAACGTGGGCGTCGTGTTCGCCACACAGTCGCTGGCCGACATCGAGCGCTCGACCATCGCACCCGCCCTGATCGAGAGCTGCCCGACGCGCATCTTCCTACCCAACGACCGCGCGCTGGAACCGCAGGCGCGCGGCGTGTACGAGCGTTTCGGTCTCAACGCGCGGCAGGTCGAGATCCTCAGCACCGCCGCGCCGAAGCGCGACTACTATGCCCAGACGGCGCGCGGCAACCGGCTGTTCGAGCTGGGGCTCGGGCCGGTGGCGCTCGCCCTGTGCGGCAGCTCCTCGCCCGACGATCAGCGCCTGATCGATCGATGCCTGACCGAGGCAAAGCCCAATGGGTTCGCCCAGCGGTTCCTGAATGCAAAGGGATTGGCTTGGGCGGTTGAGCTGATCGAGCGCTGGCCAAGGCCGACAATACCGCCACCGCTTCCACAAGCATCTCGCCCCATCGATCCGGCCGAGCGTGTCCCTGCGGCATCCGCCGCACCCCCTGACAACGGGACACCTTCGCCGAAGGCAGCGGCGCGGACCGTCGTACCCCGCACCGACGTCCCGCCGCTGCCTGGCCTCCCCGGCGGACCGCCCATGCCCGAACGCCTGTCGCCGTTCCGGGTCGCCTCGGCCAAGTCGAAGAGGAGCGGACGATGAGAGCCCTGCGCCGAACTTTGATTGCCCTGCCGGTTGCCGCCGGGCTACTCGCCAGCTGCGTGCCGCGGTCGGCCGCCCAGCTGACCGTGTTCGACCCGGCCAACTACCAGGAGAACCTGCTCTCAGCCGTCCGCGCGCTGGAGCAGATCAACAACCAGGTCCGCCAGCTGCAGAACCAGGTGCTGATGATCGCACGCATGGACCAGAACTTGGTGCGCCTGGGATCGAGCCTGTCACCCGACCTGCAACGCACGCTTACCGACATCCAGGCCCAGCTCCGCGCCGGCGAAGGCATCGCGCTGCGACTGCGGGCAACCCAGAGCGGCTACGAGCAACTGTTCCCGCGGCAGGTCTCGACCGCACTCTCCTCGGATGACGTGCTGCGCAACGCCACGACCCGGTGGGACGAGGAATACACAGCCCTCAAGCGCGCCGCCCTCCTGCAGGGCCAGATCGCCGATGGCGTCGATGCCGACATGCTGCTGCTCCGCGATGCCATGGCCCGTTCCCTCGGCGCCGTCGGCAGCCTGGAAGCCACCCAGGCCGGCAACGAGCTCACCGGCCTGGCCGTGAAGCAATCCCTCTCCCTGCACAGCCTGTTCGCCGCCCAGCACCGTGCCGACACCCTCGCCAAAGCCCGCGACCTCGCCACCGAAGCCGAAGCCCGCCAACGCTTCAAATCCTTCGTCGGTACGGGCTCCGCTTACACCGCTAGCCGATGAGCACGTCATGACCTGGATAGCGTCCGAGCCATTTGCAGCAGTCGCTACGCGAGCGGGCTACCGCCCGTGCCCGTATCGTGCCGGAGGCGCGTGTCTTCGACACGACGAGACCCCGAGCCCCCTCCTTTTTGAACCTTCAAATGGCGGGTGGTCCGGGGGGTGTCCCGCCGGCTGGGGTGCGGGGCTAGCCCCGCTCGCGCAGCGACCATCGAGCCGCAACCTCCAACATGCCGGCCGACGACGACGTTAGCCGCTCCCTGACTCTCCACTACTGAACAGATTCCCCGGCGACACGTGTTGCCGCCGACGGCGAAGCCTTGCCCGAAGGACTGAGGATTGAATGGACGACTTGGCGATCATCGACCGGTTTACCGAGACCTTCAGCCGCTACATCGACAGCGGCTTTGGGCTGCTCGCTGGCGACGTGGCGTTCCTGACGAGCGTGCTGGTGGCGATCGACATCACGCTGGCCGGGTTGTTCTGGGCGTTGATGGGCGAGGACAACGTCCCGGCGCAGTTGATCAAGAAGGTGCTGTACGTCGGCTTTTTCGCGCTGCTGCTGAACAACTTCAAGGGCCTGGCCGACATCATCTTCCAGTCGTTTGCGGGGTTGGGGTTGAAGGCGTCGGGGGCGTCGCTGACGGCGGCTGACCTGATGCGGCCGGGGTTCGTGGCGTCGACCGGCTTCACGGCGTCGAAGCCTCTGTTGGAGAAGGCGGGCGAGCTGATCGGCATCACCTCGTTCTTCACGAATTTCGTGACGATCGTGGTGCTGATGCTGGCATGGCTGATCGTGCTGCTGGCGTTCTTCGTCCTCAGCGTCCAGCTCTTCATCACCATCATCGAGTTCAAGCTGACAGTGCTGGCCGGCTTCGTGCTGGTGCCGTTCGCGCTGTTCGGACACACGGCGTTCCTGGCCGAGCGCGTGTTGGGCAACGTGATATCGGCCGGCATCAAGCTGATGGTGCTGGCGATCGTGGTTGGCATTGGCGCTACGCTGTTCGGGACGCTGATCCGTCCGACGGGCGAGATCACGCTTACGCAGGCGGCATCGACCATTCTTGCCGCCATCGCCGTGTTCGGATTGGCCGTGTTCGTGCCGGCTATCGCGGCTGGCCTGATCTCTGGCGCACCTCAGCTTGGAGCTGGCTCAGCCGTCGCCACCACGGCGGCGCTTGGCGGCACAGCCGTTGCCGGCGGCATGCTCGCAACCGGTGCCGCACGCCTGACCGGCCGCGCCGCGGGCGGCGGCATCAAAGCGGCCGCCGCGCTGACCGGCAGGGTCGGTGCCGCCTACGAGGCGGGCGGTCCGCGCGGCGTGGCACGAACGACCGTGACGGCGCCGGCGTCGCGCATGATTGCATCGGGTACAGCACCGGTACGAGACGCCTACCGGCAAGGCGCCGCCCAGGGCTACCGCGATGCCGACCCGTCATCCGACGCCGATCCCGGCCGCGGGGCCGGTCCGCTGAGCGGAGGTGGAACGCAGCCGACACCCGCGTGGGCACAGAGCCTGGCGCGACGGCAGCGCCTGACCCAGGCCGGCCTGGTTGCCGCGGGGGCGCTGCGCGAGGGCGATCGCCCGGCGGGCGGCAGCGGACCCGATCTCAAGGACAAGAACTAGAGGAACACACACATAATGTCATTCAAGCGATCGACCTTGCGCTACGGCGAGACGCCCGAGCCGGTCACCCCCTATCAGAAGGCCGCCCAGGTCTGGGACGAGCGCATCGGCAGCGCACGGGTGCAGGCCCACAACTGGCGCCTGATGGCGCTCGGCTCTCTGGGGTTGTCACTGATCCTGGCGGCGATCCTCCTGTGGTTGGGACGCTCGGCATCGACCACCCCCTACATCGTCGAGGTGGATCCGAAGGGTGGCGCGCGCGCCGTCGGGCCGGCCGCCGAGATCTACAAGCCGAGCGACGCGCAGATCGCCTTCCACCTAGCGCGCTTCGTCGACAACGTGCGCTCGCTGTCGATCGATCCCGTCGTGGTGCGGCAGAATTGGCTCAAGGCCTACGACTTCGTCACCGATCGGGCGGCGGTCACGCTCAACGAGTACGCCAGGGACAACGACCCGTTCGCCAAGGTCGGACGCGAGACGATCGCCGTCGAGATCACCAGCGTGGTGCGCGCGTCGGACACGTCGTTCCAGGTGCGCTGGCTGGAGCGCATCTTCGAGGGCGGCGCGCTCAAGGAGACGAAGCGCCTCACCGGCCTGTTCTCCATCGTCATCACGCCGCCGCGCACGGTGGAAGCAGTGCGCAAGAACCCGCTCGGTATCTACGTGCACACCTTCAACTGGTCGCAGGACGTCAACGCGGGAGAGCCGAAATGAGCCGCTCCCGCTGGATGGCCTCTGCTTCCGTGCTGACACTTGTCCTTGGCGCCTGCGCCACACGCGTGCAGGTACCAGAAATCCCGCTCCTCGACAGCCCGGCGTTCAAGGCCGCCAAGCGCGAGCCGGAGCCCAAGGCTCCGGTGGAATACATCGAGGTGCCCAAGCCCCTTCCGCTGCCGGGTCAGCTCAAGCCAGTTGTGAAGGCGGCAGAGAAGCAGAAGGACGAGCGCTCACCCAAGGACCGCGTGGTGGGTGCGAACGCCGCCGCCCGCATCGAGCCGGTCAAGGACGGCTACATCAACGCCATCCAGGTCTATCCCTACACCAAAGGTGCGCTCTACCAGCTGTATGCCGCCGTCAACCAGGTCACGGACATCGCACTCGAAGCCGGCGAGAAGCTGGTCTCGGTGTCGGCCGGCGACACGGTGCGCTGGGTTGTGGGCGACACCACCAGCGGCGAGGGCAAGGACGCCCAGGTCCATATCCTAGTCAAGCCAATCGGCGCCGACCTCGAGACCAACCTCGTCATCACCACCGACCGGCGCACCTATCACCTGGAGATGCGGTCCTCGCCGTCGACCTACATGGCCTCGGTATCCTGGACCTATCCAGCGTCCGAGCTCCTGGCCCTGAAGAAGCAGCGCGCAGAGGTCGAAGCGACGACTGCCGTGGCCGATATTGGCATCAACCTCGAGCAGCTGCGGTTCCGCTATCGCATCGACGGCGACGCGCCGTGGAAGCCGGTCCGGGTCTTCGACGACGGTGCCAAGGTCTACATCCAGTTCCCGTCGGGCCTGGCGCAGAGCGAGGCGCCGCCGCTGTTCGTCATCGGTCCGGACGGCAAGCCGGCGCTCGTCAACTATCGCGTGCGCGGCACCACCTACATCGTCGACCGACTGTTTGCAGCCGCTGAGCTGAGGATGGGAACGGCACCGCAGCGTGTGGTGCGCATCATCCGCACCGATGCCGTCTGGCGCGAGATTCAGCCATGACCGAGCGCGATGCCAACGAACGCGGAAGCAAGGTACCACCGGAGACGCTGGAGCTGCGGGCGCGGCCGCAGCCGGTCACACGCATCAACCGCAAGGTGCTGATCGGCGGCGCCGCGGTCGTGCTGCTGTTCATCTCAGGCATCGTGCTGGTGGCGCTGAGGCCGCCCAGCCTGCGCGTGGGCAGCCCGACCGAGCTTTTCAACGTCGAGCACAAATCCATAACCGACGGCTTGTCCAAGCTGCCGGCGACGTATGACGGCATGAAGCCGGACAAGAAGGTAGATCCGGGCAAAGGCCCATCAACGCTGGCGCCTGGCGTGCCTCAGCTGACGGAGCCCAGCAACGATCCGATCGCCGAGGCGGAGCGGGTCGAAAAGGCCAGGCTCGCGCGCATGGCCGGCCAGGCGCGGGAAAGCCAAGTGTTCTTCCGCCTCCAATTGAAGGCCCCGCCGCGCGAGACCGTGAAAACCGAGTTCCTGCCTGATCGCATCCCGACCTCGACTGCAAAACAGCCGGACAGCGAATTGACCACCCTGACAATGCTGCAGGCTGCGGCGCGAGCTCGCGCGCTGGCAGGCGGCGATGTCGATTTGCTGGCCAATGACACCACCGAGCAGACGCGCAAGCTGTCCTTCCTCAAGGCGGGACCTGAGAAAGACATCTACAATCCGCATCGCCTCGAGAAGCCGGCCTCTCCCTACCAGCTGATGGCCGGCACGATCATCGCCGCCAGCCTGGTGAGCGGGCTGAACTCGGATCTGCCCGGCTTCGTCATCGCCCAGGTCACCGAGAACGTGTTCGACAGCATCGCCGGCCGGCACCTTCTTGTCCCGCAGGGCTCTCGCCTGATCGGCAAATACGACAACGTCGTCGCCTTCGGTCAGGAGCGCGCGCTGGTCGTCTGGCAGCGCATCATCATGCCCGACGGCACGTCGGTCGTGATCGACAACCTGCCGGCGACAGATACCGGCGGCTATGCCGGTCTCGCCGATCAGGTCGACCTGCATACCTGGAAGCTGCTGAAGGGCGTGGCACTGGCGACCGTGCTCGGCGTCGGCAGCGAGCTCGCGTTCGGGTCCTCCGACAGCGACCTCGTCAAGGCGCTTCAGCAATCGACGCAGTCGACCACCAACCGCGCGGGACAGCGCCTGGTCGAGCGCTACCTCAACGTGCAGCCGACCATCACTGTGCGCCCCGGCTGGCCACTGCGCGTGATCGTGCACAAGGACATCGTGTTGCGGCCATACCGAGGGTCTTCGTCGAATTGAAGTCGAGCAATGGGAGAGCTGAGCGATGCCAGTGATTGGAAACTTCTCGGCGGTGAAGGACGGCTATGCCGGCACCATCCGCACCCTCACCATGTCAGCCAAGGTCCGGATGATCGCCAACGACCGCAAGGAGAGCGAGGGAGCACCGGATTTCCGCATCATGGCGGGGGCTGCCGAGATCGGTGTCGCCTGGCGCAAGACCAAGCAAGGCTCGGAGGAGACCTACCTGCGCGTCAAGCTCGACGATCCCGCGCTGCCCCAGCCGATTTGGGGTGCCTTGCTCGAGGCGACCGAGGACGGCGTCGCTCGACTCCTTTGGCGACGAGAGAAACGAGAAGAGAGCTAGAGCTACCGCCCCCGCAAGGGTCTGGGACCCCGAAGCGACGACCCTTCATCGACAACAAAGACATTCGCCGGAGTGTATTGCCATGTCGCAAAGGCGACTGATCGCCTGCGTCCTGCTGCCGTTCGCCGCCGGCTACTATCTCTCCTACCTGTTCCGCACCATCAATGCGCTGATCGCCGGCGACTTGGCAGCCGACCTCGACCTCAGCGCCATGGAACTTGGACTTCTCACGTCCGTCTACTTCCTGGCGCTTGCCGCTGTGCAGTTGCCGCTTGGCAGCCTGCTCGATCGTTACGGCCCTAAGACCATCCAAAGCCTGTTATTGCTGCTGGCGAGTGCAGGAGCACTCGTATTCGCGTTGGCTGAGCACTTTGCAGCCCTGCTGGTTGGACGCGCCCTCATTGGTCTCGGCGTCGCGATGGCGTTGATGGCCGGATTCAAAGCCCTCGTGCTGTGGTTTCCTCGCGAGCATTTGGCTCTAGCGAACGGCTGGCTGGTCATGCTGGGAGCGCTCGGAGCGATCACGGCCACCGGACCCGCCGAGCTGATCGTGCAATACATCGGCTGGCGGGGTTTGTTCGCGGTCTTGGGCGGGCTGTCGGCACTCGCAGCACTACTCGTTCTGTTCGCTGTCCCCAAGTACGGGTGCGAGGGCTCTGGAAAGGCCTCCTCGCAGGGCGCGAGTTTGTGGGCGATCTATCGGGACGGCCGTTTCTGGCGGATCGCCCCGCTGTCAGCCACCGGCATCGGCACGTCCTGGTCGCTGCAGGGGTTGTGGGCTGCCCCATGGCTCCGCGATGTCGACGGCCTCGATCGGGCCAGCGTGGTTCAGCACTTGAGCGCGATGGCGATCGTGGTTTGCGCTTCGGCCCTGCTGCTCGGCATGCTCGCCGATCGGCTGCGTCGCGTCGGCTTCAAGGCCGAGTCACTGCTGGCGACGACGCTGGTGGCGTCCATGATCGCGCAATTCGCGCTCGTGGGACAGTGGCCCCTGCCATCCTTCGTCGCGTGGGTCGTGATTGCGGCGGCCGGTGCTGCGACCGTGCTGAGCTTTGCAATCCTGGGCGAGTACTACCCCAAGGAGATATCAGGGCGCGCCAATGCTGCTCTCAATCTGCTGCACGTCGGTGGCGCCTTCGTCCTGCAGTCGGCAGCCGGTTTCGTCATTGCATTGTGGCCCCAGGCGCAGGGCACGTATCCAGCCGAGGCGCATCAGGCAGCTATGGGCATCATGCTTCTCTCGCAGCTCGCTGCCTTCGGCTGGTTCGCTTCATCGCGAAGAACCGCGGCTCCCCTTACGGTTCGCAGCGCACGCGGACATATGCGCGCGTCCCTGGAATGGATGAGGCCGCCGACAGCGTATCCGACGGTCGGATATCGCCGGACCCAGCATGTGCACCTTCTCCGCAAGCAGTGCGCCAACTGGCGGCTTGCGGCGGCTGCTTCAATGGGCCTGTGCGTTGGTTTGATCGCTGTCCTCTCCGTGGCAATGAGCCGGCCAGCGGTCGCCATCCGCGTGGTGGAAGTCGACCGGTTCGTCCCCAACGTCGCAGCGACCACTTCCGGGACCATCGAGGCGGATCGCCTTGTGGACAGCCGACACGCGCATGCGGCCTACATCATGCCGCCGACATTGATATGGCCCGATCCGCTTACCGTCTTCTTGCGGGCTATCACGGTGGGGCTGTCGCGATGAGAGCAGGTCCACAGTTTCGAAGCTCGCACTCGGGGCTTCCGGAAAGAACGCGACCGCCGGCGCTGGCCGACTTTCCATTCAGGACCATCGAGAAGTTGCGCTTCGCCGACACCGATCGAAACGGTCACATCACCAATTCGGTGTTCGCGATCTGCTGTCAGAACGCGCGCATGGAGCTCCTGTGCGATCCGATGCGAGTGCCGCTCCCGCCCAATGGCCAGTTCGTCGTCGCCAGGCTGTTGCTGGAGTTCCGAGCCGAAATGCACTGGCCGGGCGCCGTCGAGGTCGGCACTCGCATCGAGCGGGTTGGGCGATCATCGGTCACGCTCGCACAGGGGCTCTTTGTCGACGAGGGCTGCGTCGCCATTGCGGAGTCGGTCGTGGCGCTGATGGACAAGGCAAGCCGCCGGTCGACACTCCTGCCCGATGCGACCGCGCAGGCTCTGAGAGCATTTGCGTGCGCAAGTTCGAGCGTCCTGCCGCGAGCGGTGATGTGCGTGAATGGCGAGGCCAGCGGAAGCGAGTAGCAGATGCCAGGATCCAAGCGGCCTCGAAGGCGGAATGATGCCACCACCCTGGACGACAGCGTTGTTCCGTCAGTCGGATCATCTGATGCAGTGGCAGAAGTTCATGTCGCACCCTCGAATGGGAAGGCGTCCGCCGGCCCTGGCGGGGCGCTCGTCGCCTCCAACGATGACGAACTCTGGAGCTTCAAAGCGGTCGTTGCCAGAACCGGGCTGTCGAGATCGTCCATCTACAACTATGTCGCGCAGGGGCTCTTTCCACGGCAGCGGCGGCTGGGTCCGCGCCGCGTTGGTTGGCTTGCCTCCGAGGTCCGCGCCTGGATTGCCGGTCGGCCGACTTAGCCGAGCCCGGGCTCGTAGATGGGCGGCCCTCCCTTGGCGCGCCTCCGGCCTGGACAAATCATCCTCATGCTACACTTCCGGCAAGCACGCTTGCGCAGGAAGGAGGCAATCGTGAGTGAAGCAGACGCTGCCTGGGTCACTTCCGACAGGTGCCCTAGCTGTGGCAATCCAGTGGGCTGCGGCATAACGAGAGGCGAGCCTACCTGTTGGTGCGTTGATCTCCCGCATCGCATGCCGATACCGGCGAACGAGAGCGTCGCCCGCTGCTACTGTCGCGCATGCCTGCAACGCCTTCTTGCCGATCAAACGATCTCCGCCAGTTCCGAGGCCAGGTGAAGGAGTCGCTTCCTTTGAATTGTCTATGGTAACGGGGTGGCTATGCTTCGCGGAAAGCAGGGTCTGGATCGATGTGCGGGAAGTTCACGCAATTGAGTTCGTGGCAAGAGGTTCACGCCTTTTCGCAGCCTCTCGTCGTCAAGGGCGGCACCGATGAAGTGGTCGTCTCGACGCCGATGCGGTTTGCCAACATCATGCGGTTGAACGCGGCAGGAGCGCGCGAGTTGGCGCCCATGTGCTGGGGGTTCGCCGGCAAGGAGGACTCCAACCCCGCTCGCCCAAAGCACATGCACGCCCGCGGCGAGACGGTGGACAGATTGCCGACATTTGGCCAGGCCTTCGCTGCATCGCGCGGCATCCTCATGGTTCACACCTTCAACGAAGGCGAGGAGCTGACGAGCGGCAAGACCAAGCAATGGGTGATCACCCCGCAGGATGGCCAGCCCATTGCCATCGCCGTGATCTGCGAGGAATGGCAGAACGGCACGGAAACGCTTCAGACCTTTGTGCAGGTGACGACACCGTCCAACTCCCTCATCTCGCGCATCACGGATCGCATGCCCGCAATCCTGCCGCGTGAGACTTGGGCGACGTGGCTTGATGAAACAGACGCACCGCTCACGGAGGTGAAGTCGCTGCTTCGCAGCTTCGAGGACGGCGGGACTTGGACGATGACGGAGCAGGCACCGACCAAACCGCCAAGGTCACCCAAGCCACGTTCACAGCAAGAGCTGTTCTAGCTACTTCCCGGCGCAAAAATCGGGGTCTGAGATGACGGATCAATGACGCCGACACAGCAAGACCCGCCGGGGCGGCCGGCGGGGACTGTGCGAGCGATCGGAAGGTCTACTGACGGGCCTGCCCTTGCAGGGCGCGGCCTATGTTGACGAGGTTGTCGGCGATGATGCCGAGGCCGACCCAGCGCCGCATGCCAACCTCGCCCTTGTAGCGGCAGCGGGTGAGACCGTGCCTGCGCTTGATCACGCTGATGCGTCCCTCGCATCCGGTGCGCCATTTCTGGCCGTTTCGGAACCAGCGCTTCTTCTGCTCGCGTCTGCGCTGGCAATTTCGGTATCAAGTCTCGAGGAGCATCCCCTCGTGCAGCTGGAGCTTCCGATTGGACTGGAGGATGAGCCGTGCCGTCCCGGATCCAAGACGGGTATGGCGCGGTGGGTAGCCGACCGTGCGGTCGACGCGATCCGCGATCGCTTCGGATGGCAGGCCATCGGCTACGGCCCAGTCGCATTGGAGATCTCACAATCGGTTCCCGATGAGTTCCGCCAACTCGCAGAGAGGGATCTGTGATCCTGCAGCAGCCAAATAGGATCGAGGGGCTTTCGGTCGGCCCTTCATTGCCGGCAGTTGGCTTTGCAAGTACTGCCGCAAGCACCCGCCCTAGAACCACAGGTCCGCGACGCATCGACCGTCGCGCGGTAAGTCATCAAAGCTTTCGAGCCCATCGAAATGGTCGATGATGATGCCGGCGACCGCCCCTGGTTCAGCGAGCCTTAGATTGACGGCGATGCGGCGGCGACCCTTCTCATCGAGCGCGAGCCCGCGCCAATAGGCTACGCATCCGCAGTCCGGACAAAAGTGAAAGCCGAGGTGCTTCCCCCGGATATAGGGGCGAGTCGGGCCCGATACCTGTATCCGCTCCCCTTCGTAGTCGTAGGCCCAAAGCACGCCATAGCGCCGGCAGGCCGTGCAATTGCAGGCCGTGGCGGACTCGGGGACCCCCGCAAAGCTCCAGCGGACCGCGCTGCAAAGACAGGAACCTTAGATCATTCGGGCGCCTCTATCTGTCTGGACATTTCATCGGGGATCAGACCCACTGGCCATCATAGGCGTATGGCGCGGCGCGCAAGTGACCACGTCCGGCCGCTTCACCGTAAGCGGGGCTGAAAGTGCTGGAGTGGTTGTGTCAAGGCACATGACGAGAGGCGTTGTTGTTGTGAGGTCGCGGCGGCGAAAGCAAAAGGCGTCCGCCGTCGCGACGGCCAAGCATCCGGAGATGGAGTTCGCCATCGAGGTTTTCGTGCGCGGACACAGCACGGGCAAGAGCCGCACCTTTCCCTATGAAGCGAATCGCGTTGGGCCGTTGTGGGTGATGCGCGACGCTCCGAGGAAAAATCCTCGTGATTATCGCAAGGAGGAGTGGATCGCGCACGATGTCGACGTCGCGGAGGTGGACGCAATTGCGCGTCGGCACACGCGCGGGCGGTTCTTTGTGTGTGCCATGGTTGGCGAGGGAGAGCCGGACGAGCCGACCCGATCCGCGTACAAGACCCTAGGCTATCGGCTGCTCGCGACCGAAGGCTTCTTCGTGCAGCAGCTGATGCGCATTCCAAAACAACCACGTCCCGTACCGATCGAACGCGTGTGGACATCAGAGGTGGCGGCGAGGTTGGGGAAGGTGACCCGGACGCGGCCGATCCCCGATAGCCTGCTCGGAGACGATGCTCCGTTCCGTCAGTACGTGGCGCTTGATGGCGAGGAAATCGTGGGTCGCGTGCGCAGCGTAGATGCGATCGGAGCAACGTGGTGCGCGGACATGTACGTCAATCCGTCGCATCGGCGTTCGGGGCATCGGGCAGGCGCTATTGTGCAGGATGTTGCGAGACGACCGGGCCCGCGGCTCGAAGTGTTCGGTGCTGACGGCAAGTCACACAGGCGCGCTCTTGTACCCGCGCGTGGGCTACGAGCGTATCGGAACGCTCTTCATGTTCGCGCCCAGGAGGACAAAGAGCGCATAGAGCGGCGAGGCGATGGTCTCACCCAAGTCCGCTTCTCGACGAGATGCCGACAACCCCGCGCCGGATGGTGATTGCTAGCGATCGGGTGCTAGGTCGAGCCAGCGAACTGACCCTGTCGTCATGTAGACGAGAGCGCCGCGCGGCGCTCCTGTCGCGCGGAGATAGTCCTGCAGCTGCGCGGCATGGGCCGCTATATCCTCGGCCCGCGGCGCGACATCTGACTTCCAGTCCACGATCACCTCGGGCCTGCTGTCGCCGATTGCCGCCGCATCGATCCGTCCGGCCAGCGCGGGGCCCTGAGGACCCGGCTTCAACCAAGCGTAGACGGGAAGCTCGGCGACGAGCCGGGATCGCAGGGCTGCTATTTCGGGAAGCTGCAGGGTCCGCCACGCGGTCGCACCGATTTCATCGGCTTCAGGTGCATTGGCGGGGCTTTCAAGGCGCAGCTGGAACAGAAGCTCGCGCGCGCGTTCGCAGAACGCGTCGACCTCCTCGCGAAGTTCGCCCATCAGCACCTCCTCCATGAGCTTGTGAAGCAGGAGGCCGCGTACCCGGCCTGCCCCTTCGGGCGCTTCCACTTCCGGAGCGTCGTCCTCGCCCGACATGCCCTCAATGATAGGCGCCCTGTCGGGGTCGCCGTCGCTGGGCCGTCTCCACGCGACCGGGACCGACGCGGTCTCGATTCGAGCGGTCTCCGCCGCGAATGTTTCAGGGTCTTGCAGGTTCGGGGGATCCGCGGTCGGCGCAAACGCGGCGGGCTTGAGCCCCGAGACATCGAGGAGCGGCAGCTCCCGAAGGCCAAGGTCAATAATCCGGGCCCAGGAGCGCTGGTCTGGTGCGGGCAGTTCGGGGATGACGAGCAGGTCTCTCGCCCGTGTACAGGCCACGTACCAAAGGCGTTCGCGCTCGCGGGCGTAGGCGTCCTCGTCGGTTCGCAGGGCGGCACGGAAGCTGGGCGGCACGACCTCCCCCAAAAGCCAGTGCATGGTGTCGTCGGACGCGCGGTGGATAAACTGCTCCCGCGAGCGGACCCAAGACACGGTGTTGATTGGGATCACCACTGGCCATTCGAGTCCTTTCGCGCTGTGGATGGTGATCACCTCGATGGCATCACCTTCCGCATCGATACTGCCTTCCGTCGCCGCCTCGCCTTCCTCCCAGGCCCGCGAGATGTCACCTATGAAATGTTTAAGTCCCTTGACGCCGTAAGGGCGTGCGCGTTCAAGGAACGCGTCGATATTGGCCGCGCTTCGCGGACTGCGATCCTCCCCGCGCGCGGCGAGTATCGGACGGACGCGAAGACGCTCGACGGCTTCAGCCAAGAGGAGCTGCGGAGTCGTTGAGCCCGACCTGCGCCGAAGCTCCTGCAGAATCGTGAGCGCCTTTCCGGCCCCCGTATGAGCGACGTGCGCCGGATCGGTAAGTACGGAAAACCGGCCAAGTCCGTCGCGGCCGGACGGAACCGGCAACGCGTGCGCTATGTCAAGAAGCTCTTCTTCCGTCAGCCCGATGAGCGGTCCGCGCATCAGCGCGCCGAAGGCAAGCGTGTCGCGTGCGTCCGCGAGCGTTCGCGCGAGCGCCAGCAGGTCCTGTACCTCCTGGCGCCGGAAAAGCCCCTTGCCCGCCTGGGAGGCGATCGGCAGACCTTTCTCTTCGAGAGCTCGTTCGTAATACCAAAGATCGGTGCCAGCAGGGGCAAGCAGCGCGATGCCTCCTGGGGGCAAGGGGACAAGTTCCCCCTGCTCGTTGCGCACGTCGATATTGCCAATCAGGCGCGTGCAAAGCTCCGCAACGGCATCCGCTTCTGCCTCGCGCGCCGCCTTGGCCCCGGGCGGCGCATCGACTTTGATCTTCGCCGCGCTAGGCAGCCCGTGATCCGCGCTGACGACGGTAGGCGAAAGCGCCACATATCCCGGCTGTCCAGGAGCGGACAGAGCGGCCTCGAAGCAGCGGTTAATGTGCGCCAGGATCTCGGGGCGCGACCGGAAATTCGCCGTGACCTGCACGATATTGTCGGAGGAGCCGCGCGAGATGACCTCCCGCGCCTGTAGGTAGCAGCCGATATCTGCGCCGCGGAATTTGTAGATGGCCTGTTTGGGGTCGCCGACAAGGAACAGCGCTCCCGCCCGCGGCACGCTGTCCTGCCAGGCAGGGGGCTGTGCGTCCGAGGCGATGCGGAAGAGGATTTCGCACTGAACGGGATCGGTGTCTTGGAACTCATCGACAAAGATGTATCGGTAGCGCTCGCCGAGTGCGCGCCGGACCGGCTCGTGATTTCTCACGAGCGCGCGGGCGATGTGCAGCAGGTCATCAAAGTCGAGAACCGCCGCGGCGCGCTTGAAGGTCCCATATTCGACAAGCACTTCGTCAAGTTCACCCGAGAGGCCAGCGACAAGTGAAGCGGCGACCGTGCCTAGGACGGCGCGGTAGCAAAGGTCAACGCGGTCGAACTGGTTCTCCGCCTCTTCGTTGAGTCGCGCGCCAGCGTCTCTCCCGGCTGCCTTCTGCCAAGCACCCTTCAGCTCTGGCCGCAGGAGATCAAAGGTCTTTGCCCGCATGCAGGACAGGCGCTGTGGCCGCGACAGCGGCCACAGGCGCGCGAAATCGGGCGTTCCGGCGAATGCGTCCGCAAAAAAAACCGCGAGAGTTTCTAATTCGTCGACAAGGGCAAGGGTCTTGGGTTCCGGCGGCTGCGAGGCGAGCCAGCGCCGAAAGCTCGTCACGGCGTCCATCAGATCGGTGTCGGACCGCGCGGCAAAGTCGGCGGCAGGCACGCTGGCGGTCCTGTGTTCGGCCCGGAAGCTCGCGAGCTTCAAAAGCAGGGAGGCTACCTCGCGCGGATCGTCGCGGGACAGGATCGCAATAGGGTCGCCCGGAGTCTCAGGGGCGCCGAGGCGGCGTTTCAGCCAGCGCTCGAAGACGAGCTTGAAGGATGCCTCCTGCTGGCCTGCGTCGAGAATGCGCGCGCCAGGATCGGCGTCGGCCTCCACGGCATAGGCGGTGATAATCGACTGGCAAAACCCATGGATCGTTGATGCGGTCAGCTCATCAAGATTGGCGGCCGCCAGCGACAACGTCTTGCGCTGGGCTTCGGAAAGGCCATCTGGAAACGCTTCGCGCAGCGGCGACGGCACCTTGCCGGCCAAGAGTTCGCCGACATACCTGTGCACGCGGGCGGATAGCGCGCTTGCGGCAAGCTCGGTGAAGGTGATGGCCGCGACGTCGCGCGGTGGCGTGCCACGGACAAGCAGCATAGTCAGCCGTCCCGCGATCAGCGCGGTCTTGCCCGTACCGGCCGCGGCCTCGACAAGCATGGTGGAGTCGATGTCCGTCAGCGCGCGAGCGCGGGCAAATGCGTCGACGAGCGTCATCTGCTGCTCCAAACGCGCTGGAACTCGCCGAAGCTCTGCGCAAGAGCGGCCTGCTTGCGCATAAAATAGGACTCGCGCGCGGCCGGCAGGGCGAGCCTGAACGCGTTCGAATCCTCCCGCGCGTCGATCCCAGGCAGGATTGCGCCGCGGCTCAGAAGCTCGCGCGCGGTGTTCACATGCGCGGTAACCTGCGTGATCGCGGCTTCGATATCCGGCAGTTTGTGCTCGCGGGGTGCTTCCCCGCTGAGATAAATGAGCCGCGCGATGATGCGGGGATTGTCCGGCATCAATTGCCTTGCAGCGAGGGCGTACAGAACCCGCTGCAGCTCGCGCCCGCCTGCCAGCACGATCTGGGTTGCCTTAAGAGGTTCGATCCCGGTCTTGTAATCCGTGAGCCGGACTCCGTTCGCAGACGGATTGTAATCCAACCGATCAATGCTGCCCCGGATGCGGAGTCCAGTGCCGTTGATCGTGACCGTCGCATCGGGTCTCCAGGGCAGGCCCGCAGGCGGCTCGCCCGCCTCAGGGATGCCGAAGGCAACCTCGGCCCAGCTGCGATTGCCCGCCTGAAGGGCGTGATCGAACGTGAGAGCCTTCAGCGCAACATCTGAGGCGGCCGCAAGCGTGTGCTGCCAAAGCAAAAGAGGCGGAACCGCCCGGTCGATCGGCCACGCCAATCCCGTCGCGGCAACGGCGTCGCGCAGTGCATTTTCAATTTCGTCCCGCTCCGCCCGCCCGAAACCGGGTTCAGGCTCGAGCGAGCCAACCGCGCGCCGAAGCAGTTCATGCACAAGCTCTCCGAACGTCCGGGCGTCCACCGAGAGCGGCTCGTCGTCGTCCGCAAGCGGCCGCCAGTCGAGAGCATAACGCCAGACAAAGGCAATCGGATCGCGGAGCATAAGGCTGAGGGATGTGGCCGACTGCAGCTGCGCGACGGCGGCAGCGACAGCGGGATGACCCGCCCGGGTCAGTCCGTCATGGGCTGTAACCGCACGCCTGCGCCAGTTCTTCCAGCAACCCATCGCTGCCGCGATTTCGGACGCGGACCCCGCCTCCTGCGGCCTCGCAAGCAGGCGGTCCGCTTCACTGAACGCGTGACTGGGTATGCGCGTACGTTTGAGCGAGTTGGAAGGGATGTGCTCCGGGACGAGCGGGCTTGCGGCAAGGAGCCCGCCCTGCGCGTTGCGGCGGCTCCGCGAGATGACGCATACGGCCGATGCCGCCCGGGTTACCACAGCGAAGATGCGACGGTCACGATCGGTAACGGGATCGAACTCGAGCGTGCCGCGCGACAGGATATGATCGGGGAGGAGCGGGTCCTCAGCGGAAGGACGCGGCCACGAACGGCTCGTGAGCCCCACGAGCCGAACACACGCGCGCGGCGCTCCCGCGAGGTGGTCAGCGGGGCACCACGCAATGCTCGCGCCCGCATCGCGGTGGTCAGGGACGCGCAACTCCTGAAGGCAGAACTCGAGGGCATAGGCCGGTGCGCGCAACAGTGCTGTGCGCCACAAGTGGAGCGCCTCGGACGTCGGCAGGAATTCGCCGGCGTCCTGCGCGGCGTCGACGCCCCGTGAAAGCAGCGCGAGCATCGGCATTAGGAGGGCCGCGGGCTCGGCAGCATCTGTGCGCTTTGCTCTCGCGATCTCCAGTGCACGCCGCCACTGATCGAGGTCGGACAGGGCGGCTGAGGGTTCGAGACCGGCCGCCCAGTTCGGGGGTAGTGCTTTCAGGCGATCGCCGCGGCTTGCATAGCGCAAGAGCCGGCGCACACGGTGCTGCCGCAGCCCGTTGAGAAGAATGTCGGCCAGCGCTGCGCACGCCTGACCGTCGCGCCCGGCCAAGGCCGGCGTGCCGTGCGAGAAATGAACGGGAAGGCCCGCGTCGCGGCTCAGGACCAGCATGTGTTCGTCCCACAGGTCCGGCGAGGGAGCGCAGATCGCAATTTCCTCAGGCTTTGCGCCGCCTGCGAGCAACTCCCGTGCCCAGCGCAGGGCTTCGATGATTTCGGCGCGCGGGTCGGCGCAGGAGACGGCAGTCATGGCCGGAGATGACAGAGTCTCGGCGGCGACGATTTTGCCAGGAAACCAGGCACGCTCGTCCGTTCCGGGATTGCGCCAGGTGAGTTCGACTTCCTTCGCGAGCGCCAGCAAGAGACGCCGCCAGACGGGTGCGATGCCGATAACGCGGTCCAGTTCAATCGGCCCCAGCACGGCGCGCGTGTGCGCGATGCGGCTGATCGCGGCATCGCAAAGCTCGCGCGGAGTGAGCGCGCCGGCGGGCAGGGCAGCGCGGAGATCTGTCTCGATCCGGTGCAGGATGGCGATGCGGGAAGAGCTTACGGCCAGGCCCGCAAGCGAGAGATCGGCCCGCCAGATTTTGGAGAAGGTGCGCGCGAGCGCGCGTGTCGTGCCGGGAAGCTCACGCATACCGGCGAGTTCGCCGAGATCGCCGGAAGAGAGCGCCGCCCGAATCGCGGGATCGATATCCTCGGCCTGGGCGGGTCGCGCAAACCCGCCTGCGAGCCGAGCGGCCAGCAGAGGCATGGTCATGATCTGAAGGCCCGCCGCGCCTTGCCGCGCGGCGAGCAGGCGCCGCATGCGAAAGGCGAGAGGGCCCTCGACGACGACGGTTGACCGCACCATGCGCAAATGCTCACCAAGGAATGCCGAAAAGGCGATCATTGTGCCACAAGGAAGTGACAGCCTGGGATTTTTCAACGACTCGCCATCAATGCGGCGATCAGCTTGTGTCAGCCTCCCAGCCGACCAGGGCAATGCTCGCAGCTGGGCAAGAAAAACTTCCAGGGACGACCGGCTCTCACACGATCAGAACTTGAGCCGGTCGAGGTGCATCCGGTAGCCGGTCGCCTCTTGCGACAGGAAGATGTCGCGGCGAGTGAGCGGGCGAAGAAGGCGCAGCCCCTCGATGCTGCGGGCACGTGAGAGCGCAACATAGGTTTGGCCCGGAGCAAACAGACGTCGAGGCGTATTGAGAAAGAGGCGGTCTAGCGTCATGCCTTGGGACTTGTGAATGGTGACGGCCCACCCGAGGCGGAGCGGAAATTGCGACATCGATCCGACTTCCTCGTTGCGGATCTCCTTGCCAGCCTTCACTCGGCGAATCTTAGTCCAGGTATCGGGGGCTACGGTGATGGTCTCGTCGGATAAGAGCCTCACTTCGATCTCTTCGTCGGCAAGGCTGGTCACCACGCCGGTCGTGCCGTTGACCCAACGACGATAGCGATCATTGCGAATGAAGATGACTCGGGCGCCAACCTTGAACGTAAGTGCAAGGTCCGCTGGTAGTTTGGACGCGTCGTCGCCACGTCCTCCGTTCCGCGCATCGCGCTCGAAGTCCCCTTGGACAGTAGCGTGATAGGTGCGTGCGTCACCGCGAATGCCGTTGAGGAAGGAATGATTCACATCGTTTGCGGCATCATTGGTGGCACAAATCCACACCCACCTGCCGGCGTCGTCGCGCGGAGCTGGCCCAACCCGGGAATTGAGGTAGGCGAGGGCTTCGTTCGATGCGGAACCGTCCCGAATTTCATTGAGCAGGGCCACGAAGCGCTCATCCTTTTGGCGAAACACCTCGGTAAGCTCGAGCATCGCCATAGAGCGTGCGGCAGGGGCATGGAAGAAGTATGCGCCGCCGAAGGCTCGGCGCAGGCGGTGTTCATCACTTCCCATGAGCACGGGCGGCAACTGGTGAGTGTCGCCAAAGGCGATGACGCGGACACCGCCAAACGGGACATTACTCTCACGTAGCTCGCGCAGCGAGACGTCGATGGCGTTGAGAACATCGGCGCGCACCATCGATACCTCGTCGATGACCAGCGTGATGTCGTCAATCTCGAAGATGCTGCGCGGCGATGCCTCGTTTTCGTCTCCATCGAGTAGGAGGCCGCGCGGCAGGCGGAAGAGGGAATGGATTGTCTCGCCTCCGACGTTGAGCGCCGCGATGCCGGTCGGGGCAGCGATGACAACCTCGCCGTTGAGGGATTTCACCATGGCACGCAGAAGTGTCGATTTGCCGGTGCCGGCACGGCCAGTGATGAAGAGATTCCCGTGCAAGCGACGCACATAGTCGAGGGCAGCGACAAAGGCGGGGGTCGGATTGACGCCATCGGGCCAAAAATCGTCAATCTGTTGCAAATCTGATGGGCACATTGGATCGCAACTTGTATTGAGCATTTGGGCAACATTGGCATTGGGGGCACGCAAACTGATGGGTGCGAGGGCCAGTGACCTTGATGTCGTCATCGCAGAGGAAGCGGAAGCCGGCGAAGTCGTTGATCGGCCGGCCTGGATGACACCGGGCGAAGTCCACTAGCCACCTGGAATTGGACGCGACCTTTCCGGCACTCCACGCGCATGGGCCCCTCAAGATCGTGACTACGCGACTACCCCAACGCCTGTTCCTGCGCGCAGAAATCTGGACGCTTTGTTCCGCCAATCGGACGTGTCAGTGACATAAAGCAGGTATCGCTCTGCTCTGGTCATGCCAACGTAGAATAATCTGCGGGCGGCATCATAGTCCTCCGGCGTCTTTGCTCTGTAGTCAGGTATCCGGCCTTCATGGAGATCGATCATAGCAACGGCTTGGAACTCTCGACCTTTTGCGAAGTGAAGGGTGGAGAGCTTCAGTGCTGCCTTTGGGTTTGCGTAGACGCCAACATCGTCGAGCGTAAGGTTTGCCAAATCGACCCTGTTGACTATCATATCCTGCTTCATTTCCCGGACCGAGTTTTGCACGCGCAGCGCCTGATCGGCGGTCAAGTACTCGGATGCGACAAGAATGTCGGCAAATGCGGCTGAAGCGGATTCCAGCCAGGCCATCCCACCACCACCCAAGTTTCGCAGTCGCTTGGCCTCTCCGAGGAGCTGGAAAACAACAGTTCGCCCTTCGTATGAAAAGATATTGAAGTGAGGCTTGCAGGTGAGATCGAGGACCAGGTTGAAGAGCGCGCGCTCGATTCCGGCGATTGCTTCAGGATTTTCCTCCACGAGATAGCCGCAGACATGCTCCGCGAGTGGCGCAAAGACTCTGTTGCGCCGATAGGGCCGGGCACCCGGACCGACAACGGAAACACCGCGCTTGCGCAGCTGACGGCCGAGCGGAAAGAGGACGAACCAGGCCGGGGCTAGTACGGCCGCCTCCCCCACAGGTATCTTCAGCCCCTGGAGAGCTGGGAGGAATTCCTCGGTGATGGCTTGGAATGCCGAAGCACCAACTTTGTGAACAGGATCATGAGGTGCGTCTTTCTGTGGGCCAACGGCATGCATCGGCGGCTGTCGTGGCAACAGCAGCTCGCTATGCCTGACAATCCGCGCACTCGAGCGAAAGTTGCCGGTCAGTGTTAGAGTAGTCTGTGCACCGATACGCCTGGCGAATATTCCAGCCAGTTCTGGTTTCGCGCCGGCGAAGCCAAATATCGACTGGCACAAGTCGCCGACGAGGAAGAAGTTGGTTCTCTTGCGTTGGGCGATGAGGGAAAGAATCTCAACCTGCAAATCCGTAGAGTCCTGAAACTCATCGATCAGCAGCCAAGCAAACTTCGACGCCAGATGATCGCCAATCTCCGGATGTTCCTGAATGAGCTTGAGGGAGAAGTACAGGATCAGGCAGAAATCGACGAAGCCATTCCGCTGCAGCAGCTTCCAGTACAATTCAGCCTCTTGAACCCGAATGCCGCCGTTGGTGATCGAGGGGCCGATCGCGTTTCCTGTGGCATTGATCTGTAGATGCACGAACTCCTCGTAGTCCGAGAACTTCAAGTTGAGGCGTCCGAAGTCAGCGCAGGCGGCGTCTACAAACTTCACGAACTCCGGGCTGTCCTGAGTGAGTACCGAAGCGCCCTGCCCATATCCTTTGATGTGGTGGCGGAAGGGCCTGAAGATGTAGTTGAGGCAAAAGGAATGGATTGTGCAGACATCAAAATTGGTGTCGTCGCCAAGCTGGATGTGCCGGCGGAGCCTGTGCTCCACCTCGTGGACAGCGGTATTCGTGTACGTGATGCAAGCTGCGGCGCGTGGCGTTCCCCGGAGTTCGTCGACGCAACGAACGAGCTTGGAGATGATGACGCGTGTTTTGCCACTACCGGGACAGGCAGTCAGCAGCACGTTGTCCGGACAGTTGACGGCCGCCTTCTGCTCATCAGTCAGCTTCATGGCTTCATCAACCACTCTACGGCTTCCCGGATATACTTCGGGATCGCTGTGGCCTTATCGGCGTGCCTGGCTGCTATCTGGGCGAAACGGGCTTTGCCAAATCTCTTGGCGGTGGAAAGGACGCTTGCGCGCAGGGGATTGAGTATCGCGGTTCGCTCATCGGGCGTGAGGTTGGCGTCGTCCAGTTTCCTGGCTCCGGCAGTCAACTTCCTTGCCACGGTCTTTGCGCCGATCTCTGCAGCTGCAGCAGCGAACATGGGCAGGGTGCCAGGGAGCGCTATAGCCCTCTCAAACGTGGTGCCGTTGCGGAAGACCTTTACGTACTTGCTCTCAAGGGTCAAAAGGTCTGGCGCTTCGGTGAGGTCGTCGTCCCCCTCCTCGTCCGTAGCATCGCTCGGTTTGAGGTCACCGTCCGCCACGATGGCGCACTTCTTGGGCAATCCATCATCCGAGAAGAGTTTGGAATAGGCATCGAAGTGGACGCCGTAGATGGGGATCACCGAAATGCCCTGGCGGTCGAGATCGACCTCGAGGACCTGCTTCACCAGCGCCGGAATTAGGAACAGCTCGGCAGGCCCTTCGACCAGAAGCACCCTTCGCGCGAATAAGAGATTGGACTTGGTGGCGTCAAGGTAGCGCTCGAGATCCTGGATCTCGGTCTCGTCCATGGCCTTTGTGGCGCCCGGGACGGAGGCCGTCGTCGCCTGCAGGCCGGTATGGGTCAGCGCGACGAAGGTATTGAGGCCAGCCTGGGCGGTGACATGGGTGCTGTGTGTGGTGACCACAGTCTGAAACGGAAGCACGGCAAGAGCATTGAAGAGCGCCAGCTGCAATTGCGGATGAAGGTGGGCTTCCGGCTCTTCAAACAGGACGATCTGGCCGGCGGTCTTCTGCTTCGCCATCCGCTTCTGAAACCACTCGATCAAGATGGAGATGTAAAGGATGTTGTTCAATCCGAGACCGTTATGGGACGGGTCGAAGTCCTCCATGGCGGTGTTGGTCAGGAGGATGCGAAGCGCCCGCACGATTGCCTGGAATGAAGGCTCCGCGAGACCCAACGCTACATCCATATCAAATGCGGGACCTGCGACTTTAGAGAAGGACTGATCGATTGCTTTGGCGATGGCCTTGATCGTTGCTGATGCCGCGATTGACTTATTGGCATCCTTGAGCGCTTCGATGAGCTGCTGCTTCTCGTCCGCATCGATGTCGGAAGCATCTATGAGGCGGGCCAACGGCGAACTCCGCCCCTGCCGAAGATCGCCCTCCACATCCCGGAGCGCTTGCAGATGGACCACCAGGAAGGATTGCAGATCAGCAAACCGGATCGACGTGCCAATGTCATCGTCCCACTCAAGCTCAAGTAGATCATGGTTTGGATCGCCGCCACCCATGATCTCCCAATGGTAATCGCCGAGCTCGAGTTCGCCCGGTTGGACCTCTCCGCCCTCGAGATCTTCGCGTACGGCCAACCGGGGGCGAAAGCGGTAGATGAGGCGCGCAACGCCAGGCTTGGTTTGCCATGCGCCAACGAGTGCGTCCTCGTTGACCTTCCCTGCGAAGTCAACGATTTCCAGAGCCACCAGCACATGGTTTGGGTGGGAAAAATCAACAGCGGAGTGAACGTCATTGGGGGCGAGAGTACGGTAGGTCGACGATAGGTTGGCGTCGATGCACAGCCGTATAGCGTGGAGGAAGTTGCTCTTGCCCGTGTTGTTCTCCCCGATCACGCATGTGATGGTCGGGTGAAGCGTCACATCTAGAGTGTCAAATGAGCGAAAATTCCTGATAACGACGCGACTTATGCGCACGGTTGTCCCCATAGTGGGTAAGTCGGCGCTCCGAAAATCCCTGTTGGAGCGAGACGTATGGATTGCCCGCTGGGGTGACCGGTGACCGTTCGGCTCTGTGCCGTTTGCACAGAAGGCACCCCAAATTACTTCCTGCCAGTGGACGACGCCTGTCAGCAATCATCGGACTTTCCCTGGGCAGCGAATCGTGATGCATCGCGACTTGGTTGTCCAGCAGACGTCAATCCGATGCCCTCATCTACTTCATACGCTGCGAGCGAGTACAAGAGGACCTACGCTATGTTGAGTGGCCTCTTGGCGACACTGTCCGTCACGAGCCTCATCACTCGGTATTGGTCTGTCGGCCTTGGCGCTGTCGCGCTCGAATTCATCGGGTTCTACCGCAAGGCAATCGCCTTCGTGATGGATCCGCTGCTGTCCATCCTGCCGTTCACCCTGCCGGGCTGGTACAAGGACGCCTACGTTCTCTCTTTCATCCTGCTTCTTCTGGAGTTCAAGGCGGTTGCCACTGTCAACAAAATTACACCCGGACCAAACACGCCCTATTTGCTCCGTATCGCATTCATCAACGTCTACCTCTCTGCCCTCCTCTCCGCCTTCCTCGTTGGCTTAGTGGCTATACTTTGGAAGCCGTTCGAGGCTCATGGGATCCTCAAGGGGCAGGCCACCGCGCACCAACGTGCTCGCGGCACGTACTTCTTCATCTCCCTTGGCACTACATTCGCGGCCACCGTCGCCCTCTTTGCGATCAACGCCATCTGAACCGTTCGTGGGCCACCTGAAGGGGTCGCAGCGCACCTGGGCAGAGTAGGCGGGCGCCCATAGTCGCAACGTCGCCATGCCGGAGCGTAACATCGGCATGCGCCTGTTCCATCGCTCGATGTGCAAGCTCTCGCGCTGACTGAGGCTGTCCATCACACCAGGTCTCGTGCGACCCGTATCCGCGCCCGCGTGTGTCGTCGACCTCGACAACATCCTCCACAGAGGTCGCGACAAATGTCGCGACCGCCGGCGCCCACGCGGAGCCAGACGGCCTGCTCAGTCGCCGCATCGCAGTGGCGGGCTTTGCGTACCACTGGCGTACCACAGCCCATCGGCGCAGCTGCTCGGCTGGTCGGCATCCCTTCAGTAATGGTCTGATTTATAAGGAAAAAAATTGGTTGCGGGGGTAGGATTTGAACCTACGACCTTCAGGTTATGAGCCTGTTTACGCTTCGGCAGTATGCTTGACGGCATCGTGCGGTTTGAAATTTAAGTGCCTGTTTCACTTGTTAAAATGCCGCTAACGCTCGTGTCAGCACTTGGCAGGCCGCCTCGTACAATCTAGGAACCTGCGGTACCCAGCTGGTACCCAGACCATCGATGAGGATGCCTTGCCGATTGTAAATCTGACTGCCAGATACGTTGAGACCGTCAAAGCTCGCGGGGGGCGCTTGGAGGTCCGCGACGCCAAGATTGAGGGGCTCGAGCTACGTGTGAGCGCGGCAGGCTCGAAGGTGTGGGCGCTGCGCTACCGCAGACAGAGCGACGGCACGAAGCGCACTCACACGCTTGGCAGCTATCCGGACATGACCCTCGAGGAAGCTCGGGACGCGGCGCACGACGCCCGTCGCAGCGTCGCCAAGGGCGGAGATCCGGCGGCAGAGAAGCAGGCTAGGAAGGCCGCTGAGACATTCTCCGAACTCGCCGACGAATGGATTGAGCGCCACGGCAAGCCGAACAAGAGCGAGCGCGCGGTCCGCGACGATCGTTCGATGCTCGACAGGCATATACTACCTGAGATCGGGTCGATGAAGGCGGGAGAGATCGCGAAGCGTGATGTGATCCGCCTTCTCGATACCGTGGCGGCCAAGGGCGACGCGCGGGGAAAGGCAAAGGCGGTTGGGAAATCCAAACCCGCCCGCAAGCTCACGCATCGGCCAAACCGAGTCTTTGAGGTGGTTCGGGCGATCTTTCGTTGGGCTGTGGGCCGCGATCTTCTGAAGGTCGATCCGACTTTCGGTATCTCCCCGCCCATCAAGAAAGAGAGGGCCCGTGAGCGAGAGTTGTCGCTGGCCGAGATACGTACGCTATGGCTCGCGCTCGATCGTGCTCCCGTTTCGCGTGAAGCGTGGAAGCGCAAGGAAGGCGACTTTCCGATGCGACGGGCAACGGCGCTGGCGATCAAGCTATCGCTCGTAACGGCTCAACGCATCGGCGAGGTGACCGGTATCGCTCTTGCCGAACTTGATCTGAACGATACGGCGCCAATGTGGGTCGTGCCCGGCGAGCGCTCGAAGAACGGTGAGCCCAACCGCGTGCCGTTGTCCCCCGTGGCTGTTCGCATCATTGCCGAGGCACGATCCTTAGCTGGCGAAAGCGCCTGGCTGTTTCCTAGTCCCCGGGGAGACGGGCCAATGGAGGCGCATGCTGCGACCAAGGCGACGGATCGCGCGCGGCCTGCGATAGGGATTGCAGACATACGGGTGCACGATATGAGGCGTACCGCAGCGACGCGCATGGCTGAGTTGGGGATCAGTCCACACACTGTCTCGCTGGTGCTGAACCATGTGAGCGTTCGGCGCGGCACGATCACTGGGAAGGTCTATGACCGATACAGCTACGATCGGGAGAAGCGGGAGGCGCTGGGTGCATGGGGCGCGCGTCTGGAGCGCATCATTGCGGGGAACGATGGGCTGAACGTTGTGAGCTTCGCTGCTCAATAGACCTCGGTCGATTGCCCTTATCAGGAACGCTGCACGAATCAGCTATTCTCGTATGCATCCGAAGATCGAACGCGGTGCAGCGATGTCTGACAGGACCATGCTCGCAGTCGGAGCCAACAAGTTTTCCGTTCCTCGTCTCGTGAAGCTGGCAGTGCAGGTTGCCATAGCAACGGCACTCACGGCCGCCGTCCTATTTGTGATCGTCGTCGCCAATGGACTGTTGCTTGGTCGAGCGGGTGCGATGCAGGGTTTTGGCCTCTGGCTTACTGTCATCGGGCGCAGCGACGTCTTGCCGATGATCATACTCACGGCAATCGTAACGACGGTCTACCTCGCGTGGGAGCGTAGTCACGGCAAGTGATAGGCGGCTCAGTGGCTGCACCCGGGCCGCCGAGGGTCTCGCGGTCTTGAGCGGTTTCCCCTCGCTCTGTATGAAAGACACAGTATCAGCGCAATTGAAGCTCGCTATGGCCTGCCCTCATTGGGGCAATAGCGGCCGGTAAGTGCCCTCTCGCCGGCCGATAAGGGGCACGGCGAAGCTACCCCGCGGCGCCGTGCCTTTGCTATTTGGGCGGAGCAGCTCGCGAATCCTCCGCCTCGCAAAGCCGCTGTATAGTCTTCCCAATTTCGCGGGATGGCTCCGGCACATCGAAGTGCCGGTCAAGGAGCTTGCCGATGCGGCGCAGATCTTCCCGCAGCCGATAACGCTCGGCAGCCGTGGTTTCATTCGACGCATACATCCTAGCCCAACAACGTTCGATATCGGACCGTTCCACCGAGCACCGAAAATACTCAGGCTCATCCGGTGCGCTATGCGGGCTCGCCGTCACCTCGGCTAGCAAGAACGAACACCACCACGCCAACGCCGATGGCAACGAAATGAAACGCAACCAAAGCGACCGCGAGAGCAATCATTGGGAACCCCTGATGTTGTGCTGTTGGCGCAGGGGTTAGAGCCCATTTGGGTTTCCGGCTGTTACGCGGGGAACAGGCTTACCGCCAGATCGCCTGCGGGAAGCGGTGCACGCCACCGATACTGCGCGGCGCGCAGTATCAACGAAGCGGCAAGCCGCCGATCTGGTGCGGGACGGGCCACGCTCATTGGGCAAAACGCGGGCGGGATGTAACCCAGTGTTCCCCCTCCCCTTGCCGCGTCGTGCCTATCGGGTTCGTGCTGCCGGCGCGGTGAAGTGTTTCAATGACGTGCCACAACCTTTGCTTTGATTGCTTGCAAACCCAAATTTGGTCGGCCAAGGAATAGTGAACTGATGCGGCGAGGGGGAAGTGTGTGGGGATCTGTTTGCATTGGACGTGGCCCTTTGGGGCCGGTGCCGCCCTGGTGCTGGGGACAGTCGTTCCAGCGGCTGCTTTTGACGATCAGGATTTTTGTGTCGCCGCTCAGCAACTGGCCGCAGCGGCCGATGGTGATGTGGGGGTCTGGCTCGATCGCAAGACGCGCAACGCTGGCATAGACGTGTTTTGCGAGCGAAAGCGCGTCGAGTTCCGTCGGTTCACCTACAATCCAACGCGATCCATGGACGGAGCCTGGAAACAGACCAAGGCCGCAGAGTGGAATGAGGCGCAGTGTGCCAGTCCGCTGTGGAGGCAGGCGATCCGCAACCATTGGAAGGTCGCGTTGAGCGTCACGGCGGTCGACGGTGGGAATGTTGTGCTCGATGCGGAATGCAAGTGACGCTGTCACGGCACCGGTCGCAGCCATTGGCCCGCGGCCACACCTAGCTGTGAATGTCGCGACGATTTTGCCTTGGACAACGATCGAGGCCGTTATGTGCCACTTGTGGGCAATCGCCTCCGACATGAACCAATCGCTGCAGATATCATCTGTCCAATTGCGCTCCTGCGTCACCAACCAGTTTTTCGTGACGGGTCGAGCGAGCAGGGTTCGGGCCTCGCTCCTCGCAGTTCACCGACACACCGCCGTGCGTAGTGATGCGGTAGACAACGGTCCCCGGGTGCGCCTCATCCCGAGCCGCGTCCGCCTGCATTTGCTCGCAGAATGTCTGATGGTCGAAGCCGGATGATGGGGCCGGGTAGCAATCCCGGCAGCCAACAATGGCACCGCCAAAACAATCACGGCATGCTCCGAACCAAACCTCAACCGCAGAAACTAAGGCGTTCAAGCGTCGTTGCGAGTTAACCGCCCCACTTTCTGAAGGCATTCCGCAGCGCGGTCTCGCCCCCAGACGACAGGTTTTCGGCATCCGCTCTCGTAAGCGTCGCGATCGGCTTGAAGCCTCGGTAGATGACGATGCCGCTACCGCCGGGCGTGACAGCCGCCCCCAACTCGACGATGAAGCTTCTGAACTTGTAAGGCAGAGACCGCTCGAAGCTGAGCGGATCGCTATCGATTTCCCGCAACTGCATGTCCGTATTCGCCTCAACGTTATGGCTTGGCCAGCAGCGTGCTCCGTATTGGGACGACGTGAAGGCTCTCGCCTGCCGTTTTCCACGGGTTCCATCAGCCAATTTGTCGCTGCCTGTTCGACGGCGGCTGGAAATACACAGCCATGCGGCGCGAACCGCAGTGCGGGCATCGCAAGCGTGATGCCAATAGTGAGAGGCGGCCGCAATCGATCATCGAGGACGCGCGATCTGTGCTTGCGAACGCCATCCTCAACGGCCCTGGCGGGTCATACGACGGCAGATGTTCTCAAGCAGGAGGGCATCAGAGCTGTGAAGCTCGTCTACCCGCAGATCTCGGCCTAGAACAAACTCGACTGTGCGGGTGGTGGCTTCGGCGCCAGAGGCCGTTTGTTTGACGCCTGCTCAACCATCGTCCAATTGCCGCCGTCCTCATACGTCTGCAGCAGCGCCTTCACCTCATCGAACGTCGCGTCCGTCTCACCGAGCCAGGTCGGCCACGTCCCTCGCTGAAGGATTGCGGGCATGCGGTCTGTGATGGCCGAGATGAGCACGTTCGCTGGCGTCGTCACCTGAACGAACGTCATCAACGTCTCGGCACCGTTGCGCCATTCCTCGCAAATCACGGCGATGGCAATCGGCTGACCGTCATTCGGCGTGATCATCCATTGCTTCGTCTTGCCGTTCGGCAGCTCTTCGCCTTCGTTGAACGTGTGCACCATTAGGATGCCGCGCGCGTGCGCGAAGGCGTGCTTGAAGGTGGGCAGCGTATCGATTGTTTCCGACCGCGCGTGCATGTGCTTCGGGCGCGTCGGTGCAACGTCGTCCTTCCCGGCGAAGCCCCAACGCATCGACACAAGCTCGCGGTCACCGCTGGTGTTGAGGCGCATGATGTTGGCAGTTCGCGTCGGTGTGGAGGCAATAACCTCGCCGCCGCTGATCGTCAGCGCTTGCGAGAAGGCGTGGACTTCGTTCCACGATGATAGTTGAGTGAATTTTCCGCACATGGCGTCAGTGTATCAGCCATGTCAGGTCATTTCGAGCGGCCAATGCTGCTCACGCAAGGGTATCCAGGAGCAGATGCAGACATGCAAACGGGCTTCGAGACGGAGGATCAGCTCGGAGCCTAAGAACTCCTTTTCTTGACGATCCGTTATCCGATTGTCAGTTGACGGTGGCGCTGCATGCACGTATCGAAAGTCTCTGCCCTGCGTCATTCGCGAAGGTGGCGCAGGTGAAACGGACCTAAATGGTCGCTCGATTGTGTTGCGCGTATCGGGGAGGCAGCGGTGGCAGTTTACACCCATTTTGAGGTTGCGGTTCCAGGCGGCCAGTTCTGGTTCGATCTAAAAGTCGCATTCGACCCGGATGGCCCAGGCGGCTTGGAGCCCGTCATATCCTCCAGTCCGGGCCTGGTCGTGCTGCGAAACTCCGACGGCACCGAGACGCGGTTGTTCAGCGCGTCGAACAATTTTGTTTATGACCCTGTCACCGATACCTTGACGGGCACGATCACCTCCGCCACCCGCACCAGTTCAGGCGGAGGGACGGTTTACGAGCAGATCACTGGGGCAACGGTCAATGCGTTCGATGCCTACGAGCTGGCCAAGGCTAACAACACCTGGGACGCCGCCAACTTGGTGTTCAACGGCAATGACACGCTGAATGGCTGGTCGGGAGACGACAATTTTGGGGGCAGTCAAGGTTCCGACACGCTCAACGGCGGCGACGGCAACGATACGTTGCGCGGCGGGAGCGGTGGCGATCAGTTGAACGGCGGCAACGGGTCGGACTGGGCCGACTACTCGGGCGCCGACAACAACCCGGTCACTGCCAACCTCGCCAACCCGCTCGTCAACACGGGGCAGGCGCAGAACGATCAGTATAGCTCGATAGAGAATTTGGCCGGCACACGCTTCGGCGACACGCTCATTGGCAATACCGAGGACAATTGGATCGCAGGCGGGCAGGGCAACGACACGCTTGATGGCGGCGCTGGCAATGACACGGCGGACTACTTCAACGATCGTCACTACGTTGCTGGTACTGGTGTCACCGTTTCTCTCGCCGTGGCTGGCGCGCAAAACACGGGTGGGGCTGGAACAGACGATCTGGCGAATTTCGAAAACCTACGTGGTACCGCCTTTGCCGATTCTCTGACCGGCAGCGGCATTGCGAACGTCCTGTCGGGCGAGGGTGGCAACGACAGTCTGGTTGGCGGCGTGGGCAACGATACGTTGCTGGGCGGGTCCGGCAACGACAACATGGTCGGCAATCAGGACAACGATTCCATCGTTGGCGGTGCGGGCGACGACTATGCCCATGGCGGTGCTGGCAATGACACCTTAATCGGTGAGGACGGTAACGACCGCCTCGACGGGGGTGCCGGCAACGACAGCATCGATGGCGGCATCGGCGCCGATATCCTGATTTCCAATCAAGGTGACGATCTGATCATCGGCGGCGCCGATGGTGACTACATGCACGGCGGCCAGAACAACGATACCTTGCAGGGAGGCGATGGCAATGACGTGCTCCTCGGAGGTGTCGGCTCCGATAGCATCGATGGCGGCATCGGTTTCGATGGCGCGGCGTGGACCGGGCTGAGTTCGGCCTACACCATCACCAACAACGGCGGCGGCAGCTGGACGGTGCTCCACATCGCCACCGGCGACACTGACACCGTCACTGGCGTCGAGTTCCTGGTGTTCGATGATCAGGTCGTGAGCTGATGTTTGGCCACCTAAGGTCGCCCTTGATCATTCTCACATAGAAGCAAGGCCACGTGCAGGTTCGCGCTGTCGGTGACGGTCAGAACGGCGTGAACGCATGCACGTCCCGCCACGATGATAGCTGGGTGAACTTCCCGCCCATCAGCGCACCTGCCCTTGTTCCCCGCGAAACAGCCCGCGCTTTCGTGATCTGGTTTGCTCCTGGCCACCAACTCACACGAGAGGGTCTGGCCATGAGTATAGAGACACTAGCGCTCGCCGTGGTGGTGTTTGGGGCCGCCGCGGTTGTGATAATCATCTCGTTGGTTCTGGCGAAGTTTGATGATGAGGCGCGCCGCATCGTGCACGACAAGCGGCAGCGTCATTATGGGGGTGACGCCGAATAATGGCAGCCGCGATCCGAGTGGCGTCCGGCGTGGCGCGCGCACCTAGCTCGCCAACGCCGCAGTCGGAACTCCAATAGCTCTCTGGGCAGCGCCTAGCTCGCGGATGCGCTGGCAGAAGGTTTTTCTCAATGGCTCATCAATGTCTATGATGTTGTTGGTTATGATCTCGCCAATCGGTTCCGGAAAAATGAACTTGTCATAGCCATTCCCGCCTTCGATGAAATCGAAGAGCCGACCCTTGCGAACGTTCTGATAGAAAATCGCAAATTTGCCGATGTAGTCGCGATACTGCACCTGCTCGATCGCCGAGAACTGATGCTCCTCCGATACGAGGTAGGCAAGGCGACGGCAAACGTACCGAAATACAGCCAGTTCTCTATCCGTCGTCAGCCCACGTTGGGCCACTTCGGATGAAGGGTCGATCGTCTCAGATGGTGTCCTGGCTGTCATCTGAAGTCGCTCGACGACCGGGCGAACAATCGCCTCTTCGTAGGCCTGTCGTATCGTTGAATGATAGCGATCACGTATAGATGATCGCCGTAGATTTTTCAGGCCGACGCGCTGGAGCATGAGCCGGCAAAACTCTTCGGAAGGACTGCGAACCTCCTCGACAAGCGCCGCGCGAAGCCTTTTTCCTACAAGGCGGGCTTCAGCTAGATCAGCAATGGCGTCCGGCTCAAAGCACTGATTGGTCAATGGGAGCAGGGTATCAAGTATCTCTGAGGGTAATCCGCCAGCTGCAATTCTTTCCATATCGAGGGTCAGGAACGGCTCTTCGTCCATGACATTGGCGTCGTCCGAGTCCACAAAGAACTCAAAACGGACGCCATTCGTCAGGATGCCCAGCTTCACTGTTTGTAGGGCGCTAAAATATGCCCGAAGCTGACCCCGGTTTGCCTCGAGTGGAGTGCCCACCTTCTTGCATTCGACCGCGATGATCGGCTGACCGTCTCGAAGGATTGCGAAGTCCACTCGGTTGCTTTGGTCTTCGCGGAAGTCGGCGGCGTATTCCGGTTGCACCTCGTGGGGGTCGCCGAAGTCGTAGCCCAGCGCCCCGAGAAGCGGGATCACCAAGTAGAGCTTCGTGCTCTCCTCATTCTTGCAGACGTGCATCGCTATGACGGTGCGCTCGGCCGCCATCTGTAGCTTCGCCCTCAACTCCGCAGTCGGGTGCATCGCTGGGGTCCCCGCATGAAATCCCCGAATCAGTCGGCCTAGTAAATCATGGAACGGCAGCGGTTCCCGCTTGCTGCGCTGGACTGTCCACAGCGGAACCAAAATGCCCGGTAAATCGGATTTCGTTTTGAATGTCGCCGCCTGAACTAGACAACACGAAAAACGTAATGTTGGTCGGGTAATAACTCGATTATCGTGTTGAATATGTATTTGATTTAATTGAGGAATTGGTAATAAGATTGGGCGAATATGTCTCTATCGAAACGCAGCGGGGACTAGCCAACATGAACCTCAATCAAGCGGTTTCAAATCGAGTATTTCCTGAGAGCATGGAAATGCTCGTTGACGTAGTCGTCCAGGAGGCCAAGCTTCGCTCTGTGGAGCTTGTGCCTGCGGAGGATGGCTTTCGCATAAGGGCGGAGAGCAGCGAATACGCCATCGTCATCAAGGCGATTTCGATTGCCGAAAATGCAAGCGAAGCGCTCGAGCGTGAGTATCAGCGGCACGATCGGGCTGTGGTGCGTATCGATCAGGCTGAGCGCCGCGCGATGTCGAACCTCAGGCGTTCGGCTGCTCGTCGTGGCGGCAGGTCGAACGCGAACGTGAGAACGAAGCGCCATACCGGAGGCCGGAAGCTGCGGGGCGCTGCATAGGATGGATCGATGGCACCGCGCAGCCGCAAATCTAATCGCCTTTACAAGTGCGACGTGACCGTGATGCGAACGCTCATCAAATGGGCGTCGCGTCAGGAACGCGGGAGAAAGCAGCCTCGCGAGAAGTTGGCCGCTGACATGGCGGCCGTGATGTTCTTGGGCTTACGAGCCAAGGCCATTGTCGCGCGAGGCGGATCGCCGCGAAGGTACTTCGACGCCGCGGACCGGGTGCTAGCTAGTTATGACGGAAAGGTCCTGAGGCAGGCTGATCCGCTCGGGATGACGTTGGGCGTAATCTTCCACGGCAGCATGTTCGGCCGAGGGCCGGATTGGTTGTCTGAGCGAACGCGCAGCACTCACTACGTGGCCTAATCTTATTGTGACTGTCCCAATTATGTGAAGTTCGATGCATTCAGATACGCGCACGTGCTTCAAGGCACTAATGGAGCAGGCAAGCTTTAACGCTCACCTGTATCCCGGCCCTCCGGGTGCGCACCACGTTTCGCGCATACGTTGGCGAGCGTACGGATTGTTTCGGTTTGCGCGGACGGCCTCTTCTCCGCTGTTTTGTCTTAGCATCGCCATATACGTGGGCCAGTTCTTTTCTACACAAAGGTCTTGTGCAGTCTTCGCCTTACTCTTCTCGCGTTGCAATGAGGGCGGTGTACCCGTTTTGTCGTCTCTTTGTGGCGTGCTAGGCCGCTGAAGCTGCCCTGCTTTTGCCCTCTGCACCTTCGCCAACTCAGCGTAAAAGCCTGTGGGATACGCTATGAGGAAAGCGTCCCACGCCTCGCGGGTCCCAACCTTTGCGGTAAGTTCGAAGTCGCGGGCCGCGCGTTCTGCACCAGGATCAACGAGCTGGGGAGCAGGCTGCTCACCGAGAGACGAGATGCCGATATAAAAGCGTCCCCGCAATGCCGAGTGCTCCCATGGCACCTGCCTATCCTGAGTCGCCTTCATCACGTCGTTTCTCACGTCGATGAGGATGGCGCTTATGTCATCCTTCGCCGCAACCAAGCGCTTCACCAAAGCGCCGGCGAAGGGCGAATTCCGACCCTTGCCGTCCAGTGCTACGTTGCCTGGCTGCGTGGAGAAGCTGATCAAGGTGCCGGCGCCACTTTGGGTGGGTGCGAGCCCTCTGCCAATTTCGACGGATCGGGTGCCGAAAGCTCGTGCCAGATTGCGCGCCAACGGATTGTCGCGGCAGGCGTCCAAGAAGATGATGTTGGTACCGGCTTCTCTCTCCATCGTTCTCTGCACGAGATCTAAACGCACCAACTCGAAATCGAGTCCGGACGCATCCTCAAGTCTTGCGTCGACGGGAACGAGGTAGTTTGTGCCGGATACCTGCAAGCCGTGACCGGCGTAGAAGAACAAGCCTACCTCGTTGGCAGAGAGCGCTCGTGCGAATTCGCGCAACTTCGCGTCTATTGCTGCCTTGCTTAAGTCGTAACCCTCAAGCACTTGGAACGCGTGTGCCTTCAGGACATCAGCCACATCCGAGGCGTCATTTGCGGGATTGGCCAGCTTAGCGGTGTTCTCGTACGCTGAATTGCCGATGACCAACGCGACGCGCTTCTGAGCGTGCGCCGTCTGCGGCCCACCGAGTAGCGCAAACAGCACCACAATCCACGCTAGCATGCCGGCACCCTCCCGAGTGAAGCCAGCTTAACTTACCAGGTAACGGCAAACTAGCGCGTCGCCATCCGATGGTGTTTGCGGCAGGCTTGAAATCCCGATTTTGAGATCCGGACTGAGCAAGCTAGGTGCGGAGCGAGACCGCAGTTGGTTCTATTGTGATCAAGCATTCGCCGCCTTGGCGCCAGCGATTCGATTGAGCAGGGCGACAATATCTGCATCAGGCTTGTCCGCGCCGGCACGATCCGCAGCGTCGTCCTTGGCCCATCGACGCATCAGCGCTGCGGTCCGAGCGCGCTCACAGTAACGCTCCGGATTGCGAGCCTTCATGAGAACGATGAGCAGCGTATCGCTGAATTCGCGCACGGCGGCCGGCGTGCCATCGTGGTCGACTGCGCGCACACCGCGGTTGAACACGGGCCTAAGGGTGCCCGTTACAGCGCGGCGGAAAGCCTCCGCATCGAGCGTCTCGGCCCCCTGCGCATAGGCTTCGTCCCAATCGTCCGCAAATTTCGTGTCCTCTTTGCGCCACGTGTAGACGGTCCGCAGTCCGACCGCGGCCGACTTCGCGGCCTCGGAAATCGACAGACCGGCGGCGAGCGCCTCGAGGAATGCGGCGCGCTTTTTCGGGGATCTTTGGTTCTTCTGAGCCATTGAACAAACGCTTGCGACAAATTCGGTTGCCGAAGTTTGCTTGCTCCGACAACGCGACGCAAATTCACGCTTTTTAAGGGTGTGCCGGAAAATGCCGGGAGGTGGCTTAGCGGCGACCCGATGCGGTGGTGATCGGCGTGGCGTTCGCTGACGCGGAACTACTGCGCTGAGCGGTGGCTTCCGCGACGGCGCGGTAGTGCGCCAATCTCGTCTCGGCCTCTTCCTCGGAAACGATAACATACCCTTTTTGGGCCAAGCACCCAGCCATCACGTCGTCCGCCTGGCCCTTGCGTTCGGCATGCACAGCAATCGCATTTACGAGCCCACCGTTGTGAAACACCGTGCCCGACATATTGGCCTTTTGCATTTCGCCGGTGCACACGGCGTGATCCGTTTCGTAAGCGTGGCTGAGAACAATATCCCCGCGCATCGGCTGGCCGTCTGTGCGGATCGCAACGAGCTTTTGCTGCGCACACCCAGTGACCATCAGAGAAATTGCGAGGGTGCAGACATGACGTCGGGACATTGAGTGCCCCCAGAGGATGAATGTTGCATGCAATATACGAATCCTCGGCTATCTGATTCGCGTCGAAACGTGGGCGCTTTCGATCGACCTTCCACCGCTTAACAAAGCCGGATCGCCGTCCCGCGCGGCCCGGCTTCAACTACGACCCGCCCGGCGGCAGACAAATCACGCAAAAGCCGGTTCACGTGTGTCTTCGAAATTCCCAGCGCATCGGCCAGCGCGCGCTGTCCCAATACGATCTGTCCGCCGCGGTCCCGGAGCAGTTCGAAAAATCGCTGGTGGCTGGTCCCCTCCGGTCCATCCTTTCTAGGTGCTGGCGGACCGGAAACCGGAAAATGCGTAATAGTTGGCGCAAATCCGGTTTCCGGTGGGGTGTAGGCCGTCATATGGGCCTGGGACGGGGACGGTCCAATCGCGCGGTCCGGGGACGCCCCATGCGAGCGGTCCGGAGCCGATAGGCTTGTCCCGACGGCAAAGGCGAGCCCGCCTCCGCATTCGATTACCAAGACGGCGAGGAGCACCAGCAACTTATTCATGCGCTCGGCGCTCGTGTTGATCCCGATTGCGCTCAGATAGGATGCCAAAGCGGCGGCATCTGAATTGACGAGCTTCGCGGGTCCGAGACGGCTCAGTTCGCCCCCTGCGGTGTCCATCTCGGATTTGAGGCTTCCCGTTGTTCGGCGCGGGCCTTTTCATCAATCCAAGTGGACAGATCGGCCGCGAGCTTCTGACGAGTCTCGCTGCGGGCCTTTTCCGCCTTCCATTCCGCGATCTTGGGGCAACGCATCCGGCTCGAGCCTTGGATCGCTACGCAGTCGCCAGATCGGGGATCTGCCTTCACGCCGTCGATGAGGGCCTGAAGCTCGGCAGGAGGGCGAGCCGGCGCAAGGCGCGCTAACTCTTCTCGAGCCGGCCCGATGAGCAGGTCCAGCTCTGCGCTGGGTCGTGCCTGTGCCAGTGCCTCCAGAGCTGTCCCGGCGCGATCGTAGGTCGACTGTGCCTTGATGCGGCCGTCCGCTGCAGACTTCTCTTCGAACGCGGCGTTCTCCCGGCCTCCCATTGCTGAGCCCAGCGCGGCGGAGACGGAATAGGTGCCCGTGAGGAGAAGGGCGATCAGCGCCATCGCGGCGTGCGCCCACTGCTTCGTGTCCAGCGCCCGGAGAAGCGTAAGGCTCCGGTGAGGACCGCCTTGGCGATAGATTGCGCATAGCTACGACTGGTGCCGACCTGAGCGAGCAAGCGATAGGACGGCACTATGTCTGGCGATAGGATCAGCCCGCGCTTC